>DASYGV010000160.1:0-10498 GCA_035999335.1 Thermoanaerobaculia bacterium | reverse complement strand
AGCTCCATCGCCGACACTCGCTGTTCCACGATCGTCCTCGTCCGTAGCGCCATGCCCCTGCATGCGCACGTTGCCGATCAAAGTGTCAACTATGTCCCTAGAACTTAGTGTCCACTATGTCTCCGGGTTGAACCGGGCCGGTACGACCGGCAGCGCTGGTTGCGGAGGCTTCAGCCGCTGAACGTGTTTCTCGGCAGCCGCACGTGTTTGCGCGTGAACCAGCGCTGCCGGCCGTGCCGGCCCGGTATGACCCCCCGGTCGTCCTCGGTCCTCTACGATCGCCACCGCATCTTCGCGTAGAACGCGCGAGCGCTCTCACTGCATCGCACTTCGGCGAGACGGACCGGGCGGCGAAGAGAAAGGCCCTCCAGCGTCTGGCAGCGGCTGAGGGCGACGTAGACCTGGCCCTCCGCGAACGCACCGCGATCGAGATCGACCATGACGCGCGCTAACGTCAGCCCTTGCGCTTTGTGGATGGTCACGGCCCACGCGGGCATGAGCGGGAACTGCTCGTACGTCCCGGCCACCTCTTCGACGATCCGTTTCTCGTCATTGAGGGCATAGCGCACGTCCTGCCATTCGATGCGCTCCACCTCGAAAGACGAGCCGTCGTCCAGACGAACGCGCACGTTCTGGTCGTGCAGCTCCTTGACGATGCCCAGTGTCCCGTTGACCCAGCGGCGTTCGGGGTCGTTGCAGACGAACATCACCTGTGCGCCTTTGCGCAGTGCGAGCCGGGGCGGCGCGGGGAGCCGGTCCTCAGGAGCGGTCTCGAAGGTGCCTTCGCGGCGCGCGGTGTAGACGCGCTCCGGTCCGGGGAGCTCGGCCAGGCGCGCGTCGTTCTCCGCCGCCGCGGCCTTCCGAGTCGGGACGAGGATGAGATGCTGGCCCGTCAGCGCGCGTCCCACGCAGTGCTCATTCAGTTGCCGGACGGCGTCGCCCGCACCTTCGCCATCGCGGATCTTCGCCAGCATCTCCGCGAAGGACGCATCGCGCTGGCGATAGACGATCTCCAGCTCGACGGGAAAGAACTTCAGGCCGCGCAGCGCGTGCGCGGAGAAAAATTGAGGCGTGGCGTAGCGCGTGGTGATCGACTCGCGATCCGCTGGAGTGACCACGGGCGGAAGCTGGAAGAGATCGCCGACCAGCACCATCTGCACGCCGCCGAAGGGCTGCTGCGATTTGCGGTTGAGGCGGAGGAAGGCGTCGACGCCGTCGAGGATGTCCGCGCGCACCATGGAGATCTCGTCGATGATCACCACGTCCAGCGCCTTGATGAGCTCCGGCTCCTCGGCCTCGCGCGCATCGCCGGGAAGGAAAGGCCGCAGGGGAAGCTGACAGAAGGAGTGGATCGTCTGTCCGCCGGCATTGAGCGCGGCCACGCCCGTGGGTGCGAGGACCACGGACTGCTTGTCGGGGAAGCGCTCCCGCAGCTCGCGGATGAACGTCGACTTCCCCGTGCCCGCGCCGCCGGTCACGAACAGGATCGGGCGGCTCGCCGCCACCGCGTCGAACGCCGCCTGCAGCTGCGCATTGACCTCGATGGTCTCTCGCTTCGGTTTCTTCACCAGCTCGCGCCGCTGCTTCTGCTTCGTCCACGAACCCTTCTTCTCCGGCGCGGGTGCGATCTGTCGCGCGCGCACCTTCGCATCCGCCGACGGTTTCTCCGGCTTCTCGGGCGCGGGCACTTTCAGGAGCTCGGCAACCTTCACCGCCAAGGCATGCCAGTCCCCGCGAAACGCCCAATCGCACCCTCGGGCATCGAGGATCGCGTAGAGCCGGCGGGCATGCTTGACCCGCGCGCTCGGCTTCTTCTTCGGAAGACGGAGCATCGCCGCGTCGAGCCATGCAATGAGGGCGTCGAGGGTCATGGGCCGGGATGATACGAGAGGCGTGGGACGCTCCGGAACGCTGGCGTCCTCGCCGGCTGAGCAGGCGGCGTCCTCGCCGCCCAATCGGAGCGAGACCTTTCCGGATGACGTCCGGTGTCCCGAGCGCCGGGAGCGAGGACGCTCCCTGCTCAGCCGGCGAGGACGCCGACGTTCCGCTCGTCGGCCGCGGAAGGTGTATTTGGTGACTCAGTGAAATTCCGGGATTGCGCGAATCATGAACTCGTCGAAGAGCGGTACCGTGAATGCCATGTCGCCATGAGCCGGGCTGAAGATCATCCCCTTCCGAATCAGTTTCGCTCGGACCGGACCGAGACTCGTAACTTTGACGCCGATGGTATCGGCGATGTCGCCGGTCCGCTGGGGTCCCGGACCCAACTCGGCCATCGCCCGCAGAAAGTTCTTCTCGCTCGGAGTCAGACGATCGTAGCGGACTCGGAAGAAGTTCTGATCGAGCCGGGGAATCACGGATGCCGTGGCTTCCTCGATGATCGCGAGCGTGATCGGGCTGGCGGGTGCCTTGTTCCACGCCTGATAGCCCCATTCCTGGAGAAAGTAGGGATAGCCCCTGGTCATGCGAAACACTTCCGTGAGGGCAGGCGCTTCGAAGACAGCACCCGCCGCCTGCGCGGGATCCTGAAGGGCCTTGGCCGCATCGGCTTCCGAGAGCGCGCCCACGTTCGGAAAGCTGAACAGTCTCTCCGCGTACGACTTTGCCTCGCCGGCGAGAGCGGGAAGAACGGGCAATCCAGCGCCGAGGAGCACGATCGGGAGCTGGCGTTGCTGCATCCGGTGCATGGCCATGATCAGCGCACCAAGCTCTTCCCGGTCGAAATACTGGATCTCGTCGATGAGGAGAGCGACTGCCACCCCGCGATCGTGTGCGGCCTCGCCGATGGCCACAAAAAGATTGGGGAGATCGATCTGCAGGTCGCCGCTGTCGGCCGAGCCCTTTTCGGGATCGATATCGAGGCCGATGGTGACGTCGTTCATGGTGACCTTGATCGCTCCCAGAAAGCTCCGCAGCACGGCGAGTCCCCGCTTCACTTTGTCCGCTGTGCCCGCCATCCGGTCGAGATCGAAGAGAAGTGCGCGAAGGTACGGAGCCAGGAGCGGCCCCAGCGGCTTGTCTTCGTGCGCCTCGACGGAGATGGTGCGGTATCCACTGGCCTCGGCGATCCGTTCGATCTCATTGAGCAAGACCGTCTTGCCGACGCCGCGGAGGCCGGTGAGGAGCAAGCTCTTCTCCGGGCGTCCCGCCTGGACGCGGCCCAGAAGAATGCGCGCCTGTTCGAGGATACTGTCGCGTCCGACGAGCTCGGGCGGAGGAGCACCGGCGCCTGGCGAGAAGGGGTTTTTGATCGGATCCACGGCGGGATTATACCCGGTTATGCACATTTATACTTCTGAACGGTTATAACTTGCTACAAGTGAGCGCGAGCGCGGCCAGGAGGACCGTCGGCACTTTGGAGATTCTCACTCCTCGAGGACGAACCTGATCACGCTGATGACCATCACCGGCGGCAGCACCATCGCGATGAGGACCACGATCCCCAAGCAAATCTAGGAGTGCGGTGGCGCGGGGTGTTGGGCGGTGGGAGCCACCGCTCTGGTATGCCCTACCAAAGCGGTGGCTCCCGCCCAACCATCCGCCCGCGCCACCGCACTCCTAGATATCGCTGCCCATCCACCGCTCGATCTCTTCGATCGTGCGCGGGGCCGTGCCGCTCAACAGCTTCGGGCCGGTCTCCGTGACGAGCACGTCGTCCTCGATCCGCACGCCGATGCCGCGATAGCGGTCCAGCGCGCGGCGGATCTTCGCCTGCTGTTCCGGCGTGAGCTTCCCGAACACTTCACTGCGCGTGACGTCGTCCGGACGGACATAGATGCCCGGCTCGTTCGTGATCACCATCCCCGCTTCCAGCTTCCGGTCGGGATCGAAGACAACGTGCACCTGCAGCCCGAGCGGATGCCCGAGGCCGTGCAGGAAGTAGAGCTTGGCCTGGGCGGGAACGTTCTCGGAGATGAGGCCGAGCTTCGCGAGCTCGCGTCCGATCGTGTCGAGCGCTTTGGCGTGGATGTCGCGCCAGAGCGTGCCGGGCCGCATCAGCGGCAGCACTTCGTTCTGCACCGTGAGCACGGCCTGGTAGATCTCGCGTTGCGCGTCGGAGAACGTGCCATCCGCGGGAAAAGTCCGCGTCACATCCGCCGTATATCCCCGCACCTCGGCACCGATATCCGCGACGAGCAGCGCGTCGCGCGCGATCGGCGCGTCATTGCTCTCGTAGTGCAGCGTCGTCGCGTTCACGCCCGCGGCGACGATCGACGGGAAGCCCCAGCCGTCCGCGCCGCCTTCGAGAAACGCGTGCTCGATCGTCGCGTGCACCTGCTTTTCGTTCGTCGCCGTGAGAATCCGCTTCATCGCCGCCTTGTGTGCGGCCGCGGTGATGTCTATCGCTTTCTGGATCAGCGCGAGCTCCGATGCGCTCTTCACCTCGCGCATCGCGACCAACAGCGGGTCGGCGTTGCGCACCGCGATCTCCGGGAAGCGCCGCTGCAGGTCGTTGACGAATCGCAGCTCGCGCGGCGAATCGCTCTCGCTCGACCCGCGGCGTCGCAGCGGCACCCAAACCTCGGCCCGTCCGCCCCGTACCACTTCGCGAAACGCCGGCATCGACGCGCCGCGGAAGTAGCGGTAGATCTCCGAGGAGCCGAACGGGCTGCCGCTGAGCGCCGCGTCGAGGAACGGGCGGAACGTCCCGCTGGCCGACACCTCCGCGACGCCGTTTCGGGCCCGCGCCTCCTCCACCGTCATGAGCCGTCCCGTCCACACCTCGCGCGCCGGATTCGCTTCATCGACGAAGAGGACTTCGCGGTACTGCTCCTCGCTGGGAATAAGCACGAGCGACGTATTCGGCTGCGTGATGCCGGTGAGATAGAGCAGATGATCGTCCTGCCGGAACGGATAGGTGACATCCCCGTTCCGCTGTGCCGGCTCGGGCGACGTGAGGACGAGCATCGCATTCGCCCCGATGGCCTGCGCCACCTGTTCCCGTCGGGTCTTGTACTCGGAAGCAGGGATTTCCTGCGCGAGGGCGGGGGTGGTGAGGAGGAGGAGCAGCGCGACGAGGGCTTTCATGGCGCGGGAATCTAGCATGGGGGCGGACCGCTCCGGAGCGGCTGACGTTCGCTCGCGCGCAGCCCTCATTATCCGCGCATCATAGGTCCTCGGGGCGGTACGACGGGGCCGCGAGATCATTACTTCGCGCTGACAAGAACGCGTCGGACTTTGGGTCCGGCGCGTTCTCGTTCACGGTCGCTGGAAACACCCCGGCTCGAACAGATTTTTCGCCGACCGTTCTCAGCTCACAATCGCGGCCCGTGGTTGCCCCGAGCGGCAAGTACCCTCAAACTTAGTCCGGCATGATGAAGAACTCTGAAACCGATTCCGGTCCACTTGCGCGTTGGTCGCCGAGCGAAGACAGGTCGTCGTCACCCAGCAACAACACCCCAGGGACGGTCGCAGCGACAGCGGTCCTAGCATCTTTGTGGACCGATCGAGCAACGACTATGGCGACCGAAATGCGGTCGCGTCCTTTGAGCCACTGAATGAGCTGAGGCACGACTTTGGGTGTCAGATCATCGTTCAACACCACCACGTCAACCGATTCGGATGGAACCTGCGCCAAGACTGCCGCCAACGGGCCATCCACATTTGAGATCGCATCGAAACGCCAGATATAGAACTTGCCGACTTGTGGCAGCAAAATCGGAAATGTAACGTTAGGGTGTAGCAGCGCAGTCGCAAATGCGAACACGGTGCGAGCCCGGTTAGCGGCATCGGCCTCGCCCGCTGGAATTGCGACGGCGTCCGCCGCGAGCGTCTTCCACTTTGGCTTCGGCGCCTTCAGGACGGCAGCGATACGTTCTTGCGATACCGCCCGCCGAATGCGCTCGCCGCTTGCCTTTCGGTAGTCGTCGAGCAGTCCGGGATGATCACGCGTCACCTGTATGGTAATCGGCTTCCCGGCACCGTATTTGTTCTTCAGGATCTTTCGTGGAACGTGCGCCTGACCGTTCTTCAGCCACTGCACCAGGTCGGTACCCGCACGAATTTCCGCAGCCTCCAACGCTGGCGCAACATGCTTCCGGAAGTATTCGCCACGATCCCGTTCAAAAGTCACGCGAACAAACAGCTTTGGGACAAACAGAAGGGCGCCACGAGGACCGACCGGAAGCATCGCCACGTCATCGGTTCGCCATTCGCATTTTTCAGCATCCCAGATCGCACCAACCTTTACCGACTGAACAGGAATCCCGTACAGAGAGGCCATCCGTTGCGTGTAGTCGATCAAAATCGGCCGAATGATGTTTGTCGCCATGTCCGAGACAATGTCGCGATCGATTCCTTCGATCAGAAGCGCAGCATCTTCCAGATCCCTAAGAAGTCCAGTCTGAACAGCCATGCTCTTCTTCAAAGCGCTGAGCACATCTTCGGCGCTGTGCGGCCCGAGTGCGCGGCCGCGGGAAAACTTTGCTGAATATCCAAAGTGTGTTTCGTTCGGCTCCAGCAGGTAACGAAGATGCCGATATGCTCGGTTGTCGTCTCCGGACCTGATCACCTCGAGCAGGTTAGAAAAAAAACCCTGCACCAAGAGCGTGGCCGCGCGGCTCATATCCGTCCTTGCCAAGCGGACCGCGTGAGGATCTACGAAGAACTTCCGGTCCTCTACGATGTCGATGTCGATGAAGTCCAGCTGAGACGGATCGAATGGAAGTTTGAAGCGCTGTGAAACTCTCATATGTGTCAAATCTCCTATGCGCGACGCGGGCGTCGAATGGCCTTCCGGTCGCGGAAGGGAGACCGCTCGAGGTCGCCCGGAGATTGACGGATGCGCAGCGTAACGTTACGCTGCGCACATCGAATCCGCCCCGGATGGGGCAACCTTTCATCCGTACTGAAGGCCCGCAGCTGTAACTGCGGGCCTTCGTCTTTGCGGCCGTTTGTAACGAAACCGATTCAGACCGATCGATTCTAGGTGGGCTATCCGCGCACGTCAAGGCCAAATCGCAAAATCTTAGCGTGTTGCACTACAGTCTAAAATTTTGCCATCAACCTCTTACTCAACAGCAACATGCATTGATGTGGCCTGTGGAAAATCTGCGGAATAATCGTGTCGGACGAACCACAATCTGGCAGCAGTCACACGAGAGTGCCAAGAGCCCAGAGCACTACACCGGCAAAGGCTTGAGGTCACCCGAACGTGGAGTCAGCACGCCATTCTCGAGACTCCACTCTCGACACCGCGCGTTATCCACAACCGTCGGTAGGTGATCGGCACAAGACGTCCGTCCCGTGTGATTTAGTGGTCCCACAGCCGCACGACCACCCAATGCCGCGCGTCAGCAGGCCAACGCTTCCGGTTGCGATTGCGCGCGACTCTCTGATCGCATTCAACTAACGCTGCGAGCCGGTGGCCACCCTATTCATGGCGGAGCGTCAACCTAAAGTCATGCGACGGATAGTCTCCACCGTGAAGTCCCGAAGAAGCTCCGCAACCGAGATCCGAAACGCCCGGCTGATCCGCAACACGATCGTCAGGCTCGGAACCTTGGTCCCCCGTTCGAGGTCACTCGTGTAGGTCGTCGTGATTCCCGCCGCTTCCGCGAGCTGTTCCTGCGTCCAGCCGGCCTTGAGCCGCAGCTCGCGAACGCGCTTTCCGAAGATCTCTGCCTCGACTGCCACGTCGAGTTGATCTTCAACTATCGTTGATGTAAGCTCCATCGCCTATAGTTGATATCCGGCTGTGGCCGAAAGACAACCAAAGGAGTCGAGAATGCCCTCCGTCGAGAACATCCGCACCCTCTTCCTCCACCCCCGCCCCACCTACCCCCTCCCCGACGCCGCCGCGCTTCTCGGCATCGATGCGCACGACCTGCGCGGGTGGATGGAGTCGGGCGAGTTGGAAGGTGTCGACACGGACGAAGGGCTCGTGCTGCCGTGGGAGGAGTTGGTGTCGTTCGGCATGGAGTGGTGGTCGCAGGAGGTCGTCGAGGAGGCGCTCGGCGCGGACGTCGCGGAGGCGCTTCCGGAGTTGTTGCGGCTCACGGAGCTGCAGGTGCGGATTCCGCGGATGGAGGTGGTGGCGCTCGAGCGGCTGGCGGCAATCGATGGGGAGACGGTCAGCGCGGTGCTCGCGCGGGAGTTGCTGGATCTGGTGTCGCTGCATTCGCCGTGGCTGTCTCTCGAAGTGCCCGGCTTCGCGGACGCGCTGCACTGGCCGGAGGCGGCGGAGGACAGACCGCGGTCGACGGGTGGCGGTGACGCGGGCGGAGGAACATTGTTGTGTTGTTGGGTGCGGGAAGGGCGGGCGGATGTCGGCGTCGGGATGATGGTGCACTGACGCGCGGGAGCGAACGTGCCCGTCGATGGCGTGAACGTGAGATCCGATGGCGCGTGGCTCTGACGCGCTGAGCTGCACTCGTCGGTTTTCTCAAACAGGTGGCGTACGGACACCCGAAGCTCTGGCGCTCAGACCTTCACTCCATCATCAATGGCGTGAGGCTCTGGCCGCCAGACCTGCACGTGAGCGTTTTGCTCGTTCACGTGACCATCCCTCATGTGCAGCTCTGAGCGCCAGACCCGCACGTGAGTGTTTTGCTCATTCACGTGACCATCCGTCATGTGCAGCTCTGGCGCTCAGACCCTCACACCACCATCGATGGCGTGTAGCTCTGAGCCCCAGAGCCGCACGTGAGCGTTTTGCTCATTCACGTGACCCTCCGTCACGTGCAGCTCTGACGTTCTGAGCTGCATGTGACCGTTTCGATCCTTGCGCCGAGGCCTCGCCGCAGCGGGCCGCGTAGAATCCTGGCGATGCCTCGTTATCCCGATGATGCCGTCGTACGCGACGCGCGCGGTCAGTACTTCCTCCATTCCGGGTTCGCGCCGGACGGCGGATATGCGGATCGCTGGGTGCGGCTGAAAGCCGGCGGCGTGACGGTCTTCATGTTCCCCAACACCGCGGCGCGGGTGCGGTCGGTGAAGCTCCACGATCTCCACCATGTCCTGACCGGGTACGAGACGACATGGGCGGGAGAGGCCGAGATCGCCGCATGGGAGCTCGCCTCGGGGTGCGCACGGCACTATCCGGCGTGGGCGCTGAACATCGCAGCGGTGATGATCGGGCTGCTCCTGTGGCCGCGGCGCGTATACGCGGCGTTCGCGCGCGGCCGGCGTAGCGGCAATCTGTACCGGACCGAATTTTCGGATGAGCTTCTCGATGCATCGGTGGGGGAGCTCCGTCGCCAGTTGCAGCTCGGTGAGTAGTGGGCTTCTGGTGACTTCAGGCGAGAAACAACCCCTCATCCGCCTTCGGCACCTTCTCCCCTCACCGAGGGGAGAAGGCTCTCGAGGCACGTCCGCGTTGGAACAACGGAGCTGAGTTTGTTCCGATCGTGCTGGAGTTTGTTCCGATCGTGCTGATTTTTACTCCGTCGGACCAACGACGAGCACGATCGATGCTGGATTCAGCACGATCGAGGTAAACATTACCGCGCCAACGCTGGGATTTGTTCGGACCAACCAATTCATCGCTTCAACCGAACAAATTTTTGCTCCAGGAAGCTGGAATCAGCTCCGACGCACCAAATTCCAGCGCCGAGCGGACAAACATCAGCTCCAGTCGACCAAATGCCAGCACGATTGGAACAAGCTCCAGCTCCGCGCGACCACGATTCACTTCTTCGCGCGTTTCGCTACCTGGCGCGCGTGCGCCATTCGTTGCCGCGCCAGTTCCGCTCTCAGCGTGCCGTACCGCAGCGCCAGGTCATAGATCGCCGCGGCGTTCTCCATCGTGTCGGTGAGCATGAGCAGGTTCGCGTAGTCGAAGAGGAGATCGCCGACGATCGCATCCGGTGGTGCGACGAATTGCAGCCGCTCGGACATCTGCATGTGGACGGCCTGCCGTGTGTCCTCCGCGTCGAGACGATTCCCTCGGTTGTCCAAAGGGAAGCGCGCGGGCATCTTCGGAATCGCCGCGTTGCCGAAGTCCAGTCCGAGGACCGAGTGGGTGCGCAGCCAGCCGGCATCCCTGGCCAGGGCCAGCTTCGCCTCGAGAATCGCCACGTGAAGCCATTCGCTGCCCTCGTGGGATTCCGGATTCCGACGAATCCCCGCACGGATCCAGCTCAGCGCGTGCTCGTTCTTTCCAGCGAGCTCGTATGCGGTCCCGAGGTTGGTCGCAGTCGCGTAGAGACCCGGCTTGGCCTGCTCGATCTGCACGAGGATGGCCAGCGCCGGCTTGATCTCGCCGAGGTGCAGCAACGCGGCCGCGTAGTCGTTGCGCTGCGCGATCGACGCACGCTCCAGGTCCCCTCCCAGCCGGCGTTTCTGAACGCGCCAGTCCGTTGAGTCGGGCTTCTTCAAGTACTCGACGAGATCCTCGCCCGTGAAAAATGTCTCGACCGGTTTTCCCTGCAGGTCGGTTCCGTACGTGTTGATGCAGGCAAGCGCGGGCAGCGCGGTGGTGAGGGCGATCGCAAAAGAGAAAGGCTCGCGTCATGATCGTGAATCCGCATCGTAGGCCAATGGATCTGGAGTGCGGCAG
>DASYGV010000121.1:0-18046 GCA_035999335.1 Thermoanaerobaculia bacterium | reverse complement strand
GCGCCTGCGTTCTGCGGGGCGGCGAGGACGCCGCCCAGCCAGCCGGCGAGACGCCGGCGTTCCGACGGCAAACTAAACTGTCCGCCGCATGCACGGCGAGTCGTTGCTCATCGACGTCGCGATCATCCTGCTCGCGGCGTTTCCGCTGCTCTTTCTCGGGCGGCGCTTCCGTGTGCCCGAGGTGCTCAGCTTCATCGTCGCCGGCATCGTCATCGGACCGCACGCCCTCGGCCTCATCGCCGACATGGAACGCATCGAAGCGATCGCCGAGATCGGCGTCGCGCTGATCCTGTTCTTCATCGGCCTGCACGTTCCCCTCGGCCGGTTGAGAGCGCTCGGCCGCACCGCGTTTCTCGGCGGTCCTGTGCAGATGGCGCTGACGATCGCGCTCGTCACTGCAATCGCGTTCACGTTCGCGATCCCGCTTCGGCTCGGCATCTTCTACGGCGTGCTGATCGCGCTCGGGTCGACCGCGGTGGTGATGCCGATTCTCACGATGCGCGACGAAGTCGCCGCGCCGTTCGCCCGCCGCTTCCTCGGCGTCTCGCTCTTTCAGGATCTCGCGGTCATTCCGCTGATGCTGCTCCTTCCCGCGTTCGCCGCGGGCACGAAGGACGCGCCGAGCGGAACCGCGATCGTGCAACGCGTCGCGTTCTCGATCGTGGGCGTGATCGTCTTGATCGTCGTGGCGCGCAAAGTCGTGCCGTGGCTGTTCCGCGCGACCGCACGCCTCGGCCGCGAGGCCTTCACCGCCGGGGCGATCGTGCTCATGATCGGCACGATCGCCATCGCCGAGCGGCTCGGCATCTCCCCCGCCCTCGGCGCGTTCGCGGCGGGACTCGTCGTCGGCGACACGGACTTCATTCACGAGATCGAGGGCATCCTCCGGCCGTTCCGCGACTTCCTCTCCGCGCTCTTCTTCACGTCGATCGGCATGCTGCTCTCGCCGGCGTACGTATTCTGGAATCCACTGCTGGTCCTGGCGATCGTCCTCGGCGTCGTGATCCTCAAAGTGCTGGCTGCGTATCCGGCGTTTCGCGTCTCGCGCGCGATGCGGCGGACGTCCGTGCGCGCGGCGTTCGCGATTGCGCCGATCGGCGAGTTCTCGTTCCTGCTCGCACAGGCGGGAAAGGACATCGGCCTGCTGGGAGACGAGACCGAGCAGACCTTCGTCGCCGTCGCCGTCGTGACGCTCGCCGCCACGCCGTTGCTCGTCAGCGCCGGCAAGTGGATCTCCGAACGGATTCACGAGACCGACCTCGAGGAGCACGCGGATCACGGCGAACAGCTGCTGCACCGGCACATCATCATCGTCGGCTACGGTCTCAACGGACAGAACGTCGCGCGCGTGCTCGTCTCGACGCAGATCCGCCACGTCGTGCTCGATGAAGACCCCGACCGCATCGTCGCCGCGCGCGAGAACGGCAGTCGCGCGCTCCTCGCCGATGCCGCGGATCCGCAGGCGCTCGAGCTCGCAGGCATCGACAAGGCGCTCGCCGTGATCGTCGCGATCTCCGATCCCGACGGCACGCGCCGCATCGCCAGCTTCTGCCGCAAGCTGAATCCGAGCGTGCACATCATCGTGCGTACGCGCTACGTGGCCGAGGTCGAGCGGCTGCGCGCGCTCGGCGCGGACGAGATCATCCCCGAGGAGTTCGAGACCTCGCTGGAGATCGTCGAGCGCGTGCTGCGCGTGCTCTGCGTGCCGCAGAACATCGTCGCGAATCAGCTTCGCGTGCTGCGCGACGAGGGATACCTGATGCTGCGCGATCCGGCCGTACGCGCGGATCACCGCAGAATGAGCGCGCTATTCGCAGGCGGCACGTCGCAGACATATCTCGTGCTGCCGGGGACGTTCGCGGAAGGACGCACGATCGCGGAGCTCGACCTGACGGAGGGCGTGGCCGTGGCTGCGCTGCTGCGCGAAGGGCGCGCGCTGTCACCGTTGCCACTGGATGAACCGTTGCAGGCGGGGGACACGATGCTGCTCGTCGGCGCGCACGAGGATTTGACGAGCGCGATCGCGCGGTTGGAGCATTGATCCCTCGCCGAGGGCTAATCCAGCACGAGATCGAGATCGCTCAATCCGTTCTTCCCTTGCGCGTACCTTGGCTGGCTGTCGAAGATGTAGACCTCCGTGCCGACCGCGACCTCTTTCCACAGCTCCTTCAGCATTCCATTCGGCAGGCGGATGCAACCGTGCGAGACGCGGCGGCCGATCGACTTCGGGTCGTTCGTTCCGTGGATCATCACGCGCTCGCCGAGGTCGAGAGCGTATTTGCCCATCGTTCCCTTCTCCTTGCGCAGTGAAGAGTCCGGTGGCGGAATCGGCTTGCCTTCCTCGACGAAGGCCCAGTCGGGCTTGCTCCAGATCGGATCGACGATTTTGCGCAGGACCGTGTAGCGTCCGCGCGGCGTGCGGAACCACCACACTCTTCGTCCTTTGCGCAGCACGCGGTCCGAGCCTGTTGCCGCGGAGGACCTGCGCACGAGCTCGCCGTCGCGGAACAGGTAAGCCTGATTCGTCGAGACGTCGATGGTGATGATCGTCCCGACGCGCGGCGCCTCGGGCGGAAGCCCTTCGGTGTCCATTTGCGCAGCGAGCGGCGCGGCGCATGTGAGTGTGATGATGAGAGCGGCGAGTCCCCTGAGTCCCACGCGCGCCGTTATTGCGAACTCGAAGCCAGACCCACCAACGCCTGAAACCGCTTGTCGTTGCGCAGCGACACGAAGTCTTCGTCCGCCGCGAGGTATTTCCCGTCTTTGTAGCCGAGGGAGATCGCCTTCTCGATCGATGCGAGCGCTTGGCGGCGATTGCCAGCGCGCGCGTGTGCGGCGCCGAGGTTGTACCAGGCGTCCCAGCGGTCGGCGTGGATCTCGGCGGCGACACCGAGGACCAGCGCGGCGAGCGCGGGCTCGTTGCGATCGAAGAAGATCCGCGGGAGATAAAACGAGGCCTGCCCGTAGACCGCTTCGAGCAGGCGCTTCGCGGTCGCACCCTCGGCGCCCGGACGCTCTGCGCGGCGGCGCAGGTCTTTCGTTCGGAACGCCTGCGCGACGTCCGCGGTCGTCGGTGACTCGCTTGCACGGATCGCTGCGAACAGCGCCGGTATCCGCGCGAAGACGGCGCTGTAGTACTGCGCCTCCCACTCGTCCCACTTCTTCTCGTCGGCGAGCTCCCGCGCGGCGTCGATCTCCGGCACCTTCACGCCGTACGTGCGCTCGATCGCGCGCCAGCGGCGGAGCGCCGCGAGTCCCTGCAGCTTCTCCGCGGCCGCGATGTCGTCGGCCATGACCTTCGCGCGCACGCTCTCGTTGCCGGCGAGGACTTCGAACCATCCGAGGGCTTCGCGCGCGTGGGCGGGCGAGATCCAGCGATGATCGCCGTCGAAGTCCTGGAAGCGATGCGGGACGACGCCTTCGAGCGCGTCGTCGATGATGCGCATCTCGCGGTTGTTGAAATCGCGCGTGCCCGCGAAGCCGTAATGCGCGAAGTTGAACTTCGCCGGTGGCACTGCTTTCTCGAGTCGGCCGCCGACGCCGATCACGCCGGCGAAGCGGCGCGTGGAGATGCCGACGCCCCACGCCATGATTGCGGTGCCGGAGAATCCGCTCGCGTAGATGCGCTTCGGATCGCTCGCGTAGACGCTCGTCTCCGGAAGCAGCGCGCGCAATGCGCGCTCGTTCGGCTCGTTCGGGCCGTCGCTGCGGGTCTGGTTCGAGCTGATGACGATCCAGCCGTACTCCTCCGCGGCGTCGCGGAAGATCTCGGCGGCGGTCGTGCCGCGTCCTCGCGGATCGAAGACGAGCAGCAGCGGATGCTTTTTCGCGGCGGCGTAGGAGCTCGGGAGGTAGAGCGTGTACGTCTGCGTGGCGTCCGCGCGCGCGGCGACGTTTTCCGTGAGCTGGCCGGGGGTCAACGCGAGAACGAGGAGGAGAGCGTGCACGGCATCTGTCAGTTTATCCGCAGCTCTCAGTTTATCCCGCGCGTAGACGCGGGATCTCCCGGTGCCCTCACGCGATGCGTGCTTCGTGCGACCAATGCGCGGGGGCACCAGAGATCCCGCGTCTCCGCGCGGGATAAACTGAGATCCGTGACGCCGCCGCGAATCGTGCCGGGCTGGTACATCGTCTGCGCCAGCCGCGAGCTGCGCCGCGGCGAGATCCGCCGCTTCGAGCTCGGCGACGAGGCCATCGTCGTGTTTCGCGGGAGAGACACCGGCGTCGTGCACACGCTGCCCGCGCACTGCCTGCATCAGGGCGTCGATCTCACGCACGGCAGCGTGATCGGCGATTGCCTTCGCTGCCCGCTGCATCACTGGGAGTACGGCGTCGCTCAGGTGAAGATCCCCGGCTCCGCGCCGCGCAACCTGCGCGCGCGTCATTGCTTGGCGGAGCGCTTCGGAATGATCTTCCTTCATACCGGCGCGGAGCCCGCGTATCCGATCCCGAGCTTCTCCGTCGACGATGACGCGATCTACTTCCGCGCGGGAAAGCCGGTCGAGATCGAGTGCCCGTGGTACGTCCCCGTTGCGAACGCGTTCGACATGACGCACCTTCGCACCGTGCACCGCCGCGAGCTGCGCCGCGTGCCGGAGATCGCGTATCCGGACCCCGTCACGTTCACGTGCAACTACGCCACCGCGGTCATCGGCGATGCCTGGAGCGACCGCGCGATGCGCGCGCTGTCGGGCAACGACATCCGCGTCGAGGTCACCTGCTCCGGCGGAACGATCCTCATGGTCGAGTCGCACATCCGCCACCGCCGCGGCTTTCTCTTCGTGTCGCTCCGTCCCACGCGCAGCGGCGTGTCGATCCTGCCGGTCTTCGGCGTGCCGCGCAAGCGCTCGGGCGCACACCTCATGCAAGGACGCATCTCTGCCGCGCTCTTCACCGCGTTCCTGCATCGCGACGTCGAAACGCTCAGCGGCATCCGCTTCCCACCCGGGTATCTCGACAACACGGACGAGACCATCAACGCCTGCTACCGCTATCTCTGCCAGCTTCCCGAATATTCGAGCGAGGAGATGTCATGAAGCGATTGCTCCCGATCCTGATACTGCTCTTGGCGATCACGCCGCTGCACGCGCAACAATCCGACGAGGAGGTGCACAACGCGCTGCGCCAGCTCAAGGCGACGATGACAAAGGCGCTCAACGAGCGCGACCTCGACGCGATCGTCGCCAACGTCGATCCGAACGTCGTCTTCACGACGATGAACGGCGACGTCTGCCGCGGCCCGGAAGAGATCCGCGCGTATTTCAACAAGATGCTCACGGCGCCGGGACACATCGTGAAGAACGTGACGGTGTCGTTCGAGGCGGACGCACTGACGACGCTCTACGGCGGCGACACGGGCGTAGCCATCGGGAGTTCGAAGGATCATTACGAGCTGACGAACGGCAACACTTTCGACATCAACGGCCGCTGGACGTGCACGATGGTGCGCAACGGCGACCGCTGGGTGATCGCGGCGTTCCACTACTCGGCGAACGTGTTCGAGAATCCGATCGTCGACGGCTACCGCAAGGCGATCTGGATGGTCGGCGCGGGCGCCGCGCTCGTCGCTCTGCTCCTCGGACTGATCCTCGGCCGCATCCTCGGCAAACGCAAACCCGCCGCACCGTAACCATGCGCATCCCCGGGACGCTGAACATCGCGCTGACGATCGCCGCCGCCTCGGCGTGCAGCGGCGCGCTGTGGCTCGCGTCGCACGGTTCGGCATGGTGGCAGGTCGCGGTCGCTGCAATCGCGTTCTCGTTTCTGAACAACACGATGTTCTCGCTGCTGCACGAGTCGGTGCACGGGATCGCACACGAGAACCGCGCGGTCAACGAGGCCCTGGGACGTTTCGCCGCCGTGTTCTTTCCCACCGCGCTGTCGCTGCAGCGCGTCTTCCACCTCGCCCATCACGCGCACAACCGCACGGTCGACGAGCAGTTCGACTACATCCGCCCCTTCGATCGTCCCCTGCTGAAGCGCGCGCAGTGGTACGCGATTCTCACCGGCTTGTATTGGGTGTTCGTGCCCCTCGGTGGGGTTGCGTACCTTGTCTGGCCGTCGTTGTTCACGAGCACTCATGCTTCTGACACTGCCACACAAACCGGCGCGTCTTCGATGTTCGCGAACCTCGAGCGCGCGCCGCGCACGGTCATTCGCCTCGAGCTTCTATTCACGATCGCGGTACAGCTCGCGTTGTTCCTGCTGCTCGACCTCAGCATCGCCGGATGGCTGTTTTGTTACGCTGCCTTTGCGGTGAACTGGAGCTCGCTGCAGTACACCGATCACGCGTTCTCGAAGCTCGACGTGCGCGACGGCGCGTGGAACCTGCGCGTAACTCCCGTCACGCGCATGCTGTTCCTCAACTACCACCACCACCTCGCCCATCACCGCCACCCGCAAGTCCCGTGGATTCACCTCGGCGATTACGTCGATCCTTCCGAGGAGCGGCCGTCGTTCTGGACGATCTACTGGAAGATGTGGCGCGGGCCGCAGCCGATCCCACCGTCATGAGCACGCTCCGCTCCTGCGTCCTGTTCGCGCTCGTGTTCGGCGTCTGCTACGGCGGCGCTTCATGGTGGACGTCGACGCTGCCGGGACCGCTGCCGTCGTGGGACTTCGCGTTCGAGCAACGCGTGCCGTTCGTGCCGTGGCTGTCGATCGTCTACCTAACGATCACGCCCGTGTTGCTGCTTGCGCCGTTCCTTTTGCGCGAGCGGACGCCGATGTTCGCGCTGGCGCTTTCCGTCGAGACGCTCATCGCTACATTTCTCTTTTTGTTGTTCCCACAGACGACCGCATGGCTGCGTCCCGAGGTCACGGGTTGGGCTCGCGTTCCGTTCGGGATCGCGGACGCGCTGAACCTCTCCTACAACCATTTCCCGTCGCTGCACGTCGCATTCGCGGCGTCAGCGGCGTGGGCGTATCGGCGGCTGGCATGGACGTTCTGGGCCGCGGCGGTGACTTTGTCGACATGGCTGATCTGGGAACACCACGTCGTCGACATCGTCGCCGGAGTGGCGCTGGCGACGATCGTCATGCGCGTCGCCGAGCGCGAGAGGACGTGGGTCGAGCTCTGCTGCCTCGCGCAGTGCGCGCGGTTCTCGCGAAGGCACATCCGCTACTTCGTGATCTTCCTCGCGATCTACGTGCCCTCGCTGCTGCACTGGCGCCGCTACCGCGCCGTGCGCATCGGCTTCTGCACCGCGCAGTGGATCGACGACCTCCTCGACGGCGATCGTCCATCGGACCGGGAACCGCTCGAGATCATCGACGAGTTGCTGAACGGCACGTCCTCACACCCGCTGGCCCGTCTCATGCGCGCGCTCTTCGCCGACCTCACTCCCGAAGTGCAGCAGGAATTCATCGCGTTGGTGCGCTGCATGCGCGTCGATCGCGTACGCGTCCTCGGCCGCGAGATCTGGTCCGCCGAGGAGCTCGACGCACATCACCGGCGGACGTTTTCGTTGTCGGTGAACCTGATGCTCGTCACCTCGGGCTGCACCGCGCGATCGGAGGAAGTGCCGTCGTTGATCGACGCCTTCGCCTGGTGCTCCGTCTTCCGCGATCTCGACGACGATCTGAGCAAGGGCCTGATCAACATCCCGCGCGGCGCCGACGTCCCGCAATGGACGCGCGATTCCCACGCCCGCGCCTGCATCTCACTCGAACGATCCGCCCGTGAGATCGGCGCGCTCGAAGACCCACGCGCGCGCAAGATCCTCCGCATCTTCCAGTCGTCGATCGCCAAGTTCGCGCGACGGCGGGACGTGAGTGAAGTGCGGACCGCCGGCGTCCTCGCCGGATGACCGGGCGGCGTCCTCGCCGCCCGTCCGTGTGTGGCGTCGCGGAATGCGCGGCATCACGGCGCTATGACTTTTCCGACTTCGCCGGAATCGGACTTGGCTCAAACAGAACCGAAGAAAGTGATGTATCGCTCCAACCCCGCGCGCGCATTGCTTGCCGGACGGCAGTGTCGACGCCTCGCGGCGCGTGCGTCAGGTATTCCCGTGCGCGATCGTAGATCGCCGTCGCGTAATCTCGTTTCGACTCCAGCCCTAAGAGGAAGTGCTCGGCGTCTTCAGCGGTGAAATCGCGACCTCGTTTCTCTCTCCAATTGCTCGTCAGGCCCGTCCAAACAACCGCCTCCACGTCATCGTGTTGCGCCACCCAGCTGTTCACCTTGCTGGCGACGTCTGGATCGACATCGCCCCCCGTTGTCCGGTCTCGAAGAACGTGGTGAATATCGCTGGATTTCGTTCTCTCGCGGTCCTTGAGGTTCTTACACGCGTCTTTTAACTCCGCGAACTCGCTGAACGCCCAGTACGTGGATTGCTCTGCGGAACCGGGCTGGATCACCAAAGTTAGCCGGTCGTCCTGCGAAATCCTCGCGAACTCGATTGGCAGCAGAGGACCGTCGGTGTGCCAACGTGTCTTGATTCTGAGCCCGCCTGGGCACCAAATCAGCGAACCCCATCCGAGAATTGCGATGTTCATGCTCGGCCCTAGTGAGAGCAGGAGAAAAAGTTGGTGACCCCGAGAGGATTCGAACCTCCGACAAACGGTTTAGGAAACCGCTGCTCTATCCGTGCTGAGCTACGGGGTCACTCGCGCTGGTCAACGACACCGCGACTCTACTTCTTCCGCGTCGCGGTGAACAGCCCGTTCGGCTCAGTCTTTTTCGCGCACCTCGGCCCGTGCCCTTGACTTCCTGCTACGTCGGACGTATTACTACGTACGACGTAGTACGCGAGACGGAGTAACAGGACGATGCCGATGAGGAAAGCAGACATCGATCGGGAGCTGGACGAGTTCGGGCGTTTCTCGGAGCCGGCGCTCCTGATTCTCATCAGCCTCGCGGACGGTCCGAAACACGGCTATGCGATGACCGAAGACATCGCCCGCATCGCGGACCTGCGGATGGGGCCGGGTACGCTCTACGGCGCGATTGCGCGCCTCGAGGCCCGAGGGTTGATCGAGCCGGTCGGTGCGGAAGATCGTCGCAATCCCTACCGGATCACCGCGTTCGGAGAGAAGGCGTTGCGGGCACGGCTGGCCAGCATCCAGAACGTCGCGCGCGTCGGGCAGCGCCGGTTGGCCAGCGCATGACCTGGCTGCTCGCGTTGTACCCGCCGCGCTGGCGCCGCCGCTACGGCGACGAGCTCCGCGCGTTGATCGGCTCGCAGCCGTTCTCGCTTCACGCCGTAATCGACCTCATCGCCGGCGCGATCGACGCGTGGCTCGAACCGCAGAAGATCCCCATGCAACAGGACGCAAGACAAGAAGGAGTGACGATGATTGGAACCATGATGAAACTGGGATGTGCCGGATCGCGGGTGCGAGTCACACGCGAGGATGCGTGGAAGAGCGCCGCCGTCCAACTCGGTGGAACGCTTCTCTTCACCGCGCTCTGGATGGCGCTGCGCTTCCGCCTTGACGAACGAAACTACGTCAATGCGTTCTCGGCAATGGCGTTCCTCATGCCCTATCTGTTCAGCCTGCGCTACACATCGCTGAAGGGACGCTCTCTGCGCACGCAGAGCATTTTCATTGGAGGCATGAGTCTCGTGCTGACACTGATCCTGGGGACCGCGGGATGGATCGCATCGAGGATCTGATCCTTCTTCCTCGTCGCTGCGAACCAGCGGATCAGGACTTCAGCCGTTCATCGCGCAGGCGCAGCACGGCTTCCTTCGTAAAGTCCTCACACGTGAAGGCGATCTGCTTCACCGCCTTGCCGGGGTTTGCCTTTTGCGCCGCGAGGATCGCCTCCGTGGCGTTCATGTAGCGGATGCGGCCATCGCTGGTGCGGATGATAAGGAGCACGGGTACTTTGTCTTTGCCGGCCCAGAGGTTTTCGTAATGCTCTTCCATCGCAAACTTCTCCGTGCCGTCCTTGAGCTTTCTCAAGTGGGAGTCGCCGGACTTGAGTTGCACGCGGTAGCCGAGGCCGGTGGCTTTCTTCGTGCGCGCATTACGGAACTCGATCTCGCCATCGACGCCTATGTCGGGCTGGGCGATGGTCCGATAGATCTGATTCGCGCTGAACACGATGGTGGTCACTTCGCCGACCATCACTCCTTCCTTGGAAGCCGCCGTGATCTCCTCATGTGCCTTGCGCGCGGCCTGGTCGGCTCCTGCCTCGCCTTCCCTGCTGGCGAACTGCTGCTCGAGCACGTCGTTCAGGTCGATGATACCGGGCTGCTTGTCGGGATCGCAGTAGACGCACAGCATCCGGATGCGCTTGTTCTTCAGCGCGGCGTCGATCGCCTTGCGATCGGCTTCCTCCGCGCACTTCGGGCAGAAGAAGTTTCTTAGCCGCTCCAGGTCGGTTGCCTTGACCGTCAGATGATCGTGGACGAATCGCTGGAAGGAAGCCTGCACGTCGGGAGCGAGTTGCTCTCCGAAGTAGATCTCCAATTCCCCACGTTCGCCGTCCTCTTTCATCGTCAACGCGGCGAGCCTGCCCGTAGCTGTCTGGAAATCGACGGCCTGCCGGTAGAGCGTCGTCTTGTCGAATAGGCCGCTGTAGTGCAGGCGCACCACGAGTGTGGAGTAGATCTCCTCCAACGGACCGGAGAAGCGATAGATGACGGTGCGCCCGGGTCTTGGCGGCGGCTCCGGGCGGGGAAGGCGGACGTAGCTGGGGAAGACGAGCATCGTGCCCCTGCCCGTCTCCTGCTTCCATGCGAGAGCGCGTTCGAGGAAGAGCGCCACCAGCGCGGGCAGAAGCTGCCGCTCGTCCTCGAGGGACAGGCGCGGCGTGCCGTCATTCGGGAGTTGGCCGGGCTGGATGATCGCGAGCGGCACATGGCCGAGATGATCTTTATCTTCGCCCGCCAGCTTCACCAGCGTGGAGGCGTAGCTGTTCACCCAACTCGGCTGAAGCACCACGAGGTCGCCATAGGGCAGCGCGTGAAGCACCCCTTCGCCCGCGAGTAGACCTGTAACGGCACGGAGATCCTCCGCGGTGAACGCGAGATCTGGCGCCGCCTTGCGCACGCGAGCTTCGAGTTCCTTCGGTTTCACCACGACACCGGCTGTTTTGTCGTCGCGCACCGCGAGGATCGCGTCCTTCAGCGCAGGGAAGTTCTCCATGGTGCTGCGAAACTCCATGGCTTCCCACCGCAGCAGCTTCGCGATCAGAGCGCGTAGTTCCTTCGCGCCGCCGTGCTTCTTGAATTTTGCGGCAGTCAGAATTGGACCGTGAAGGCCGCGGGCGGTAGCCCACGCCTGCACTTCTTCCATCGTGATGCGCAGGCCCGGACGGTCGCAGCGTGCGGCGACCAGGACGCCCGCCACATTGCCGACGCGTGCGACCTTGCGTAGCGCACTCTGCCAATAGCCCACCGTGTCGAAGACCCTCGCGTCCTGCGGATCGAACACTAGCAGTGCCAGCGAAGTCTGCTCCATGAAGAGTTGGTGCGTGAGGCGGTAGTCCGGCTGCCCGGCGAGATCCCAGAGCCACACTTCGCGCTCGACGTCCGCGTCGCCACCGGTAGGCGGCAGCGCCAGGCGCTGAATCTCCATGCCGTGAGAGGACTCCGTCTTCTCCCACCGATCGTGCCACAGCCGCAGCGCCAAGCCGGTCTTGCCCACGCCGGAGTCGCCTAGCAGTACCACCTTGGCATTGATGTACCCGCGCTTCCGCGCCGTGGCCGCACGAGCGAGGATCGCCTCGGGGATGTCCCAGACCCGGAGAGTTCGATCATCGGAAACCGAGGCAATGCGGCGGGCATCAGGGGTGATGGCGACACCAAGCACCCAATGGCTGTGCCCGTTCAGGATGGCGAGGCACTGGCCGGTCTCCGCCGTCCAGAGTCGGACGGACTTGTCCGCACCAGCCGACACACAGAAGCGCCCGTCGGGTGTCACCGCCACAGCCGAAATGCTGCCGCTGTGTCCCTCGAAGGCCGCGACCCTCCGGCCCTCGCTGAGATCCCATTGCGCCACGGTGCCATCCCGGGTGCCTGTAAAGGCAAAGCGGCCATCGGCGGGGAGACTGACGGGCGATTGGCCAGCGACGTTCTCTTTGAAAGTCACCGGCTCTGCGTGTTCACGACCGGACCACAAGGCCAGCCCTTCCCCCATCGCCGCAGCGACGATCCGGCTGCCATCGATCGACGAGGCCACACCGAAAAGCTCTTGAAAGGGAAGCTTGCATTGCGCGATGCACGCGCGCGTATTCGCGTCCCAGCGCCGGAGATATCCGTCTCGCGATACGCTCAGCACCTCACTGCCTTTGGCGTGAAAGGCGAGACTGCCTACCGTGTTGCTGTGTGCTCGCCAATTCTTAAGCCCGTGGCCCGAGGAAAGGTCAACGAGATGGATGTAGCCTTCTGTATCTCCCACCGCGGCGTGGCCGCCGTCGGCCGTCACCGCTAAGCCGAAAAAATTCTTCTGCACGCAGACGATCTCCGATTTCGCGCCGCCTCTTCCAAGCTCCCATTTCCGCACGGTGTCATCATCGCTGCTGGTGAGCACGAAACGCCCATCCTCTGGCATCGCCACGCGGAGGATAGTGCCCTCGTGACCTTCGAACACCCGAACCCGAACATCCTTCTCCGTCGCGGGCGCGAGGGCTGGCGCGGATTTGCTGGTGCTCACTTCATCCTCGTCGCCGTGAACAAGGGCTGGAGGTACTTCGGATCGGAGAGACGCGCGACGCGCGCTTGCGGAAGAGCACGGGATCCACGCGCGGCTCCAACGACGCCTCGACTCTCAACACGTTGCCGGCAATGTCCGTGTGGAAGTTGTACTTCATGTCTGTGATTCTAGAGGTGCCCGTTGCTCGTTGCCAGTGACCCGCAATGCAGCGCATGGAACACGAGCTCCCTCAACTTGCAACGGGCGAATGCTCCGCGGGCGTGTCAGTCGCGAAACAGTCCGGGCAACGGGCCACTGGCGACGGGCAACGCCTCACCAACGCGAGTTGCACCATCAGGTTCACTCGTTTACCCTCCGCCCCGTGCAACTCTGGACGGCGTTTTCCGAGGCCGGGTGGGTGGGCAGGTCCGTCCTCGCCATCCTTCTCCTCTTCTCGATCATCTCGTGGTCGGTGATGATTGCGGTGTGGCAGCGGTTCCGCCGCTCATCATTCGCATCGCGCCGTTTCATCGGCGTCTTCCGCAAAGCCAAGCGGCTCGCGGACGTGCAATCGGCGCTCGGTGCGCTCGCGCATTCCTCACTGGTCGGGCTGTTCCGCGCCGGCTACGCGGAGATCGAGGCACAGATCGCGCACTCGGAAGGCGGGCGGCAGAAGGTGAAGTCGCTGGACAGCGTGGAGCGCTCGCTGATCCGCGCAACGCGCATCGAGTCGGCGCGCCTCTCGCGGTTCGTCCCGTTCCTCGCGACGACCGCGGCGGCGACGCCGTTCATCGGCCTCTTCGGGACGGTATGGGGAATCATGGTGGCCTTCGGCGAAATCGGCGCGACGGGATCGACCTCGATCACCGCCGTCGCGCCGGGCATCAGCGAGGCGTTGATCAACACCGCCGCCGGTCTCTTCGCCGCCATCCCCGCGCTGCTCGCGTACAACCATTTCGTGCAACGCCTCCGCGGCGCGAAGGGAGAGATGGAGGACTTTACGCTCGAGTTCATGAATCTGACGGAGAGGAACTTCACGTAGTGCTGGGTGCTGAGTGCTGAGTCACTCCCGCCCTCTCAGCACCCAGCACTCAGCACCCAGCACTCGTTACTTAGAACGCATCTCGCGCGTCAAACTTAAGCATGGCTCTACGACTAGGCGATAGCGATGACCTGACCGACATGGCGGAGATCAACGTCACTCCGCTGGTCGACGTCATGCTCGTGCTGCTGATCATCTTCATGATCACCGCGCCGATGCTGACGCAGGGGCTGGACGTCGCGTTGCCGGAGGCGGAGGGGAAGAGCTTCGAGCTGGCCTCGGCCAATCCGGCCAAGGTCACCGTCACCTCGGCCGGCGCCGTTTACGTCGACGGCACTCCGGTCGGCTCGACGGATCTCGATCTGACGCTGGGGCCGATGCTGCGCACGCGGCGCATCAAGCGCGCGCTGCTGGAGGCGGATGAGGGCGTTCCCTACGGTCGTGTGGTCGCGGTGCTCGATGTGATGAACAGGGCGGGTGTGGAGCAACTCGGCATGATCACGCGCCCGGGAGAAAAGAATGCGCGACCGCGTCGCTGAGGTGCTGGCCCAGCGCGCAAACCTCGACCGCGGCGCCGGCATCGGCGTCGTGTTGTCGATCCTCTTCCACATCGGGCTGATGGGAGCCGCCGTGTACGCCGCGATGCACGCGCCACCGCCCAAGGCCGCGACGATGGTCAGCATCCAGTTCGCGAAAATGCCGTCGGCGCCAGCAGCCGCGCGCACACCGGAAAGACGGGCTGAAGCCCGTCCTACGCTGCCCGAACCGAAAATTGAGGAGCCGAAGCCGGTCGTCGAGAAGAAGCCGGAAAAACCACCCGAGAGGAACACGGTTCCGCTTTCACCATTCGGCCAGTCGACGAAGAAAGGCTCCGAAACCCCAGCCGCCACTCCGCCGACGCCAGCTCCCCCGCCAACCGCCAACCGCCAACCCTACGACTCCGCTCAGGGCAGGCCGCCAACCGAAATCGCCGTTGGCGGCTCCGGCATCACCGGCATCGAAGGCGGCGATTTTCCGTACGCGCTCTACCTCCAAGGCATGCACCGCAGAATCGGTGACAAATGGATCCGGCCCACCGTCGTGCCCGGCACAAACGTCGTCGTCTTCATGGTCATCCGTCGCGACGGCACGATCACTGAAGCACGCATCGAGACGCCGAGCGGCAACGGTACGTTCGACCGCGCGGCGTTGAGCGCCGTGCGCAGCGCCTCGCCGCTGAATCCGCTGCCGTTCGCATTTTCAGGCAAAGAATTGGGAATCTACTTAACGTTCCGATGATGAAGAAACTGACACTCCTCGCGATGTTCCTCGCGATCCCCGCGCTCGCGCAGACCACCACCATCACCGATACGATGGGAGCCGGCGAAGCCGCGGCCGTCGTGCGCATCGCCGTGCCGTTCCCCGAGCTCAATCCGGTCGGCGCCACCGCGCCCGGGCCGGTGAACAGCGAAGAAGTGCGCCAGGCATTCTTCGGACCGCTGACGCGCGACATCGCCTACTCCGGCATCATGGCCATCGCGCCGCTGCCGCCGGGTGTGCCGGTCACGCCCGAGCTCCTCAAGCGCATCGAAGCGCAGCTGCATCTGCAACTCAACGTTTGGACGGAGGGGACGGAGTACGTCGTCGAAGCCCGTCTCGTCGATCAAAGCGGCACCGCGCAGTTGAAGAAGCGCTACCGCTCCCCCGCCGCCGCGCTCTCGCGCACCGCGCACCTGCTCGCCAACGAGATCGTGCGCACGCTCAACGGGCGGCCGGGCGTGTTCCTTTCGCAGATCGCCTTCGCGTCGAACCGCACCAGCAACTGGGAGATCTGGCTGATGGACTGGGACGGCGCGAACCAGCGCAAGATCACCAGCCACGGCGCGCTGTCGATCCTCCCCAGTTGGGCGCCCGACAACGAGCGGATGGTGTACACGTCCTTCGCGCGCGGCACGAGCGACATGTACATCATCAACCGCAAAGGCGGCGGACGCACGCGCGTCAACAGCGGCCTCGCGCTCAACACGTCCGCGACGTTCTCGCCGGTCGGCAACGACATCGCGTTCGTCGGATCGGTCAGCGGCAATCCCGACATCTACCTGATCAAGGACGACAGCTCGAACGTGCGCCGCCTCACTTCCACCGGCTCGATCGAGTCGACGCCGGAGTGGAGTCCGAACGGGCGCCAGATCTCGTTCACGTCCGGACGGAGCGGCTCGCCGCAAATCTACGTCATGGATGCCGAGGGGACGAACGAGCGGCGGATCTCGTTCGAGGGGACTTGGAACGACGACGCGACCTGGTCGCCCGACGGCGAGAAGCTCGCGTACACCTCGCGCGTCAGCGGACGCTTTCAGATCCGCATCGCGAACCTGATCACCGGCGACAGCCGCATCGTCGCCGGCGAGGGATCGAACGAACAGCCCACATGGTCCCCGGACGGTCAGTGGATTGCATTTCAATCGAACCGCAGCGGCAAGTGGCAGGTGTACCGCATGCGCATCGACGGCACGAGTCTGCTGCCGCTGACGTCGATTGGCGAGAACAAGGAACCGGATTGGTCGAAGAAGCCCGAATGAAGAGAAGTGCTGGGTGCTGAGTGCTGGGTGCTGAGTCAGGCGGGGTGACTCAGCACTCAGCACCCAGCACTGGTTTATCATCCATAAGGGAGTGGAAAGCGATATGAACAGAATATCCAGAGTGATCCTGACCAGCGTCGCCGCGATCGCGATTCTCGTGATGCCGGCGTGCAAGACGAACCGCAAGCCAGTCGATCCGGTCGTTAAACCGGTAATCGAGGACACGAAGCCACCGGACGTCGTCGTTCCGGAGCGCACCGATACTCCGGTCGAGCCGGAGCGGGACTTCGTCGAAGACACCCCGGCGGAAGAGACCATGCCGACGGAGATCGAGGCCCTCAACCGCTACGTGCAGCAGAAGGGCTACATCCGCGACGCCTACTTCAACTATGACGAAGCAACGCTCGACGGCGCGGCGCAGGAAGCTCTGCAAAACTCCGCGACGTGGCTCAAAGGCGACGGCGCCGCGTACAACCTGCTCATCGAAGGGCACTGCGACGAGCGCGGCACCGAGCAGTACAACCTCGCCCTCGGCGACCGCCGCGCGAACACGGCGAAAGACTATCTGGCGACCCTCGGAATCAACGCCGGCCGCATCCGCACCGTGAGCTACGGCGAGGAGCGCCCGTTCGACAACGGACAAGACGATGCAGCGTGGGCGAAGAACCGCCGCGCGCACATCGTTCTCGTGAGATGAAAATGAAAAGCCTCCGACTCCTGGCGCTGGCCGCGGTCTTCACCGCGGCCGGCTGTATTTCCACCGCGGACTTCCAGCGCGCGCAGGACCAGATCGCCGAGCTGCAGGAAGAGCTGGCGAACGTCAGGCGCACGTCCGCGGGCAAGGAAGAAGTGCAGGGCGTGAACGTGCGCATCGCCGAGCAGACGGAGACGCTGCTCCGCTCGAATGCGACCCTCGTTGCGAAGGTCGCCGAGCTCGAGGAGCGCATGCAGGGCTCGCAGGGCACCAACGAGCAGACCATCCATCGCCTCGATCAGCTCGCGCAACAGGTCACGCAGAACCAACGCGAGCTCGAGAACCTGCGCGCGATGATCACGTCGATGCAGCAGCAACAAACCTCGGCCGCCACGCCGGGGACCGGCGCCCCGTCGTCGAGTGAGATGACCGTCCCGGCCTCACCCGCCGGAGATCCGATGGAGACCTACCAGGCCGCCTACCGCGACTATCAGCGCGGGAACTTCGACCTGGCCATCGAGGGCTTCCGCGACTTCCTCGAAGGGAGCGCGCAGTCGGACCTCGCGGACAACGCCGCGTACTGGATCGGCGAGAGTCTTTTCTCCCAGAAGAAATATCGCGATGCCATCGAGCAGTTTGACAGCGTCGTCAACAATTACCCGAAGTCCGACAAGGTCCCGGGCTCGCTGCTGAAGAAGGGTTACGCGTACATCAACATCGGCGAGAGAGCACAGGGAGTTGTGCAGCTCCAATATGTGTTGCACGAGCACCCGAAGTCCCAGGAAGCCTCGCTGGCGCGTCAGAGACTCCGGCAGCTCGGCATCGAAACCAGATAGTTTCAACGAAATCAACAACTTAGGAGCGTATACATGGCGAACATTGCCTCGGCCGAAAAACAGAGACGGCAGGCCGAAAAAAGCAAAGCGCGCAACCGCGCGGGCAAGTCGACTCTCCGCACGAAGCTGAAGACGGCGCGTACGGACATCAAGGGTGGCGATGCGGACAAGGAAACGCTCGCGACCAGTTTTTCGGCGATCGACAAGGCAGCCAAGCGCGGCCTGATCAAAGAGAACACCGCCAACCGCTACAAGTCCCGCCTCGCCGGCGCCTCCAAGCGCTCGGCCGCGAAGTAAGCACCATAGGACTTATAGGACGAATAGGACCAAT
>DASYGV010000095.1:0-57589 GCA_035999335.1 Thermoanaerobaculia bacterium | reverse complement strand
CCGCCGAATACGCGGCGTCGATGAGGTTCTCGAGCCATCGCCGCGTGACGACCGTGTCGCTGTTGAGGAGGACCACATCGGTCGCCGACGAGCTCATGCCGCGATTCACGCTCGCCACGAAGCCCAGGCGCTCGTCATTGCGCAACACGCGGACCGCGTCGGGATGTGCGTGGACGAACCCTTCGATGACCGCGTCGACGGCGCGCTCCTGCGGTCCATCGACGACGAGCAGGATGCGATGCGTCGCCAGATCGGTCTCCGCCGCGACGCTTTCCAGGCACGAGCGCAGCAGCGCGGCGGCGCCGTAAATCGGAATGATCACGTCCACCGCGCGCGGCCGCTCGCCTTCAGGCCTGCCGGCGCCGCGGTTCCAATCGAGAGGGATCAACGCGCGCGATTCTATCGTCCGCCTGAAACGCGCCACAGCAGGGCGCCGTCGTCGGCATACACGAGCTCGAAAGCGGGACTCGCCGGAAGCCGCTGCCACTCCGGCGGACAACGCTTTCGCGACACGAGCAGGTAGCGCACGTCGATGCGCGCGAGACTCGCGGAGAGCTCGCTGGCGTCGCGGCTGCCGCCGATGACTTCATCAATGGACAGCGGTCCGTAAAAGTCGCCGACGACATCGGCGCCGCCGTAGTCCTTCAAATGTTCCGCTCCGCAGACGTAGATCCGGCCAGTGCCTCGCCGCTCGAGCGCGCGATACTCGGGAACACGCTGCTCGAGATATTGCTGCCGCTGAGCCGCGTTCAGCGGCGGAGGCCCCTGCCGCGCGACGCGAAATCCGACATACGCGAGCCCGCCCGCAATCGATAGCACCGACAACGCGACGCTGAGCGTCTTCCACCGCGCGAGCACGCTCGCAGCCGCGACGCTTACCAGCGGCAGGAGTGGAAGCAGATAGCGTGAGTCCTGCGGCAGGAACACGATGAAGATCGCGAGGTAGCCGGCGCAGACCGCGGAGAGAAACGCGAGCCTGCGATTTTTCGCCGCGGCGACGATCGTGACCAGCAATGCACCCGCGAACAGCAGCGAATACGGCGGCTGGTAAAGAACGCGCTCGCGGGCGAACGTGATGTCCCAGAACAAGCGCGCAGCGCGCGCCACCGGCCGTGGATCCTCGGACATCGAGATCGTCCACGGCGTCGCGCCGAAGATCTCCGGCAGGAACGGAAAAACCGGATTGCCGGTGAACGCGACGATGCACGCGTACGTTGGAACGACAGCCGCCGCGAACGCGAGAAGGAAGATCGGAATCGTCCGCCGCCGATCGGGGCCGAAGCAGACAAGGAACACGAGCGCAGCGACGGCGAAGTACCAGCCGAGGTATTTCGCGCTGCAGGCGGTGCCGAAGAGGAAGCCGGCCGCGGCGGCAAACGCTCGCGGATTCTCCGACGTTGCGCGATCGAGACACCACGCTCCCGCGGCAACGAACAGCATCAACCCGCACTCGACGTGCGTCACCGTCGCCATTTGCAGGACGATCGGATTGCCGAGGACGAGCGCGGCGGCGAAGAATCCCGCGTGCCGCTGCCGCGGCCACACGATCAGCAACGCCGCAAGCAGCAGCACCTCGGCCGTCGCGACGAGGTGCGTGGCCGTATCGCCGGCCAGCAGAAACGCGGGGACGCAGAGCAATTCGTGGAGCTGCGGAAACGCGGGAAACCGCAGATCGGTCAGAAACCGGATCGCGCCCGAGCCGGCGATCGCGCGCACGAACGGCAGGTGGTAGAGCGTTTCGTCGAACGCAATCGGCGGATAGATCGCGAGCACGAACAGCGGCAATGCCGTCGCCGCCCCAGCCGCAACCATCCCCCACCGCACCGCGCTTCGCTCCATGCGTGCGGCGCCGGCCGCAAGCGCGATCGCGATGAAGATGCAAATCGTCCACGGGCGGAGCACGCCGAACGCTCCGAGAATCGCGAATGCCTGACCCGCAACCGCGAGACCCAGCGCGGAACGCAACGCGAGCGGGACGCGCGCGCCTGCCACGGCAGTTCCCGTCGCGGCAGTGATGACGAGCAGCAGCGCAAGCACCGCGGCGTGTTGGAAGACGAACAGCAACGACGCGATCATCGCACGCGATAAGGTATGCGTGGATGTCCGATCTCTCTGTCGTGATCCCGACGTTCGACACGGCAGCGATGACGCTGCGCTGTTGTCACGCCGTGCTGGCCACGATGCCGCACGCGACGGAAGTGATCGTGGCCGACGACGGCTCGACCGATGGCACCGCGGAGCTGCTCGCTCAGGATGCTCCGGATGTTCGAGTCGTGCGTCACGAATCGAACCGCGGCTTCGCCTCGGCCGCGAACCTCGGCGTCGCGGTTGCGCGCGGACGCGTGATCGTCCTGATTAACAGCGATACGGTGGTCGAGAACGGCGCGCTGCAAGCCCTCCTCGGCGCATTCGACGCAGACTGTTCCCTCGGCGTCGCGGGCGCGCAACTTCTCAACGAAGACGGCACGCCGCAATGGAGTGGCGGCCTCACGCCGACGCTGCCGTGGATGGTCGGAGTCGTCAGCGGTGCGGGCCACCTGGCGCGCTACTTCCGCCTTCAAGGAAACTCGCGGCGCGAGCTCGACTGGGTGAGCGGCGCGGCGATGGCGTTCCGCCGTGAGGTCTGGAACCTCGCCGGGCCGCTGAACGAGCGCTTCCGTTTCTACTGCCAGGACCTCGAATTCTGCATCCGCGCGCGCGACGCCGGCTGGCGCGTGCGCGTCGTGCCCGAAGCGCGCGTCACGCATGCGCTGGGAGGAACGGTCACCCCCGGGAGTCCGCTGCGCCACGATCCGGAGCGCCTCTGGCCCGACCTGCTGGCCTGGGGCACGGCGCGCTACGGACGCGCATGGTCGGTGGTCGCGCGGATGGTGCTCGTAACCGCGGCCTCGCTGCGCATCGTCCTGACTCGCGACGAGACGACGGACGCGCTGAAGCGCGCAATGCGGAATCTTTAGGAACGCCGGCGGCTCGCCGGCTGGCCGGGCGGCGTCCTCGCCGCCCCGCAGAACGCAGGCGCGGGACGCCTGCGGGCCAGCCGGCGGGGACGCCGGCGCTCCACTACAGCGACGCGTAGAACTCGAGAAGCCCTCGCGCGATCGCGTCGTTGTCATACCGGCCGGCGACGTTTGCCTGCGCCGCGCTGCCGATGCGCGCCGCGTCGCCGGGCTTGTCCAGCAAACGGACCACGCCATCCGCGAAAGACGCCGCGTCATCCGCAATCACGACGTTCCTCTCGTGCTCGACGTCGATCCCTCTCGCGCCGAGCGTGGTGGCCACCACCGGCTTCGCCAGCGACATCGCCTCGAGCACCTTGATCTTCATCCCGCCGCCCGCGAACAGCGGAGCGATCACCACCGACATCCGGCGCAGGAAGGCCTCCGCGTCGTCGATGGACCCGTGATACTCGATGCCCTCGCCGAGCGCGCGCCGCCGCATCCAGGCGGGCGGCGAGCTCCCGCCGATCGACAGCCGGGCCATCGGCTTTCGCTCCATCACGCGCGGCCACAGCTCGCCGACGATCCACTCCACCGCTTCCTGATTGGGACGGAAGTCGAGAGAGCCGATGAAGCCGGCCCGCCACGGCTCCGGCGAATGGTGCGAAGAATCCGGAAGCGTCACGCCGCATGGGGCTACGTGCATCGGACGCGTGCATCCGAGGAGGCGAAAGTCTTCGGCGTCGGCGGCGGAGATGGGGACGATGGCGTCGGGCGTGTCGAGGTGCCTCACCTCGTATGCGCGCAGAGACGCGGCGATGCGGCGCTGCGCGATCCGGCGCAGAGGATTGCGCTCGTTGCGCGCGAGCGATTCCCAGATCCGGAACTCCACGTTCAGAGATCGGAGCACGATGCGCGCGCGGCTCTCCGCGCGCACGTCCGCCGCGTACGGAAGCAGGAACGGACTCTCGATCTGCACGACGTCCGGGCGGAACCTGCGCAGCGTCGCGCGAAGCACGTCGCGAAATTCGCGCGAGACGAATCGTCCGACGATGTACGGTGGCGCGTCATCGGTCATCGCGCGAAGGACGGGAACGAGGACGCGCGAGGTGTCGATGTCGACGGCCTGCAGCGGCACCGGCGCGGCGGGGACCGCGGCGTGGTGCTTTCGCGGATTCAGCGAGAGGACCTCCACCTCCGCACCGCTTCGCGCGAGCGACTGCGCCAGGCGCGCCATCGCCACACGGCCGCCATCGGTAGCCGGCCACGGAAGCCGGGGAGTGAGTTGAAGGATGCGCATGGACCAGAACGCAGAACCTATGTACAACGTCAGCTCTACCCGCGCAATGATTCTTCCGGTACTCTCGCCGTCCGGCACGAAATGATCGTCCACCTGATCGACGGCACGTACGAGCTCTTTCGCCACTTTTACGGAATTCGGCGGGGAAGCACCGTCGATCCGCCGATGGGTGCGGTCGCCGGCGTGCTCACGACCGTCGTGCAGATGCTCGAAGGCGGCGCCACGCACATCGCGGTCGCGACGGATCATGTGATCGAGTCCTTCCGCAACGACCTCTGGCCCGGCTACAAGACCGGCGCGGGGATCGAGCGCGCGCTGTGGGCGCAGTTCCATCCGCTCGAAGACGCGCTTCTGGCGCTGGGCGTCGCGACGTGGCCGATGGTCGAGCTCGAGGCCGACGATGCGCTGGCGTCCGGGGCGTACCTCGCTGCGCGCGACGAGCGCGTCGAGAAGGTGTGCATCTGGACGCCGGACAAAGATCTCGCGCAATGCGTCGTCGGCGAGCGCGTGGTGCAGATGGACCGGAGAAGCGGCAAGATCCGCGACGATCTCGGCGTCCGCGAAAAGTTCGGCGTCGCGCCCGCGTTCATCCCGGACTATCTCGCGCTCGTCGGCGACGCCGCGGACGGCTACCCGGGCATCCCCCGCTGCGGACCAAAGACGGCCGCGCGACTCATCGCCCAACACGGACCGATCGAAACGTTTCCCGCGACGGTCCTCGCGGATCAGATCGAGCACGCCCTGCTGTTCAAGAAGCTCGCGACCTTGCGGACCGACGCGCCGCTGTTCGCGGATGTCGATGAGCTGCAGTGGCGCGGACCGCATGCGGCCTTTCCGATCGCGGCCGAGATGATCGGGGACGAGCGGCTCACCGCGCGCGTCGGCGAGCTCGCGAAGCGCCATTGACCAAGACGGAGTGACTCAATGCGACTCGATATCTATGTCAACTATCGCGGGACCTGCGAGCAGGCGTTCCGCTTCTACGAGCAACACCTCGGCGGTACGATCACTGGAATGGTCCGGCATGGGGAACAGCCCAATCCGAACATACCGGGCGACTGGAAACAGAAAGTGCTTCACGCCCGCATCGAGATCGGCGCGACGGTGCTCATGGGTGCGGACATTCCGCAGGCCGAACCGATGCGAAGCGCTTATCTCACCCTTTCTCTAGATCGTGAGGAGGACGCGGAGCGGGTCTATGCCCTGCTCGCGGACGGTGGCGAGATCTTCATGAAGATGGAACAGACAGCCTTCGCCAACCGCTTCGCGATGCTACGCGACAGGTTCGGCACGTCCTGGATGCTTCTCCATCAACCCGAATCCCCATGACCAGGATGGTCCGCCGCGTCTGACTCTGCATGGCAGCGCGGCGTGGTACGTTACTGCGCATGGTGGCTCGCGGTCGTCCCATCTATCAGGCGATCTTTTTCCTGGTGCTCGCGCCGATCGGAGCGGCGGTCACCATCGGAGCACTGCTGCTTTTCGGCGTCAAACCTCATCTCGTGTTCCTGCCAGGTCATCTCGTCAAGTCGGGCCTCGGGTCTCTCGGATTTCATGCGCCGAATGCGGTCGGTGTCCTGACGACGGTCTTTGCCTGGTGGATCCTGATCGCAGCGGTTGGATTGGCCTGGGAGCGACGCCGGCTGAGCGACTCGAGGCGACTTTGATGTCCGACGAATCATTCATCTGCGGGACGTGCGCTCGAGAACACCCCGGCCTTCCGACTGACTACGCCTTTGGGCTGCCGGATGAGGTTTACTCCCTCGCATACCTGGATCGGTACCGGAGGTCGCGGAGCAACGCGGACCTTTGCACGTTGGACGACGAGCGTTTCTTCGTCAGGGGCGTACTGCCGATCCCCTTCGTCGGGTCACATGAAGAGTTCGTATGGGGACTGTGGGTAGAGGTGACGAAAGACCAGCACGACCTGTACCTCGCCGGCTACTATGACGACCTCTCGGACAATCCGCGGTTTACGGCGCGACTGGCCAATCAGATCCCCGGATACGACGAGACTCTGGATCTAGTGGTTGACGTACAGTTTCGTTCCGGGAACGACCGCCCGACGTTCTACCTTTCAGAAGCCATCTCGAACGTCCTTGCACGAGAGCAGCGTGGTGGGATCACGCGAGAAAGGCATCACGAGATCCTTCAAGGCATGGGGTTCTTTCGTAACGCTTCATAGGCGATGAGTCACCGAGCGGAGATAAATGACCCTGCCTGACGAACTTCGCCGAGAGAACGCTGAAGTGCTGAACCTCGTCCAGGCGATGATCGGTCTCGTTCCTCCCAACCTGCGCGGCGTTTCATTGGTCTGTCGCGATGAAGGCGTCCACCTGTACTTCCTGCTCGAGCACGACAGCGAGGAGACCCGGGAGGACATCGACGACATCGTGTTCGAGCTCGAGGCGCTCCAGGGAGGCTTCATCGACGTCGATGTATCGGTCCTCGTCTCGCGAGACGACTCCGCGTTCGGCGATCTGCAAGGACGCCGGGTCTACGGCCGCAAAGAGTGAGTCCTTCAGACTGGACATGCATCGTGCTCGAAGCCCAATTCCGATGCACACACGAGGCGGCGAACGCGCAGTAACATGTGCCGATGACGACGACCGACGCCCTCGACACCCTCACCGCTGAAGAGATGATCGCGCTCACGAAGCGCCACTCCATCTTCTCCTGGTCCGCACAGGCGAGCGTGAATCCGATTCCCATGGTGCGCGGCGAAGGAATCTACTTCTGGGACGCGGCCGGCACGCGCTACATCGACATGAACTCGCAGCTCATGTGCGTGAACATCGGCCACGGCGACCGGCGCGTGATCGACGCGATCAAGCGTCAGGCCGACGAGCTGGTGTACGCCGGACCGGGCATGGCCACGCCGGTGCGCGCGCGCGTCGGAAAAATGCTCGCCGATCTCACGCCCGGCGATCTCAATCGTTTCTTCTTCACCCTCGGCGGCGCCGAAGCGAACGAAAACGCGATCCGCATCGCACGCATGGTCAGCGGCCGCCAGAAGATCATGGTCCGCTATCGCTCGTATCACGGCGCAACCGCGGGCGCGATCTCGCTCACCGGCGACCCGCGCCGCTGGGCGAACGAGCCGGGCATCCCCGGCGTGATCCGCTTCTTCGATCCGTACAAATACCGGAGCCATCTCTATCGCGACGGCGACAGCGACGCCACGTTCACGGAGCGCTGCCTCGCCGAGGTCGAAGAGATCGTGATGTACGAAGGCGGACACACGATCGCGGCGATGTTCGTGGAGACCGTCACCGGAACGAACGGCATCCTCATCCCGCCGGACGGATACCTGCAGGGCCTGCGCGCAATCTGCGACCGCCACGGCATTCTGCTCGTCTGCGACGAGGTGATGTGCGGTCTGGGCAGAACGGGACGCTGGTTCGCCGCGGATCACTGGAACGTCGTGCCGGACATGATCACGATGGCCAAGGGGCTGACGTCGGCCTATCTGCCGCTCGGCGCCGTGGCGGTGAGCGATCGCATCGCCTCGTATTTCGATCGCAACGTCTTCTACGGCGGCCTCACCTACAACGCGCACCCGATGAGCCTCGCCGCGGCCGAAGCGTGCCTGCAGGTCATGATCGACGACGACACGATGAATCACGTGCAGCGCATGGGCGGCGTGATGACGGAGCTGCACGCGTCGATGAAGGAGAAGCATCCGTCCGTCGGCGACGTCCGCTCGATCGGTCTCTTCGGCGTGCTCGAGCTGGTGCGGAATCGCCGGACGAAGGAACCGATGGCGCCGTTCAATGGAACGAGCCCGGAGATGCAGCGCCTCGGCGCGTCGTTGCGCGAACAGGGCATGTACGCGTTCCTCAACTGGAACAATCTCTTCACCAACCCGCCGCTCTGCATCACTGAAGAGCAGCTGCGAGAGTCGTTCGCGATCATCGACCGCGCTCTCGAGATCACGGACGCGGCGGTGACGGAGTAAGGTGAACGTCCAGCGCACCGCCGCCGCGGCGTTCACCGCCGAATTCGAAAGCGAAGAGGAGCTGCAGAACGAGCACCGCACCAACCTCTCCCTCGGCGCCCTCCGTCTCCCGACTTCCGAGTCGGTGCCGCTGCACGCCACGCTGCTCGTGACGCTGCGCGGCCCATGGGGCGGCGAGGCGTACGCGAAGGCGACCGTCGTGGCCGCGCTCGCGGACGGCATCGCGCTCGCGGTCGACGGCGATCCGGACGAGCGCCTCGCGCGTCTGATGGCGAAGCCTGCTCCTGAGATCGAGCATGTTCAAGAGGATACCCAGGACGAGCCGCAGAAGCGCGAGAGCATCTGGGATCGCATGCGCGGCCTCTCGCAGATGGAGAAGATCCTCCTCGCGATCAAGGCCGACCGCACCGAGCGCGCGCTGCTGCTGCAGGACAACGACCCGCGCGTGCTGTTGTCGCTGTTGCGGAATCCGAGGCTGACGGTCGATGAGGTTGCGCGTCTCGCGAAGTCGTCGTATCTCACATTCAACATCGCGGACGTGATCATGAAGGCGACGCAATGGATGGCCAGCCTCGACGTGCGCCTGGGGCTCATCAACAACCCGAAGACGCCTCAGGCATTCGCGCTGCGCATCCTCCCGACGCTGCCAGATCAGGAGGTGCGCGCGATCGCGCGCGCCGGCACGAGCATGGCCCTCAAACAGGCGGCGCTGCGGAAGTTGCAAGGGAAGCCGTGACGCATAGAACCAAGTGCTGAGTGCTGAGTAAACACGGGCGGGTGGGACTCAGCACCCAGCACTCAGCACCCAGCACTTCGCGCCGGGAATGCCGCTTTGTTGTGGATGATGATCATGACCACACGCTCCGTCGCACAGCTCGTTCACGCCACGCCCCAGCTCGAGGGAGAAGGGATGATCGTGACCCGTCCGTTTCCCACGGCCCGTCTCGATCAGCTCGACCCGTTTCTGCTGCTCGACCGCCTGGGACCGGTGACCCATGGACCGGGTGAGGCGAAGGGTGCGCCCGATCATCCGCATCGCGGATTCGAGACCGTCACGTACGTCCTCGAGGGGACGATCGAGCACGGCGACTCGCAGGGCAATCACGGCCGCATCGGACCCGGCGACGTGCAGTGGATGACCGCCGGCTCTGGCGTCATTCACTCGGAAATGCCGGCCGAAGAGATTCGCCGGAACGGCGGAAGCTTGCATGGATTCCAGCTCTGGGTGAATCTCCCGCGCCGCGACAAGATGATGAAGCCGCGCTACCAGGAGCTGCGTGCCGCCGACATTCCGACCGCGACGAGCGCGGACGGCAAGGTGACGGTGACGGTCATCGCCGGAGAATCGCTCGGCACGCGAGCGACGATCGATACGCGCACGCCGATCGTCTATCTCCACGTGCGCCTCGCGGCGGGTGCGCGCTTCACGCAGGCGATTCCGAAGACGTACACCGCCTTCGCGTTCATCGTCCGGGGGGAAGCGTCGTTCGGCGATCGGCTCGCGCACGAAAACGACATGGTCGTCTTTGACCGCGACGGTGACGAGGTCGCGATCTCTTCCGAAAACGGCGCCGAGCTGCTGCTCATCGCCGGCGTCCCGCTCCACGAGCCGGTCGCGCGCTACGGACCGTTCGTGATGAACACCCCCGGCGAGATCCGCCAGGCGATGATCGATTACCAGAGCGGACGCTTCGGCGAGATCGGCTGATGACACGAGAAAGTGCTGAGTGCTGAGTGCTGAGTGCTGGGTGCTGAGTGAGAAGCCGTGGGCGGGTGTGACTCAGCACCCAGCACCCAGCACCCAGCACTCAGCACTTATCATTCCCCCCGTGCGCCTCCCGTTCGATCCGCCTCTCCCTCCGATGCTGTCCAGCGCCGCCGCTGCGTTGCCCGTCGGCGACGGCTGGCAGTTCGAGCCGAAGTGGGACGGATTCCGGACGCTCGTCTTCCGTGACGGCGACGAGATCCTGTTGCAAAGCCGCGACGAGAAGCCGATGAACCGCTACTTCCCCGAGCTCATCGCGCCGCTCACCGCGACGCTTCCCGAACGCTGCGTCGTCGACGGCGAGATCGTCATCGTCGGTGAGCACGGCCTCGACTTCGAGGCGCTGCTGCTCCGCATTCATCCCGCCGCGTCGCGCGTGAAGCTCCTCGCCTCGCAGATGCCGGCTTCGTACGTCGCGTGGGACCTGCTCGCCCTCGACGACGAAGACCTGCGCGAAGTCCCGCTCGAAGAACGCCGCAAGAAGCTCGAGAAGGTGATGGCCAAGGCGAGCGCACCGGTGCATCTCTCCCCCGCGACGCGCGATCGCGCGCTCGCGGAGGACTGGTTCCAACGCTTCGAAGGCGCGGGCCTCGACGGCGTGATGGCGAAGCGTCTCGACTCGGCGTATCGCGCGGGCGAGCGAACGATGATCAAGGTCAAGCATTCCCGCACGGCGGATTGCGTGGTCGCGGGCTTTCGCTGGCACAAGAAGGGCGCGGGCACGATGGTCGGCTCGCTCCTCCTCGGCCTCTACGACGACGAAGGAAAGCTCCACCACGTCGGCGTGACCTCGGCATTCACGAACGCTGTGCGTATGCAGCTAGTGCAGGAGCTCGCGCCGTTGCGCGAGAACGCGCTCGAAAATCATCCGTGGCGACACTGGGCCGAGGCGATGCAGCATGAAGGGCAACGTTTGCCCGGCGGCTCGAGCCGCTGGAATCGCGGCAAGGACCTGAGCTGGGAACCATTGCGGCCCGAGCGCGTCTGCGAAGTCGCGTTCGACCACATGCAGGGCACGCGCTTCCGTCACGGAGCGCGCTTCGTGCGCTGGCGCCCCGACAAACCGCCGGAGGATTGCCGCTACGATCAGCTCGAGGTGACGCCGGCTTACGAGTTGGAGCGGGTTTTCGGAGCGCGTTGAGACCACTGCGCTACGCATCCCGCGCATCACGCGTCACGGGCGAGATGACGGTGGCGCGTAGTAATTGCGGCCAGTCGCGGTCTGCTAGAATCATCAGGCCATGAGTAAAGATCTCAAGGACATCGTCGCGGAAGCACTTGAATTGCCTCTCACGGCGCGCGCTGAATTGGCGAGCCAGCTTCTCGACAGTCTTGACGATCTATCCGAAGAAGAGAACGATCAGCTCTGGGCGCAAGAGGCCGAGCGTCGTTACGCAGAATACAAGGCCGGCAACATCGAAGCAGTCCCAGCCGATGAAGTATTCGCGCGGCTCCGGGCTCGCAAGAAGTGATACGGGCGCGATTTCTCAAAACCTGCCGAAGCCGAGGTCAACGAAGCTGTCGCATACTTCGACGAGCAACGGCCGGGGCTTGGCGATCGATTTGAGCAGGATCTTCTTGCGACCGTTAATTTCGTAATTGATCATCCCCTCTCAGGACAGTCGCTCAATGAGCGCGTCCGCAAATTCAGGTTTCGGACGTTCCGCTACAATCTCATTTACGTGAAGGACGAACTCGAGATAGTCGTTGTCGCGGTTGCGCATCACAGGCGACGCCCCGGTTACTGGCATAGTCGGTTGACACTCCTGCGCTAAGAAACGGCTGCCCTGCGCTTTCACCGCTTCGAACGCCAGGTGCGCCTTTGCTCCATAGGAATCGACCCCCACGGATCGTAATCCGGATCCGGCGTTTCTTCCTCGGGCCGCTCGTTCTCAGGCACGTTGCGCAGGTTCACGCGGATGCGCGCCCAGGTCGTTGAGCGGCCGCGCATCGCGTCGACGAGCACGTCGTCCACCTGCAAGAGCGCGGCGGCTTCGGGATGACGCGCCTTCCAGCGTTCGAGTCCCGCCAGCGCATCTTCCTTGTGCTCGGCCTTCGCGACGGTGATGAGCGGTTGCGTCGATTGACGGCGACCGGTGCTGCTGCCTTTCTTTCGCGAAGACGCAACGCGCGGCAGCTCGCCTTCCTGCTTGCGATAGTTCGGCGGCCACGGCGCGTCGCCGAGTCCTGCCGCTTCCTGCGCGGCCGAAAGCTCCAGCAACTTGTCGAGGGATCCGACCGCGTCGTCGATTCCCGCGGATGTATCACGGCGTGCCGGCGCGGTGACGAGCGTGAACGCCGCCGGATCGCAATCCGCGACTTCGTCCCATTCCAGCGGCATCGACACGCGCGCGTCCGGCAGCGGCCGCACCGAATACGCCGACGCGACGGTGCGGTCCTTCGCGTTCTGGTTGTAGTCGAGGAAGACGCCGTGGCGCTCCTCCTTCCACCATTTGCTCGTGGCGATCTCCGGCGCGCGCCGCTCGACTTCGCGCGCGATCGCGAGCGCCGCGCGGCGCACCTGGTCGAAGCTCCAGCGCCGTTCGATGCGCACGTTGACGTGGATCCCGCGCGAGCCCGACGTCTTCGGCCAGCCGCGCAGCGCGTGGTGGTCGAGCACGTCGCGGACGACCAGCGCCACGCGCCGCACGTCGTCGAAGCCGACTCCTGGTCCGGGATCGAGATCGACGCGCAGCTCGTCGGGATGATCGAGGTCGTCCGCGCGCACGGGATGCGGGTTGAGATCGATGCAGCCGAGGTTGACGATCCAGAGGAGCTGCGCGGCGTCGCGAACGACGATCTCCCGCGCCGTGCGTCCGGAAGGGAACTTCAGCTCGACGGTCTCGATCCAGTCCGGATGCTTGTCCGGCGCGCGTTTCTGAAAGAACGGCTCCGCGTCCGCGCCGTTGACGTAACGCTTGAGCACGATCGGACGGTTCGCGATGCCGCGAAGCGCGCCCTCCGCGACCACGGCGTAATACTTCGCGAGATCGAGCTTGGTGTAGCCGGCTTTTGGAAAGTAGACCTTGTCCGGATTGGTGATGACGACTTCGCGGCCGGCGACTTCAATAACGGTTTGCTGCGACTTCGGCATGGCCAAAGTCTATCCGCCAAATGACGTACGCCGTCGTGCGCCGCAGGTTTGCGGCGCGTACGCCCAATGAACGATGGCGCCGCGCGACGCAGCGACTCACGTTTGCGGCGAAGGGAGATCGACGATGAAGACCATCTGCGCAGCCATGCTCATGGCTCTCCTCCTCGCACCCGCCGCTTTCGGCCAGTTCCTGGAGGACCGCGGGAACGGCGTCGCCACGTCGATGACCGGTACGTACATCAGCCGCGGCGAGTGGATCGTCTATCCATTCTTCGAGTACTACCGGGACGAAGATCTGGAGTACGCGCCGGAGGAGTTCGGCTTCGAAGGAGATCAGGACTTCCGCGGACGCTACCGCGCGACAGAGGGCTTGCTCTTCATGGCCTACGGCCTCACGGACGACCTGGCCGTGGAATTCGAAGCGGCGTTCATCGACGCGTCGTTCGACAAATCGCCGTCCGACACCTCCGGCTTGCCCGAGAGCCTGAAAGAGTCGGGACTCGGCGACGTAGAGGGGCAGATCCGCTGGCGATGGGCGCGTGAGACCGCGCGCCGTCCGGAGATGTTCAGCTACGCCGAGGTCGTTTTCCCGCACAGCGAGGAGAAGCTGCTGATCGGCACGGCAGACTGGCAAGTAAAGGCCGGCACGGGCGTCACGCGCGGCTTTCGCTGGGGAACGATGACGGCGCGCGCGGCGCTCGAGTACGACGCCGGCTCGTCGAGCGCGCTGGACATCGGCGAGTTTGCGATCGAATATCTGAAGCGTCTCTCGCCGCGATGGCGCGTCTACGCGGGCATCGAAGGAACGGCGGACGAGCTGGCGCTGATCGCGGAACTGCAGTGGCACGTCCGTCCGAACCTGGTGTTGAAGCTCAACAACGGCTTCGGCCTGACCTCGAAGGCGACGGACCACGCTCCGGAAATCGGTATCCTTATCGCCATACCGATGCGCTGAGATGGCCGACTGGATCGACTTCCGGACCCGGATCTGGGCCGCACTGGCCGTCGTCGCCGGAGTCGCGCTGTTTCTCGCGCTGGAGCTCCGGGAAGATCCCAACCTTTCGCTGCTGGACGCCTCGCTGGAGCTGATCGACATCCTGCCCGTGGTGCTGACGAGCGTCGGCGTGGTGATGCTCTTTCGCATCAGCGCGCGCCAACGCGACGACCAGTTGTCGCTGATCCGGGATCTCGAAGTGGCGCGCATCCAGGGGCAGCGCTGGCGCACCGAAGCGCGCTCGCTCTTGACCGGCCTCGGCGAAGCGATCGAAGCGCAGTTCTCGCGCTGGAACCTCACCGAGGCCGAGCGCGAGGTGGCGTTGCTGCTGTTGAAGGGCCTGAGCGTCAAAGAGATCGCCGCCGTGCGCGCGACGAGCGAACGGACCATCCGCGCGCAGGCGCGAACGCTTTATTCGAAGGCAGGACTCACCGGACGCGCCGCGCTCTCGGCGTTTTTTCTCGAGGATCTGCTCGCGCCGATCGAGAGCGGCGAGAACACGTAGGGCGTGGCTTCAGCCCGCCTCTCCCGTGCGCACGTGCAACCGAGGGAGGCGGGCTGAAGCCACGCCTTACGTTTCACATCAGAACAGCCACGCGTAGCCCAGCTTCACGAAGAACGTGCGATCCGCCTCCGTCAGGCCGATGTCGATCCCTTCGAGCTCGCCGCCGAGGCGCGTACCGGAGTAGCCGGCGAAGAACACCGTCTGCGGATTGAGCTTGTACGAGAACAGGAGCTGCGGGAAGAGCCGCTTCGAGCGCGCGTCGACGGTATCGAACTGATAGAGACTCGGATCGCGTTTGATGTCCGTGTACTGCAGGATCGCGCGCGCGAACATGCGGATGTTGAACTGGTAGACCGCCTTGAGCTGCGTGACCTCGGCGGAGAAGAGCCGTCCGCCGTCGACGTCGAGGTCTTCGTACGAATAGTCGACGTCGACCTTCGCGTGTTTGCCGATGTTCCAGCGCGTGCCGCCGCCGTAGCGAAGGCGCTCACCGAGCTGCGTGTTCGCGAAGTCGATCTGATCCGCGAACGTGCCGAACAGGAAGATGAAGAAATCGCCTTTCGGACGCACTTCGACGTTCCAATGCAGAAATTCCTCGTCGAACGTCACGTCATTGAACCGGCGGTCGCGATGTCCGACGTCGATCTGGAAGAAAGACTGCATCGGCCCCTGCGCCGCGATCCAGCTTTCCACTTCCTGCTCGAGCAGCTCGCCGCTCTGTTCCTCGGAACGATCGTAGTCGCCGCCGAACCACCAGCGCGTGTACCAGTTCTTCCCCTTCTCGCCGTAGCCCTGGTACTCGAGACCCGCGTTCAGATAGCGATAGCCGACCTGCGGGATGAAGCCCGAGTCCGCGCGGAACTCGGTGCCGATGTCTTCGTAGGTCGCGCCCCAATACCAGTGCTTTTCGTTGTGCCGATACTGGATGCGTCCGGCGATGTCGTTCAACTCGCCCGGCTGCCCGTAGTCCGCGACGATGGAGGCGGGATACTGGCTCTGCGATCCGAGGAGCTGACCGGTGATGGTGTCCTTCGCGGTGATACGGAACGTGCCGTCCGCGCCGTATACGCGGTTCGAGTACCCGTCGCCGTCGCGCGTGGTCAGGATCGCGCCGACGGATGATGTCTCGCCGATGTTGTGGCGATACCGGAAGACGCCGACACGATTGCTTTGATCGAGTGACGCGAGATCGGACCCCTGCGGCCCCGGGATGATGAGGTTCGTCACTTCATCCTCGGCGATGAACACGCCGATCGTCGATTTGCCGAGGCGCCCGGTTGTCTTCAGTCCGACCGAGGGATCGGCGACCGTGCGCGTGTAGACGGCCTGCAGCGGACCGGAGAAGAAGTCCGAGCCTTCGAGAAAGAACGGCCGCTTCTCGTTGAAGAACAACGCGAACTGCGTGTTGATGTCGAGCTGCACCGAGTCCGCTTCGATCTGCGAGAAATCGGGGTTGATCGCGGCGTTCAGGGTGAGGTTGGGCGTGATGCCCCAACGCGCGGTGAGTCCGACGTCGATGTCCGCGCCGTCGGACGAGAGATCGCCTTCTGGAAAATCAGCGTGCGAGCTGGTGTGCTGCGCCGTGATGGTCGGATCGAGCTCGATGTCACGGCCGGGTGTGATGCCGCGGAATCCGGACACTCGTGAGGATTGGCAGAGATAGCAGTTGCGATTGCGGTCCTGTCCCTGGAGGCCGAGGCGATGGCGCGCGCTGCGCGGATAGATGCGGACCATGTCCACGCCCCAGGTCTGTTCCGCGTCCGTCTTCGGAAAGCGGATCGAAGTGAACGGGATCGCCATCTCGACGATGTACCCCTCGGCGGTAATCCGTCCGGCCGTGGTCCAGATCGCGTCCCACGATTCGTCCTCGTTGCGATTGGTGTCGTCCTGGATCAGGTCCATCTGCACGCCCAGCGGATTGACGAAGAACTCGAACGCGCGGCGGTTGTCGTTGAAGGTGTCGAGCACGACGCCGACGAAGTCATCGCTGAACGCGGTGTCGCGATCGGAGATGTGAGCGCGGATCGCCTTCGGATTCGGATCGAAGCACTGAAACGCGACGTAGAGGTTCTTCCGGTCGTAGGTCATGTATCCGACGGTGCGCGCGGGAGGAGCGATGTTGTCGCCAGGATTCGTCTCTGCATCGAACTCCATCGGCTGCGCGGTCTTCCACACCGCCTCGTCCAGCACGGCGTCGATCTTGATCGCTTCGGAGGTGGACTCGACCCGGTAGTCCTTCGCTTTGATGGGGACTTTCTGTGCTTCCTGTGCGGCGGCGGAAAGAGTCAGAACGGCGGCAGCGACAACCCACGTCAACGTCTTCACACGACCCTCCAAACCTGCTGTTTGAGTGCAAGTACGAAACTTGACGTAGATTGTTTCGAGCCCACTGAAAGAAATTGGACGGCGGTGAGATGGAGAAGTTTGCCGGGCTGGTTGATCGAGGCGTCGGCAATCCGAACGCGGCGCTCCGGCGTATCCTTTTTCGGGTGGAGAAGACGGTCATGCGAAAGACGGCGGCGTTTCTTTTTCTGTTTGCCGCATTTGCGGCGATCGCCGACGATCCCGAGCCGGTCGGTCGGATGGTCGATATCGGCGGCCGCCGGATGCACCTGTACTGCACAGGTTCAGGTGCACAGACGATCGTTCTCGAGGCGTCGGGCGGAACAGGCTTCTACATGTGGCACGCGATTCAGGCGGCGCTCGCGAAGGACTTCCGGGTCTGCTCGTACGACCGCGCGGGGACCGCGTTCAGCGACGCGCGGCCGAATTACGCGAAGTCGCTCGTCGGGACTCTCGATGACCTGCACGAAACGCTTCGTCGCGCCGGTGAGAAGCCGCCTTTCGTGATGGCCGGTCACTCCCTCGGCGGCTCTCAGGTCTGGAAGTACGCGGAGCGGTATCCCAACGAGGTCAGGGGGCTCGTGCTCCTCGACGCGGGAGTCCCTGGCAGCGCGAAGGCCCGGCCGCCCGAGGTGGTGCAGGCGAACGACAAGAACCGCAGCGACGCGATGGCGAGAGCTCAGAAGCAGATCGAGGAGTGGCGGAAGACGGGCACGTGGGAAGAGATGTACGTACCGGCCACGCTTCCTCCCGATTGGAAAGAAAAGATCCGGCAGTTGTCGAAGACGGAGAAATGGTGGGCGACACGATTCTCGCCGCTCGGACCCGACTACGACGAGCCGTTCAAGACGCTGTCGGTTCCGATCACGGTCGTGACGGCCACGCAGCGGATGAAGGCACCCGGCGTCTCGGATGAGCTCCAGGCGAAATCGGATGCGATGTACTTCGCGTTCCTCGACGAGTTCTTCGCGCCGATGAAGAACGTGAAGCACATCAAAATCGACGCAAGACACGACTTCCACGAGGACGAGCCTCAGCTCGTCATCGAGGTGATTCGGGACGTGGCGAAACGCGCGCGGGAGTGATCAGCTGCCGGGCACGGGCGTCCCGCTCGTGGGCATGAGATAGCTCACCAATCGGCTGATCCTTCCATCTTTCATGTCGAACACGTCGCAGATTGCCAACTCGAAGTGTGCGCCGTCTTTGCGTTGGGCGCGAACACTTCCTTCGGCGATGACGACGTCATTCTCTTCCGACATTCGTGCGATGGTGATGATCGGACTTCCGATGAACTGATCGTTCTCGATCTCTTTGTCGAACGCTTCCTTGCCTCGGATGTGGAACATCCCCGGGATGATCCACTCGACGTCCTCGGTCAGACAATCCAGGATCATTCCGTGATCGGATCTCCGGAAGCCTTCCATGTACGTGTCAACCGTTCGCTTGTTCATCGTCATCTCTGCGCCGTCCAACTTGTCACAGCGTACCGCGCCTCTGTCATCCCGAGCGTGAGTCGAGGGACCTGGTGGGCGGGGCGACAAAACCGTGCCTCGTAGCACCACCCGCCCGGGTCCCTCGACTCACGTTCGGGATAACAGGACGTCAACCCCGCGCTTCGCGCGTCATCGCGACGAGCACGCGCCGCGCGTCGTCACGGGTCGTGACCGGTTCGGGGAACTGGATGCGAGCTCCCTTCATCCCTTCTTTCGTGCGCGCGCGCACGACGAAGCCGAGGCGGTCGCAGGAGACCATCGTCGCTTCCTCGGCGTCGAGACCGGCGAATTGGCGCGTGATGTGGCGCAGTGCGTCGGCATGATCGGCGTTCATGTGCTCGAGGATCCCGGCGGCGAACGGCGCGAGCGGATCGGCCTCGGCCGCGCGGTAGTCGGCGGCGTTCACCCAACCCATGACGCCAAAGCCGCCGACGAAGTAGACGTCAGCGACGTCGAGGCGGAAGAACGCGAAGTCGGAGAAGTCGATCCAATACTTGGCCGACGGATGGCGCTCGAGATACGCGGCGCGGATTTCTTCCGTCGCGTCGATTCGCGCAGCGGTGCCGAGGAGCGTCGCGCGCGGTGAACCGAGCGGATCGGAATCGCTGCCGCTCTGCACCACGAGCAGGCTCGCCCGCGGATCGGCGAGAAGGTTCTGCGTGTGGATGGCCATGCCGCTGATGAGGAACAACGGCGCGGCATTGTCGATCAGCGCGTACGGCATGACCGAGGCGAAGGGAAAGCCGGGATGATGAACGGACTGCGTCGCAAGCGAGCCGAGACGCTCGGTGGCGAGGAGCGTGCGCACGCGCTCCGCGTGCGTCGGCTCGAGTCCGGGCGGCGGCGGAGTAGACGACGACGCGTGTTGGGTCATGCGGTCTACTGTACCCCGCTCGGTGTAGGTCAGGGCTCGAAGGAGTCGCAAATTCTCAAAGTCGCAAAGAGGGTGGCAGGCAACTTCTTTGAGACTTTGCGACTTTGAGACTTTGCGACTCCACCCCTGGCTCACTCCGCGTCCGATAGCTGGAACAGCGAACATCCCCCACCCTTTGAGGTGGGCTGGCGGCCGCCCCTCCATGTGCCTCCTGCCACCCGCGCGGGGTTCGTGCGCATTGCGTGCAATCGTCATATTGCGAGCATCGAAATGGAGGACGCCATGAAGGCTTCACGAATCGCACTGACTATCACCCTCATGCTCGCGCTGATGTCCGCCGCCGGATCGGCGATGGCGCAGATCAAGGTCACGGACACGGACACCACGAAACTCTTCATCACCGTCAACACCGTCGGCACGGCGCAGACGCTCGATCACAAGAACGTCTTCAACGCGGCCAGCACGGCACTCCCGAAGGTGGAACCTGGGTTCCAGAACGCGTTCGGAGATCTCGGCTTCATCGGCAAGTTCGGCGAGAAGCAGGAGATCGAGGTCGTCTTCGACCTCTACCTCAGCAGCCGCAATCACCCTTCGACCACCTACGGCAACGAGGGCTACATGGTCCTGCACGGCGTGCCGGAGAACCTGCAGAGCCTGAAGTTCCTCGAGCCGATCCTGGAGAAGGTGGACATCAAAGCCGGTCACTTCCTCGTCGATTTCGGCGACAACAAGGACCACCGCTCCAACAACGCCATCGTTCAGAAGAACCCACTGGTCGGCAACTTCGTCGTCGACCCGAACATCGTCAGCATCGGCATGCAGGTTTCCAGCAAACCGGGAACGCGCTTCGGATGGCTCGTCGGCGCCAACAACGGAACGACCACCGAGGACTGGAACGTCGGACGCGGCTTCGCGGCGAACGGGAAGTTGATCTACTACCCGATCCAGCCGCTGCGTGCGTCGGTCTCGTACATGACGGCGAACAACAGCGACAACCCGACCAAAGCCGCCGGCGGAAGCGCCCTGCAGATGTTCAGCGGAAACCGAAGCGGCGAGCGCTATGCGGGCGTGATGGGCGGCGGACAGGCACCGGGCAACGTGTTCCCGCAGGCGGGCGAGAAGTTCAGCGCCGGCCAGCTCGACCTGACGTACGACGACTCCTCTTTCCCGATCAAGCTGTACGGACACTACGGCCGGACACAGGACAAGGACATGAACGGTTCGGCAGCGGGCACGCCGGAAGAGACGTGGAACTACTACGCCGGTGATGTGGTCTACAAGATCACGCCCGCGCTCTACGCGGCCGCACGCTACAGCGCCGCCACGACGGACATGCTGAACGGCCGCGAGACCGACGGCAAGGTGAACCGCATCCAGCTCGGTGGCGGCTTCTGGCTGACGAAGAACATGCTCATGAAGCTCGAGTACGTGACGCAGAAGTACAGCGGATTCCGTCAGGGCGACATGGTCAACAACGGCATCCAGGCGTGGCGCGACCCGGAGTTCGACGGCCTCGTCGCCGAAGTCTCCTTCGCCTTCTGACACACATCCCTCGCGCGCATCACCGCGCCCCCGCTGCGGCGGGGGCGCCCCCACAAGAAGGGAGCTCACCATGAAACGCTTCACCCTTTCTGCGATAGCCCTGCTCGTTTTCATCGGAGGCGTCGCCGCGGCGGATCGCTACACACCGGCCACGGGCTCCTTCGTCCGCATCGAAGGCACGTCCACGCTGCACGACTGGAAGATGGAGGGGACGACGATCAACGGCAGCATCACGGCGCCGCCGATCGAGCAGTGGACGAATGTCACCAGGCAGAGTGAGGTCTCGGTCGCCATCCCCGTGACCTCCATCAAGAGCGAGCACGCGAAGATGGACAAGCTGATGGCCGAGGCGCTCAAAGCCGGCGCGAACCCGATGATCCGGTACGAGCTGATGAGCGCCACCCTGGCCGATCCCGGCGCGAGCTTCCTGCTCGACACGCGCGGAAAACTGACCATCGCCGGCGTCACGCGCGATGTAGCGATGCAGATTACCGGCGCGCCGGACTCGGGCGGCAAATACGCGCTCACCGGACAGCTTCCCATCCGCATGTCCGACTACGGCATCAAACCGCCGACCGCGATGATGGGTACGATCAAGACCGGCAACGACGTCAAGGTCACCTTCCGCTGGATCGTCGAAGCGAAGAACTGAGAGACGCCCATGCGCGCCGGCCTCCTCCTCTCGATGTTGCTGCTCGCGTCGGCCGTTTCGGCGGCCGACGCCACGCAGTTCACGGCCAGCGCCGCGAGCGCCGTAATGCTCGAAGGCTCATCGAACGTCACCCGGTGGCAGTGCCGCGGGACCTCGATCGACGCACGCATGCTCGTCGCGACCTCCGCAGGGCACATCAACGAAGTGATCGACAGGATCGAGGACGGCAACATCAGCGTCTGGATGGCCAACCCGTCGCAGGGGCGGTTTCCGGCGCCCGAGTTCGATCTGATCGTTCCGGTTGCGACGTTCGGCTGCGGCAATCGCGTCATGGAGAGCGACATGCGCCGGGCCCTGAAGGCGGATTCGTTCCCGACGGTTCGATTCTCATTCCGCGCCTTGCGAGGCGGAATTACGCACGATCTCGATACGCGTCTCTATCACGCCGCGATCAGCGGCGATCTGACCCTCGCGGGAGTGACCCGCACCATCGATCTCACCGTCTCCGCGGAGCGGCTCACCCGGAGCTCGTTCCGCATTCGCGCCGTCCTTCCGCTTCTGATGACCGACTTCGGAGTCACTCCTCCGTCCGCACTCTTTGGTGCCATCCGCGCCCGAGACGGCCTCACGGTCCGGTTCGACCTGACACTGGAGATCACCGCGGCGCGCAGGAGGCAGCCATGATGGCGTCGAGGTCGAAATCGCTTCCCGTGGAAATTGGTGCAGAATCGGTCTTCAGCGACTTCTCTCTCATCATGACGTTGAAGCACTTGAAACTGATCGCGACGGTCACGCCGGTCCTGGCGCTGATCGCGCTCGAGCTCGCCCGCTATTTTTTCGTCGGCAAGCTTCCGCTCTGGCAGCGCGTGATCCTCGACGGCATCGCCGTGGCCGCGATCGTCGTGTTCTCCGCGATCATCTTTCGATTCGTCGGACGGATGCAGGAGGGTCTGGAGAGGCGCAATCGAGAGCTCCTCGCGTTGCACAGCGCCGGGTTGGACGTCGCATCGGAGCTCTCGCTCGAGATCGTGCTGAACAAGGTCGTCGAGCAGGCCCGGAACCTCGTCGGCGCGAGATACGGCGCGCTCTCGGTGATCGACCGCGAAGGCAACATCAAGGAGTTCATCACGTCCGGCGTGACCCCCGAGGAGCGCGCCGCGATCGGTCCACCGCCGGTGGGCCATGGAGTGCTCGGCGTCGTGCTTCGCGAAGGCCAGCATCTCCGCCTGGCCAAGGTCGCCGATCATCCACGCTCGGCCGGATTCCCAGCCAACCACCCCGTGATGCGGTCGCTGCTGGCCGTCCCCGTCGCCTGCAAGAGTCCCTTCCTCGGCAATATCTATCTCAGCGAGAAAAGCAATGGCTCGCTGTTCACGAAAGACGATGAAGAAACGCTGGAGCGTTTCGCGGTGCAGGCCGGGATCGCCATCGACAACGCGCATCTGCACGCTCAGGCGGCGGAGATCGCCACGGCCAGAGAACGGTTGCGCATCGCCCATGAAATGCACGACGGCCTCGCGCAGGTCCTCGGCTACGTCAACACGAAGGTGCAGGCGGCAAAGCAGTATTTGCGGCGTGGAAAGACCGACGAGGCGAATGCACAGCTCGACGAGCTGGCCGCTTCGGCGCGGCAGGCCTACGGCGACGTTCGCGAATCGATCGTCGGACTGCGAACGCTTCCCGGCAGCGACCGCTCGCTCGAAGAAGTCCTTGGCGAGTTCCTCCACCAATGGAGAGAGCAGAGCGGCGTCAGCACGGAATTGAGGATCGACGCCGATCTGCGGTTGCAGACCTCCGTCGAACTGCAGATCGTTCGCATTATCCAGGAGTCGCTCACCAACGTCCGGAAGCATGCTCGCGCCACGACGGTGCGCGTCGAGGTGCATCAGCGCGACGGTCAGCTCATGGTCGGCGTGCGTGACGACGGTCTCGGGTTCAACCCCGAGGTGAGCACCCGCGGCGAGTTCCCGAAGTTCGGCCTCACGACCATGCGCGAGCGCGCCGCGAGCATTCGCGGATCGCTGGACATCGACAGCGCGCCCGGAGCTGGGACAACCGTGCGCTTCACCATGCCGTTCGACGCCGCCACGGCAACGGGCATGTGAGACAGCAGGTGACCATGAAGAGGGCCATCCTGATCACGGTCGCGGTGTTCCTCGGCGCTGCCGCCGGACTCGGGTTCTAGGGCATTCACGCGCGATCGGGTGTTGCGTGCGCCGACTGTCACATGCCGTACACGCGCGTGGGAGCGATGAAGATCAGCGATCATCACGTGCGAAGCCCGGTGCTGAATCTCAACAACGCCTGCCAGACCTGCCACCACTGGCCCGAGGAAGAGCTGAAGAACCGGATCGAGCTGATTCAGGGACGCACGCTCGAGATGCGAAACATCGCCATGGATGCCCTGATCGATCTGATCGGGCAGATCGAGAAGGCCAAAGCCGCCGGCGCATCGGATGCGCAGCTCGAGCAGGCGCGTGGATTTCAGCGAAAGGCGCAGTTCCTCGTGGATTTCATCGAGTCCGAAAACTCGAGCGGCTTCCATGCTCCGCAGGAAGCGGCGCGGATCCTCGTGAAGTCCGTCGACTACTCGCGCCGCGGCCAGGCGGCCTTGGCGGGAATGTAGGTCTTATACTCGCGGCGATGCGCATCCTCATCGCCGATGACCACGCGCTGTTCCGGGACGGGCTGCGCAGCCTGCTGACCGCGCAGGGGCACGAGGTCGTCGGCGAGGCGAAGAACGGCCGCGAAGCGGTGGCCATGGCGCGCGAGATCGCGCCCGAGATGGTGCTCATGGATCTCTCCATGCCCGAGGTCGACGGATTGGCGGCGACAAAGCAGATCACCGCAGAGCTGCCGCACGTCAAAGTCCTCGTTCTCACCGCATCGGAGAGCGATCAGCTGCTGTTCGATGCGATCAAGTCGGGTGCCCAGGGATACCTGCTCAAGAACCTCGAGGCCGACGACTTCTTCGCGCTGCTCGACCGCGCGAGCAACGGCGAGCCTGCGTTCACCCCGGCGCTCGCACGCAAGCTCCTCGTCGAGTTCGCGAAACCGGCGGAACCGACGGCAACGACCGATGAAAACGCGCTGACCGCGCGCGAGCGCGAGGTGCTGGAGCTGATGGTGGAGGGCGTCGTGTCCAACCGGAAGCTCGCCAGGCGGCTGAACCTGAGTGAGAACACCGTCAAGTTCCACGTGCGCAACATCCTCGACAAGCTCCGGCTGCACAACCGCGCGGAAGTCGTGGGCTACGCGCTGCGGAAGAGGATCGACCCGACGGTGTAACGACTGCAGACGGTATCGGTGGCGTGCGCGAATGCGCCGCCTTACGTGGAGTGCGGCGGCCACGCTCAGAAGCTGACCATCGCTTCGAGCGCGTCGTGCTGCGTCACATAGAGGCTCGAGCCCATGACGTCGATCATGTGCTTGCGCTTGAAGTCGCCGAGGAGACGCGTCACCGTCTCGCGCGTGGTGCCGACCATCTGCCCGATCTCCTCGTGCGTCAGCAGCACTTTCACGCGCACGCCTTTCGACGTCCGTTCGCCGCTGCCTTCCCAGCGGAGGATCAGACGTGCGAGCTTTTCCGACGCGGTCTGGGACAGGCCGAGGGAGCGGACTTCGCGCTGGGCGTCGTGGTACTTCGCGCTCAATAGCTGCGCCGTGCGAAGGCACGCGTCTGGATGCCTCTCGAGGAGAGCCAGAAAGTCGGGGAGACGGACGAAGTTCACCTGCGACGGCTCCATGATCTCCGCCGAGATCTCATAGGGAATTCCGAGGATGGCTGCGCTCGCGCCGAGGATCTCTCCCGGCTCGGTGATCTTCAGGATCAGCGTCTTTCCCTCGCTGGACGACGACGTCAGCTTCGCCCTTCCGGAACAGAGAATGAAGACGCCTCGGGGCATCTCCCCTTCGACGAACAAAGTCGCTCCTTTCGGATAGGCAATGGAGAACTTCGCCGCGTTCAGCGCGGTGACCGCCTCAGGCGAGAGGTCGCAGAATCGTCCGTCGTGGCGGAGCGGGCAATCGCCGCAATCGTTGTGAATCATCGGGTCCTCCGTCGCGATCATCACCATCGCGTGTGTCCAATATCACTCCTTCATGGTCGGCGCGCCCCACCCCGCGGGGTGGTTGGGCGCACGTGCACGGGTGGGTGTGACAGAAGTCACACCTGTTGCTGATGGCCGTCGCAGCCTTTCCGCGTTTCGGCGCCGATGATGCAACTGTGACCGCACAACGAGCGGCATCGGAGGTTCAACATGACTACGGCACTTCAGCTACAGAAGCAGGACACGAGGGCGTTTGCGACGCACACGATGCGCGCCACCGTCTTTCATGGCGTCGGCGACATCCGCGTCGAGGAAGTTCCGCGTCCATGCGTTGGTCCCGGCGAAGCGCTGATCCAGGTCACGACGACGACGATCTGCGGCACCGACTTGCACATCGTCCGCGGTGAGTATCCGGTCAAGCCGGGACTCATCATCGGACACGAGCCGGTCGGCGTCATCGCGCAGCTCGGCGCCGGCGTGACCGGCTACGAGATCGGCGATCGCGTTCTGGTCGGCGCCATCACGCCCTGCGGCCAGTGTCATGCGTGTCTCTCCGGTCACCACTCGCAGTGCGGTCACGGCAATGACTGCGAGGCACTCGGCGGCTGGCGTTTCGGCAACACCATCAACGGCGCACAAGCCGAGTACCTCCTCGTTCCGAACGCGCAGGCGAACCTCGCGAAGATTCCGGACGAGCTGACCGACGAACAGGTCGTGCTGCTGGCCGATATCGCGTCGACCGGCATCAGCGGCGCGGAGTCCGGCGAAGTGACTCTCGGCGACAAGGTCGCGGTGTTTGCGCAGGGGCCGATCGGCCTTTGCGCGAGCGTCGGCGCGCGGCTACTCGGCGCATCGATGGTCATCGGCATCGACGGCGACGACAGCCGTCTAGCGATGGCGAAGAAGCTCGGCGTCGATGTCGTTCTCGACTACCGCAAGGTCGACGTGGTCGCCGAGATCCGCCGGCTCACCGGTGGTGTCGATGTCTCGATCGAAGCGCTCGGGACGCAGCAGACGTTCGAAAGCGCGCTTCGCGTCCTTCGTCCTGGCGGAACTCTCTCCAGTCTCGGCGTCTACTCCGGCAAGCTCGCCATCCCGTACGAGGCATTCGGCGCGGGACTCGCCGACTACCGCATCGTCACGACACTTTGCCCCGGTGGGAAGGAACGGATGCGCCGCCTGCTCGGCATGGTTCGCAGCGGCCGTCTGGACCTTCGTCCGCTCATCACGCACCGCTTCAAGCTCGCCGACATCGCCGAAGCGTATCGGCTGTTCGGCGAGCGCCGCGACGGCGTGATGAAAGTCGCGATCACGCCGTGAGGAGGATCCCATGTCGGACTTTCAACGCATTCTCGTTCCAACGGATCTGAGCGATTTCTCGAAGGCCGCGGCCCGCTGGGCGGCGATGTTCCACCGCCGGTTCGGCTCGCGCATCACGCTGCTGTATGCCAATGAGCCGTACGCTCCGTTCGACGTGCTCGAAGGCCCGGCTGCCTACGCGCTTCAATCGGCGCCCGAGTTCCGGCAGCGCCTAGCCGAAGAGCTGACCACGTTCGCGGGCGAATGCTTTCCGGATTGCGGATCATCGGTCGACACGCTGATGGTTGACGCTGCGCCTGCACAGGCCATCGTCGACACAGCCGAGAAGATCGACGCCGACGTGATCCTGATGGGCACGCACGGCCGGCGCGGATGGCGGCGCGCGCTTCTCGGCTCCGTCACGGAGAACGTCCTCCGTGCCACCGACCGTCCCCTCATGAGCGTGCCCGCTTCATTCGCCACGCCGGCCGGGCCGAAGATCGCGAAGATCGTCTGCCCGGTCAACTTCACCGACATCGCGCGGCAGGCGCTCGAGGAAGCAGTCGTCCTTGCCGCCGCGTTCGACGCCGAGCTATTGGTGGTGCATGTCGCCGATCTCGTGGATTGCCTGACGCATGACGAGGAGGATTTCGCGGCATGGGTCGAACCGGGAGTTCGCAAACGCTGCAGGTACTCGCAAATCGCCGCGCGAGGCGATGCCGCCGAGCAAGTCCTGAAGATTGCCGAACAAGCTGGCGCCGATCTCATCGTCATCGGCGCGCAGCACAAGCGCTTCTCCGACGCCACCGTGATCGGCACGACGACGGAGCGCGTGGTGCGATTCGCCAGGCAGCCGGTATGGACCGTCGTCTCACATGCCGAAGCGCGGTCGCACCAGGACGAAGGAGGATCCCATGCACACGAGACAGATTCCCGTTGCCCAGTGGCGGCGGACACTCGATGACCTGAGCCGGACGTATGACGGCATGCTCGTCTCGCTCGAAGTGGTCGGCGGCGACGTCGGAGCCGAAACGGAAGTCCGCGACCAGCCTTTGCGTGGCATGAGTTCGGACACCACCGGCGTAACCGTGCAGATCGAGAACGCCGGCGGCCTCCGCCTTGATCACCGCATCTCCGAGCCACAGAAACTCCGCATTGTCGAGACCGACGAGGGAGCCGTCATGGCCGTCGAGATCGAAGCAAACGGCGGATTGCACAGCCTCGTGCGATTCCGATCCCCGATGCGGCCGGAGATCTTCAACGCCGCCGTCGAGTAGCGCGGAAGGAGGTCGTATGGCCGACAAGGCTAAAGCCGTGCGTGCGTTGGTGGTCGACTACACACCACAGATCGTCAATCTCATCCGTGCCGTTCTTCACACGATGAACGGCATCGATCACATCGACTCGACAGGCCGCGGTGACGTGGCCGCCGACCTGCTGCGCGGCAATGACTACGACCTCGTCGTGATCGAAGCTGTCGTTCCGTTCGGGGACGAGCGGTTGCTCGCGCACATCGCACGTCAACATCCAAGCGTCAGGCAACGAACGATCGTGATCACAGCGCCGCCCATGGCGCCCGAGGTTCTGCGCGACATCGCGGCAGTTAAGCCGCACACGATTCTCGCAAAACCGTTCGACGTCGTCGCGTTTGCGGACGTCGTGCATGAGATCCTGCCGCCCGTGCCGCGCCGCATCCGCCCACAGCACGCGGCATGACGCCGCCGTCAAGTCTTCGCTGCCGAGGCTGGGGAACGCCGATGAGCAGGAACGGTTTCAAACGGCTACCGCTGTTCTCGATCCGAGGTGTTTGCGCAAGAAGGTCGTGATCTCCGACCGCACTTCCGCCTCGTGGCCGAGAAGAAGATGGCCGCCGGTCGAGAAGCCCGTGAACCTGGCGTCGCGGATCTGCTCCGCGGTGTGGATGCCGCTCTCGTAAGTGTCGTACAGGTCGTCGGCCGCGCTGATCACTAGCGTTGGGATGCGCATCTCTTCGAGCGGGTAGCGCGTGAGGTTCGATGCAACGTCGCTGTCGTTCCAGGTTCCGGCGACGCGCTTGCTGATTGGGAGAATGGTGCGCAGCATCCGATCTACGCTGCGGCGCTCTTCGGTCGTCGCGTTGCGGTAGACCTCGACGGGAGTACCGAGGATGGTCTTGACCATTGCGGGGCGCGCGATCTTGATCGCCGTCCAGAAGAGAAAATCGGACGACGCTACGGCGTTCAGCAGAGGCAGGAACAGGGGAGATAAGCGCGTATCGCCGGCCGCGCGTTGCGCCGCCCACGCCATCGGTACGACCAGGACGAGCGCGGAACAGCGCTCGGGATACCGGAGAGCGAGCTGCATGGCGGAGGGCCCACCGGCGGAGACGCCGATCACCGGGACGCTGTCGAGTTGCAGCGCATCGAGCAGCCGCAGGTGCGCATCGGCCTGTGCTTCGGGAGAGGCATAGGCAGGAAGCGGAGTGCCGAGGTAGCCGAAGCGCGACGGCGCGACGATGCGATAGCCGTCGCCGAGAAACGCGGCGCCGAGGCCGAGTCCCTGATCGAAGCCGCCTCCCGCGCCATGAATGAGCAGGACCGCCGTTCCATCTCCCGCCTCGGCGAACTCGATCGGTCCGTGAGGCGAGTCGATGATTTGTCCTTTGGTCTCGATCCGCTCTCTCGCCGCCTTGAGATCTTTTCGATATGCGGCATATGCCAGCGCGGTCGCACCAGCGGCGCATGCTCCGATCACCTTGAGAGGTCGCATGGAATCCTCCTCAGTCGAGAGGCACGCCCACGAGCGATGCGTCGGTCCGATGGTGGCGCGGGATCGATGTTCCGCGCGCGAGCTCGCCGAACTCCCGATTCGTCATCCGGCGGCCCAGGTCCGACTGCGCGACGATCCCGAGTAGCTTTCCCTCATCGTCGATGACCGGCAGATGATGAACGTGGTTCTCCATCATGATTTGCACGGCGTCGTCGAGCGTTTCGTCCGGGTGGATCGCCACGAGCGGTGACGACATGACCGTGGACGCTGGGAGCTCGGCGGCATTGAGGCCGCGGGCGACGGCGCGGCAGGCGATGTCGCGATCGGTGACGATGCCGACGGCTTCGCCGCCGTTCACGATCGGGACTGCGGCGCAGTCATGGTCGCCCATCACCGTGGCGACGAGCCGTAGCGTCGTCGTCGGGGCGCAGGTGACGGGATCGAGTGTCATGGCGTCTCGGATTTTCATGGTGTCATTCTCGTTTTGAACGTAGGCCGCACCCAGCATCGGCGGTGTATCGCGTGTCACGCTCGTGCGTGAGCATCCGCATTCGTCCCGTCGGGCGGCGCGTGGTCTCATCTCTTCGAACGGAGGAGTCGTGGTCCCGAATACCGCGCGACAGCTCGACGATGCGCATGCGCTCCACAGCGAGCACGTCATGCGCGAGCTGGAGGTCAATCGGGTCGCGGGACTCTCCGATGCGGACGTTCTCGCGCGTCGGGCGCAGTTCGGTCCGAACGTGCTGCCGCATGTGAAGCGACGATCGTTGGCCCGCGTCTTTCTCGATCAGTTCCTGAACATCATCGTCCTGCTGCTCGCTGCCGCCGCGGCGATCAGTTGGGCGACGGGCGACCGGCTGGAAGCGGTTGCGATCCTGATCGTCCTCCTGCTCAACGCTCTGATCGGATTCGCTATGGAGTGGCAGGCCGGCCGCGCGCTCGACGCTCTGCGAAAGCAGACGCGCATTACGGCGCGCGTCCGTCGCAACGGGGTCGACGTGCCGATTCCCGCCGAGGAGCTCGTGATCGGCGACATCGTCCTCGTCGGTGCAGGCGATCGCGTTCCCGCCGACCTGCGCATCCTTGAGGCCGCAGCCGTTCGCGTCGAAGAGTCGCCGTTGACCGGCGAGAGCAAGAGCGTCTTCAAGTCGACGGATGTCGTGGCCATCGATGCTGCGATCGCGGACCGTTCGTCCATGCTCTTTCTCGGCACAGTCGTCACCGCCGGACGTGCCGTCGCTACCGCCGTTACTACGGGCGAACGAACGGAGCTCGGCAAGATCGGGAAGCTCGTCTCCATGGTCGGCGACGAATCCACGCCGCTGCAGAAGAAGCTGAATGAGCTTGGACGCAGGCTCGCGTGGCTCGTGCTCGTAATCGGCGCTGTCGTGACGCTCGCCGGCTGGCTGCGCGGCGATGACCTCTGGATGATGCTGGAGATCGGGATCAGCCTGGCCGTCGCGGCAGTCCCCGAGGCGTTGCCGGCGACGACCACGTTCATCCTCGCGTTCGGCGTTCTCCGCATGGCGCGCCGCAACGCGATCGTCCGGCGTCTCGCCGCCGTCGAGACGCTCGGCAGCACGACCGTCATCTGCTCCGACAAGACCGGTACTCTGACGATGAACCGGATGACCGTGACGGAGATCGACGCGCGTCCGGCGGATCTCCCTGCGCTCCTCGACGCGATCGTGTTGTGTAACGATGCCACCCTCACCAGCGGCGATCCGACGGAGATCGCGCTCGTCGCCGCGGCCGCCGATCGGGCGATCGACGTGGAGCAGGTACGCGCGCGGTTTCCGCGCGTCGCCGAGCATCCGTTCGATGCGCAGACGAAGCGGATGATCACGATCCATCGCGCACCCGATCAGTTCTATTGGGCATTGAAAGGCGCGCCGGCAGTCGTCCTTGCCGCGTGCGACATCGACGCGAGCCTCCGCGCACAGATCACCGAACGAAACACGGAGATCGCTGCGCGTGGTCTCCGCGTGCTCGCCATCGCCGAGAAGCGGACGCCGCTTGCCGATGGAGACCTCGATCACGGCTTCCGCTTCCTTGGCCTCATCGGCATGCTCGATCCGCCGCGGCCGGGCGTCGTCGAGGCCATCGCAACCGCGCGCGGTGCAGGCATCCGCCTGATCATGCTGACCGGTGATCAGGCCGACACGGCGCGCTCGATCGCGCGCGAGCTGCACCTCACCGAGGGCGAGCCGCGCGTGACGCATGCGCGCGAGCTTCGCGGCGCCGACGCGCTGCGCATTGTCGCCGTGACGGATGTCTTCGCGCGCGTCTCGCCCGAGGACAAGTACCGCATCGTCGAAGCCCTGCAGAACGACGGGGAGATCGTGGCCGTGACCGGCGACGGTGTGAACGACGCTCCGGCGCTCAAGAAGTCCGATGTCGGCGTCGCGATGGGCGAGCGCGGGACCGACGTTGCGAAGGAAGCCGCCGATATCGTCCTGGCCGACGACAACTTCAGCACGATCGTCGCCGCGATCGAAGGCGGCCGGGCGATCTACGCGAACATCGTGAAGTTCGTGCACGCCATGTTCGCGCACAACCTCTCCGAGGTGCTGACGGTCTTCGTCGCGATCCTCCTCGGATGGCCGCTGCCGCTACTGCCGCTGCAGATCCTTTGGATCAACATCGTCACGGACGTGTTCCCCGCGTTCGCCCTCGCGCTCGAGCCTCCCTCGCGTCATGTGATGGAGCGTCCTCCGAGGCCACCGGGAGAGACACTGCTATCCACGCGATTCCTTGTGTTGATCGTGTGGCAGGGTGCGATGCTCGCCGCGATCGCGCTTGCCGCTTACGCGTACGCGCTCCGGCTCTACGGTCCCGGCGATCACGCGCGAACGATCGTCCTCCTCGCTCTCATTGCGGTGCAGCTTGGGCAGATGTTCAACAGCCGCTCGCGCACGCGCTCGTCCTTCGAAGGCATCTTCCGCAATCCGCATCTCTGGTTCGCGACGGCGACGGTGATCGGGATCCAGATCGCCGCGCTTCAGATCGAAGCTCTCCGGCGGCTGCTTCATCTCGTGCAGCCGACGCGCTCGGACTGGATGCTGATCGCCCTGTGCGTCGCTCTCCCGGTCGCGATCGTGGAAACGCAGAAGGCGATGGCCCAGGCTCTTGAACGGCACAACGTGAAGGGTGTCTGAACGATAAAACGGTTCATGCGATGCGATTCAGGCCCCATCTCACGTATCCGCTCATCGGCACCCTCCTCGGTGCGGGTGCGCCGGTTGGCTCGTTCCTGTTGCGGTATCTGGTGTTTCCCACAGTGCGAAAGCAGCCGTTCGACGACCTCCGTTCGAACGTCTTCTTCTACTTGTACGACCTTCTGGCCACTTCGCTCGTTTTCGCGATCGCGGGATTCATCGCTGGCCGGCGGACCGATCGGTTGCAGCGTGGCGAAGAGTTCTACCAGGAGCTTTCGGAGCATGACGCCCTCACTAGCCTTTACAACAATCGCGCGTTTCTCGACCGATATCGACGCGCGCTGGATCACGCGGTTGCCACACGAGAGCCGCTGGCGATCATTCTCATCGACGTCGATAGGCTGAAAGCAATCAACGATACCTTCGGCCATCCGGCAGGTAGCGAGGCTCTCATCCGCGTTGCCGATGCGCTGCGACACAGCAAGCGCGCGGCCGACGTCGCCGCGCGTTGGGGAGGCGACGAATTTGCGATCCTCCTCGAAGGCGCGGATGCGGATGCGGCAATGCGCGTTGCCGAGGGCGTCATCGCACATCTCGCGAGCACACCGCTGCGGCTCGAGCGCACGACGACGCGGGTGTCCGTGACGATCGGAATCTGCACATCGGCGCAACCTTCCCTGTCATCGGATCTGTTTGCAGCCGCCGATCGCGCTCTCTTCACCGGAAAAGCACGCGGCCGGAACACAATCGAAGTTGCCTCGGTGTGAGCCGGCAGGTAACAAGCGCCGCGCCAATACCGGATCGCGTTGAGCCCGACGCTGCATGCTGTGAGCCGTCCGCCTTGCCTAGATAGAATGCACGGTGAGTGTTCGTCCCGAAGTCGATCGTCTGTCTGCGAGAGGGATATACCCGTGAATCGTTGATGCGCGATGTGATTGCCGGTGTGGTGGTCGGCATCGTCGCGCTCCCTCTCGCTCTCGCCTTCGCCATCGCTTCCGGAGTGCCGCCCGAGCGTGGCCTCTACACGGCCATCATTGCCGGCTTTCTGATCTCCGCGCTGGGCGGCAGCCGCGTGCAGATCGGCGGTCCCACCGGCGCGTTCGTGGTCATCGTCTACGGCATCGTGACCAAGTACGGCTACGAAGGACTGGTGATCTGCACGGTGATCGCCGGCGCAATCCTGGTGATCCTCGGGCTGGCGCGCATGGGCGCGCTGATCAAGTTCATCCCTTATCCCGTGGTCACGGGCTTCACCGCGGGGATCGCCGTGATCATCTTTTCCAGTCAGGTGAAGGACTTTCTCGGACTGAGAATGGGGGCGGTACCCGCCGACTTCGTGGAGAAGTGGCAGGCCTACGCCGGCCACCTCGGCTCCATCGACTGGCCCACAGCGATGATTGCCCTCGGCTCGCTGCTCGTGCTCATCGTCTGGCCGAGGATTTCGAGAATGGTGCCCGGGCCGTTCGTGGCGATGGTGCTGGCGACAGTGGCGGTGCAGCTCTTCGATTTGCCGGTCGAGACCATCGGCTCGCGCTTCGGCGGAGTTCCCTCGAGCCTGCCGCGTCCGAGCTGGCCGGACATTCCGTGGAATCACATGCGCGAGCTGATCCCGCCGGCGATCACGGTGGCGCTGCTGGCCGCGATCGAATCGTTGCTCTCGGCCGTCGTGGCCGACGGAATGATCGGTACACGCCACAAGTCGAACATGGAGCTCGTGGCGCAAGGTGTGGCTAACATCGTCTCGCCTATCTTCGGCGGCATTCCGGCGACGGGGGCGATCGCGCGCACGGCAACGAACGTACGCACCGGCGGCCGTACGCCGCTGGCCGGCATGGTCCACGCCGTCACGTTGCTGCTGATTCTAGTCTTCGCCGGTCAGTGGGCGGCGAAGGTCCCTCTGGCCGCACTTGCGGCGATCCTGGTCATCGTGTCGTATCACATGAGTGAATGGCGCTCGTTCGCCGGGCTGCTGCGCGCGCCGAAGAGCGACATCCTCGTGCTCGTGGTCACGTTCGCGCTGACGGTCTTCATCGATCTCACCGTGGCTGTGCAAGTCGGCGTGGTCGCCTCTGCCTTGCTATTCATGAAACGGATGGCCGAGGTGACGCAGATCGAAGGAATCACCAGCGAAATGCGGGACAGCGATGCGACAGACGACCCCGACGAGATCACCCAGGTGCGAAAGAGGAAGCGCATCGTCGGCGGACGGGAGATCCCGAAGGGCGTCGAGATCTACGAAGTGAACGGCCCGTTCTTTTTCGGCGCCGCGGACAAACTGAAGGACGTGATGTCCGAGATCGCCAAGCCGCCGAAGGTGTTCATCCTCCGCATGCGCCACGTTCCGGCCATAGATGCGACCGGCATTCACGCGCTCGAGCAGATGGCGAAGAAATGCCGCGCGCAGGGCACGACGCTCATCCTCACCGAGATCCGCCAGCAGCCGCTGCGAGCGATCGTCCGCGCGCACAAGCTCAAGCTGTTCGGCCGCCGCAACTTGGCGAAGACGCTCGACGTCGCCCTCGAGCGCGCAGAGGAGATCGCAAAAAGCGATTCGGACTCCGACGCGTCACATTAGCGGCCAGTCCCGTATTCGACCTCCACATCGGTAATCTCGCCTCGCCAATACACTTGCGGGCCGTCCGAAAGCAGCCATTCGACTTCGCCTTCGATCGGGATCTTCATTCCGTGCCGCTCTTCGTACCGCGCAAAGCGTCCCTGCCACGGCGTCGGGATCGCGCGACCGTCGACATCGCGCATGCGCGCGGACGTGAACACGCTCTCAACGAGGCCGTCGGCGCCGAACGTGAAGTCGAGCGACACAATCGTGCCATCGGCGGTGATCGTTGCGCGTGGGTGTTGCTCATCGATTGGACTCCATGTCACGCCCTGTGATGGAAGGAGGGCGGTCGGCAGCCACACCGCTTCGGCGAGATAGCGATGCAGCGCTCCCGCCGCAACGTCGGCGGTGTTCTCGACCGACGCTAGCGGCCACACCGCGAGCAAGCTCGCATGCATAGAGCCGCGGCCTCCGACGAAGGCGTCGCGAACGAGGACCGGAAATCCCGGCGCCATCCGGATGCGCGCATCCCAAACGAATCCGGCAGGCTGCGTCACGAACGTCTCCGTCGCGGCGAATGGTCGCCAGCCGTTAGCCGTGGGCTGCACCAGAAACTGACCGCGCTGCGTGAGGCGAGCGCGCGTGATGAGCGGTTGTCCATCCCGCAACACCGCGTGGAAGTAACGCACCACTGGCGCCGGCAGCTCGCGCAATTGAGCCGCATCGTAGGTCGCCGTCACAGTTGGAGTCGCGCCGCCAAGCTTCGCAATCTGCGCGGCGGTCTGCGAGCTCCACCGGAACGCGGCGATGTTCAGCACGGCAAACGCGACGATCAGCACTCCCGCAACGACGATCAGCGTTTTCATGGCGACTCAACCGTCAGTAGGTGATGCGCCGCGATGCCGGCACCGGCACGATGGCCTCGACCCGCACCCGCGCGTCGAGCGCGACGACGCCGTGCTCGTGCACCTTCAGTGGGTTGATGTCGATCTCGCGAATCTCGGGACAGAGAGTGAGGAGCGTCGAAAGACGCAGCAGCGCATCTTTCACGGCCGCGATGTCCGCCGGGTCCGAGCCGCGGAACCCGCGAAGCAGCTTCGTGAAACGAACCTCCTCGACCATCGCATCGGCGTCGGTGTCCGTCAGCGGCTGAAGGCGGAACGCGACGTCGCCGAGCAACTCGACGAGCGTTCCGCCCGCGCCGTAGGCGAGCACGTGACCGAAGGTCGGCTGCTCGGTCGCGCCGATCATCGCTTCGACGCCTCCTTCGATCATCTGCTGCACGAGTGCGCCCGTCATCGCCTCGCCGAGACGGCGGTGCAAGTCCAGGTAGGCCTGCCGCACCGCGTCCTCGCTCGTCAGATTCAAAACGACGCCTCCGGCTTCCGTCTTGTGCAGCAGGGTCGGACCGAGCGCCTTCAACACCACGGGGCAGCCGATCCGGATCGCCGCTTCGATCGCATCGTCCGCGCTCGCGACCTGTTCCGCGGGCGGCACATTGATGTTGATCGCGGCGAGAAGTTCAGCGACATCGAGCGGGTCGAGCCAACCGCCGCCGGCCGCGAGCTTGCGATCGACGACCGATCGCGCGCGATCCTCCGCAATGTCGCTGAAGCTCGGTACGGTTCCCGCGGGGCCGCGACACCATTCGGCATACGTGATCGCGCGCGCGAGTGCGGCCACCGCGCGTTCCGGAAAAGCAAACGACGGAACCGGCGCCAGTGCCTGCGGTGCGCCGTGCGAGCCCATGAAAGTCGCCAGCATTGTCTTCCCGTTCGCTTCGGCCGCACATTCCCGGATCGCATTCGCGACGGCGGCGGCATCGGCCGGCAGCACCGGGATGTAGATCGCGAGCACGGTGTCGAAAGAGCCATCGTCGAGCATCGCGCGAATGGCACGGCGATACTGCTCCGCCGATGCGGAGGCAATCATGTCGACAGGATTCCCGAAGCTCGCCGCTGCAGGCAGGAACGCGCGAAGCTTCTCGACGAGCTCCGGTGACGGCATCGGAAGCTCGAGGCTGTTCGCCTCGCACGCATCGGCCGCGAGGATGCCCGCACCGCCGGCGTTCGTGACGATCCCGACGCGGCGTCCCGCGGGGAGCGGCTGCTGCGACAACAGCGCGGCGACGTCGAACATCTCTTCGAGCGTGCCCGCGCGGATGATCCCCGCCTGGCGGAAAAGATCGCCGACGATCGCGTCCGATGATGCGAGCGCGCCGGTGTGCGACTGCGCGGCGCGCGCGCCAGCGGCGGAGCGGCCCGCCTTCACGGCGACGATCGGCTTGCGCCGGCTCACCCGCCGTGCGATCTCCGCGAACTTGCGCGGATTGCCGAAGCTCTCGAGGTACAGCAGGATGACGTCGGTGGCGGGATCGTCGGCCCAGTATTGAATGAGATCGTTGCCCGAAACGTCGGCCTTGTTGCCCACGGAGATGAAGGACGAGAAGCCGACGTCGAGCCCGCGCGCGTAGTCGAGCACGGCGAGACCGAGCGCGCCGCTCTGGCTCGACATGGCGATGTTCCCGCGCAGCGGATCGGCGGCGACGAACGTCGCCTGCATCTGCACTGCCGGATCGGTATTGATCACACCCATGCAGTTCGGGCCGACCATGCGCATCCCCGCACCGCGCACCTTCTCCACGAGCCTGTGCTCCATCTCGCGGCCCAGCGTGCCGGTCTCGCCGAATCCCGCGGAGATCACTACGCTCGCGGACACGCCCTTCGCAATGCAATCGTCGATGACGCCTTCGACGTGGATCGCGGGTACGGCCACGATGGCCAGATCGATCGGAGCGTCGAGATCGCGAACCGAGGCGCAACAGGGCACGCCTTCGATCTCCTGCGCATTCGGATTCACGGCGTAAAGCGCGCCGCGGAAGCCGCCGGCGACGAGGTTGTGCAGCACCTCCGCGCCGAGGTTGCCGCGGCGACGGCTCGCGCCGATGACCACGATGGAACGGGGCGCGAAGATCGGTCGCATGGATGCCGACGCCGCTGCCTGCGCGCGTCCAGCCGCGCGATCGACGAAATGCTCGGTCTGCTCCAGCGACAGGGAAACGTGCACGACTCCTTCACGCGACCCGACCTTCAGATCGAAACCCGAAGATCTGAACACATCCAGCATCGGCTGATTCGCCGCGAGCACATCGGCTTCGAACCGTTTTACGGCCTTCGCTCGCGCGATCTCGGCCAGCCGTTCGAGGAGATGCGTTGCCACTCCTGCGCCGCTATGGCGATCGGCAATCGTGAAGGCTACTTCAGCCGATTCACCATGCTGCGGAGAGCGGAACGCGTGCGCCACGCCGACGATCTCGCCCCCGACTTCACCCGCGAGACCGACGACGTTGTCGTAGTCCACATCGATGGGCGCGCTCGCGAGCGCCGCATCGACGCTCACCATGTGGAAGAAACGCGAGTGCAGCGCATCGCTGGAGAGTCCCGCGAAGAACGCGCGCATCGCCGCGCCATCCTCGTGTCGCACCGGGCGGATGTGCAGCGTGCGGCCGGTGCGAAGGACGACATCGGTCTCGAGGTGCGCGGGATATGCGGAAAGAGTCATGGCGACCTCCGCGCTGACTCTATACGACGGTCCGCATCGTCGAAACGCCCAGCGTCACGCCGGGTGGTGACAGCGATCACCGGCACGTGTGCGCCGAGTCATCGGCATCGATCGCGTCTACGTGTGGAATGGCAGTGCAAGGAGTCCCGCCATGACGACCGAAACCAATCCCCGCCGTGAGCCATGGGCCATCGATGATTCCGAGTTCTATGAGCTCGAAAGTCGCGAGGCCGAGATGGCCTTCCTTCTTCGTTACGCCGTGCTCGCCCCGTCCGGTCACAACACGCAGCCGTGGAAGTTCGCGATCGTGCCGGAAGGGATCGAGGTCTTCGCCGACTACACACGCCGTCTCCTGAACGTCGATCCCGGCGATCGTGAACTGCTCATGAGCGTCGGCGCCGCGATCATGAACCTTCGGGTCGCCGCCGCGCACTTCGGCTTCGATTCGACGGTCCTCTATCAGCGCAACGCCAGCGACGCATCGGCTGCAGCTTTGGTGAGTCTGCGAGAGACGTGCGACGCGAATCCGGCACTGCGCGGTCTGTTCCCCGCAATTCTGCGGCGGCGCACGAACCGTCAGCCGTTCGACGGCGAACCGATCGACACAGACGCGTTGTCCCTGCTCTGCGATGTCGCGGATGAGCATCCGGACTTCGTTCAGCTCCTGCTGCCCCGCGACAAGGCACGGATCGCGGAGCTCGTGACTGCCGGCGACCGGCTTCAGATGGAGGACCCGGTCGTCCGGGAAGAGTTGGCGGAGTGGGTCCGCTCTTCCCACACCGATGCAAGCGACGGCATCTGCGCCGACGCGTTCGGAATCCCAGACCTCTTGTCTCCCGCCGTCGCTTCAGTGATCCGCCGCGTGGATCTCGGCAACATTCAGGCACGTCGGGATGAAACGCTCCTTCGCACGACTCCGCTCCTAATCGTCATCACAGCCGAAGACGATCCGGTCTCGCTTCTCGAAGCGGGGCAGGTGCTGGAGCAATTGCTGCTCACGGCGACGCGTGTCGGTCTCCAGTACTCGTTCATGAATCAACCGGTGCAAGTCGCCGCGCTGCGGTATCTGCTGGCGCCGATGGATCGCTCGCCGCATCCGCCGCAACTGCTACTCCGAATCGGTTACGCGCCGCCGGTCACACGCCCCATGCCGCGGCGCGACGTGGCGGAAGTCCTTCACGCGTGATCGCGTGACCTCTATCGGACTGCGGCGGACGCAGTGCTCATGATGCACTTCACGTTCGTGCTGTTCGCGCTCTTTCGGCGGCTTCCTGCTACTGGTAAGCGAACAAGCCTGCCGGCGACACGCCGGCCAGGCATGCACGTCTCGAGCAGCGCGACGAGACGTGCATGGTCGCGGGAAAAGAAATTTGTGCAGCTCGCTCAATGCGCGCACGACGAGCCGCAGCCGTCGCCGAATGCGGCGGGCTGGCCGGCGCTGTCCTCCAAAGCGACGGCGCGCGGGAAGTAGAGGTTGTTCTCGATATGGATGTGCTCGTGCGTGCGCTGTTCGAGATCGGAGAGCCGGCGATAGAGCTCGCGATAGCTGAAACAGGCGCTCTCAGGCGGCGTGTAATCCGCGGTCACGCTGCGTAATTGCGCAAGGAGCTCTCCGACGCGATCGTGCTCAGCCATCATTTTCCGGACAGGGTTTTTCACCGTGCCGAAGAACGGCGTCGGCGCGGCGCGGTGACCTTTCGCGGCTTCTTCCATCTGGGTCACGTACGGAAAGAGGATCTGCTCCTCCTTGAGCATGTGCGGGAGCATGTCGTCGCGCAGCGCGCAGATCAGCGCCAGTGCGTCCGTCAGCTCGGGGCGGCGATCGCCGTGGACGCCGAGAACTTTCTGAGCGAGCGGCTCGAGAGTCTGCAACTCCTCGCGCGTGTACGCGTGATACGTCGACACGATGTCGGCCGCCATCGTGGTCAGCGTGTCGAACGACCAGTCGCGCGCGGCGTTGTCCGGAACCGTTGCCTGCGCATCGAGCGCGGCAATGAAATCGTCGATGGTCTTGCCCGCGGCGGCAACCGCATCAGGCAGCGGCGTACGTCCCCCGCAGCAGTAGTCGATCTTCCAGGCCTCGAAAACACGAATCGAGAGCGGCATCTCCACGGCAAGGTCGCCGACGCTCCGCTCTCGGATGTCCATTGTTGCGTTCATGGTTTCCTCCATCATCGACATGGTGGAGGAGCTCTGCGCCGACGTACATGACGGAAGTCATATGCGCGGCGCATTCGTAGCGGCCAGACTCCGTATCAGCCCCACGAACGTCGCCAGCCACGCCGCGAGCGCAATGTAGACGAACACGCGTGGCACGAGGTGGAGCACGCCGATCCCGCTCACCTCGGCGAGGCGGAACGTGCAGACCGTGTACATGCCGAGCGGGAAAACGGCTCCCCAATACAGAGGGCTATACGCGAGCGGGAATCGCTTCATGACGTGGCGCCAAAAGCCGAGGATGACGAGCATCGGGATCCACCACGTTGCCGTGGCCCAGAAGAGAATCGTGAGGCCGAGGGTGAACGGGTGGAGCTGCGTGAGCAGAGGAGATGATTTCTCACTCGCGACAAGCAGCGTCCCCGCGAGCGTCGAGATCGCCATCGCCCCCATGTTGATCCAGTACGGCGGCATCAGATCCGAAGGCGAGAAGCGAAAGAACGTGTAGCGATAGAAGATCAGAGAGATGAGCCAGATGTAGAGCATGCCGCCGGCCAGCCAGAACGTCAGGCTGACGAAGAGCAGCAGCTCCGCGTGCGCAGTGGAAGGTGCGAGGATCGACGCCAGCGTCGAAACAGATTGCGTTGCGACCACCGCGACGAGCCAGCCGCCGTTGATCCCTTGATCGAGCGGCGGCTTGTTCTCCTTCACCGTCAGCGCAGTGAAGACCGCGTAGATGAGAATGAGCCAGAGAACGAGCGTGGCGATCCAGAAGCCGAACGCGACGCGCTCCAGCTTCGCCACGGTCACGAGCTGCGATCCGAGGATGCTCGTTGCGGCAACAGCGGTGAAGAAGCCGACGCCGCGCTGGTGATCGCTCACATCTGCGAGGAGGTCTTTCGGATAGCGCGCGACGCGCACGATGGTGAGGGCCCAGAGTGTTACAAACGCGATCACATTGATGGCGAGCAGCACCTGCGGCACGAATGGAATGCGGAGGAGTTGTGTGGCGATGGAGACGATCCCGGTCGCCATGACGAGCGCAAAGTACGCGGGGTGCAGCGTGCGAATGCCGTCGAACGTCAACGTCGCTCCATCCTGTAGATGTACGACAGCAGACCGGCGTTGAGCGCGAAGCAGACGATGCTCGCAATCGCTGCCGGAATGATCACCCGCTCCTGTCCCGCGAGAAACGCGTTCATGGTGGCCGTGAGAAGCCAGAGCTGCAGGACGACGATCATCACCACGATCGAGAGGATGCCGAAGACGATCGTCATCTTCTGCTGCCGCGAGAACGCCCGCCTCATGCGCGCACCTCGCGGCCGACGGCATAAAGGTCTCCGTCGCGGATCTCGAGCAGGATGCGCTCGAGCGGACGGCGCGGCGGACCGGCGATCGGAATGCCGCTCTCCAGATCGAATGCGCCGTTGTGGCAAGGACAGAAGAAGCGCTTCTGCGCGACCTGCGGCACGACGGCGCAACTGAGATGCGTGCATTTCTGATTGAAGGCGACGTAATGCTGCGGGCCGGTGCGAACGAGGATGCAGATGTCGTGTTCTGCGGGATAGTCGAAAACCAGCGAGCCGCCGATGGGGATCGCATCGGCCCGCGCAATGCGTTTCACGGGCGGCTGGCCTTTGCGCCTGCGGGCGAAGTTCTCGAAGACGATCCAGAGCTGTCCGACCGCAAATGCGAAGCTGGTGAGGACGAGAAACTTGGTGAAGTCGCGGCGAGCCACCAGCTCGTCCTGCGGCCAGTCGATGGGAAAGTCGTTCCGCCATTGCGGCTGATCGTGGTACGGCCTGCCGTCGGGCGGAACGGAACCTTTTTCTTCAGATGTCATCGAACACGGCCTCCAACATGTCGTTCCGGCCGACCGCCGTATCGTCCATCGCGGAAAGCGCGTCCATGTGCTGCACGCCTGCGTCGCGGGGCACCATCATGTGCACCTTGGTCGTGATCGTCTGCTGGCCGAACTGGAAGGTGTTGATCGGCTCGGAGCGCGGCCGCAGATGCTCGATCTCTTCGCGAGTGCCGAAGTACAGCGCCCCCGACGGACAGACGCTTGCGCACATCGGCTTGAGTCCGACCGACGTGCGGTCGTAGCACATGTCGCACTTCATCATCAGCGAGAACTCGGTCTGCATCTTCGGGACACCGAACGGACAGGCCAGCACACAGTTGTTGCAGGCGATGCAGCGCGGCTTGCGCGCGGTCTGTACGACGCCGTCGCCGGTCCGCTTGATGGCGTCGGCCGGACAGACTTCGGCGCAGGTCGGTGAGTCGCAGTGCATGCAGACGACCGGCACGGTCTGCACGGAGATCGGCCGCCTGACGTACTCCAGATGAATCATGGAGTGCCCGCGGTGCGTGTCGCACTCGCTGCAGGCCGCGACGCACGACTGGCAGCCGATGCAGCGGTTCGGATCGAGAAAGAACTCCATGTCCATCACGCCCGCCCCTCCGAGTCGTCGAGTCGACGAGTCTTCGAGTCTTCGAGAAGCGTCTCCTCGGCGACTTGTCGACTCGACGACTTGAAGACCCGCACCGCGCACACTTTGTATTCGGGGATCTTCGATACCGGATCCTGCGCTGCGATCGTGAGCTGATTCGCTGCCTTGCGGCCGGCCCAGTGGTACGGGATGAACACAGTGTCGGGGCGGATCGTCGTCACGACCTGTGCGCGCAACGTGATGTCGCCGCGCCGCGATTCGACGGTCGTCCAGTCGCCGTCGGCGATGCCGTATTTCTGCGCGAGCCTCGGATGCATCTCGACGAGCGGCTCCGGATACTGATCGACGAGCGGTCCGATGCGCCGCGTTTGGGTGCCGGAGAGAAACTGGCTGACGACGCGCCCGGTCGTGAGGATGATCGGGTATTCGGCGTCGACGTCTTCCGCGGGCGGCCGGTACGCGGCGACGTTGAATCGAGCCTTGCCATCCGGGAAGTAAAACGGACCCGCGCCTTTGGCGATCGGATTCCACGATCCCGGCTCGAACAGTCGCGGCGTCCCGGGATGATCCTCCGATGGACACGGCCAGAAGACGCCGTTCTGCGCCTCGATCTTCTCGTACGTGATGCCGTAGTAGTCGGCCACCCCACCTTTCGAGGCAACGCGCAGCTCGTCGAAGATCTCGCGCGGACTCCCGAACGTGAATCCGTGCCTGCGGCCGAGCGCGCCGGCGATGTCCTGAATGACGCGCCAATCCTGCCTCGCGTCTCCAGGAGGATCGACGGCCTTGTTGATCTTGATGACGCGTCCTTCCACCTGACAGACGACGCCCTCGTCTTCCTCATGCAGCGAGCCTGGAAGAACGATGTCCGCGTGCTGTGCGGTCTCGCTGAGGAAGAAGTCGATGACCGTGAAGAACTCGAGCTTCTCCAGCGCACGCGTGACGAAGGCGTTGTCGGGGAGCGAGACTTTCGGGTTGAAACAGATCGACAGCAGGCCCTTGATCTCGCCAGCATCGATCTTGCGCATCATCTCGTAGCAATCGACGCCGGCTTCCGGGAGCTCCTCGGGCTTCACGCCCCACACGCCCGCGACGTACTCGCGGTGCGCGGGATTCATGATGTCCCGCCAGCCGGGGAGCTGATCCGCTTTCTGTCCGTGCTCGCGGCCGCCCTGGCCATTGCCCTGTCCGACGACCGTGCCGTACGCGCAGCACGGCTTTCCGATGCGGCCCGATGCCAGCACGATGTTGATCGTCGAAAGGCAGTTCTCGACGCCGTGCGAATGGTGCTCGATGCCGCGGGCGTGCATGAGAAAGCTCGTCTTCGCCGTCCCCCAGAGCTCCGCCGCAGCGCGAATGGACTTCTCGGCGACGCCCGTGACCTGCGCCGTTTGCTGCGGCGTCCACTGTTTCACGTGTTCGGCGACTGCCTCGAAGCCGACGGTGTTCTGTTCGATGAAGTCGTGATCGAGCCAATCGTTCTCGATCATCAGATGGAGGATGCCGTTGAAGAGGGCCACGTCGCGGCCCGGCTTCACCGGAAGAAAAGTGTCCGCCGTGCGCGCGATCGGCGTGATGCGCGGATCGACGACGATCAGCTTCCCGCCGTTCTCGCGGGCCTGCCAGATGTAATTCGTCGTGATCGGCGAGCACTCCGCGGTGTTCGAGCCGGCGACGAGCACCACCTCCGAATTCAGAATGTCGTCCCACGGATTCGCGGCGCGGTCGATGCCAAACGCCTTCTTGTTCGCCGCACCCGCGCTGACCATGCAGAGGCGGCCGTTGTAGTCGATGTATTTCGTCTTCAGGCACACGCGGGCGAACTTGCCCATCAGGTAGGCTTTCTCCGTGGTGAGGCTTGCGCCCGAGAGCACGCCGAACGCGTTCGGACCGTACGTCGATTGGATGCGCTCGATCTCCGACGCCACGCGGGCGATGGCGGCCCCATAGGCCATCGGCGCGAAGCCGCCCTCCGCCGCGGGATCGCGCTGCAGCGCGGTGATGAGGCGATCCGGATGTCCGCCCTGGAGGTAACGCTTCACGCCCTTCGGGCAGAGCATCCCCTTGTTGAACGGAAAGTCGTAACGCGGCTCGAAGCCGATGACGAGGTTGTCTTTGACTTTGAGATTGATTCCGCACTGCTGGCCGCAGAAGCAGCAGTGCGTCGGCACGATCCTGTCCGGCTCGGCGCCGGTGTCGACGCTCATCCCCTCCATGCGATTGAGATGCGGTCCCCAGACGCCGGTCAGAGCGTCCTGGTCTCTCGGAAGCGTTGCCATGTCTCTCCTTGCGCAATCGCGAGCATCGACCGGCGACACGCGGGACAGATGCGCTGGTAGTGCTCGACGCCCGGGGCGTCGGTTTCGTAGCGGTAGCCGAGCTCACGCTCGACCTCGATGAGATCGTTGATCTGCAGCAGCGGCGCGTACTCCTGATCGCAGCGGCGGCATTTCGCCATCCCTTCACGCGCGGCGACGTCTTGATAAAAGCTGACCCCAAGCTGCGCCGGCCGCTGGAAGATGTGAAAGAACTTCCCGAATGGCAGATAGAGGAGCGTGAAGATCACCGTGATGGCGTGCAGGAGCGCGAGGAAGTCGTAGCCGTAACCCTGCATCCACGTGTAGCTCGCGGTGAGAAGCAATCCGGTGATGCTGATCGCGAACAGCAGGATGAGCGGCAGGAAGTCCTCGGCAAATCGCTGAACTGACGCGGCGCCGTGGTCGCGCATGCGCCGCCGCATCGCCAACATCACGCCCGCGATGACCATGAACGCGGACCACACCAGACCGTGGAAGATGAGAAACGCGATGAGCGAGTGAATCTTGAAAGAGCTCGTGGCGAAGCCGAAGACGAACGTGCGATACGACTCTACGTCGCCGGGGACGGTCTCGAAGTGGATCCAACCGAACACCAATGGGAACGTGATCGCGAACGCCAGGATGCAACCCCACATGATCAACGCGTGGGCCAGCCCGCGGGCATGGCCGCGTTTGAAGATGAATCGATTCAGCGCGAAGTCCGCGGTCACGCGCGCGAACCAGTTGCGGATGTTCGTCGCGAGATACTTCCGGCTGAAGAAGACCTGCCAGCCACGGTTCCAATAGCGCCTCGTCGGCGGACGCTGGAGCCACATCGCGTACCGGTAAGTGATCGCGAAGGTCGCGAAGAGCACCGCGAAGGTGTAGCCAACCAGGGCCGCGTCGAAGTGCTGCAGGTTGCGCGAGCCGACGACAATGAGCACGGCCAGGATCGCCGTGAAGAGCGCTCCCCATGCTGCACCGACGATCCGGGCCGTGCCGACGCGTCCGAACATCGTCGAAAGCCTAGTCCGTTCAGCTGATGGAGTACATGACCGATCTCATATCCGTTCACCCCGGCTCGACGCCACGCAGGACATCTGCCTGCGCGATGAGGAAGCCATCCCGCTCGGTGAGGACGACATTCTCCTTCTGCCAGCGGCTCATGAGGCGGATGGTGGTCTCGAGCGTGGTCCCGAGAAGATCGGCGAGCTCCTGCCTGGAGAGCGCGAGCGGGATGAAGATCGCCTCGGCGCGCGGCACGCCCATGCGCTCGCTGAGCGTCAGAAACAGGCGGGCCGCGCGCACTTCCACCGGTCCGGTCATGTCGGCGAGGCGTTTGTTCATCATCATCAGGCGCATGGTCAGCCCGCCGAGGAGATTGCGCATCATCTCGGGGCGCGTTTCGAGGAGCTGGAAGAACTCCCGCTCGGGGATGGACAGAAGGGTCGATCGCTCCATGGCGATCGCCGTCGCTGGAAACGGGCGGCGCTCGAATGCAGCCACTGCGCCGACCGGTTCGCCCGCGCCGAGAATCTCGAGAATGAGATCGCGCGAGCCGGTGGCCTTGGCGATCTTCACGCGGCCGTCGATGACGAAGTAGATACGCTCGGCCGGCTCCGCCTCCCGAAAGATGGTGCCGCCCTTCTCATACTCGTGTGTCCGGCAAAGCGGCTCGAGCGCCGCTCGGTCCGCAGTGCGAAGGCCGGCGAGCAGCGGGATGGCGCTGAAGGGGATTGCCACGACAGGATCACAATGTCCGAATGTGGATCGTTCGCGCAAACCTTACATCGCTTCGCGTCCGGAAACGGAACGCGCGCGGCCAACGTTCCCCAGCCCGTCATACGCCGCATACTTGTACGCCTCGCTCAAGGTCGGGAAGTTGAACACGCCTTCGATGAAGGCGTTGATCGTTCCGCCGAACTGCATGACCATCATCCCGACGTGCAGAAGCTCGGCCGCGTCCTCGCCGATGATGTGCACGCCGAGGAGTTTCAGCGTGTCGGGGGCGAAGACGAGCTTGATCATCCCCTTCGCGTCTCCGATGATCTGGCCGCGCGCGTTATTGCGGTAGAACGCGCGGCCGACCGCACACGTCTGCCCGTTCTGCGCGCACTGCTCCTCGGTCAACCCGATCGTCGACAGCTCGGGAATCGTGTAGATCGCGTACGGCAATGTGCTGGCCACGGCCCGTTTGTATTTGAGGTCGAACGCGTGAACCATGGCCACGCGCGCCTGCTCCATCGACGTCGACGCGAGCGCGGGGAAGCCGATCACGTCGCCCGCGGCGTAGATGTTGGGGACGTTGGTCTGGTATTGATCGTTCACGGGAATCTGGCCGCGCTTGCCGGTCGCGACACCGGCCGCCTCGAGATTCAGCGACGCGGTGTTGCTCGTGCGTCCCGCGGCGTACAGCACCTTCGCGACGTCGACGCGGGAGCCGTCCTTCATCGACAGCAATACCAGCTCCCTCGACTCCGCTCGGGATGACAGGTTCGCGATCGTGTCGACGTCAACGCCGAGGTGTAACGTCACGCCGAGGTTCTGCAGCTCGCCGAGGAGAATGCGCACGATCTCGCGGTCGATGTGGGGAAGGAGCGTCGTGCGCCCGTCGATGAGATGCACGTCGACGCCGAGGGCGGCGAAGATCGACGCGTACTCGCAGCCGATCACGCCCGCGCCGACGATCGCGAGCGACTTCGGGATCTGGTCGATGCGCAGGATCGTGTCGCTGTCGCAGATCGCCACGTCGTCGAACGGAACCTCGGCGGGCCGGGCGGGCGACGAGCCGGTGGCGATGAGAATGACCTCGCCCTCTAGCACACGGTCGCCCACGCGGATCTCGTGCGGCGACTGAAAGCTCGCCGAGCCCTGGATGGACTCGACGTCGTGGCGGCGGAGGTTGCTCTCGATCCGCCGCCACTCCGAGCGAACGACGATCTTCTCGCGGCGCATGAAGGACTCGACGGTGATGCCACCGCGTTCGCGTTCCTCGAAGCCGCGCTGCCGGAAACCGGACAAGTGCAGCGCCGACTCGCGCAGCGTCTTCGACGGAATCGTTCCTGTGTTCACGGACGCGCCGCCGACGACCGGTTCGCGCTCGATGAGCGCGACGCGCTTGCCGAAGTACGCGGCCTGCGCGGCGCCTTTTTCGCCCGCCGGACCGGAGCCGATCACGATCAAGTCGTACATCACGCCGTCGTCTTCTTGAACCGCACCACCGCGAGGGTGATGATCAGGAACGTATACGTTGCGAGAAGGCTGGTCGGACGCCACAGGTCGACGAGACTCGAGCCGCGCAGCACGATTCCGCGGATCACGTCGATGAAGTATTTCGCGGGAACGATCGCCGAGATCCACTGAAAGATCTTCGGCATGCCGGCGATCGGAAACACGAAGCCGCTGAGGAAGACGAACGGCAACAGGAAGAACATCGACATCTGCGACGCCTGCATCTGCGTCTGCGCGATGGTCGAGATCAGCATCCCCAGTCCGAGTACGGCGGCCATGAAGAGGAATCCGACGATGTACAGGTCGAGCACCGAGCCCATGATCTGCACGCCGAAGAGGAATCGCATCAGCAGCACCGCCAGCGTGAACTGGAAGTAGCCGATGAGGATGAACGGCACGATCTTGCCGAGGATCAGCTCCGCGCGCGTGGCGGGTGTCACCTGAAGCTGCTCGAGCGTGCCGCGCTCGCGCTCGCGCACGATCGCCGTCGCGGTGAACTGAATCAGCGTGAACGTGAGGATGATCGCGATCAGGCCGGGGATGATGAACCGCGACGTCTTGAGATCGGGGTTGTACCAGGGACGCACGCGCAGATCGACGGGGAGCTGTTGGTACTTCCAGCCGCTCTGTTGGGCGAGCGTCTGCATCGACATCTTCTGCGAGATGCCGGCCATGATCGACATCGCCTGCGATGAGGTCGTGCTGTCCGACGCGTTCACGATCAGAAACGCGTGCGCCGGTGCGTTGCGATGGCGGTCGCGGCCAAAATTGCGATCGATCACCAGTCCGACCGACGCGCGTGCGGAGTCGATCTCCGCCTGCATCGCCTTCATCGTGTCGACGTGCTTCACGACGTCGAAGTAGCCGGTGCCGGTCATCTTCGCCACGAGCTCGCGGCTCTCGAACGAGCGGCTCTCGTCGAGCACGACGGTCTTCAGATGCTTCACGTCGTAGTTGATCGCGTATCCGAAGATGAGCGTCTGGAGCAGCGGCACCATGACGATCATCTTCAGGGTCATCCGGTCCCGCTTGAGCTGCAGGAACTCTTTCCAGGTCAGGGCAAGCAGACGATTCATACAGTCACCAATTCCTTACTTTTCACGCGTTTGCGTGCGAGCGAAACGAACACGTCTTCGAGGGAAGGCTCGGCCGGTTCCGGCGAGCCGTACGCGGACAACAGTTGATGCACGCGGCGCGGATCGCCTACCGCCGCAACGGTGCGCACCGTCAATCCGTACAGATACACATCTTCGATGGAGGGCTCGCCGGCGAAGCGCGTGAGGAGCTCGAACGGGTCGCCAGTCGGCCTCACTTCGAGGATCCGGCCGCCGAGGTCCTGCTTGAGCTCGCGCGGAGAGCCGGAGGCGATCAACACGCCATCGAGAATGAAGCCGAGGTTGTCGCACTGCTCGGCCTCGTCCATGTAGTGCGTCGTGACCAGCACGGTCATCCCGCGATCGGCGGCCAGCTCGTAGATCAGATCCCAGAAAAGCCGCCGCCCCCGCGGATCGACGCCGCCGGTCGGCTCGTCGAGGAACAACAATTCCGGTTCGTGCAGCAGCGCGGCCGCAAGCGACACGCGCTGGCGGAGTCCGGTCGACAGGCCCTCGGTGAGCTGATCCATGATGTCCGTGAACCGCAGCCGCTTCGACAGCACTTCGATCCGCTCGCTCACCTTCTCCTTCGAGAGTCCGTAGATACGTCCGAAGAAGCGGAGGTTCTCTTCGACGGTGAGGTCGAGATAGAGCGAGAACTTCTGGCTCATGTAGCCGAGGCGCGACTTCCACGCTTCGGTGTCCCGCACGACGTTGAGACCGTCGAATCCTGTGATCGATCCCGACGTCGGCGCGAGCAGACCCGCGAGCATGCGGATCGTCGTCGACTTTCCGGAGCCGTTCGGGCCGAGGAAGCCGAAGACTTTCCCGCGCGGGACGTCGAACGAGACGTCGTTCGCCGCGATGAACGTGCCGAACTTGCGCGTCACGTTGCGGACTTGAATCAGACTACTCATGCTTCACCTGCCAGGACGAAGACGTCCTCGAGACTCGGCCCGAGCGGCTGGATGTCGTTCGGCGGGACGATCTCGCCGAGGCGTGCGCGCACGTGCATCACGAGATCTGGGCCGGTGCCCTTCGCACCGCGCGCATGCAGCACCGTCCCGAAGAGCGAAACGTCGTCGACCTCGGACATCGGCGCAATGAGCTCGCGAACCTCGACGCGCCGCGAGGTGCGAATCTCGAGCAACGGCCGGTCGTAGGTCGCGAGGATCTCCGGCCGCGTGCCGATCGACGAGATGCGTCCGCGGTCGAGAAATGCGATGCGCGTCGCGTATTCGGCTTCGTCCATGTACGGCGTGGAGACGACGATGGTCAGCCCTTCGTGATGGAGTCGATTGAGCAGCATCCAGAACTCGCGGCGCGAGACCGGATCGACGCCGGTGGTCGGCTCGTCGAGCAAGAGCACCTTCGGTTGCGTGAGCAACGCCGCGACGAGCGCGAGCTTCTGCTTCATTCCTCCCGACAACGCGCCGGCGAGACGCGCGCCGAAGCGACCCATGCCGACGCGGTCGAGCATGTCCGAGGAACGCGCACGCGCGACGTCGTTCGGAACGCCATACAGCTTCGCGCGCAGCTGAAGGTTCTCGTCAACGGAGAGGTCTTCGTACATCGAGAAGCGCTGCGGCACGAAGCCGAAGGTCGCTCCCTTCTCGACGTTCACGCTCCCCGAGGTTGGCTCGAGGACACCGGCGACGATGCGGAAGAACGTGGTCTTGCCCGCGCCGTCAGGGCCGATGAGACCGAAGAGCTCTCCGGGATCGACCTGGAGGTCGATCGCGTCGAGGGCGATCTTGGCTCCGAATTTCCTGGTCAGTTTGGTTGCGGTGATCATTTTGTTGACTCCTTCGTTTTGGAGGGCCGGGCTTCCAGCCCGCCCGCGTCTGGCATCCTGCCCGACGCCTGTTTGGATGCGGCTCTTGGCGCTTGCGCCGCATGCCGCCGGGCTGGAAGCACCGGCGGAGGCGGGCAGGATGCCCGCCCTCCTAGGGCTTCACTGCGACCTCCGCCGGCTGTCCCGGCACGAGCGGCTCGTTCCAGCCGCGATCGAGATCCGCCTTGGCGGCGTAGACGAGATTCACGCGCTCGGCGCGCGTCTCGACGGCTTTCGGCGTGAACTCCGATTCCGGCGAGATCTCGGTGATGCGCGCCGCGAACGTGCGATTCGGAAATGCGTCGACGCTCACGCGCGCGGGCATCCCCATCTTCACTTTCCCCAGGCTCGCCTCGGGGATGAACGTGCGGACGAACAGACGATCCGCGAAGGCCATCGTCACGGCCGGCTGGCCGGCGGCGATGAGCTGTCCCGGCTCGGCGAGGCGGTGCACGATCACGCCGTCCGCCGGCGCGCGGATCTCGCTCTCCTTCGCGACGATGACCGACTGCTTGAGCATCGCCGCGGCGCGCTCGGCGTCGGCTCGCGCGACCGCTGTCTGATCGCGACGGAAACCGTCGCGCACTAGCGCGAGACGTTCTTCGCTGACCTTCAGCGCCGCGCGTGCGCGTTCGAGCTCGGTGCGCGCGTAATCGGCTTCGCGCTGCGTCCCGACGCTGTTCTCGAACAGGAACGTCTGACGCTTGCTCTCCTTCGCCGCGAGCTCGAGCACCGCGCGGCGATCGCCGACTTCCGCGATGGCTCCGGCAATCTCGGCATTCCTACTCCCCGCCTCGAGGTCGTCGACGTGCGCCTCGGCCGAACGGACGCCGGCCTGTTCGCGCTCGACGGCGATCGAGGTCTCGCCGAGGTCGAGACGCAGCAACAGATCGCCGGCTTTGACACGATCGCCCGCGCGGACGTGGATCGCGACGACGCGGCCTGCGACTTTCGGTCCGAGGTCGACGGTCGTGGATTCGATGCGTCCGTTGAGATGAATGACCTCCTGATCCGCTTTCGTGTGGCGACAGCCGGGGATCGCGATCAACAACGAGATCGCGGTGATGGCCACGATGGCGGCAACGATGATTTTGATTTTTTTCATAAAGCGCCTCCTGCGCTCTGCTGCGCGATGAACGGGAGAGGAATGGTCGGATGGTCGTCGCGCTCTTCGACAAGATAGATCGGGTTGCCGTCGGGATCTTCGAGGATCGCCACGCGGAGCGTCTCGGCGTCGACCGTGTCGCCGATGAACGCAGCGCCGCGCGCTTCGAGGACCTTCTTCTTGCGCTCGATGTCGTGCACGACGAGCGTGATCCCGTTCGCGCCGTGGTTCTCGAACGTCTGGCCCGAGCGGCGCTCGATGAGAAAGAGGGCGAACCCGGTGGAAACGAGCTCGGTCCAGCGGCCCGGCATCGAACGGCCATGGAGAAATCCGAGGGTGTCGGTGTAGAAACGGATCGAGCGGGACAGATCGCTCACGGTCAGCATTGACGCTGCTAAGTCGTACATACGTGCTCCTTCAAACTGTGAATATCGAGGGGCTGCACGCGGCCGCGAATGGCCACCGTGCCTAAGGATTCGAAGTGGGAGAGCGGACGTTCCGCGCGGACGACGGTCTCGTTGCTGATGATCGCGGCGACGCCTTTTTCCTTGGTCATGGCCTCGAGGCGCGAGGCGATGTTCACCGTGTCTCCGATGACCGTGAACTCGAGACGCGCGCCGCTGCCGAGGCATCCGGTGACGACGCGGCCGGAGTGCACGCCGACGCCGATGCGCACCGGTGCGATGTCACCGGAGGCGTTGAGCCGGCACACGCTTTCGAGCATCGACTGCGCTGCGGCGATTGCGCGCTCGGCGTGATCGGACGTCGGATCGGGGGCGCCGAAGACGGCCAGCATGCCGTCGCCCATGAATTTGTCGACGGTGCCGCCGTGCTCTTTCACGATCTCCGCGAAGGTCCCCTGCACTTTGTTCAGCAGCGCGAGGACATCGGCCGGCGGAAGCTGCTCAGCGAACGCGGTGAAGGAGCGGATGTCGGAGATCAGCACGGTCGCGTCGAGCGAGCGCGGCTCGGTCAAGAGGCGAAGCGAGGCGCGATCACCGGCGTCGATGACGCGCTTCGGGAGAAAGCGCTGCAGGACCACCCGCCGCACTTCGTTCGCCACCGCTTCGCGCGTGAGGTCGGACATCCCCAGGGCCACGAGTCCGACGACGAAGAGGAGGAGAACGAGGAAGAGGGTGGATGCGGGCGTCAGGCCGGCCGAAAGCGCCGCGAGGGTGAGATTCGCCGCCGCCAGAGCGGTAGCGAGCCACACCCACCGGCGCTTCAGGCGCAGCGCGCCAGTCATCGCCATGAGCGTGGAGATGATTGCGGAGCCGGCCAGGACGAGGAGGGCGGACCCGGGTGCGAACACCGCGAGCACGCGAAAGGTGAGAATCATGGCCAGATCGACGAACGTCGCGGCCCAGGGGATCCAGGTTCGGTAGCCGCCGTTGACGCGTTCGGCGAGGACGATGCCCCAGGAGACGAGGGTCCAGAACGCGGCGGCGATGGGATAGGCGGGCGGCACGAACGCCGGCCCGACGAGGTGCGGCCACTGGCGGAACGCGAGGACGGCGAGGAGGGCGATGGAAAGATGAATCGCCCGAATCCAGGCCAGCCACATCTCGTTCCGGTGGGCAGCGGAGGCGATGGTCGCCTTGACCGTCCCGGAGAGCTCTTGTTGCAGATCGTCAGCTCGCACCATACGTCCCGCAAGGTAGGTGCGAGGCCGGCGTAGCTGCATTCGCCGAACGGCGTATTCTGTTGGGGGAGCGGGCTTCCAGCCCGCTCTACCGGGCGCGCAGAATGCGCGCCCCCCCATCACGTCAGAACAACTTCAGCTCGCGCGCCCGGGCGATGGCCTCCACCCTCCCACCCACCCCGAGCTTGGCGTAGATGTTCTCGAGGTGCTTCTTCACCGTGCTGGAGGCGATGAAGAGCTTGCGGCCGGCTTCCTGGTTCGTGGCTCCGGAGGCGATCAGTTGCAGCACTTCGAGCTCGCGCTCGCTCAACCCCTCCGGTGTCGACGGGCGCACAACGGCCGGTGCGCCCTCGAACGCGGAAAGAACGCGAGTGGCGAAATCGCGATCGGCTGCGAAGGCTGCGGCGCGCTCGAGGATCGGTTGCACGGCCGGACCTTCATCGACGAATGGCTGGACGTAGCGCGGCGCACTCGCTCGATCGAGAGCGTGCCGCATGGACGTCACCGCATCCTCGAGCCGGCCGCGTCGCGCTTCGAGAATCGAGAGAAGGATCCGCGCTTCGAGCTCCGAGAGCAGCCGTTGCGTCTCCACCGTGTGCGGCAAGATCTCCTTAAGGATCTCCGCGGCCTGCTCGAACTGCTCGTGCTCGATCAGGACGCGCGTCGCCAGCAGCAGCGGCGTGTCGCAGTAGTAGCCGCCGATTCGCCGCACCGGCCAACTGGTCAGCCTCTCGAGGACGGTGTTCGCGGTCACCCACTTCTCCACCGCCTGCAGGTCGGAACGGTTTCGATCCCATTGCCAGCGACGGAACAGAATCGTATGGATCAGCACATCGGCGCCGTACGCCCAGTGGAAATGAAGGCCGACGTTGCGGACGGCGCGTTGCGCGTCCGTGGCCGCACGCAAGGCGTGCTCCCAATCCTTCTGCGCCATGGCCACGCGAGCGAAACTGCGAGAGGTCTCGAAGAGCCCGAGCATGAATCCGCGGCGACCGTGCTCCAAGGCCCGATCGGCGAACGAACGCGCGGCCTCGAGGTCATTCCAGGAGCAATGCACCTCGGCCAGCACCGCGTTCGGCAGACCATCGAACGGCCGTCCCTCGGCGATCTCGCGGGTCAGCTCGATCCAGGGAAACACTTCGTGTGCGAGCGCGACCGCCCGATCGGGGTTGCCACGCCACCACTCCCCGAAGGCGACGATCGTCTGCGCGAGAGTCGGGATCAGGACTTCGTCCGCGCGCTTCGGAGGCACGATCACCCGCGTGAGCGATTCCACGAGACCGCCGGCATCGGCAAAGTACGTCGGTGCCAGGCCGGCCTGATAACGCGTCAGCGACGCCCAGAACGTTCCGTCTTCGACGAGCGGCAAGGCACGCTGCAGATTCTCGTTCCCTTCGTCCATTTTGCCGACCGTGCGCTCGAGCGTTCCGAGCAAGCCGAGAACGGCGCCGCGCTGTCCGGGAGCGGAGTGCTCGTCGAGCAGTGCCGCGGCCTTGGCGGCGCATTCGTAGGCGCGTGGAAGCTGCCAGTCTCCGAGGAGCGTCATTCCGCGCGCAAGGAGAAGATTGATGTCCCGATCGATCCGCTCCTGAGGCAGGCGATCGAACCATCGAACGACCGACGCCATGTCTCCTACGAGAGTGCGCGAAAGCGCATTCGCGGCGACGACCCCGATGGCGCGTTCGACGTCGTTGGTCGCCAGCGCATGATCGAGCGCCGATTCGGGCATCCGGTTCCGCGCGTACCACTCCGACGCGCGGCGATGCAGGTCCGCGATCTCTTCGGAGCTGCAAGCGCGCGCGAGGTGATGCTGGAGCAACGTCGCGAAGAGATGGTGATACCGGTACCAGTACCGAACGTCGTCGAGCGAAATGAGAAAGAGGTTCGCCGCGTCGAGCTCTTCGAGCACGGCTTCGCTGTCGGTGCGCTGCATGACCGCGTCGCACAGCGGCGGACTGAGACGTGTGAGGATCGAGGTGCGCAGGAGAAACTGCCGCACGTGCGGTGCTTGCCGGTCGAGCACCTCGTCGGTGAGGTAGTCGAGCACGTAGCGATTCGATCCGCTGAAGCGCTGGATGAACGAATGCGCGCCGTCGCGTCCGGACAGCGAGATCGCCGCCATCTGCAGACCGACGACCCATCCTTCCGTGCGCCGTTCGAGCTCTTCGATGTCCGAGGATTCGAGAGTCAGGCCCATGGCGCCGTTGAGAAACGCGCCGGTCTCCTCGGCCGTGAAACGAAGGTCGTCTCCTCGCAGCTCGATCAGCATGCCGCGCGCGCGCAAGCGAGAGAGCGCGAGCGGCGGATCGGAGCGGGTGGCGATGACCAGGTGAAGGTTCGGCGGGAGATGATCGACGATGAACTGCACGACTTCGTGCGCGGCGCGCGACTCGATCGCGTGGTAGTCGTCGAGCACGAGCGATAGCGGCTGGGCGTACAAGGCGATGGCGTTGAGCAGCTCCGTCGCCACGATGCGAATGGCCTCGGGCTTCGACGACAGCGCATCGAGCAACTCGTCCGCGCCGACGCCGGCGGTCCGCAGCGCCGCGATGACGTAGTTGAGCAGGCGCCGCGGATCATCTTCCGAGGCGTCGAGCGATAGCCACGCGACCTCTCCCGGCGTCGACAGCGCCCAGTCCGCGAGCAGCGTCGACTTCCCCCACCCGGCTGCCGCTGCGATCAGCGTGACCCTCCCGCCACGCGCGGCCGCGAGCCGATCGCACAGTCGGGAGCGCGCGACGATGTTGTCCCGCGGCGGCGGGACGAACAGCTTCGTCGCCAGGATCGGCGCGTCGCCGCTGGTTTGGGGCATTGGTAGATCCTGTTAATCCTTTCGCAAAAATGCAATCGGAGGCACAAGACCCCCTTTCAAACCGTGCATGCGGATTTCCCGCACACGGCTTACCGGTGAACAGTCGGGCTTCAGCATTGCGCAACCTCCGGATAGA
>DASYGV010000089.1:0-43832 GCA_035999335.1 Thermoanaerobaculia bacterium | reverse complement strand
CGTTGACCCTTCGACTCGCTCCACTCGCTCAGGGTTCTACGAGACGGATCCCGCCCGTTTGCGGGCGCGTCGACGTCACTGGCGCGGACACCTCGCTCGCGCGCGAGAGGAACAAATCCGTATCCGGCTTGCCCTCGGCTGTGAAACCGATCACGAGGTAGCTCTCCGCGCGGGGGATGTACTTGTACGCGTTGCCCCAGGGGTCGCGGAGGAGCGACTCGTCGACGTAGTGCGGGGTGAGCTCTTTCAGCTCGAGCGGCAACTGGCCGTGCGTGTCGTTGTACTTGTCGATCGCCTGGCCGAGCATTTCGATGCGCTGCATCGAGATCGCCTTGCGCGCGTTGCCGATCGGGGAGAGGCCGCCCATGACGGGGCGGAGCGTGTTGAGCGGATTCTTGAACGACGTCACCAGCGACGCGATCGCGAGCACCACGAGGAATAGCACCAGCGGCAGCGGGACCGGCGTCTCCGCGACCTCGCTCTCGTCGACCGGTGTGGCCTGCGCGACGACCGCGGCCGCGCTCGCGCCGCGCACTTCCTCGATGAGATCGCGGGTGATGAGCTCGTAGAGCGCCTTGTTCGTGTCGAACTCGGAAAGCCTCGACACCTCGACGATGTCGCTCACGGTCATCGTCCCGTCGACGAGGTCGTAGATCGATTTCTCTTCCTGCGAGATGCGGATCTTCTCGCCGAAGCCGCCACCGCCGCCGCGGCGGCGCCGCGAAGAGTCGGTGTCGAAATCGATCTCGTCCGTCTCGTCCGCGCCGACGACCACGATCTCCTGGTCGGTCAGCTTCTTGCGGAAGACCAGGTCGTAGGAGCGGACCCGCTTTTCGATGATCGGCCACTCGTCGATCATCCGCGCGCCTTCCATCAAGATCGACTCGGCGGTGATCGGCACGACGTTGTCGCGGTCGTACTCGATCGTCGTCTCCTGCGAGAAGTGATAGTCGCCGTCCTTCCAGCGGAAGAGGCGATAGACGATCTGCATGATCTGCAGCTGGATCGCGTCGCGCAGAGACTCCGCCGAAATGATCCCGTAGTGGGTGAGGATGAAGCCGAGGCGCTGGAGCGTCTCCTTCTGGATGTCCAGCGCGCGGTTGAGCTGATCTTGCGACAGGAGCCCCGTCTTCATCAGCACGTGCCCGAGACGGTTCTCGAGCCGGCGGTTCAGCGAGTCCGCGCCGACGACCTTGCCGTCGAGGAACGTCACCGTCACCGTGTCGTCCTTGCCGCGCAGCGTCAGCACGCCAGTCTTCCGCTGCAGGCCGATGAGCTGGAAGATGTCGGCCAGACTGAAGTCGCGGAGTGTGCCTTCGAGTGCCATCTAGGCCGCCGACCTCCGGCGGTACACGGGGAGCGAGAGGAAGATCCACATCAGGACCGCCAGGGCGATCGACGCGACGCGCACGAGCATCTGCGCGACCTCCGCGCTCGGGCCGAGGGCGGGGCCGAGGCGTCCGACGAGGATGGCCATGATGACGAAGAGCGCGAAGAGGAACATGCCGACCACGCCGCGCGTCGTGCGGCCTTCGAGCATCTGCGCGGAGCCTGGGAGGAACGTCGCGAAGAGGCGGTTGCGGATGGTCATGCCGGACTGGTGCTCGGTCACTTCCTCGAGCTTCTGCCGCTTCGTGTCCAGCGAGACCCCGTCGCGCTTCAGGTAGATGTGGATGCACTGGGTGCAGTAGGTCGTGCTCTCGCGCGCCGACTTGCAGCGCGGGCAGAACGTGCGGCCGCATTTGATGCACGCGTTCGCATAGCCGTTCTTGCGGCGCGCGAAGTACAGCAGCAGCGCGAGGGCGAGCGAAAGGAGCGCGCCGATGCTGATCGGATTCGAAGCGCTGCGCAAGAGACTGAACGACGAGTAATTGCCGAACATCGCGCGGGCCGCGGGACGCGCGGCCATCCGCTCGCTCACTTCCCACGCCTCATCGATCGACGGCTTGTACATCACGATCTTCTGCGGCGGCGGATTGCGGGTGGTGCGCTCGACGAACGCGCGGTCCGCGGCGCGAGCTTTCTCGAGCATCTGCGCCTGCAGATCGAACCGGTAGGTCTCGCCGGCCGCGACGGAGTGGTTGTAGAACGCCGTTGCCAGACTCGGATCGTGCGCCTCGGCCTTCTCGTACGCCGTCATCGCGGCCTGGAATTCGTTGTTGAGGAAAAGCAGATTGCCGAGGTTCACGTGCGCGCCCGCGTATCGCGGACGCAGTTGTACGGCGCGGCGATAGTGCACGTTCGCCTGATCGTCGAGTCCTTCGAACGCGAGCAGGTTGCCCATCAGTACGTGCAGTGTCGCGTCGTCGGGAACCACTGCGATCAATTCCTGCAGCCGACGCAGTACATCCGGCTGGTACGCCTGATCAGCGCTGGAGATGGCCGCGGCGACGACGGGACTATCGACTCCCGCGATGCGATGCGACGCGAGATCGACCGCGACCGGCAGCAGTGCGACGAGGATCAGCAGCACGACGATCGCCGCGCGCTCGGGCCACGCGGTGTAGCCGAAGAAGATCGCGAACCAGTAGAACGCGAGCCAGATCGGTCCGAGCCAGAGAAAAAGCGGGAGGAACATCAGCGCGAACGCGAGCACGGACACGGAGCCGCCGGTAAAGAGCGTGCTGAGCCGCTCGCGCAAGTCGTGAGCCAGGGAGCGCCCGTAGCGGATGAAGAGCGCGAGCGCGAGGATGATCGCGGTGACCGCAATCGCTCCCGCGGCGACGATGAGCAGGTCCGCGCGGCTCAGGACCGTGGTGCGGTAGTTGCCGAGGATGCGCGGGAATCCCTGCAACGCGAGCGGGACCGCGCTGCTCCACCCTTTCGCCAGTCTCGCGCGATCGGCCTCGCTGAACGCGACGGCGGGAGAGCGTCCGTCGAGCTCGCGCGCGGCATTTTCGGCCCAGGCCGCGAGCTGCGGCTGATCTTTCGTGGACACGCTCGACCAGGCGGACGCGCCCGCGGCGTAAGACGGGAACGTGCGGATGCCGTACGTCCGTCCGGCGGCGAGGAGCTCGTTCTTCTTTTTCGTCGCGGTGTCGAAGTCGCCTTCGCGCGCCGCGGCCGTGGCCTGCGGCCAGATGTCGCGCGGCGCGACCTGCTGTTGCGCGCGCACGGGTCCCGCCGATACGGCGAGAACGAGCGCAACGACAGCGAAACGTCCTTTCATTCAGATGCTCTTCGTCCGCTGTACGAACGCGAGCTTGAGCTCGCCGAGGTGCGTTTCGAGGAAGTCTTCCTCGTCGGGCGTGAGGTTGCCCTTGGTCTTGTCTTTCAGCAGCGTGAGGATCTCGATCATCTGGCGCGCCGCGCCGACGTCGATCTTCGCCTGCGGCTGATACGGATTGCGAAGCATGCCGAGGGACATGTAGGCCTGCGCGATGAGCGGCTCGACGAAGTTCGTGAACGGAGAGCCGGGGTTCATGGCCTTGTCGGCGATCGACCGCGCCGCGTTCGGCGGCGCGGCTTTTTCTTCGCGCGGCGGAGCCGGCGGCTGCGGCGGAGGCGCGGGAGCGTCCGCCGTCGGCTCAGCCGGTTTGATCTCCTGTTTGAACTCTTCGCGAATGTCGCCCTCGGGAGTGAAGATCCGTTTGTCGGTGACCTTCAGCTCCTTCGGCGCCTGTTTCTCGTTCGGCAACGGCCGCCTCCCGCCCGAATGTCGTGTGGAATCAAGAGTTTGAAATCGTAGCACGCAACGTACGATCGAAAAACCGATCGATGCGGTCCTGCGCGTCCAGCGCGGCCGCCTCGTTGTAACCCTGTTTGTTGTTGGGATTCATGAACGCGTGCCCCGCGCCGTCGTAGATCTTGATGTCGCCGAGCTTGCCGTACTTCGTGAGGTTCTGTCCGAACGCCTTCACGTCCTCGGCCGGAATGCCGCGATCGTCCGCGCCGAAGTTTCCGAGGATCTGCGACTGGATGCGCGTGATCGCTTTGTCGTCGGTAACGAGGCTGCCGTAGTTGACGGCCGCGGCCTTCACACGCGGTTCGACGGTGGCGAGCTTGAGCGCGTAGCCGCCGCCCATGCACCAGCCGATCACGCCGATGCGATTCGGATCGACGTCGGCGCGTGTGGAGAGATAGTCGACCGCCGCTTTGAGGTCGGCCATCGCGCGATCCTCGGGCAGGCCGCGCGCGAGCTCGTGCGCTTCTTCCGGCGCGTTGGTTCTGCGTCCGCGATAGAGATCGGGTGCGAGCGCGACATAGCCCTGTTCGGCGAACCTCGCCGTCTGTTCGCGAATCCAGTCGTCGACGCCCCACCACTCCTGAATGACGATGATCGCGGGCTTCTTCGCCTCGGCGCTGGCAGGCAACGCGAGGTATCCGCTCGCGTCGCCGAACCTCACCAGCTCGTCGGAGCGCGTTGCAGCCGGCGGCGCCGTCGCTGTCGATGCCGCGGCGGTCGTGTGATCCGCGTGCTCGTCGGCGAGTTGTTTGGACTGTTCGTCCCGGTTGCACGAGGCGGCGATCAAAGCGAGGGCGGCTATCGCGATCCAACCGATTCTGCGCATGGCCGAAACGATATCACCGCGCCGTGTAATACAGTGCGCCGCCGGCGATGAAGATTTTCCAGGTCCTCGAGTTCAATCAGTTCAACACCGGCTCCGTGCACCAGATGTTCCAGGCCGCCACCGGCCTGCGCGAGCGCGGCCACGACGTTGCGATCGTCAGCAAGCCCGACGCGACTCTCGAAGCGAAAGCGCGCGAGAACGGTGTCGCGTTCCACGGCTTTCCGTTTCGTCATCAGTTCGACGTCGACACCGTTCGCCGCCTGCGCAGGTTGATTCGCGCGGAGCAGCCGGACGTCATTCATGTGCACAAAGGCGTCTCGCATGCGCTGGCTCTGGCGGCGATATGGCGTCATCCGGTGGGCGCGTTCGTCGTCAACCGCGGCGTCTCCTTTCCGCTCGATCTGTGGAACCGCGGCAAGTACCGCACGCACCGTGTCGACCGCGTCGTCACGGTCTGCCGGCAGATCAAGGATGTGATCGTCTCCAGCGGAAAGCTGCCGCCGGAGAAAGTGGAAGTCGTCTACGCGGGCACGGACGTGGATTTGTTCGATCCCGCGAAGTGGGATGCGCGCGCGTTCCGTCGCGAGAAGAATGTTGGCGACGACAAGTTCGTCATCGCGCAGGTGGGCGTGCGCGATTGGAAGGGGTGGAAAGAGCTCGTCGATTCGATCTCCGACGTCGTGCCGCGGCATCCGAACGTCCATCTCCTCCTCATCGGCTGCCGCAACGAGACGGAGAAGAACGAAGTGAACGACTACGCGCTCGCCGCCGGCGTGGCCGAGCACGTGAGCGCGATCGAGTACCGCACCGACATGCCGAACGTATTCGCGTCATGCGATCTCGTCGTCGACGCGTCGTGGGCCGGCACCGGCATCACCGGCACGGTGCGCGAGGCGATGGCGATGGAGAAGCCGGTCATCGCGACCGACGCCGGCGGGAACCGCGAGCTCGTGACGTCGTCCGATGTGGGCTGGCTGATTCCGATGAAAGATCGCGCGGCGCTAACCGGCGCGCTGCTCGAAGTGATCGGCGATCGCGCGCGAAGTACGGCTGTCGGGAAGGCCGCACGGGAGCATGTCGTGAAGGGCTACTCGAAGGAGTTGCGGATCACGCGGCTGGAGACGCTGTACGCGGAGATCTTAAGGGGGCGCGGGCTTCCAGCCCGCAAGCCGGGCTGAAAGCCCGGGCCCCCCGGCCAGCAGGTCGATTGGCTCGCCCTTGTCCGGCGTCATGATCATCCGCGAGTACGTCCACCGCCCGCCCTCCTTCGTGCCGACGACGTGCAGCGATCCCTTCTGCTTCGAGCCTTTCAGCGGGATGTCGATGTCAGCGGATCCGCTGCGGCCCGAGGTGTTGATGCTCCCGGAGATGAACCATCCCGGCTCCACGGGCGCGCCGAGGGCTTGGATCACGCGCGGGTCTGCCTTCGCGTATGCGACGCTGTCCTTGTACGGCGCGGCCGAGCGCATCGAGGCGAAGACGACGAAGAAGACGAATGCGAAGAACGCGACCATGCCGGCGAACAGGACGCCGCAGCCGATCGCGACCCAAACCAACGGACTGGATTTCTTATCGCTCATCGTTCAAGGCCGCGACGTGCGACGCGACGCTCGCCGCCAGCCCCTCCATGTCGTAGCCGCCCTCGAGGAGCGAGAACACGCGCCCATCGCAGTGACGCTCCGCGCACTCGACGATTCTACGCGTCAGCTCGCCGTATGCCTTCTCGGTCACGTTCATCCCGCCGAGGGGATCGCGGCGGTGTGCGTCGAAACCGGAGGAGAGGAGAATCGCGTTCGGCTTGTAGTCGTCGATGATGCGCACGATCTCGTCCTCCGTCGCGCGCATGAATGCCGAGTCGCCCTCGCCCGCCTGGAGCGGGATGTTCTTCGTAAAGCCGCGCCCCGGTCCGATGCCGATCTCGCCGCTCGCGCCCGTGCCGGGATAAAACGGGTAGCGGTGCACGGACGCGTAGAAGACGTCGTCGCGTTCTTCGAAGAGATGCTGCGTGCCGTTGCCGTGGTGGACGTCGAAGTCGTAGATGAACACGCGGTCGACGCCGGTCTGCTCGCGCAGCCACTCCGCGACGCAGGCGATCGTGTTGAAGAAGCAGAAGCCCATCGCCTTCACGCGCTCGGCGTGATGTCCGGGCGGGCGTGCGATCACGAACGCGCGCTTCGCGTCCTCGCGCGTCCAGATGTCCTCGATCGCGACGAGCGACGAAGCGACGGCTGCGCGCGCGGCGGCGAAGCTCGCGGACGAGATCGGATTGTCGATCGAGTGGAAGTAGCGGAAGCCTGCGCGCACGGCGTCGTCGAATTCGCGCTCGTACTCCGGCGAGTGCACTTTCTGGATGATGCGCGTCGCGTCGGGGTGCGTGTCGGCGTCGCGGACGAGCGCGTCGGCGAGACCGGCGCGGCCGATGCCGTCGAGAGCGGCGTCGAGGCGCTGCGGCCGCTCGGGATGATCGAAACCGGTGTGGTGCCGGTAGAAAACGGAGGATGTGTAGATCTTCAACAACCTCAGTTTATCCCGCGCGTAGACGCGGGATCTCCGGCGGCACCGCGCGAGCCGCGCTCGTGGCGCGCCCTTCCCGGTATGACTAGAGATCCCGCGTCTTCGCGCGGGATAAACTGCAAAGACACCAAAGACATCTATGATGCGGAACGCGTGAAGCGCATTTTACAAATTGCGGTCATCGCTGCCCTCACGGTCTTCTTCCTCTGGCTGTTCCTCAGGAATGCCAACCTGCGTGAAGTCGGGACCATTCTCGGGACGACGACCATCCATTGGGTGCTCGCCGGATTCGCGGTGAACATCTGCGCGCTCGTCCTGCGGACGATCCGCTGGCGGACGCTGCTCGATCCCGACGATCCGCCGCCGTTCTACGCGACGTTTTTCGCAAACGCGGTCGGCTACATGTCCTCGATCGTCCTGCCGATCCGCGCCTCCGACTTTGCGCGTCCGGTCCTCCTCTCCCGCCGCACCTCGCACCGTTTCTCCGGCGCCCTCGGCACGATCCTCACCGAGCGCGTGCTCGATCTGACCAGCATCCTGCTGATGTTCGTCTTCTTCGCGGCACTGCGCTGGAACGAGCTCGCGAGCGACACTGGCGTCGCTGCGTGGCTGTACATCGTCCGCGCAGGCGCGATTGCGTCCGCGGTCATCCTCACCGTGCTGTGGGCGTTCATCGTGGGGCTGCGCTTCTCGCGCGAGACCGTGCGCCGGCTGCACGAGCGTCTTGGACGTTTGCTGCCGCGCCGCATCCGTGGCTCGTGGATGCACTTCTTCGAGACCTTTGCGGACACGCTGAGCATCACCAAGCATCCGCGCGCGCTCGCAACGGTCATTCTCTGCACGATCGGCACGTGGACGTGCCTGACGTCGCAGTTCTGGTTCGCGACGCTGGCCGTGCATCATCCGCTGCCTTACGACGCGAGCTTCTTCGTCACCGGCGTGACGACGGTCGGCCTCGCCATCCCGACTCCGGGCGGCATCGGCGGATTTCACAAGGCCTGTCAGCTCGTGTTGACGCGCTTCTATCGCTTCAACGTCGACTCGTCCGTCGCGGTGGCGGTGCTCTTCCACGTGATCGGCACGCTGCCGGTGCTGGTGATTGGGCTCTTCCTCTTTGCGAAGGAAGGCGTGAGCTTGAAGCAGCTGAGAGAAACGAACGATGAACGATGAACGATGAACGATGAACAGGGCGACGGGGCTCGGTTCATCGTTCATCGTTCCGCGTTCATCGCTCCGAGCGCTGTGATATACGGGCGCCTATGCGGTGCCCGTTCTGCGGGAATCTGGAAGACCGCGTGGTCGACTCACGCGAAGGACGCGAGGGAGATGTCATCCGGCGGCGGCGCGAGTGCGCGCGCTGCGAGCGCCGGTTCACCAGCTACGAGAAGATCGAGCTGCCGACGTTTCAGGTCGTGAAGCGCGATCAGCGCCGCGAGGCTTACGACCGCGACAAGCTGATGCAAGGCCTCCAGATCGCCTGCCGTAAACGTCCCGTGCCGCAGGCGGAGCTGGAGAGACTCGCGGACGCGATCGAGTCCGCGATGGCCGACACGGGCGAGCGCGAGATCTCGTCCCAGGACCTCGGCACGATGGTCATGGACCGGCTCCGCGACCTCGATCCCGTGGCCTACGTTCGGTTTGCGTCCGTGTACCGGCGATTCGAAGACGTGGATGCGTTTGTGAAAGAGTTGCACCGATTGAAGTAGGCAGTTGTAGCGGGAACAGCCGTTGCAGAGAACGGCACGGTTCCGAGAGGCAGAGACATGACCGACGCGAATGAAACCGCGAAAGAAGAAGCAATCAAGATCCCCGACGTCCTGCCGGTGTTGCCGCTCAAGGACCTGGTGATCTTTCCGTTCATCATCGTGCCGCTGTCGGTGTCGCGGGAGAAATCGATCAACGCGGTCGATCAGGCGCTCGCGGAAAACCGCGTGATCATGTTGACCGCGCAGAAGGATTTCCAGAACGAGGACCCGGGCGAGGAAGACCTCTACCGCGTCGGCACGGTGGCGATCATCATGCGCATGCTGAAGCTGCCGGACGGCCGCATCCGCATCCTGGTGCAAGGCCTCTCCCGCGCACGTATCGACTACTTCATCCAGACCGCGCCGTTCTTCAAGGCCAAGATCACACGCATCGAGGAGCCGGTGACGAAGGACCGCGGCCTCGAAGTGGAAGCGCTCATCCGCGCCGTCAAGCAGAACCTCGACCGCGCCGTCTCCCTCGGCAAGAACATCTCGCCCGAGGTGATGGTGATCGCCGCGAACCTCGACGATCCGGCGCGGCTCACCGATCTTGCGGCGTCGAACCTCGACCTCAAGCTCGAGGAGGCGCAGGGCATCCTCGAGACGATCGATCCCGTGGAGCGCCTCAAGCGAGTCAACGACATGCTCACGCGCGAGATCAACCTGCTGACGATGCAGCAGGAGATCTCGTCGGCTGCGCAGGGCGAGATGAACAAGTCGCAGCGCGAGTACTTCCTGCGGCAGCAATTGAAGGCGATTCAGTCCGAGCTCGGCGAAGGCGAAGAGCTCGCGGAAGAGGTCGAGAACTACCGCAAGAAGATCGAGGAGAAATCCATTGCCGCGGAGGCGAAGGACGAGATCGAGAAGCAGATCAAGCGGCTCGAACGCTCCCATCCTGACTCCGCGGAAACGTCGATCATCCGCACGTACCTCGACTGGATGACTGGCCTGCCGTGGGGCGTGATGTCTCCCGACAATCACGACCTCTCTCGCGCCCGCGAGGTCCTTGACGAGGATCATTACGACCTCGAGAAGATCAAGGAGCGCATCCTCGAATACCTGGCCGTGCGCAAGCTGCGCGGTCAGAAGATGAAGGGCCCCATCCTCTGCTTCGTTGGACCCCCGGGCGTCGGCAAGACTTCTCTCGGCCGCTCGATCGCTCGTTCGCTCGACCGCAAGTTCGTGCGCATTTCGCTCGGCGGCGTGCGCGACGAGGCGGAGATCCGCGGGCATCGCCGCACATACGTGGGCGCGCTGCCGGGCCGCATCATCCAGGGCATCAATCAGGCGCAGACGTCGAACCCGGTGTTCATGCTCGACGAGGTGGACAAGATCGGCGCGGACTACCGCGGCGATCCGTCGTCCGCGCTCCTGGAAGTGCTCGATCCCGAACAGAACTTCTCGTTCCGCGACCACTACCTCGGCGTGCCGTACGACCTGTCGAACGTGATGTTCATCGTCACCGCGAACGTGCTCGACACGATCCAGCCCGCGTTCCTCGACCGCATGGAAGTCATCCGCCTCTCCGGCTACACCGACGAGGAGAAGATGATGATCGCCAAGCAGCACATCATCCCGAAGCAGATGGAGGAGAACGGGATCGCCGACATCCCGGTGGTCTGGACCGACTCCGGCATCATGCGCGTCATCACCGGGTACACGAAGGAAGCGGGCCTGCGCAACATGGAGCGCGAGCTCGGCACGATCTGCCGCAAGATCGCGGTGCAGGTGGCGGAAGGAAAGACCGAACAGCAGTACCGCATCACCGACGGCAACATCGACAAGTACCTCGGACCGATGAAGCATTTCGCCGAGGAGTTGCTCGAGCGCGATCAGGTCGGCGTAGCGACCGGTCTCGCATGGACCGCGGTCGGCGGCGACATTCTCTTCATCGAAGCGACGGCTGTGCGCGGCAAGGGCAAGCTGTCACTCACCGGTCAGCTCGGCGAAGTGATGAAGGAGTCGGCGCAGGCCGCGCTGACGTACGCGCGGGCGCATGCCGATGAGAACGGGATCCCTCCCGACTATTTCGAGACGCATGACATCCACATCCACGTACCGGCGGGCGCAGTTCCCAAAGACGGACCATCGGCGGGCGTCACGATGACGACTGCGATCATCTCCGTGCTGACGGGCAAGCCGGTGCGTCGCAACGTGGCCATGACCGGCGAGGTCACGCTGCGCGGCGATGTGCTGCCGATCGGCGGCGTGAAGGAAAAGGTGCTCGCCGCGCGCGCTGCGAAGTTGAACACGGTGATCCTGCCGAAGCTCAACGAGCGCGATCTTGTCGAAGTGCCCGAGCCGATCAAGCGCGACATGACGTTCCACTTCGTGGATCACGTCGAGGATGTCCTCGCGATCGCGCTTCTGCCTCGCGACGCCGCGGAGCAGAAGACGACGGACCGCGCGGGCCGCGAGTCGCACCCGCTCCCCGAGCCGGAGCCCGCGACCCACGAACACGTACCGGTTTGAGAACGAGAGGGCGGCCTTCGGGGCTGCCCTCTCGCCTGCTAGACTCTTTGCTGCATGGACACGCCCGCCTGCTGTGTCTGTAGTCAGATCGCCGGCGACGCCGCGAACGATTTGATCGCCCGACTCCTGCCGGAGCAGTCGTACGTCCGTCGGATCCTCTTCGAGAACGATTCGTTCGCAGTCATTCCCAGTCTCGGTCCGCTCACGCCGGGACATTCTCTGCTGTGCCCGAAGGTGCACATCCGGAGCTTCGCTTCGCTCGATGACGCGCTGCACCCGCAATTCGCGGTCACGCGGGCGACGCTGGTCGACGCGCTGCGATCGCTTTACCGCCAGGAGGTGCATCTTTTCGAACACGGCATGGCGCGCAACGGCGACCGCACGTTGTGCACAGTCGAGCACGCGCACATGCATTTCGTTCCGTTGCCGGAGGGCATCGAGCTGCCGCTCGATCGATTCATGACGTTCGATGGTTCGCTTGCCTCGTTGCGCGCGCTCACGCGCGATGATGAATACGTACTCTACGTGGCGCCCGACGGCTCTTCGCGCGTCCTGACGTCTGCTGGCGGCGTCGAATCGCAGTACATGCGCAAGCTCATCGTGGACCACCTCGGGCAGGGCGGCGAATGGAACTGGCGCACCGCGCCTCACGCCCATGCAGCCGACGAGGCGTGGCGCCGTTTCGTCAACGCGTCATGAGGGACGAGCTCAAGCTCGATCTCTTCACCGAAACCAGTGCGGATGTTTTCTTGTCCGGTTCTGCCGAGGAGCGGAGTGAGCTCGTTCAGAAACTGGATGAACGCGGATTCTGCGTCATCGGCGATTTTCCAGACCTTCCGCAAGACGAGGATCGAATGCGGCGAATCATGAGCAGTTGCTCGGCCGTGGTCGCTCCTGCCCCGCGGCTGGAAGAAGTCGAGAGGATTGCATCGGAGCTCCGGATTCCCGTCTATTCCGATGCGGCGCCGGAGATCGCGCCGGACCCGTCTCGCATGCGCCCCTACGCGTTCCTCATTGGACGGCTCGAGCGTGATTTCGCGCAAGCACGCGAGGCGATTCGAATCGCCGTCGAAAACGAAGCGGGAATCGCCTGTCTCTGGTCGGATGACCGGAGGCACCGTACGAACGTCGACAGCGTACGCGAACGGACGCGGCTTCTCATCAAGCACTCCACGTTCGTCATCGCCGAATTGACACTCGGCATTGAGAGTCCCGATCGCGAGAATCCGAGCCGCGCGCACGAGATCGGTCTTGCGATCGGCTATGAGCGCAAGGTGATGCTCAGCAGCCAGGAGCCGCGGCGCTATCCATATTTCTCGATTGCCGATCTGCAGATGACGTTCTGGGACTCGGAAGACGAGCTCGAGCAGCAGGTCCGTGCATGGATCCGCTCGGCGCGCGAGTCGGTCGCACGGGTGGTCTGCAATCCGAAGCGTGCGACATTTACGTACGACCCGAAACGGCGCTACGTCGGCCCGAAGACGAGAGCTCTGGCGGACTGAAATGACGGTTCCCTGCGTCTATTGCCTCGACACGGGAGAACTGCGCGACGAACAGGTGCTGTTGCGCGGCCACGATTTCTATTTGTGCGCTCCCCGTGGACAACTCGTCGAGGGATATTTAGTCATTGCGCCGTATCGCTGCGTCGGGTGCATCGCGATGCTGCCGCGTGAACAGTTCGCCGAATTGCTAGAGCTGAAAGGCATTGTGTCGGCGTTTTATGCGGACGTTTATGGAGCGAGCGACGCGATGTTCTATGAGCAGGGGCGCGCCGACGGCGGAGCTTCCGCTGAAACGTTTCCGCTGCACGCGCATCTTTGTTGTTTGCCGCGTGCTCCCGATGTTCACGCAGTTCTGGCGGAACAATTTTCGTGCAAAGACATCACAGGCATCGATGCAGTGCAAGACGTTGCCGGTCCGTACGTCTATGTCGAAACGAGGTTGGCGACCCGTGTTTATGTCTCCCGCGACGAGCGACGCCGCGAGGAGCTCAAGCGAATGCGATTGAAGCCGATGCTAGCCACTCTCATGGGCATGCCTGAGCGCGGACGCTGGCGCGATTATCCCGGCGACGCTGAACTAGAACGCCTCATCGAGCGCTTCAAAGCTCGACGTTGATCACGCGCCGGCGATACGGGCGAACGATCTTGTGAAACACGCCGATCTGCTCGACGTGGTTCTTGTACGTCTTATCGAGCGTGGGGGTCATGGCGCGCAGCATGAACGGCAGCTTGCGGCGCTCGCCCTTCGCCACCAACTCGACTCTCACCCCGGCGGCATGCGCGATCCCCGCCTCGACGCAGCGGTTCACGTTGTTGTCCGTAATGTCGGCCACGACGAGCAAGGCCTCACGCAGCTTGCGGGCAACGCCCTCGTGAATGGGCATTTCGTCGACTTTGACCACCGCCTCCATGCCGGTCACCCGTTCGATCACTTGCAGGAGGCGTTCGTACGTCTCCTCATGCTCATGAATCTCGTCGAGATCGAGCGCACAGAAGATGTAGTGCGGCTTACTCGGCTTGGACCAGTTCTCGTTGAGATCCGACAGCGCCTCCACCACTTCCGGAGGGCATTCCGTGGCGCTCGTATTCATTCGCACCCATCCAGCATCGCCGGGATCTTCGGTCCTGCGGACTTGCGGATCGGCGATGACGACGCATGGCAAGCTCAGTTTTCTCGCAAGGTCGATCTCCTGCAGGAAATACTGATAAGGGTCTGCCGTGGATGTTGCTGTCGTCACGCCGTCGCGAAACGGAACGACCGCCACGAATGCGCCGCAGCTCGACATGATGCGCTCGATGCGCACCGCGGGATCGAATCCTTTTTGATCTTTCGCGTCACCGATGAGGCGAAAGTCGTATTGCTCGACGAGGTGCTTCGAGACCGCGCGGGCACTGTCGCTGCCGCGTTGCTGCCACGAGCAACTGATGTAGACATCGCGCGCCCTTGTTGGATTTGTGTTGCCGTCGGGATAGAGCGCGCGGAGGATCTTGTATGCCGTGTTGGCGTCCAACTCCGGCTTCGGGACGTCAATCCACGTCAGTTCTTTCAGCCAGGACTCGACTTTTGCCTGGCCGACGCGAAGGGCCACCAAGTGGAAGCCGGGGAACTCGATGAATTGATTCCATGCCGCGTTGTATTCGGCGCGGACGTAGTTGCTCTTCATCGAGTGTTCTGTGACGACAATCAAGAGCCCGCGGCAACGCGGCACGGCTTCGACCAGTCCCCGACCTACCCATGAACCGGCGTCGAAATTCTGGTCGTCAAACCAGACCTCGAGTCCAGCCTGCTCCTTGAGCCAGCGCCTGAGAGTGGAGACGAACTCACGGTCCGCGTGCGCGTGACTCAGAAAAAGATCGAACTTGCGTTGGTTGAGCTTCAGCGCCATGTGCGGTTGGCGCCTAGTGTAAGGCAGGGAAGCGTTACACCCGCGCGATGATCTTCTGCGCCTTCGGAAGCAGCGCCGCGCCGATCGCGACCTTCACGATGTCGGCGACGACGAACGGCGCGACACCGGCAGCGAACGCGGAGCGCGCGTCGGTGAGCACCGCCAGCCAGGACCAGCCGCCGAGATAGATCACGCCGAGGGCGAGGAGCATGCCGCTGATCGCGCGGACAATACTCGAGCCCCATCCGCGCTCGGAGACGAGACCGGCGACGTACGCGGCGAACGGATACGAGAAGAGATAGCCGGCCGTCGGACCGACCAGCCATGCGGCGCCGCTGTGGCCTTGTGCGAAGACAGGGAGGCCGCTGGCGCCTTCGAGGAGATAGAGCGCTGCTGCGGCCGCGCCGCGCGTCGAGCCGAGCGCGACGCCGATGAAGATTACCGCCAGCGGCTGCAGCGTCAGCGGCACGGGAGTGAACGGAAGCGGGATCGCGATCTGCGCTGCAATTGCGATCAAAAGGCTTGCGCCGATCACGAGCAGCACGTTTGCGGCAGCGCGGCCGCGCACGAGGCGGTCGATCACGACCGCGGGGATGGTCATCGCTTTTTCACTCATGTCAGGTGAGAAGATATCAAACATGGTAAAACGTTTCACGGCCGCGCTCGCCGCGATCCTCGTCCTTGCTTGCGGCAAACCGCAGCCGCTCACCGCCGAAAAAGCGCAGGAGCTCATCGCGGCCTACGCGTTCAAGCACGAGCCGGTCTACGCCGAGGTGCCGCAGAAGGTGTGGTGGTCGCCGCAGGCGCCGAAGGACGCGTACGACGAGCTGGCAGTGCGTACGCTTCGCAATCTCGAGCGCGCGGGACTGGTGACGGTGACGGAGTCGAACGTGACCGCGAGCTCCGCGACGTACGTCGCCAAGGTTACGGAGAAAGGTTTCCCGATCCTCGGAACCGCGCCCAGCCATCGCGGCCCCGTCTACCGCGGGCGCATCGCCGAGAAGCGCTACGACGGCTTGCGCAACTTTGTCCGCCATCCGAGCGAAACGACCGTCGGCCACGCGGAGCTGGTGTGGCATTACGAGAACCCGACGCCGCTCTATCCGCTGTTCGAGACGAAGATCGACAAGCCGCTGAAGCAACCGTTCGTGTCCCACGTGTCGTTCTGGTACGAGGATCACGTGTGGAAGTTCAACGTGAATGTGAAGAAGGTGACGGCGCAGCCGTAAGGGGAGGGCGGGCATCCTGCCCGCTCCCGCCGCGGCATCCTGCCCGGCGGCGATTTGCGGCGAGAGCGGAGCAGCCTCTCCTGAATGGGCGTCGGGCACGATGCCCGACGCGGGCGGGCTGGAAGCCCGCCCCCCTTACAGCTTGCGTGTCATCCGCCGCAGCCCTTCCGACCCGGCGATGATCGCTTCCGTCGCTTCGCGCGGGAAGAAGCCTGTTTCGACCACGCCCGCGTGCTCGCGGATGCGCGCGACGACGTCGGCGATGTCCTCGTTCGCGGGGACGCGCACGTCGAGAATGCGGTGGCCTTCGTCGGTGATGCGCACCGCTCCATCGAGCATGCGCAGCGTCGGTTGAAGTCCCAGCTCTTCGAACCGCTTGTGAACGACGTCGAGCGCGAACGGTGTCACCTCGACCGGAAGCACGCCGACGCCGAGGCGCTGGACGACTTTCGATTCGTCGGCGATGACGATGAAGCGCGCGGCCTGTTGCTCGACGATCTTCTCGCGCAGCAACGCGCCGCCGCGGCCTTTGATGAGACGCAGCTGCGCATCGATCTCGTCCGCGCCGTCGACGGCGAGATCGAGCGGGGAGACCTCGGCGAGAGGAAACGTCGGAACATTCTCCTCGCGCGCCTGCCGCTCGGTTTTCTCGGAAGTGCACGTGCAACGAATGTCGCGCAACGTGCCGTTGCGCAGCGCCTCGCCGAGGAGCTTCACGAACTCGGCGGCGGTCGTGCCCGTGCCGAGGCCGAGGGTCATGCCGGAACGGACTTCGGCGAGTGCGGCGCGCGCCGCTTCGATCTTTAGGTTCATCGACTTTTCAACAGTTTATCCCGCGCGGAGACGCGGGATCTCTGGTTGTCCCGCGCGAGATTGTCCGATGCACGGTGCATGTGCAGTCGCCTGTGGATCGATTTGCGCGGGACGCGGGATAAACTAAAAATCAAAATCCCCCCGCCGCCCCGCCCCTTCGCGGATCGGCGACCGCGGTAAGCCGGCCATTTTCGAACAGAATCGCGTGCACGTCACCGATCGCGGGGAGCAGCTTTACGGCGTGGCCTCGTTCATTCAGTGCGTCGATCGTCTTCTGCGGCGCGCGCCCGCGTTCCGTCACCATCTCGTCGGGCGTGGCCGCGTGGTGATAGCGCGGCGCGGCGATCGCGTTCGAGAGGGACTTGCCGTGCACGACGACGGCGAGGAAGACCTGCAGGATCGTCGTCGGGATGGCCGTGCCGCCGGACGTGCCGATGGCCAGGAACGGTTTGTTGTCGCGGAGGATGATCGTCGGCGATAGCGACGACGCGGCGCGTTTTCCGGGCTCGATCGCGTTCGGCTTCGCGTCGAAGTCGGCGTTTGCGTCGTTCAGGAAAAAACCGAGTGATGGGACGAGAAAGCCGCTGCCGAAGTCGTTGCCGAGGGTCGTGGTCAGCGCGATGACGTTGCCGTTCGCATCCGCGATCGTGAAATGCGTCGTGTGCTCCCCTTCGGCGACCAGATCGCGCGGCTCGCTGAGCATCGCCGTGCTGAGCACGCGTTCCTGAATCGTCTTGCGCCACAGCTCCCCACGGTTCCGCGAGAGCAGGTCGCGGTACGGAATGCGCGCATGTGCGGGATCGGCGACGTAGCGATGGCGGTCGATGTACGCGCGCCGCTGCGCTTCGAGGAGGAGGTAGAGCGTCTTCGGCGTCTGGAAGCCGGACGCGCGGAGGTCGTCGTCGGCGAGGATGTTCAGCGTCTCGCCGATGACCAGTCCTCCACCCGAGGGCGGCGGGACGGTGTAGATCTCGTAGTCGCCGTAGACGAGCTTCAACGGCGCGCGCCACACGGGTTTGTAGTCCGCCAGGTCGCGGTGGCCGATCACGCCGCCGGCCTTTTTCGATTCTTCGACGAGCTTCTTCGCGAGGTCGCCCTCGTAGAAATCGCGCGCGCCGTTTTCGGCCAGGCGTTGCAGCGTCGACGCGAGCTCCGGCGGGGGAAGCGTTTTGGGAAGGTCGAGCTTGCGCGTTTTCGTCGCGGCGTCCATGTCCGCCGCGAGCTCCGCATCGTCGCGTGTTTCTTTCGCGAGGAGCATCGCGAGCTCGAGGAGCTCTTTCCACGGGCGCGAGCCGAAGCGCTCGTGCAATGCGTGCAGCCCCGCGACCGTGCCGGGAACTCCCGCCGCCGCCGCGCCGGTGCGCGTTTCTTTGTTTGCGAGACGGGGCGCGGTCTCGCGAAAGTCGAGCGTCCAGACGCCGCGCGACTCCGCGTCGTAGTAGGTGAGGAATCCGCCGCCGCCGAGGTTGCCGGACTGCGGTCGCACGACGGCAAGCGCGAATGCGACCGCGACCGCCGCGTCCGCGGCATTGCCGCCGCGCTGGAGCACGGCCAGGCCGACTTTCGTCGTGAGCGGATGCGTCGTCGAGAGTGCGGCTTTGCGAGCAACGATCGACCCGCCCGCGTAGATTTGGGTTGCGATGAGGACCGCCGCGACCAGCGCGGCGCGTTTCACTTGCGCGTCCTCCGCCCTGTCAAGCGCGCGATCGCGCGCGGGATCACGCGATTGCGGTCGTAGATGATCTTGAGTCCTTTGAGCGTCAGCTCGGGATCGACTTCGTCGATGTGCTCGGATTCTTCTTCGAACAGCGGCGCGAGGCCGCCCGTCGCGACGACGCGCTTCAGGTTCGGCACCTCGCGTTTGATGCGTGCGAGGATTCCGTCGACGAGCCCGAGGTAGCCGAAGTAGATCCCCGACTGCATGTTGACGACGGTGTTCGTGCCGATGACGTGATCGGGCCGCCGCACGTCGACGCGAGGCAGACGCGCCGCGCGCGCGAACAACGCCTCGGCCGAGATGTTCAACCCCGGCGCGATGACGCCGCCGATGAACGCGGCATTCTCGTCGACGACGTCGAAGGTCGTGGCGGTGCCGAAGTCGACGATGATGGTCGGGCCGCCGAACTGTTGGTACGCGGCCGCGCAGTTGACGATGCGGTCCGCGCCGACTTCGAGAGGGTTGTCTACGCGGATGGCGATCCCGGTCTTCACTCCCGGCTCGACGAAGAGCGGCTCGACGCCGAAGTACTTCTGGACCATGAAGGTCATCGCGCCGTTGAGCGGCGGCACGACCGAGGCCACGATCGCCCCCTCGAGGTTTGCGTGCAGCGAGTCGCCGACGAGCTGTCGCGCAAGGATGCCGTATTCGTCCGCGGTGCGCTCGCGCGCCGTCGCTAGCCGCCACGAGTTCACCAGTACGTCGCCGCGATACACGCCGATGACGATGTTCGTGTTGCCGAGGTCGACGACGAGAAGGTTGGACGACACGGGCGAATGGTAACTGTTGCGAGTTCCGAGTTGCGAGTTCCGAGGATGCGTTACTCGCAACTCGTAACTCGCAACTTCACGCCAGCAACAGATCCCCCGCGCTCACCGCAATCGTTCCCGCAGCCGAATTCAGCACCGCCCGTCCCTGCTCGTCGATCCCCGACCACGTGCCGTCGATGATCCGTTCGCCGAGGACGCAATGGATGCGGTCGCCCGGTTTGTGGACCGAAAGCTCGCGCCATTGCGCGAGGACCTGGTCGTGATCGAACGGATGGGAGAGTTGTTCGTCGACGTGCTCGACGAAGGCGGTGGTAGCGGTCTCGATGCCGGTGAACTCGCGCGGAGAGACTTCGCGGATCGCCACGGCATTTGGACGTGCGTCGTCGTTCACCGGCTCGACGTTCACGCCCGTGCCGACCAGGAGGTATACGCGCTCGTCCTGCACGCGCGCTTCGATGAGGATGCCGGCGATCTTGCGTCCACCGACGAGCACGTCGTTCGGCCACTTGATGCGTGCGTCGATCGCGAACGTCTCGCGCAGATACGTCGCGACGATATTCGCCATCGCCAGCGGGACGAGCGGGAGCTCGTGCGCGGGACGCGAGAGCAGCGTCGTCGCGTAGATGCCTTTGCCGGCGGGCGAGGACCAGCTCCTATCGTTGCGTCCCCGTCCCGCGAACTGCTCGCCCGCGATGATCATCGCCTGCGGCAGCGAGAGCTCGTTCTCGATGCACTCGGTGACGATGCGCCGCGCGATGAGGTTCGTGGAGGCCACGCGCGGGATGACCGCGAGGCTCTCGATCACCTTGAGGCGGCGGACGAGACTAGTGTCGATCACTGGTTCTGCTGGAGCTTCTCCAGTCTAGCGCGGAGCTCGGCCTGCCGCGCCTGCGCGCCGGCGACGATTTGCGGCGGAGCGTTTCGTACGAACTGTTCGTTCGCGAGCTTGACGTCGAGACTTTCCAGCTCCTTCACGCTCTTCTCGATCTCGCGGCGCACGCGGTCGAGCTGTTCCTGCGAGACCTGTTTCTCCGGGAACTCGATCGCGATGGGGAAGCCCTCCACGATGTCGTGGTGCGCTCCCTCCGGCTCCTGTCCCTCGACCGAGACCTCGGTGAGGCGCGCCAGCTCGATGAGCACGTAGGCGTTGTCGCGGAAGAAGTTCGCGTCGCGAGGCTCGCTGACTCGGATGTAGAGCTTGAAGCGGTCCTTCGGTGTGAAGCCCCGCTCCGCGCGCACGTTGCGCACGGTGGTGATGATCGCCTTCACCGCGTTCATCAGCCGCTCCGCTTCCGGATCGTCGAGCACTTCTTCGCTGATCGGATACGGCGCGATCATGATCGACGGCTCCACGCCCCCGAGCTTCTGCCAGATCTCTTCGGTCACAAAGGGCATGAACGGATGGAGGAGCCGCAGCGAGCGGTCGACGATCTCGAGGAGGACTCTCTTCGCGAGCGCGCGGTCTTTGTCGGAGCCGTGGCGTCCGAGGAGGACCGGCTTGGCCATCTCGATGTACCAGTCACAGAACTCGTGCCAGAAGAACTTGTACAGGGCGCCCGAGGCCTCGTCGAAGCGGAACAGAGAGAGCTGCTTGTTCACCTCGGCCGTCGCGCTGTTGATGCGCGAGAGAATCCAGCGCTCGACCGTGCGCAGGTTGTCGCGATCGATCGGGCCGGCGTTCTTCAGCTCCACGTCGATGTGCATCAGCGCAAAGCGCGACGCGTTCCAGATCTTGTTCACGAACGCGGAGTAGCCGGCGATGCGCGACTTCCCGAGCGGGATGTCGCGGCCGGACGTGGCGATGGCCAGCGTGAAGCGGAGTGCATCCGCGCCCACTTCGTTCACGACGTCCAGCGGGTCGATGACGTTGCCTTTCGACTTCGACATCTTGTCGCCCTTCTCGTCACGCACGAGACCGTTGAGGAAGACCTGGCTGAACGGCGCCTTCCCGGTGAAGCGCAGTCCGAACATGATCATGCGCGCCACCCAGAAGAAGAGAATGTCGAAGCCGGTGATGAGCGTGTCGGTCGGATAGAAAACGTCCAGCTCCGGCGTCTTGTCGTGGCCAGCCCCCTGCCAACCTAACGTCGAGAACGGCCAGAGTCCCGAGGAGAACCAGGTGTCGAGGACGTCGGTCTCCTGGGCGACCGCGGCGCCGCACTCGGGGCAGTGCGCGAGGTCTTCCATCGACACACTCGTGTGTCCGTTGGGACAGTGGAACGCTGGGATGCGATGGCCCCACCAGAGCTGGCGCGAGATCGTCCAGTCGTGGATGTTCTCCATCCAGTTGTAGTACGTCGCTTCCCACGCCTGCGGAACGATCTGCACAGCGCCGCTGCGCACCGCTTCGATCGCGGGCTGCGCGAGCGGCTCGATCTTCACGAACCACTGCCGCGAGACCATCGGTTCGATGTCGGTGTCGCACTTGCCGTGCACGCCGATGTTGTGCAGGTGGTCCTCGACCTTCACGAGGAAGCCCTGCTCGCGGAGCATCTCCACGATCTTCTTGCGCGCGTCGAAACGATCGAGTCCCGCGAACTCCGCGCCCGCGGCATCGGTCATGCGGCCGTCTTCGCCGATCACCTGAAGCTGCGGCAGGTCGTGGCGCTTGCCGGTCTCGTAGTCGTTCTTGTCGTGCGACGGTGTGACTTTCACGACGCCGGTGCCGAACGTAGGATCGACGAGGATCGCATCGCCGATGATCGGGATACGGCGGTTCGCGACCGGAAGGATCGCGTATTTGCCGATGAGGTCTTTGTAACGTTCGTCGTCGGGATGGACGGCCACCGCGGTGTCGCCGAGCATCGTTTCGGGACGCGTCGTCGCGACGGTGAATTTGCGGTCCGTTCCTTCGACTGGATAGTCGACGTGATAGAGCTTTCCGTTGCGCTCGCGGAACTCGACCTCGATGTCGGAGATCGCGGTGCGGCAGCGCGGGCACCAGTTCACCATCGCGATGCCGCGGTAAATGAGTCCGTCTTCGTACAGCTTCACGAAAACGTAGCGCACGGCGCGCGACAGACCTTCGTCGAGCGTGAAGCGCTCGCGGGTCCAGTCGCACGATGCGCCGAGGCGCGTGAGCTGGTCCTTGATCTCGGTGGAGTGTTGTTCCTTCCACTCCCAGATCTTCTCCACGAACTTCTCGCGTCCGAGCTCGAAGCGCGAGATGCCCTGCTCGGCGAGCTTGCGCTCGACCACCATCTGCGTGGCGATGCCCGCGTGATCGGTGCCGGGAAGCCAGAGCGTGTTGAAGCCCGACATCCGCTTCCAGCGGGCGATGATGTCCTGAAGCGTGTTCACGAGCGCATGTCCGATGTGCAGCCTCCCCGTGACGTTGGGAGGCGGGATGACGATCGAGAACTTCGGGCGATCGCGGTCGACGACCGGAGTGAAGTAGCCGCCCTCCTCCCATGCGGCGTAGATGCGCTGCTCGAAGGTGGAGGGCTCGTAACGCGTTGCGAGTTCTTCTTTCATGGCCAAAGCGAAAAGGGCGGCATGATATCAGCGGCTTGATCGCGAAATGTGCGCTCCGGCCCGTATTAGGATGCAGCGATGATCCTCGGAATCGAAACGTCCTGCGACGAGACCGCGGTCGCGCTTCTCGAGCGCGACGGGAGCGTGCGCGTGAACCTCATCGCGTCGCAGATCGACCGGCATCAACCGTTCGGCGGCGTCGTCCCGGAGATCGCGTCGCGCGAACATCTCCAGCATCTCTTTCCGCTGGTCGAGCGCGCGCTCGGCGAGGCGAAGGTGGAGTGGCAGGAGGTGGAGAACATCGCCGTCACGTCAGGGCCAGGACTGATCGGCGCGCTGCTGGTCGGAGTTGCGGGTGCACAGGGATTGGCGTACGGCCTGGGCATTCCGCTCGTGCCGGTGAACCATCTCGAAGGGCACATCTACTCGCCGTACCTGCAAAAGGACGGGCCGTCGACGCCGTTGCCGGAGCGGTTCCTCGCGCTCGTGATCTCCGGCGGGCACTCCGCGATCTACGACGTGCGCGGCGCCGCGGTGGAACGGATCAACCGCACGCGCGACGACGCGATCGGCGAGACCTTCGACAAGGTCGCGAAGTTCATCGGCTTGCCGTACCCCGGCGGACCGCAGATCGAGAAGCACGCGCGCGAGGGCAAGGCCGATCCGAAACGCTTCCCCTTCCCGGTGCCTCAGTTCAAGGACGACTCGCTCGACTTTTCGTACAGCGGGATCAAGTCGGGCGCGATCCGGCTGGCGCGCGAGCACGGCATTCGAGCGGACGGCGATGCGCGCGCGCTCGCGGATTTCTGCGCGACGTTTCAGGACGCGCTCATCGCGCAGCTCTTCGATCGCCTCGATGTGGTGTGGTCGCGGCTGGAGTCGCCGAGGCCGACCGAGGTGGCGATCGCGGGCGGGGTGGCGGCGAATGGCGTGCTGCGCGAGCGGATTCAGGCTTGGGGCGAGAGTCGCGGTGTCATCGTGCGTCTGCCGGAGAAGCGCTACTGCACGGACAACGCGGCGATGATCGCGTTCGCGGGGATGCAGAAAGGCAACGCTTCCGATCCGCGGCGAGTGGTCACGCGGTCACGAATTGGTTAACGGTCCGGAGTCCGTCATTTCGAAGAAACCTTTCTCTGCGGGAAGCGTCTGATATTACGGACGACGAACGAACGACGAAACGAACGAACGAAGACGCAACGAAATCTCCTATCTCCTCCTGATCTGAACGTCACCGCCGGCCCGCAAGGCCGGCGGTGGTGTTTTAATCGCACGCATGCGAATCGTGATTGCCGGCGGTAGCGGGTTCATCGGCGAGACCCTGGTGCGGCGGCTCGTCGCGCGCGGTGACGACGTTGCGGTGCTGAGCCGCAATCCCGCGAAAGTCCAGGCCGGCCGCGGCGTCGGGTGGGACGGCAAGACGCAGAGCTCGTGGTCGCACGAAGTCGCGAATGCCGACGCGATCGTGAACCTCGCCGGCGAAAACGTGGGCGAGGGACGCTGGACGGATGAGCGGAAACGCAGGCTCATCGCCAGCCGGCTCGACGCGACCGGCGCAATTGTCGAGGCGTTGCGCAACGCGCCGGCGCGCAACCGCACGCTCGTCAACGCCTCGGCCGTCGGCTACTACGGTCTGCGCGGAGATGAAACGCTCGACGAGAGCAGCGCGCGGGGCGACGGATTTCTCGCGGAGCTCGTGGAAAAGTGGGAAGGGGCGGCGCGCAAGGCGGAGGATCTCGCGCGACTGGTGATCCTGCGATTCGGCGTAGCGCTCGCGCAGGACGGCGGCGCGTTGAAGAAGATGATGTTGCCGTTCAAGCTCGGCGTCGGAGGGCCGCTGGGAAGCGGCGAACAGTGGATGTCTTGGATCGATCGCGACGACGCGGTGCGGATGGTGGAGTGGGCGATCGACGATGCGGGCGTTCGCGGGACCTACAACGCTACGGCGCCGGAGCCGGTGCGCAACCGCGACTTCACGCGCGCCCTGGGCCGCGCTCTACACCGCCCCGCGTTCATGCCTGCACCCGCGTTCGCGTTGCGCATCGCGTTCGGACAGATGGCGAACGAGATGTTGCTCGGCGGTCAGCGGGTGGTGCCGCGCCGCGCCGAACGTGAGGGCTTCCGATTCGAGATCCCCACGCTCGACGCGTCGTTGCAAAGATCCATTCGGCGCTGAGCGCCTCAATTTCGCGACGTCAGCATGTGCCACTCGGGATGTTCCCTCACGTAGGAAGGACGCTTGTCCCGAACGTTGCCGACGGTCGTGTTCACTTCGGAGGCGCCGTCGAGCATGAGCTGGAACTTGCCGAGCATCGATTTCTGCACCTGCTTCGGCAGGATGCGAAGCTCGTCGACGAGCCGCTGGGCCGCGCTCTCTTCTTCTTCGAGCTCCCACGGCGCGATCTGGCGCTCGACCGAGCACCCGAAGAACTCGGCCTCGGTCAGCCCATACACGCTGAGCATTTTCTTGAGCTGCGCCAGCTTCAGCGATCCGATCCGCTGACCGGTTTCGAAAGAGCTGATCGTCTTCTCCCCCACACCCGAGAGCCGGGCCACGTCTTTCTGGCTCAGGCCACGAAGGCGGCGGATTTCGCGGAGTTTCAATACGAGATCCATGGCTTCCTCACCTTTTCCTCTGCACGCACCGATCAGAATCTGAGCTCTAGAATCGACGCATGAGCCCCACCACCACGCCCTGCACCGCGACGTCTCGGGCAGCAGCGTAGATGGGACCCATCATCGAGTTCGCCGGTTGCAGGCGAACGTTTTCCCCTTCGCGATAGAGGCGCTTGAGAGTGACTTCCCCGTTGACGTTCGCGACGACCATCTCCCCGTTGTCCGCCCGCTCCCGCCGGGCGATGATCACCAGGTCGCCGTCGAGAATCCCGTCGTCGACCATCGAGTCCCCGCGGACTTTCAGCACGTAGTTCTCGCCGCGGGTGGTCAGATGCTCGGGGACGGTGATCATTTCGTCGGAGACGTCGACGTCGAGAGGGCGGCCGGCAGCGATGTAGCCGAAAAGCGGGAGGTCGCGTGCGCTCGAGCGCTCTTCGCGCCGCGGCTCTCTCTTTTCGTCGTTCTGCTCCACCACCTCCACTCCGCGCTTCTGGTTCCAGTCGCGGCGGATCAGACCCTTCTTCTGAAGGAGCGACAGATGCTTGTACACCGTGCCGTACGAGGAGAACCCGAAGTGATCGCAGATCTCGCGGTGCGTCGGCGCGATTCCACGTTCTTTCTGGAAATCCCGGATGAAGTTCAGGATGTCCCGCTGTCGTTCCGTCAGATATTTCATTCCGCCCTCACCGGAAACAATATGGGCGGTAATGTGGCGAAAGTCAAGCGTAAGTTGCGGTAATGGGGCGTAATTACGGTAGTGCTAGCGTTTGAATCGCCAGTTGTAACAATTAGCCGGACATGGCCGGACATCGCCGGGACAGAAGCCGGACAGAAACACGAAGCCCCGCCGAGTTGGCGGGGCTTTCTCATTTCCGGACCGGCATCAAGGGCGAGGAGATCGAGGCGACCCCCGTGCGCCTAAGCCGCGCGTCCGCGCTCGAAGAGTAGCCTAAGCTCTTCCAGTTGCTCCAAGGTCTCGAAGCGGAGTGCGAGGTACTTCTCCTCGGCGTACTGCTCCCAGGTCGAGAAGTACCCCGGCGCGCTGTTCAGAGCGTACGCGCATTCATAGTCGAAATCGTTGTGGACGAGGTCTCGCGGATGGCTGTGCTTGTCTTCGTTCATCATGATTTACTCCTTTCTTGGCGAATGATGCGCTCCAATCGGAAACAAGTCAACATGTTGACGATACTGGACAGCCTGTTTTGACTAGGCCGCTGACGCCTCGTTCATCCACATGTGCAGCGAGAGCAGGTCACTGGCGGTCCAGACGTAGTTGGTGAGTCCCGCAGCCATCGCCGGAGTCTTGCCTTTCAGCGATGCATGCTTCCGGCAGAAGTTGTAGTAGACCATCGTGATCGCGAGCATGTAGGCGTGATTCTCCAGCTTTTTGGAGAAGGCGTTCGTCAACCGGGTGAAGCGGCGATTCTGCATCCGGAGAGTCAAGTTCCACCGCTCCATAAACGAGGTCGAGGCGTGCGCTTCGTCCGGCTCACCAAACGCGATGCGCTTCTCCACGCTGAGCAGGCGTCCCGGTGAGTACCGACTCGCAGCACTGTTCGGACTCACGTCCGGCGACGGCTTACTACTCGCGTACTTCTTGACGATCTCGGCGTGATCGATCTCGCCGGGACGGAAGACTTTGATAACGGCTTCGACGTACTGCGCGAGGCCATCAGATGAAAGGTGAATGCGGTTGGTGGTCCGCGCCTTCAGGTCAGCAATGATCGCGTCGGCCGCGGCCTGACTGCGGTCACTCACGACCCACGAGATCATCAGCTTTGACTCCGCGTCGAGCGCGGTCCATGTCCAGACCGAACCGTAGCCGGGGCGCCCCTTCAGCTCGATCGGGACGTTCTTTTCCTTCGCGTAGCAGAACGACCAGACTTCGTCGCACTGGACGTACTCGGTCGCGAGGTTCCGCACCTGCGCGTCGTGGAAGCGGAGGCAAGCTTCGCCAACTTCGCGGAGAAGACGAAGGATCGTCGTGTGCGCAACGCCCGTCATGCGAACCGTGGAGTTGATGGAGTTCCCCTCCATCAGTGCTTTCAGAACGCGGGCGCGATCGTCACTCGACAGCTTGTTCATGGACACCAATATATGCTTGAGCGATCACGCTGTCAATGCTTGAGCGATCAGGCAGCGAAGTTGTAACACGCCTTCCGTCGAGGAAGGGCGTAGGATGAATGGCGCCCCCGGCAGGACTCGGACCTGCGACACGCGGTTTAGTAGACCGCCGTTCTTTCCATCTGAACTACGGGGGCGCATGAAGGCCTCGCGCGTACCGCGAGGCTTTTAGTCTTTCTGACCTCGAAACGGAATTACCGTGCCGCCGTCTCCGGTGCTGCCGAACACGAGTGAATTCTGTCGCGGCTTCAACTCCGCCACGGGCGCGGCCACTTTCAGAAAGCCGCGCTCAAGGGAACACAGTTCTTCGATTTCGTTTGAATAAAGCGGGATCGCCTCAAGGATCTGTTCTCGCGTAGAAAGCCCTTCGTTGAGAATCATTTCGAATGCTCGGCTAAGGAGCTGTGGCCGCTCGACCGGGATCACATCGTCGTATGTTTCGCCGCGCCGTCCGTATCCTTTTGACGAGTAGTAGCGCCATAGCCGTTCGGACTGCTCCGGTTGTAGAAGTTCAAGATCGCCAGCACGTTTAAGCATCATCGCGGCAGACACTTTCCAGCGGCGCTTCAGCGCGAAAAACGAGGGAAGCGTTAGCGACACCGCCTCCCGAAGAAAGGAGGCCTCCGGGAACAGGAACGCGGCACCGAACCGGAACGCTTGCGCTTCTGCGCGTTTATGGTCTCCCGCGTTGAATGTGCATCCTCTGTGGAGTACGGCATGTCCTAGCTCGTGGGCTGCATCGAGCCGCAGTCGCACCGCTGATTCTTTCTCCGAGTTGAGCATGATGTACGATGGAAGATCGCGACCATGCGCGCAGAACGAGTCAAGGTGGTCTGAGTCTAGCGGGAACTTCGTCACGATGATGCCGTGACTCTCTAGCAGCGCAATCATGTCTCCGATCGGACCGTTACCTAACCCCCACTTGCGCCGCGTCTCTCCTGCGATGTCCTCGATGTCGCGATCCGTCAACAGGAGAGGATTGGGGATGTCGAAGTCAGGGATGTCGGAAGACGGAAACTCGATCACCGACTCCACCCATTCTAAGATTTCATCAAACCAATAGAACCGGTTCTGAGCCTTTGTTCGCGACCGTTTCGTCGCAGCATTCAGTGAGCGGTACGAGAACTTAAACGCCCGCAGTATCGGCAGCGGCGTAGTGAAGTGCCGCACGGGGACGTTGAGCGTCTGCGCGAGTCGGTCCAGCACCGCCGTGCCGGGGGTTTGCTTGCCGCTCTCGTACGCTGAAAGCGACTGCCGCGACACATCGATCATCTCAGCGAGTGAGTTGACTGTCAGTGCGCGCGCTTCACGGGCTCGTGACAACCTCTCGGGCACGAATCCCGGCGTACCTGTTCTCATTCCTCGTCCTCCTTCTTCTTCTTGATACGGAGAGGCTTCGGCTTGGCGATCTCGACCGGCTCGACCGGCGGGATGTACTTATGCACGACAAGGCGATAGTCGCGAAACAGATCGATACTCGCCAGAATCTTGCCTTCCTGATCAGGGAACACGATGCGAGCAAACGAGGGGAACTTGGGGTTAGCGAGCGGAGCGTCTTCTTGATCACGCTTCTTGCGCCGTGCAGGACCATGAATGAGAATCCCGTAAAGGCGATCCCCTGGTTTGGCCCGCTCGTTGTCGAAAAGCGACGCCTGCGCGTGCTCGAAAAGATTGGTCCGGTGCATCGCCGGTCGAGGCAGTAACTTCGGTGAGCCAGATTTCGAAAACGTCAAGTCCACTGGCCCGAACTTGATCAGCGAGAAGTGGCTCGTCCTCCGCTGATTCATCAGCGCCAAGACTTCGGCAGTGGGATACCGACGTGCCACGTTACGGACGGCCGTCTCGATCATGCCCCGGCGCATCGTGGCAAGGACGTCGTGTCGTTCGGTAGCGTCCATGATCGAATCGCACGTGTCATACGCGGCTTCGTATTGCTCGAAGATCGTGCTGAACACGTCCGGGATGAAGTCGGCAGGAATGTTGGCCCGAAAGGCCTGAATGATTGGCTCGGCTTGGTTGAGCATCTCCGGGACCGCTCCTTTACATCGTTCATACGATGTAAAGCTAGCGTAGCATTCGCGCCAAAAATGTCAAGTTATCGTTTCGACCAGCGAGATTTTGCCGCTTTGCTGGCGATCTCGGAGCGTTTCTTCGCAGTCAGCGCGGCAGCTCGTGCTGGTCCGCCCTTCAACCCGCCGCGCCGGCCGAGCGCGGCCGCGGCGGCGCTCACGTCGGCAGGGATCTCGCGCTTCTCCGTCTTCTCCGCGATCGTCTCCATGATCCGGACGGCGGCCTGCGCTTCGTCTTCGCACTCCGGTTGCTTCTTCCTTGACCGCTTAGGCATGCGGTCAGTATAGGCCCGCGGTCAGAGATCGTCCACCAGATCGCGCAGCTTGACCTTCAGGACGCGCGAGATCGCGAGCAGGACGGCAACGGAGGGGTTGGCTTCGCCGCGCTCGATCGTCGCGATTGAGTTGACCGCAACGCCGGCATCGAACGCTAACGCCTCTTGCGACATGTTGCGCTCCGTCCGGAGTTGGCGGATGCGCGCTCCGAGCTTCTTCAGCGCGGATGCCGCGGCACGTCGCCTGTTGACAGCCATTCCGGTGAAGAGTGCCGGGAAGGGCCATCAGAACACCAACCAATATACTGATACTATCGGTATACTGGTAGACATGCTTCCACCGACTCACCGCGAAGCCATCCGCGCAATCTTTCTCAAGCGTCGGCCGGAGTACACCACGCGAGACGCCGCGCAACTGCTCCGGATGACGCTCGGAGAATTCCTCGCGTGGATCGAGACCGGCGTGCTGGACATCGAGGTACGCCGCAAGCGGCGGCAACTCGGAGGCCCGCGTCACGCACTCATCCCGTGGAAGGAAGTGGCCTCCGCGGCGATGCTTCGCTGGACGGTCGTCCAGATCCATGACGCGCTCGGGAAGGATGCGGACGGCGCGTTGCCGCGTCTCCTGTGGCCTGTGGAGCTGAAGGCGGTTCGGCTGCCGGCGTATCAGGTGCGCCTGCTCGAAACGCTCGCGCAGAACAGCGGCGTCACCGTCGAGGAGTACGTCTACACCGCCTTGCTGGGCGTGGAAGCCGCGGCAAGTCACGCTGAGATCGAGAGCATGCTTCCCGGCTTCACCGAAGCCGTCCAGTTCCCGAATGTCTAAAAGGAGACAATCATGACGTGGCGCGAACGGCTCCGCTACATCGTCGTGAATAGCGGCTCCACGCAAGCGGAGATTGCCCGGCGAGCTGGTATCGCCCCGGAGACGTTGAGCCGCGTGCTGAACGGCGCGCATTCAAAGCCGGCGTTCGCGACGGTTGTGCGGATCGCCAGAGCTGCGCGCGTACACGTCGGATGGTTGCTCGATGAGCCGGTCCGCGGGATCGAGCTATCCGAGCGCGAGCGCGAGACGATCCGAGCGGCGGGAGTGATCCTGCTCGATGCGATCAGCCGGTCAGATCGCCGCTGATCCGTCCCGCCATGTCCCTCGATGTCCCTGTTACAACCGACCCGTCAAACGCTAGCACTACCGTAATTACGGTAGTGCTAGCGCTTGACGGGTCGGTTGTAACAGCCGAATAGCCGGACATCGCCGGAAATGGCCGGACGGCAACGGTCGTTCGCCTAGGCATGGTCGACGACCGCTGGAAGGATGCACCAGACGACGGACGGGTGGAGGCGGCGGCCAAGGCCGCGCTCGCGCAGATCGATCGTAGCCACCCCTTCCGCACCAGACGCGAAGTACATCGCGATTCCGGTGGACCGGAAGACGCGGCTTGCGCGGAGATGTGGTGCGTGACACTCCACGACGTACCCACAGAAATCAAGCATTGCCTCGCTGTGTGGGATACGCCGCCGACGATGACCAAGAAGTTCGCGGACAGTTTTCTGAAGCATCTTCCGCCTGCTTAGCGGGTTTCGGTGTTCTACACCGCAACCGCGCCACCCCACATGTCCAGCGCGGTGCATGTCACTCGCGGTCCAGCGGTACCAGTACGGCGTAGAATCGTGCGATGACGTGGGACGCACAGAACTTCAACACGAACGTAGAGGGCGAACTGGCGGACCGGCTACACAGGCTGATCGAAGAGATAACTCCGCTCGCTCAAGGCCACGACTTCGAAGCGATACACCGCGACCTGTTCAAGACTCCCGCTTCGCCATCGTTCGCACCGCGTCCCGCTGAGCAAATTGCCGCCGCCGTCGCGGCCGGTATTTATGGTCGCCTTCGCGAGGTCGCTCGTGCCCGCCGTCCTGAGCCGGACCAGCGTTCAAATCATGCTGATCTCTTTGAGTTACGCGCAGTGCTAGACGAAGAGGAAAACGAGTGGCGCGCATCTCTCGGCCTGCCGCCGGTCAGCAGTGAAGATGAATAGTGCCTACGCCGCGGAGGCCTGATCTGCCCACATGTCCAGCGAGAGCATTTCACTCGCGGTCCAGCTCGTAGTGCAGCGCTTCAGCGTCCGGTTGGAACAGTTGGCCGGACATCGCCGGAAATGGCCGGAAACACGAAACCCGCCTTGCGGCCGCGTTGCGTTGTGAACCGACGCGAAGCAGGGCGATGCGCTACGTCGCGAAGCGTGGTGTCGCGTGCACGGCCACGTGCCGCGACGAGCTCGCGATCGAGCGGGTCGTACAGCGCGTCGGCGAGCATCTTTTCGCGTTCCGTTGTCATGCAAACCAAAGGCACGTCCGTCCGGACCGGCCTCGCGACTGGCGACTCGCCGTCGACTTCCACCGATCTCGAGCCCGACTCCGCGGGACTCGACCGCGAGTCTCGCCGATATCGAGCTCGCGTCCGCGGGGCTCGCCGTCGAGTCTCACCGATATCGAGCTCGAGTCCGCGAGACTCGACGGCGACTCCCACCGATATCGAGCTCGACTCCGATTTCGGCAAGCTTGGAAACAAAAGGCCGGCCCTCTCGGACCGGCCTCGTGGGATGGGCGGGTCTCCCGCCAACCGCCAACTAGTCGAGCTTGATCGACTTCTTCGTCTTCTCGCGGCGCGAGGATTCCTTCGCCTGGTATTCGGCCATGCAGTCGCCCTTGTCGACCATCGCGCACGACAGGTACTCGCTGATCTCCATGATCACCGCGCGGATCGCTTTACCGGTCGGAGTCTTCTCGTATTTGCCCAGGTTGCCGCCGAAGCCGCCGCGGTAGACGCCGACGGCGAGGCCGCCGCTGCTCGCGCGCGCCTCGACCGTGCGCGTGAACTCGATCTCGCCCGTCGTCGTGTCGATGACGCGCAAGTCGACCGCCATGTACGCACTCTCTTTCTTGCCGCCGACGCTGATGCCGCGGAAGCTGACGCCGCCGCCGGTGCCGGCCGTGTTCTCTTCGAACGCCGAAAGCGTGGCCGTGACCAGGTACTGGGCGCCCGTGAGCTTGCCGATCTTGGCGCCCGTCTTCTTGCTGACGCGTCCGGAATCGGCGAGGTCCTGCTCGTCGAGGACCGCGGAGAGCTTGTCGCGCTCCACCATCTTGAACTTGCCGGTGCCCGCGAGCTCGTTGGTCAGCATGCCCGCGAGGTCGTCGCCCACGCCGCCGTACCACCACGCCGCGGAAGTGCGGTTTTGGAAGTCATTCACGGCCATGACCGGCTTCTCGGCCATCACCGAGCCGGCAACGAAGATCAGAAGAAACGCCAAAGCTGTTTTGAAACGCATTTGTCCCCCGTTCTGAGATAACGATTTTCCCGATGAATCTAGGTCGAAGGCGGGTAGTGTAGCGTGATCCGGCTCACGAAATCAGTGGCCGGAGGCGTCATCGACGTCGAGTAGCGCGGAATCCCACAGTTCCACTCGATTTCGCCCACGATTCTTGGCCGAGTACAACGCCCGATCGGCCCGCTCGATCAGTCCGGCCGGGCTGAGCGTGTGACCGTCGTCCGGCGTGTCCATTCCGGCGATGCCGATCGAAGCGGTGACCGCGATCGAAGTCTCGCCGCACTGCAGCGCGGTGTCTTCGAGCCTGCGGCGGATCCGCTCTGCCACGACCGACGTGTTCCCGATCTTCGTCTCCGGCAGGACGATGCAGAATTCCTCGCCGCCATAGCGTCCGGGCACGTCGTACACGCGGCAGCAGTCGCGCAGCAGTTTGCCGATGCCCTGCAGCACCTGATCGCCCGCGGAGTGTCCCCACGTGTCGTTGATGCGCTTGAAGTGATCGACGTCCAACATCAGCAGCGACATCGGCGAGCCGTGACGGAGTGAACGGTTCAGTTCACTATCGATCTTCTCCATCACGAACCAGCGGTTGTACAAGCCGGTCAGGCTGTCCCGCGACGAAACTTCGGACAACAGACGGTTCCTCACCGTGAGGTCGAGGTTCTCGCGTTGAAGGCTGAGCATCCGATGCTCGAGCTCCTCGTAGCGCGCCTCACTTTCCTCCACGAGCCGCAGGACGTCGAACATCTCCTCGATCAGCCGGCGCTCCATCTCGGCGAACGGACGTCCGTCCGAAGCGACGATCGATACGCGCGGCATCGGCAGACGAACCGCAAACGCGTGGCCGTTCTCGGAGGATTGGCTGTCGACGAGACGCAGGGGTCGATGGAGCAGCTCGGAAAGCGGCGAGAGAATCCGTGTTGCGGCGGACTCGAAACTCTGCATAGTCACTTCGCTTCGGGGAATGGCGGGAAGTATAGCGACCACTCAGGGCGCGGCCAACATGCAAACTTGGAAGCGGAACCGGTTACGCAGCTTTACTACGCGCGCTGCTCCACGCGAAATCTGTTCGTCCCGGCGGTGATCTCGTCGCCGGAGTGCACCTTCGTGTTCCGCGCGGGGAGCGTGTTGAGGAACGTTCCGTTGCGGCTGCCGAGGTCGCGGACACGGACCTCGCCGTCCTCGTCGCGCACCAGTTCGAAGTGGCGGCGCGAAAGGAACTCGTCCGGCACGCGCACGTGGCCTTCGCGTCCCACGACCAGTCCCGTCGTCGGAATCTCGAACTCCTGACCCACGAGCGGTCCTTCGACGCAAACGAGCACGATGCGCGAAGCCTGCTGCGCCGCGCGTTGCGCGCGCACCTTCTCCGCGAGCTCCGATTCGTCGGTGACCGTCGCGGTATCGAGCGCGATCGGCTCGACGGGGAGTCCGATCTGATCGGTCGGCTCGACGCTCACCAGCGCGGAGCCGACGCGCAACAGATGCACGCCGTCCCCGATCACCGCCTCCTCGATCGGGTGTCCGTCGAGGAACGTTCCCATGTGCGAGTCGGCGTCGCGCACGACCAGCTGATCGCCGCGCACGAAAAGCGAGCAATGACGGATCGACAGCTCCGCTTCATCGAGCTCGACGTGACACGCCTTGCGTCCGATCCACAGCGGATGCTCGTAGAGCGTGAAGACGGTGTTGACGGAGTCGAACGCGCCGCGCGTGATCACGCGCACGGAGCGCGGGCGCGAAGGGGCTTGCCCGGTCTCGCGCGGCGCTTCGGTCTCAGCCGCCGCGGGCGCGTTGACGCGATACGGTTTCAGATCGATCTCGCGGATCTTGTCCGTGTCGACGATGCGCGCCAGCACCGCGGCCTTGCTGCCGGACAGCCATTCGCCGCAGTGGCATGTCGCGATCGAGTTCGGAAGACGCACGGCGATTACGCCCGGCACGTCGTAGGCCTGGCCGCACTTCGGACAACGGATCAACGGCATCGGCCGGATGATAGCCGCTGAACAGCCGAACGGCTATGATTCGCGCGGTCCTTATGCTGGCGGGAAATCGAAAAGATACGGGCGTGCGAATGGGACTTCGAACGAAGTTCGTCACCGCATTTGCCCTGCAGGCGGTCGTCGTCGCGCTGTTGCTCGCGGTTCTCCAATACCTCGTCGTGCGCCGGGCCATGATCGGCTTGACGGTGCAACAGGGCTCGGCGATCGCGGAGACGATCGAGGCCACCGCCGGCTACTACGTCATCTTCGGACTCACCGACGACCTGAAGAAGATCGCCACGGATCTGAAGAACAACCCGTCCGTGCAATACGCCGAGTTTCTCGACGCGAACGGAAAGGTGCTCGCGGCCACGGCGCCGCAACAGGCCGAGGGGCTTGCCGGGCGCGTACTCGAACGGGAACGCGGCGCGGTGACGAACACCGGGCTGCACATCTATACCGAGCCTTTCTACGAAACGGACGCGGACGCGAAGAACCCGAATGCGAAGCCGAAGGGCTACTTCCGCCTGCTGATGAACGAGACCCAGGCCGAGCGTGCGATCGCGTCGCTCATCCAATGGAACGCGGGCACGACGGCGCTCGTGCTGCTCGCGGCGAGCCTTCTCGCGTGGCTCGCATCGCGCCTGATCGTGCGGCCGATCCTCTCGCTCGTGGAGACGGCGGGACAGATCGCGAAGGGCGACCTCACCCAGCGCGCGGGCGTGGAGTCGCGCGACGAGATCGGCATCCTCGCCGGCGCGTTCAACGACATGACCGCGAACCTCGAGCGGACGGTGAAGAGCCTCGTGATGTCGCAGTCGAAGCTGAAGAACGTCGTCGAGACGGTCGAGACGCGCTCGCAGCTCGTCATCAACCGCGTCGACGAACAGCGCGCGGTCATCGACGACACCTACAACTCGATCGATCAGCTCAACAGCGGCGTCCGGAAGATCACCGACAACGTCGAGGCGCTTTCGGCGTCGTCCGAGGAGACGTCGTCGTCGATGCTCGAAATGGTGGCGTCGATGGAAGAGGTGAGCCGCCACACCGACACGCTCTTCAACTCCGTCGAGGACACGGCCTCCGCGACGCACCAGATGGTCTCGTCGATCAACGAGGTGGACCAGAACGTCGTCTACCTCACGAACTTCGTCACCGACACCTCGTCCTCGATGGTCGAGATGTCGGCGTCGATCGCGCAGGTCGAGACCAACGCCGCGCGCTCGTACGACCTCGCCATCGCCGTCTCGGACGCCGCGGAATCGGGCATGAAGGCCGTGCGCGAGACGATCGAAGGAATGGAGCAGATCCGCCAGTCGGTGATCGAAGCGAACACCGTCGTGTCGCGGCTCGGCGAGCGCTCCTTCGCGATCGGCAAGATCCTCAACGTGATCGAGGACGTCGCCGAGCAGACCAACCTCCTCGCGCTCAACGCCGCGATCCTCGCCGCGCAGGCCGGCGAGTACGGCAAGGGCTTTTCCGTCGTCGCCGCCGAGATCCGCGATCTCTCCGAGCGCACGGCGTCGTCGACGCGGGACATCGCGAACCTCATCCGCTCGGTGCAGGACGAAGTCGAGAACGCGCTGAAGGCGATGTCCTCCGGCTCGTCGCTGGTCGAGAACGGCGTGCTGCTTTCGCACGACGCCGGCAAGGCGCTGAACAACATCCTCGTCTCCGCGGCCAAAGCATCGAGCATGGGCAAAGAGATCGCCGGCGCGACGCGCGAACAGGCGAAGGGGAGCGAGACCGTCACGCGCGCGGTCGACCGTCTGCAGTCGATGGTCGGCCAGATCAACTCCGCCACGCGCCAGCAGGCGCAGGGCTCCGATCACATCCTCAAGGCCGTCGAGTCGATGCGCGAGGTCACGAAGTACGTGCGCCAGGCGATGGTCGAGCAGAAGTCGGGCTCGGGGATGATCTCCGCCGCGGCCGAGCGGATGATCGAGATGATCCACGAGATCTTCCAGGTCGCCGCGAACCAGGCCTCGGAGAGCGAGAAGATCGTCACCACGATGCAGCAGGTGCGCTCGATCGCCGACAACAACCGCTCCGCCGCGGGCGACATGAGCGCCGCGATCACGCTGCTCAACGACGCGATCCGCAGTTTCGACGACGAAGTGCGCAAGTTCCGGGTGCGATCGTGACAGGGGAGGCGTAATGGCCGCCTCGGAGCTTCGCCTCATCACCTTTCGCGTCGGTCCCGAGACGTTCGTGCTCGACATCATGGCCGTGCGCCAGATCGTGCAGTACACCGGCTCGACATCCGTGCCGACCGCGCCGTCCTTCGTCGAAGGGATCATCGTGCTTCGCAACGAGGTCATCCCGATCATCGACCTGCGCGAGCGGCTCTATCCGCGCTCCGAGCGCGTGGAACAGCCGCTCGTCCTCATCACGCTCACGAACGCCGGCGTGATCGGGCTGAAGGTCGACGAGGTGCGCCGCATCGTGACGCTGACGCCCGAGTCGTTTCTCCCGCCGCCGCCGCTCGTGCGCGGCATCCGCGGCGAGCTCCTGATCGCCGTCGTGCCGCACGGCGAGGAGGTCTACCTGCTGATCGACGTCGAGAACGTGTTGACCGAGCCGGAGAAGACCGAGCTCAACGAGGCGGACCTCACGCCACCAGAATTAGCGATGAGCGATGAACGATGAGCGATGAACACCCGAGTTCATCGTTCGTCGCTCATCACTCATCGCTCGTCTCATCCGCGACCGGAACATCAACGCGCCGGTCGCGCCGATATCCGTACGGACAGTGCCGGCACCCGGATTCGCAGCAGTACCCGCGCTCCCGCAGGAACTTCTCCGTGAAGACCAGATACGGTCCCTCGTAATAGAAGTCCTCTCCCTCCACCAGCTTCCGGTTCATCGTTCATCGCTCATCGTTCATCGTTCGGTTAGACTCCGCGCCGTGTTCTCGCGCTCCCGCCTGCTCCAGCTCACGGAGGCGATGAAGGGGAAGCTGGTCGTCGTCTACGGCGACATCGTAGCGGACCGCTTCATCTACGGAACGCCGAAGCGCATCTCGCGCGAGGCCCCGGTGCTCATCCTCCGCCAGTACCGCGACGACATCCTCCTCGGCGGCGCCGGCAACGCCATCAACAACATCTTCTCCCTCGGCGGCTTGCCCGTTCCGGTCTCGGTTCTCGGCAACGACATCCCCGGCCAGACGCTCATCGCGAGACTGTGCGAGCAGGGAATCGACTGCAGCGGTGTTCTCCGCGCGGACCGCTACGCGACTCCGACCAAGGTGCGCATCCTCGGCGGCATGCCGCACGCCAGCCGCCAGCAGATCGTCCGCTACGACATCGAAGACAAGTTCGAGATGACCGAAGAGGAGTTGGGACAATTCAGCGCGCTGCTTCGCGATCAGATGGCGGTCTGTCACGCGGCGCTCGTGAGCGACTACGGCTACGGCGTCGCGCGCCCGCAGCTCGTGGCCACACTGACGCAGTACGCGCACAACCGTCCGGTCACGCTCGACTCGCGCTACAACCTGCTCGACTATCCCGGCGTCACGGCCGCGACGCCGAATGAAGAGGAAGCGGCTGCCGCCGCGGGCACTTCGTTGTGGAACGGCGAGGAGACGAAGATCGGCGAGGTGGCGCTGACGCTACAGCAGAGTCTCGACTGCGAGGCAGTGCTGATCACGCGCGGCAGCCGAGGGATGGCGCTGCTCGAGCGAGATCGCCGTGAGCCCTTACTGATTCCCGTGTTCGGCACCGACCAGGTCGCGGACGTCACCGGCGCCGGCGACACGGTCATCGCGACGTTCACCCTCGCACTCGCCGCCGGCGCGTCGTTCGCCGAGGCCGCGAAGCTGGCGAATTACGCGGGCGGGATCGTGGTGGTGAAGATGGGCACCGCGACGGCATCGAACGAAGAAGTGAGGCATGCCATCGAACGGGATGAAGAGCTCAATGATTAGTTTGTGGAGTGCGGCGGCAGGGCCGCCGCTTTCGAATGCGCGGCAGGTACGGAACGCCGCCGCTCTTGCCTCGTTGTTCGAAAGCGGCGGCCTTGCCGCCGCACTCCAAACGAGCTGATCATGAACGCCCCGATCCTGACCGAATCGCAGCTTCTCGACGCTCTCGAATCCGAGCGCAGCGAAGGCCGGACCATCGCCTTCGCCAACGGCTGCTTCGACGTGGTGCACGTCGGGCACATCCGCTATCTGCAGGACGCCGCGCGCGTGGCGGACGTGCTGGTCGTCGGCGTGAACGGCGACGATTCCGTGCGCCTGCTCAAAGGCGAGGGGCGTCCGGTCATGCCGCAGGATGAGCGCGCGGAGATCATCTCCGCGATCCGCGGCGTCTCGTACGTCACGATCTTCGACGAGAAGAGTCCGGGGCGCCTCCTGCAGACCTTGAAGCCCGACTTCCAGTGCAAGGGGACGGACTACACCGCGGAGTCGGTGCCCGAGGGGGAGATCGTGCGGGCGTATGGCGGGAAGGTCGTCATCGTCGGCGATCCGAAAGACCACTCCACCTCAGAGATTCTCGCCAGGACGCGAGCGATGAACGATGAGAGATGAGCGATGAACGATGTCTCGGCTCATCGCTCATCTCTCATCGCTCATCGTTCGCGGTTGCTCGTCCTGCGCCTCTCCGCCCTCGGCGATGTCATTCACACTCTTCCTGCCGTGCTCGCGATGCGCGAGCAGGCGGAGATCACATGGGTGGTCGAGGCGCCGTACGCGGAGCTCGTGGAGATCGTGGCCGGGGTGAAGACGATCCCGGTGCGGATGAAGAAGTGGAAGCTCGATCCGCGCGCCGCGACGGACGCGATCGGCCGAATGCGCACGGTCGATGCGTCGATCGATTTCCAGGGACTGATCAAATCCGCGATCCTCGGATGGCTTTCCGGCGCACGAACACGCTATGGGTTCAATCGAGAAGCCGTCCGCGAGAAGCCCTCGCTACTCTTCACGAACAAGCATGTGAACGTCGACACGACGAAGCACGTAGTCGACCAGAACCTCGAGCTCGCGCAAGCCACGAAACTTTACGGGCAACGGGCAACTGGCAACTGGCAACGCTTCCCGTCCGAGGTTCCCGGTTACGAAAACGCGATCGTCCTCCTCCCCGGCGCTGGCAAGCCGAACAAGATCTGGCCGCACTTTCTAGAGCTCGCGAAAACAATCGGCCCGAAGGCGCTCGTCGTCTGGGGACCCGGTGAGCGCGAGCTCGCCGAGGCGATCGGGGGGGGCGTCGCTCCGCCGACGAACCTGCGTGAGCTCGCGTGGATCCTGCAAAATGCCGAGGCCGTCATCGGCGGCGACACCGGGCCGCTCCATCTCGCCGACGCCCTCGGCACCAAGGTCGTCGGCCTGTATGGCCCGACCGACCCACGCCGTAACGGACCCTACGGACAACCCGACCATGTCATCGATCGTTTTCGCACGACGAAATCAATGGAATCGATTTCTGTTGAAGAGGTCATGAAAACCCTCGAAAGGGTGCTCGGGGAGTGAACCTCATCCTCGCCGCCATCCTCGCGGCCCAAGTCGTCACCAACGCTCTCGCCGATCCGATCCAGCAGAAGTTCGTCGAAGGCGAGACCCTCGACTACAACCTCACCTGGCTCAAGATCACCGGCGGGACCGCGCGGATGACCATCTCGCCGTCGGCTGACGCAAGCTACCGCATCACCTCCGTCGCCAGGTCCAGCCCCTCGTTCTCGCGTTTCTTCAAAGTCCGCGACGAGATCGAGACCACCATCGCGCGCAACGACTTCTCCACGCTGCGCTACGTCAAGCGCCTCGACGAGGACGGCGACAAGATCGAAGAAGTCACCGTCGTGGAAGACGGCGTCGCGACCCGCACGCGCAAGAAAGTGAAGAAAGTGTCAGTGCCGCGTCCCGTCTTCGATCCGATCTCGCTCATCTATCACCTGCGCATGCTCGATCTGACGCCCGGCAAGGTCTACGAGTTCGAGATCATCGCGGACGGGAAGGTCTACTCCGTCAGCGCCCGATCCGTGCGCAAAGAGAAGGTCACGACGCCCGCGGGCACGTTCAACTGCGTACGCGTGGAGCCGCGCATGACGAGCGGCGGTGTCGAACGGCAGGAGCGGCTCTTTCTCTGGTATACCGACGACGAGAGGAAACTGCCGGTCCGCATCCGCACCGAGGTCAAAATCGGCGCGATCACCGCCACACTCCGCGGCTTTACGGCCGGGGTCACGTCCGCCGATCCGCCGCAGCTGGTCGAAGCCAAAAAGTAACGGGTGGTACACTCGCCATTCGGTCAGGAGCTCTAAGAAAGACCTATGAGTGTTCGTCTCGGTGAGTTGCTCACCAAAGCGAGCCTGATCACCCAGGATCAGCTCAAAGAAGCGCTGCGCGTACAGAAAGAGACCGGCGGGAAGCTCGGCGAAACGCTGATCAAGCTCGGTTTCGTCTCGGAAGAAGACATCACCGAGTGTCTCAGCCAGCAGTTCGGCGTCCCGTCGATCAACCTCCAGCACTTCGAGATCGACGCGAGCGTCATCAAGCTCATCCCGGGTGACGTCGCCCGCAAATACAACATCCTCCCGGTCAACAAGACCGGCGCCACGATCACCATCGCCATGGCCGATCCGACGAACGTCTTCGCCATGGACGACATCAAGTTCATGACCGGCTACAACGTCGAGCCGGTCGTGGCCTCCGAGCTGGGGATCAAGGCGGCCATCGACAACTACTACGGCACCACCTCCTCGCTCGAGCTGAAGAAGGTCATGGAAGACCTTCAGACGCAGGAGAGCGCCGACCTCGAGGTCCTCGAGGAAGACGAGGAGATGGACGTCAACGCCCTCGCCGACTCGGCCGAGGAAGCGCCCGTCGTCAAGCTGTGCAACCTGATCCTCACCGACGCCATCAAGCGCGGCGCGTCGGACATCCACATCGAGCCGTACGAGAAGGAGTACCGCGTCCGCTTCCGCATCGACGGGATCCTGTACGAGATCATGAACCCGCCGCTGAAGCTGAAAGACGCGATCACCTCGCGCATGAAGATCCTGGCGAAGCTCGACATCGCCGAAAAGCGGCTTCCCCAGGACGGCCGCATCAAGCTGAAGATCAAGCTCGAGGAAAGGAACAAGGAGCTCGACTTCCGGGTGTCCGTCCTCCCGACGCTGTTCGGCGAGAAGATCGTCATGCGTCTCCTCGACAAGGACAACCTCCGCCTCGACATGACCAAGCTCGGCTTCGAGCCCGAGTCGCTGGTGCGCTTCGAAGAGGCGATCTTCAAGCCGTGGGGGATGGTGCTCGTCACCGGGCCGACCGGCTCGGGCAAGACGAACACGCTCTACTCGGCGCTCTCGAAGGTCAACTCGCCTGAAGTGAACATCATGACCGCCGAGGATCCGGTGGAGTTCAACCTGCCGGGGATCAACCAGGTGCAGATGAAGGAGGCGATCGGGCTGAACTTCGCCGCGACGCTCCGCTCGTTCCTGCGCCAGGACCCGAACATCATTCTCGTCGGCGAGATCCGCGATTTCGAGACCGCGGAGATCGCGATCAAGGCGGCGCTGACGGGACACCTCGTGCTCTCGACCCTGCACACGAACGACGCGCCGTCGACGATCAACCGGCTCATGAACATGGGCATCGAGCCGTTCCTGGTGGCGACGGCCACGCAGCTCATCGCCGCGCAGCGCCTCGTGCGCCGCATCTGCCAGAACTGCAAGGAAACGGTGGACATGCTCCCCCAGGCAGTCACGAACCTCGGTTACAAGAAAGAGGAAGTCGGGACCTTCTCGATCTACAAAGGCCGCGGCTGCGAGAAGTGCAACAACACCGGCTACAAAGGCCGCGTCGGCCTGGTCGAGGTCATGGTCATCGACGACGACATCCGCGACCTGATCCTCTCCGGCGGCACGGCCATCGACATCAAGCGAAAAGCCATCGAGAACGGCATGATCACGCTCCGCCGCTCCGGCTTGGTTAAAATCAAGGAAGGCGTCACGACGGTGGAAGAGGTCGTGCGCGAGACAGTAGCAGGATAGATGTAGGGCGGGCTTCAGCCCGCCCCGGACGGGCTGAACCCGTCCTAGGTGGAGAACTCAATGGCCGTCACTCTGCACCAACTGCTGAAAACGATGGTCGAGCGCGGCGGCTCGGACCTGCACGTCACGACCAACTCGCCGCCTCAGATCCGGATCGACGGCAAGCTCGTGCCCCTGGACATGCCGCCGCTGACGGCACCGGAGACCAAGCAGCTGGCGTATTCGGTCCTCACCGACGCGCAGAAGCATCGCTTCGAGGAGAACCTCGAGCTCGACCTCTCCTTCGGCATCAAGGGACTGGCTCGCTTTCGCGCGAACATCTTCAACCAGCGCGGAGCGACCGCGGCCGTCTATCGCCAGATTCCGTACGAGATCCTCGGGTTCAAGGAGCTCGGCCTGCCACCGGTGGTCGAGGAGATCTGCAACAAGCCGCGCGGCCTGGTGCTCGTCACCGGTCCCACCGGCTCCGGCAAGTCGACGACGCTCGCCGCGATGATCGACAAGATCAACATCGAGCGGCGCGAACACATTCTCACGATCGAGGATCCGATCGAGTACATCCACCAGCACAAGAACTGCCTGGTCAACCAGCGCGAGCTGCACAGCGACACCAACAGCTTCGGCAACGCGCTGCGCGCGTCGCTGCGCGAAGACCCCGACGTGGTGCTGATCGGCGAGATGCGCGATCTCGAGACCGTGGAAGCGGCGCTGAAGATCGCCGAGACGGGTCACTTGACCTTCGCGACGCTCCACACCAACTCCGCGGCGCAGACCATCAACCGCATCATCGACATCTTTCCGGCCAATCAGCAGGCGCAGAT
>DASYGV010000078.1:0-7474 GCA_035999335.1 Thermoanaerobaculia bacterium | reverse complement strand
CTTCTCGACCGGGTACTCCTTCGTGTAGCCGTTGCCGCCGTAGAGCTGCACTGCCAGCGACGTCACTTTTTCGGCCACTTGCGAGGAGAAGAGCTTGGCCATCGCAGCCTCGCGAAGGAACGGGCGGCCGGCGTCCTTGAGGCGCGCGGCGTTGTAGACCATGAGGCGTGCGGCCTCGAGGTCCGTCGCGGCCTGGGCGATCTGGAACTGCACGCCCTGGAAGTCGGCGATGCGGGTGCCGAACTGCTTGCGCTCCTTCGTGTATGCGATCGCGTGCTCGAGGGCGCCCCGGGCGACGCCGATCATTTGCGCGCCGATGCCGATCCGGCCCTCGTTGAGGGTCTCGATGGCGATCTTGTAGCCCTTGCCGGGCTCGCCGAGGACGTTTTCTCTCGGGACGCGGCAATCCTCGAGGATCAGCTCGCAAGTCGAGGAGGCGCGGATGCCGGTCTTGTCTTCCTTCTTGCCGATCTGGAAACCGGGGAAATCGCGCTCGATGATGAAGGCGGTGATGCCTTTGTAGCCGGCGTCGGGATTCGCGTTCGCGAAGACGATGAACACGCCCGCCTCGGCGGCATTGGTGATCCACAGCTTGCGGCCGTTGAGGACGAAGTGATCGCCCTTGTCTTCCGCGCGCGTCGCCAGGGCGAAGGCGTCCGATCCCGACCCACCCTCGGAGAGGGCATAGGCGCCGACGGTATCGGCGGCGAGCATGGTCAGGTACTTCGACTTCTGGTCGTTGTTGCCCCAGCGGATGATGGCGTTGTTGACGAGGGTGTTCTGGACGTCGACGAGGACGCCGCAGGAGGCATCGACGTGGGAGAGCTCCTCCACCACGAGAACGGCGTTGAAAAACGAGGAGCCGGCGCCTCCGAACTCGTCGGGAACTTCGATGCCCATGATGCCCATCTCGAAGAAGTTCTTGATCAGGTCTTTGGACATCGTGGCGTCGTGGTCCATCTGGTGGACCAGCGGCCGGATCTTCTCGATCGCGAACTCGCGGACGCTCTCCTGGAACATCTGTTCTTCATCGGAAAGGAGCGTCAGCGGCGCTCCCGGGATGCTTTCGAGTGTGGCGGTCATCTGCTGCCTCCGGAGGGGTGTTGATGCGGCGCGAATGATATCCGATGTGGCAGAGTTATGATCCCGGGCGGCAGGAATTGAAAATTGAAAATTGAAAATTGAAAAAGAGCCTTGGCGGAGGTGGCCGGTTGGGGCCAATTTTCAATTCTCAATTTTCAATTTCCCTCTGGCCCCGGTGGCGGAATTGGTAGACGCATGGGACTTAAAATCCCCCGCTGCGAGAGTGGCGTGCCGGTTCGAGTCCGGCCCGGGGCACCAATGGTCAACCTGTTGACCGCGTGCACAAGGTCCGTTACAGTGACGTGCGTTAACGGATCGCGAGTGCACCGTCGATATGCGCGTGGGGAGCCCGCGCTTTCATGCTCTCGCGTTACGCGGCGTTGATTAACGGATTTCCGGGAGGGGAGGGCGGACGATGGGACACTGCCAATACTGCGGCGCGGCTTTTCCACGGACGCGGAAAACGCGCAAGTACTGCACGAACCGCTGTAAGACGAACGCCTGCCTGGACAAGAAACCGCGCCTTCGCGCGGCGGACGTGGAAGCGCTGCAGGACGTGCTCAGCTCCGAGTTCAACTCCGTGGAAGCGATGCGCGAGCGGCTGCGCGCGATCCTCGCTCCCGAGCTCCCGCCAATCCCAACGATCGTCCCGCGGTTGGATTGATCCTCTTCAGTTTATCCCCGCCATCAGTTTATCCCGCGCGCAGACGCGGGATCTCCGGTTCCACCGGCAGCGCATGAGCCTGGGACCTCCAGGGGGCACCGAAGATCCCGCGTCTGCGCGCGGGATGAACTGCCCGCGTGGTTCCACCGGCAGCGCATGAGCCTCGGGCCTCGAGAGGGCACCAGAGATCCCGCGTCTTCGCGCGGGATGAACTTCAAAAAAACAAAAAGGGCGCCGTTTCACGGGCGCCCTCCGGGGTAGGTGTCACCACGTAGTCTAGCTACGAAGAGACCCCCTTAGGTTGATTAGAACAATCCATGCGAAATTCGTTACCTCCTCCCCTGAATTTCCGGCGGACCCGCTGCCAGCGTCACGTCACGTGCCATGACCCACCTCGCCATCGCTGCGGACCGGATCGACCGCCCCTACTCGCCCCGGGATGGAAGGGAGGGACGGGAACTCGAGATCGTTGTTTTCAAGGAACGATGCGACCGGAGGCCGCGCTCATTCGTACGGATAGAAAAGCATCGCTGGCCGCCCCTTTATTGCAGCCCGACCCTCCCCCTCTCCTGAATGCATGGTGAATATGATACGGTTTTTGTCCCTAATCGCAATTGAAAATTCTCACGATATTGCTGCTTCAATCGCCGGCCCGAGAGCACAAATCGCTGTGCTACACTTTCCGGCCCCCGGAGCCAACTTCATGAAACGTTTCCTCTTCATTGCGGGCCTTCTCGCGCTCGCCGCGAATGTCGGCGCGGCCACGGTCAACGGAAAAGTGATGTTCCAGACCAAGCGCGGCCAGCAGCCCGTCGTCAACGAGACGCTCATCTGGCTCGATCCGGCCGGCAAGACCTGGAAAAAGCCGGCGGCGGCGTTCACGATGACCACGCGCAGCAAGACCTTCCTGCCGCACGTCGTGGCCGTCCCGGCAGGCTCGACGATCGCCTTCCCGAACGAAGACCCGATCGCGCACAACCTCTTCTCCCTCACCCCCGGCAACACCTTCGACCTCGGCCTCTACCGCCGCGGCGCGGGTAAGTCGCACAAATTCAACAGCCCCGGCGTCGTGAACGTCTACTGCAACGTCCATCCGAACATGTCCGCGGTCGTGCACGTGATGACCACGCCGCACTACGGCTTCGCCGACGCGAACGGGAACTACTCTTTCGACGTCCCGCCTGGGAAATACCGCATTACCGCGTGGAACGAGCAGGGGGGCAGCCAGTCCTCCGACATCGAGGTCAACGCCAACGGCAGCGTCACCGGCGCGACTCTGCTGACCATCGACGGCCGCAACTTCCGCCTCACCCAGCACAAGAACAAGTTCGGACAGGCCTACCGCCCGCCAAAGGACTACTAGCGAACATGACCGCGCAGGCGCTCGACAGCAAAGCCACGGTCTCGCAAGAGCTTCCCTCGAAGAAGGAGTACGCGGTCGAAAAGCCGCGCGTGCCGCTCGTCCTGAAGCTTTTCGGACTGACGGCGCTCCTGATCGTGATCGTCGTCGGGGTCGCGGTGGGGATCACCATCCAGAGCGCGAACACGGTCGCCGCGGAGACGGTGAACCGGTCGATCAACGGGGCGGCGACGCTGTTCGGGGAGTTCGAGAGGCAGCGCCTCGACGGCCTCGCCGGCGCGACGCAGGTCCTCGGCAGCGACGGGAACTTCTATGCATACATCCAGACGGCGCTGAGTTTCGAGCCGCCGCAGGCCGCGCCGAGTGCCGTGCAGCCCGTCGACCCGAACGTGCCGCCTCCCGCGCCCGCAATCGACTACAGCAGTATCAACGACACGCTCATCCAAAACCGCGATCGCCTCAAGACCGACGTGCTGATGCTGCTCGATGATCAGGGCATCGTCGTCGCCCGCACGGATCAACCGATGATCGCCGGGACCTCGAAGGATGATTTCTACGAGAAGACGCCGCTCGTGCGAACCATCGTCGATGACGGCAGCGTCGCCGGCACGCAGGGCGTGCTGCCGCTCGACGGTAAGCTCTACCACGCGGTGGTCGCACCGATCGCCGCCGGAGCGCGCCAGGTGCGTATCGGCTACCTGGTCAACGGTTACGCGATCGACGACAAGTTCGCCAACCGCATCGCCGAGTCGACGAACGCGGAGGTGGTCTTCACCACGAAGGACGGAGCGACGACGGTCCGTTCCTCGAATGCGCCGAGCGTGATGCCCAAAGACGTGGGCAGCGAGAAAACGCTGCAAGTCGATCGGAACCGCTACGTCGTCACGACTCGGCCGCTCCTCTCCGGCCGCGACCCCGTCGGCACGGCGATCTTCCTCCGCTCGCTCGACCGCGAGCTCGCTCCCTTCAAGGAGATCGAGCGCACGATGATCATCGCCGGCGGCGTGGCGCTGCTGCTTGCGCTCCTCACCTCGTGGCTCATCGCCAAGCGCCTGACCCGCCCGATCGAGCAGCTCGCCAGCATCGCGCAGGGCGTCACGGCGGGCGACTACAGCGTTCATCCCGACGTGGACCGCAACGACGAGGTCGGGATCCTCGGACGCTCGTTCGGCAAGATGATCAACTCCCTCCGCGACAAGGCGGAGCTCGAGGAGCTGTACGCGCAGATGGCCGACAAGTCGGACGAGGTGCCGGCGGGGAACGTCCGCGTGACCGAGACGGCGAAGCTCGATGAGGGAACGGTCCTCGTCACCGACCTGCGCGGACTGCCGGCGACGGTGGGCGAGGGCGACGCGGCGTTCGTGATCGGTGCCGTCGAGCGCGCGATGCGGTTGCAGGAGAACGAGGTCGAGCGGCAGGACGGCGAGGTCCGCGAGATCAACGGGCATCGCCTGGTCTGCGTTTTCCGCGGCGACCGCGGGATCATCCACGCGATCCGCGCGGCGCGGGCGATCAACGAAGAAATGGCCCTGCAGATGGGCTCGGGCACGCCGATGTCGGTCGGTGTGGGCATTGCCACCGGTGAGTTCGTGACCGGCTCGGTGACGCTGGACGCCGAGAGCGGCCGCGCGATCGTCGGCAATGCGCCGCTACTCGCGCTGCTGTTTGCCTGGCACGCGCCGAACGGCTTCGCGTACGTGTCGTACGAGACCGCGGAGGCGGCAGGCAACGAGGTGCTGAGCTCCGCGACTCGCGAGGAAGTGCGGCTCAAGTGGCTCCCCAACCCGCTGCCGGTCGCGGCGTTGCCGCTGCTGAGCATGGCGACCTCGATCATGAAGACGGTCAGCGGGACGCAGGCGGTGCCGACGCTGCGGATGGACGCGACCGCGGCCGGTACGACGGCCCCGCCCGGCAGCGGCCAGAGGGATCTCGCCCCCGGCCACTTCTTCGCCGGCCGGTACAAGATCGAGAGCATTCTCGGCCGCGGCGGCATGGGCGTCGTCTACAAGGCGACGGACGCGCAGCTCGACGAGACGGTGGCGATCAAGACGCTGCCCGGCGATGTGATGACGCGGTCGCCGGAGGATCTGGAGCGGTTCAAGCGCGAGATCCGCCTCGCGCGCAAGATCACGCATCGCAACGTGCTGCGCACGTACGACTATGGCGAGGCCGAGGGCGTGTACTTCATCAGCATGGAGTTCGTGCGTGGGTACACGCTGAACGAGTTGATGGACGAGGCGCCGTCGCGGCAGATGCCCGCTCGCCCGACGATCGGCATCTCCCGCCAGATCTGCCGCGGCCTGCAGGCCGCGCACGAGCAGGGCATCATTCACCGCGACATCAAGCCGCAGAACGTGCTCATCGACGCGAAGGGCGAGGTGAAGCTGATGGACTTCGGCGTCGCGCGGATGACCGAGGCCTCGGAGGCGATGACGCAAGCGGGATTGATCGTCGGCACGCCGCACTACATGAGCCCCGAACAGGTGCAGGGGAAAACGCTCGACCCGCGCACGGACGTCTACGCGATGGGCGTGCTGCTGTACGAGCTGCTCGTCGGACGCCGGCCGTTCGAGTCGACGTCGCTGACGGGGATCCTCACCGCGCACATCATGGAGAAGCCGACGCCGGCGATCGACCTGCGGCCGGATGTGGGCCGCGAGGTGAACGCGATCGTGATGCGTTGCCTGGAGAAGGATCCAGCCGCGCGCTACGCGGACGCGGGCGCGCTGCTGAGCGATCTCGATCGCGTGCAGATGCCGGTCGCGGCGTAGGGGAGCGCTGCCGTCTCGGCGGCTGATGTGGCGGCGTCCCGCGCCGCCACCCGGGCGGGCGGCGCCGGACGCCGCCCGATCAGCCGGCGAAGGACGCCGGCGGTCCCGTTACGGCACCTTCGCCGGGCCCGCGGGGATGTACGGTTTGTAGGTGATCCCTTCCGTGCTCTTGGCGAACTCCGCGCGCACGCTCTGCACCAGCTTCGGATCGCGGAACAGATCCACCATCGTCGCGGCGAGTGCCTTCGACGCCCACACCATTCCCTTGTGTCCGATCGACATACCGCCGCAGGCGACGACCGGCCAGCCGTGCCACGGCGCGCCGATCGGCGCGGTGGTCACGGAGAGATGAATGGTCGGCACGTTCCAGCTCACGTCCGCGACGTCGGTCGAGCCGCCCTCGGGCTTCCCGGGATTCGCGTCGAACGGCTTGACCGTTGCCACGAGTCCCTTCGGCTCCGCGCCGGTTTCCTTCTGGATCGTTTTCGCGAACTGTTGCTCGTCCTCGGTGAATGCGATCGGACCGAGCCAGTCCATGTTCTGCCATGCGGCGCGCTGGCCGGTCATGTTCACGAGCATGTTCCAGTCGCCGCCCTGCACGTGGACCTGCGACTCGACGTTCGCCGCGAGCGCGGCGCCCTGTGCGATCTGCCGGATGCGCTCGAGAAGGCGATCGACTTCCGCGCGCTCCTCGTCGCGCAGCCAGATCCACAGCTTCGCGTACTCGGGGACAACGTTCGGCACGTTGCCGGCCTGCTGCACGACGTAGTGCATCCGCGACGACGGGCGGATGTGCTCGCGCATCATGTTCACGGAGTAGGTGAAGATCTCCAGGCCGTCCGAGGCGCTGCGGCCGTTCCATGGGTCGAAGGCGGCGTGTGCGGCGCGGCCGCGGAACTCGACGGTGAGATCGACCAGCGCCTGCGTGCTCTTCGTATCCGACTGCGTTTCGTCGGACGGATGCCACGCCAGCATCACATCGACGTCTTTGAAAACACCTTCGCGGAGCATGTAGAGCTTTCCGCCGACCGCTTCCTCCGCGGGCGTGCCGAAGAACCGGATCGTGCCCTGCAACTTCCCGGCGGCGATCTGCTCCTTGATCGCAAGAGCGGCAGCGAGCGACCCGACGCCGAAGAGATTGTGGCCGCAGGCGTGACCGGGTGCGCCTGCCTCGAGCGCGTCCTTCGTCGGCTGCGCCTTTTGCGAGATGCCGGGAAGTGCGTCGTATTCGCCCATGATGCCGATGACCGGCTTGCCGCTGCCGAACTCCGCGACGAACGCCGTCGGGAGATTTGCAACGCCGCGCGTGACGCGGAAGCCTTTGCTCTCCGCCCAGTCGGCGAGCGCCTTCGACGAGCGCGTTTCCTTTAGCGCGGTCTCCGCGTAGCGCCACACTTCATCGGAGAGCGCGGTCATCTCCGCAGCATGCTTGTCGATGGTCGCATTCGCGGCGCGTTTGGTGTCGAGGAACTTCGCGGTATCGCGCGTTTGCGCGAAGAGAAGAGTCGGCGTCAGAAGAAGCAAAAGCAGAGTACGCATGACGCGAATTGTAGTGGCTAGTGGAGCGCCGGCGTCCTCGCCGGCTGGTCCGCAGGC
>DASYGV010000067.1:0-41283 GCA_035999335.1 Thermoanaerobaculia bacterium | reverse complement strand
TCGCCGACACTCGCTGTTCCACGATCGTCCTCGTCCGTAGCGCCATGCCCCTGCATGCGCACGTTGCCGATCAAAGTGTCAACTATGTCCCTAGAACTTAGTGTCCACTATGTCTCCGGGTTGAACCCCCGCCGGAGGCCCTTCGTCGTTTTCGTCGCGCGCGAATGCAGCGATTACGAATCTGACAAAGTCGAATTATGACGCCCTACGTGAACCCGAGGAAATTCGGCTCCGGGTGGATCTCCACGCCGAACACCTCGCGCACGCGATCCTGAATCATCCGCACCAGCTCCACCACCTCCGCGGCCGTGCCGCCGCCGCGGTTCACGATCGCAAGCGTGTGCTTCGTCGACAGGCCGACGTTGCCGTGAGTGAAGCCCTTGCCGAAGCCCGCGCGCTCGATCAGCCAGGCGGCAGAGAGCTTCACGTCATTGCCCGCGGGATAGTGCGGCGCGTCGGGCGCATTGCGCGCGAAGTCGTCGTACGCCGCGGCGCCGATCACGGGATTCATGAAGAACGAGCCGTCGCTGCGCGTGTCGGGATCGTTCGGATCGAGCACCATTCCCTTGCGCTTGCGGATCGCGATCACGGCCTCGCGCACGCCGCGCAGGTCCGCGACCGACACGCCGCGCTCGTCGACGTACTTCTGCAGCTCGGGATAGCGGATCGCCGCGCGGCCGCCGCGCACGAGGCGGAACGTCACCGACAGCACGACGTAGCGCTCGCGCTCGACGTTCTTGAAACGGCTGGCGCGATAGCCGAAGCGGCATTCCTCGTTCGTGAACCAGACCACGCGGTCGTTCGCGCGGTCGAGCGCCTCCACGCGCGCGATGGTCTCGCTCACGTCTTGCCCATACGCGCCGACGTTCTGGATCGGCGTCGCGCCGGTCGAGCCGGGGATGCCGGACAGGCACTCGATCCCCGCCCATCCCTTCTCCACCGCCATCGCGACGAACGCGTCCCACGGCTCCCCTGCCGCGACCTGCACCATCGCGTACTCGTCTTCGCTCTCGAGCGTGATCCCGCGCAGATCGAGATGAATCACCAGCCCGTCGAAGCCGTCGTCGGAGATCAGCAGATTGCTGCCGCCGCCGAGGAGGAACACGGGCAGAGAACGTTCGCGCGCCCACGCCAGCCCCTCGCGCAGCTCATCGACGGACGTCGCGCGAAAAAAGAATCGCGCCGGACCACCAATGCCGATGGTGGTCAACGGCGCGAGAGGCACGTTCTCCTGAAGCTCCACTAGACCCCGGGCATGGCTTTTTTCAGGGGACGCATCAGCACGAGCAACACGACGGCCATGGTCCACGCCATCCCCGCGAGGAGGATGAAGAAGAAGGCGTGGCTCCAGAGGTCCCAGTAGCCGGCAACGCCGGTGAGCTTGTTGCCGATCGCCGTCGCCGCGAACCAGCCGCCCATCATCAGGCCGCGCATGCGCACGGGCGCGACCTTCGACACGAGTGAGAGACCCATCGGACTGAGCATCAACTCCCCGAGGGAAAGCACGAGGTACGCAACGATCAGCCAGATTGCGGAGACGCGATTCGCGGTCGCGGTGTTGATCTGACCGTTCGCTCCTCCTTCGAAGCGGACGAAGTTTCCCTTTCCCGGGACCGCCCCGCTGTTTGTCACGCGCCACACTTCCGTGCCGTCCGCGAGCTTCTCCGGCGCTGCGGTGATGCCGAGGTACTCGCGGGCTTCGGGGGAGATTTTGACGAGCGTCTCCGTGGCGTTCGACTGCATGACCTCGAACACCGGCTTGTTGAAGCCGCCCGAGTTCGCGGCGAAGTAGAGGATCGCGAAGGAAACGCCGGTGAGGATCATGCCGATCATCATCTTCATCGGCGTCGACGGCTCGAGGTTGCGTCGATCGAGCCAGCTCCAGAACGCGGCCAGCGGCGTCGACAGGAGGATGATGAAGAGCGGATTGATGCCGAACGACAAAATGCCCGGCAGTGCGCGCGAGTGGTCTTCCGCCCACCACGTGAGCGAGAGCGTGTTCTGGTGGAAGACCATCCAGAAGACGATGACGATCAGGAAGATCACGATCAGGGCCATGATCCGCTTCCACTCCGGCACCGCCGCCATCGCCGTCGCCTCGGCCGTCGGCGGCAAGTCTTCGGTCACCGTGACCGCTTGCTGCTCGCTACCCTGGCTCTGCTTTCGATCGGCTTGGCGCACCCATTTCTGATTCACGCCGAAGACGATCAGCGAGATCACCATGCCGATCGCGCCGTTGAAGAACGCGGGGTGGAAGCCCCAGCGCGGCTGGACGAAGTTCGCCACGAGCGGCGCGAGCAGCGCGCCGACGTTGATGCCCATGTAGAAGATGAGATACGCCTTGTCCTTGAGGTGGCTGCCTTCGCGATAGAGGTTGCCGACCATCGACGACACATTCGGCTTGAAGAAACCGTTGCCGATCACGAGGAAGGTCAGCGCGATGTAGCAGACGAGGAGGTTATCCGGGACCGCCAGCAGCGCGTGGCCGATCATGAACGACACGCCGCCGATCATGATCGCCTTCCGGAAACCGGTGAGTCGATCCGCGATCAGGCCGCCGAGGAGCGGCGTGAAGTAGATGAACATGTTGTACGTCGAGACGACGGAGGCGGAACGGGCGTTCGAGAATCCGAAGCCGTCGGTCGCGTCGCGCAGGTAGAGCGAAAGCATCGCCCCAACCGTGTAGAAGCTGAAGCGCTCCCACATCTCGGTTCCGAACAGGACGTACAGACCTCTGGGATGTTTCTCAACAGCGGCGTTGGCCATAGCTCTCCTTCCGGAAACCTGTCGATGTGCGGCGCAAGATACAAGAACTCTGCCGAACGGGGCCACAACTTTGCCGTTCGTTGCCGGTTGGCAACCACTCGTGACCTTCGGGGCCTCAATCGCGCCTGGAAATCCGCTACCGTGTGCGCATGAGCACGATCGTCGGCAAACAGTGGTTCGGGCACCCCCGCGGTCTCGCCACACTCTTCTTCACCGAGATGTGGGAGCGCTTCAGCTACTACGGCATGCGCGCGCTGCTGATGCTGTACATGGTCGGCTCCACCCAGCAGCCGGGGCTCGGATTCGGGGAGCGCCGCGCCGCAACGATCTACGGGATCTACACCATGGCCGTGTACCTCGCCGGCATTCCCGGTGGCTGGCTCGCGGACCGATACCTTGGCCACTACCGCGCCGTGTTCATCGGCGGCTGCATCATCGCCGCGGGGCACTTCAGCATGGCCATCCCCGGGCTGCCGTTCTTCTTCACCGGCCTCGGATTGATCGTCATCGGCACCGGCCTGCTGAAGCCGAACGTGTCCACGATGGTGGGCTCGCTGTACACGCGCGAGGACGGGCGCCGTGATGCGGGCTTCTCGCTGTTCTACATGGGCATCAACCTCGGCGCGTTCATCGCGCCGCTCATTTGCGGCTGGCTGGGGCAGACGGCGAACTGGCACCTGGGCTTCGCGGCGGCTGGCGTGGGCATGGTCTTCGGTCTCATTCAATACTCCGCCGGACGCAAATACCTCACGCCGGTGTCGCAGGCCGAGAAACCTTCGAACGTGGTCTCCGCCCCGGTTGTCGAGGGCAAGCTCACGGGCACCGACTGGGCACGTATCGGCGCGATCGCGATCCTCACGCTCTTCGCTCTGCTCTTCTGGGCAGGCTTCGAACAGGCTGGCTCGAGTCTCACGCTCTTCGCCGATCGCGCGACGCAACTGACGGTCTTCGGCTTCCAATATCCTTCGAGCTGGTTCCAGTCCGTCGAGCCGCTGTTCGTGATCCTCTTCTCGCCGGTCTTCGCGTGGTTGTGGCTGCGTCTCGCGAAATCCCAGCGTGAGCCGTCGAGTCCCGCGAAGTTCACCCTCGGCCTGTTCTTCCTCAGCCTCTCGTTTGCGCTGGTGATCCCCGCCGCGCGCGCGTTCGAGTCGAGCGGCGGCCGCGTGAGCCCGATGTGGCTGATCGGCCTGTATTTCCTGCAAATGCTCGGAGAGCTCTGTCTCAGCCCCGTCGGCCTGAGCATGGTAACCAAGCTTTCGCCCGCGAGACTCGTAGGACTGATGATGGGCGTGTGGTTCTTCGCAACGGCGATGGGCAACTACGTCGCGGGATGGATCGCCGGCTTCCTGCAGGACCGCCCGTTCTCGGACGTCTTCCAGGCCGCGTTCCTGAACCTGATCATCGCCACGGTGATCCTCGCGATCCTGATCGTGCCGATCAGGAAGATGATGCGCGGCGTGAAGTGAGTCGCGAAGCGACGCACTTCATCGCTGCGCGACGTCAGAACGACTTGAACTGCGCATCTTCCAGCGCGTCCGCGACGAACATGCGGGAGTCGCCGGAGTTGCAGTAGGCCCAGTCGTGGCTGACGCCCGTCACCATCAGCGACTCGTCGGGGCAGAGCTCGCCGAGCGCGGCGCCGAGGGTGTGCACGTCGGTGCGGTCATCGCTCTGGATCACGAACGTCGACTCGAACGGCAAAGCGACGACGGTCCCGAGGCGATGCAGCGCGTCGTGCAGCTCCGAGTAGTCCGCGCCCGACGTGAGGCTGTGGCGCACAAGCAGGAAGTCGCGCGTGGTCGTGAACTGCGAGCACGCCACGAGCAGGCGCGCTTCCGAGCCGAGTTGCGCGCGCAGATACCGCACCAGCGGCGCCGCATGCCGCCCCTCGGGCAGAAACACCTGCCAACTCTGATCGAAGTTGGGTTCCGCGCCGAGGCGCCGCAGGACGTGTGAGACCTCGACCGTGAGGTCCCCCTCGTAGCAGATCTGGAACAGCCTGATCTCCCCCATCGCACCCTCCCGAGCCGTTCGCGTTGTGGCGGGACTGGAAGAATCATAACTGATTTTTTCGCATGCTAGGCTTCGCGGCCGTGAAAGGCGTACTGAGAAAAGCGCGCAACGGAATGCGCAACGCCGTGGCGTCGGTGCGCGGCCGCGTGCGTCCCGCATACGCGCGGATGTACTCGCGCGTCGTCATCGGCGTCGGACGCCGGCTCCCGCAGTCGCTGAAAAATCTCATCAAAAGGCTGTGGAATCCGTGGCCGGCGCGACAGAACATCATCGACATCCCGGCCGTTGCGCCCGCGCTCGATCCGCGTGAGTCGACCACCTACGACGTCGTCTGCTTCTCGATCATCGACTGGTCGTTCCGGTGGCAGCGCCCGCAGCAGCTGATGTCGAAACTCGCGGACGCGGGACATCGAATCTTCTTCCTCGAGATCGCCTCGTTCCTCCCTCCCGGCGCGCGCACGTTCGAAGCGACGCCGCTGCGCCCCAACGTCTGGGAGATCCGGCTCGCACCGCCGGTGCAGTTCGACGTGTACAGCGGTGCGATTCCGCCGCAAACGGCGGAGTGGTTTTTGCGCATGCTCGACGAGCTGCGGTGCGAATTCGGGATCGTCGCGGCGGTGTCGATCGTCCAGATCGCGACGTGGACGCGTGTGGCCGAAGCCGCGCGCGCGCGCTTCGGATGGAAGCTCGTGTACGACTGCATGGACGAGTGGAAGAGCTTCCCGGGCATGAAAACCGCGGTGACGCGCGAGGAAGAGCGGCTCGTGGAGCAGGCGGACGTCGTCGCGGTGTCGGGAACGCGGCTGCTCGAGAAGTGGAAGCGGGTGCGCCCCGTCCTCGTGCGCAACGCCGCGGACTTCGAGTTCTACCAGTCCGCACCGCGCGAAAACCTCCTCGGCAACGTGCGGCGACCGATCGTCGGCTACTTCGGCGCGATCGCGCAGTGGCTCGACGTCAGGCTCGTTCGCCGCGTGGCGGTCGAACGGCCGGACTACACGTTCGTCCTGATCGGCGGCGTGTTCGACGTCAATGTCGCCGCGCTGGAAAAACTGCCGAACGTGCGCCTCCTCGGGCAGCAGCCGTACGCGCACATGCCGTCGTATCTCGCGTCGTTCGACGCGTGCATGATCCCGTTCGTCGTCGATGAGGTCACGGCCGCGACCGATCCCGTGAAGTTCTATGAGTATGTGAGTCTCGGCAAGCCGGTCGTCGCGACGCCGATGCCGGAGCTGGAGTCGTACCGAGAGCTGCTTTACTTCGCCGCGACACCGTCGGAGTTCGCAACGCAACTCGACGTCGCGGTGCGCGAGAACGATCCCGAGCTCGTCGCGCGGCGCGTGGCGCTCGCGCGCGAGAACACGTGGACCGCGCGTGCGGCAACACTGCGCGATCGGATCCGCGACGCGCACGCGAAGGTCAGCATCATCGTCGTGACCTACTTCAACCGCGAGCTGACGCGCCTCTGCCTCGACGCGGTGTTCCGCACGACGCTGCACCCGAATTTCGAGGTGATCGTCGTCGACAACGCATCGACGGACGGCACGCCGGAGATGCTCGAGGAGATCGCGCGGCAGGACGACCGCGTGCGCGTGATCCTCAACCGCACCAACCTCGGCTTCGCCGCCGCGAACAATCAGGGCATTCGCGCCGCCACGGGCGACGCGCTCGTGCTGCTCAACAACGACACCGTGCCCGCGCGCGGCTGGCTCATGCGCATGCTGCGGCATCTCCAGGACCCGAAGATCGGGCTGGTGGTCGCGGTGACGAACTTCTCCGGCAACGAGTCGCGCATCGCCGTGCCCTACACGACCCTCGACGGCATGCCGGCATTCGCGGAGGAGTACGTACGCGCGAACGCGGGGAAGGTGTTCGACATCCACGTCGCTGCGATGTACTGCGTCGGCCTCCGCCGCGACGCGTACGAAGTCATCGGCCCGCTCGACGAAGAGTTCACGGTGGGGATGTTCGAAGACGACGATTACTCGCACCGCGCCCGCCTCGCGGGACTCCGCGTCGTGTGCGCCGAGGATGTGTTCGTCCACCACTTCGGCCAGGCCTCGTTCGGGAAATTGCCGAAGGAGGAGTACGACGCGATCTGGCGCAGGAACCAGCAGTATTACGAGCGCAAGTGGGGCATGAAGTGGCACCCACACGTGGGGCGATAGGGAAGGAACGCTGGCGTCCGCGCCGGCTAGCCCGCAGGCGTCCCGCGCCTGCGTTCTGCGGGGCGGCGAGGACGCCGCCCGGCCAGCCGCCGAGGACGGCGGCGTTCCATTGTGCCCACGATAAACTGAACCGATGGCGTTCTTTCGTCCCCGCCCTCTTCAGTGGTGGCTGGGAGGTCTCGTTGCGGCCGTGGCGCTGCCGGTGCTGGCGCTGCTGGGCGCCGTATGCATCGCGCAAGTGGAGCGCGAGCAGCTGGAAGCGCGGATGGCGAGTCTGCGGACGGCAAAAGCCACTGCTGCCCGCTTGCGAGACATGCATTCCGAATCCGTCGCTCTCCTGGCGCGAATGGCGGCCCAGCCGAGAGTCGCCAATGCGGATCGCGCAGTCTGTCGATCCCTATCGATCGTCGATCTTCTGCCTCGCTATGCCGACGTCCTTCTCTTCGATGCCTCCGGCGCGCTGCTTTGTTCGGGGAACACGCTGCCCGAGAACACGCCCGTCTCGCTCGTCGCGCGGCCGTGGATCGAAGCGGAAGTGCGCGCGGGGCGACTGCAGGCGGGTGTAGCCGTTCTGCGCACGTTCGGCCGGCATTCGATGATGATGCTGGCGTCGCCGGTGCCAGGAATCGGCACGCTCGTGCTGCTCGAGTTCGCGGAGGCGATCGGCCGCGAGGCACTCATTCCGGGAGCCGTCATCACGATTCTCGATCGCGACGGAACGATCGGGTAGTGGGTCAATTTGATAGTTATTCGTGACTGTCTCGTTTTAGACATTCACGCGCGCGGCACAAACCCGGCGACGACGGTCGCAAAGTCTTCCTCGACCGTTAGGACTTCGCCGTCCGTCATCCGGAACACGGTCGTCCCATTCCGGTCCCCCTCGGTAAACGTCCCGATCCACCCGCTATTCACCGCCACCTTCTTGCCGGTGTCGGCGTCCGTCAGGATCAGCAGGGTTACGAGCGCGGGATGGTCAATGCGTTTCGCGGCCATCAGTCAGCCTTCCGAATAGCAGGCGGGAAGAGGTCGAGGTGGAACACACCCCATGGTGTGGGCAGGCCGTACCAGAGTGCCCACAGGCCGTAATAGAGCGCCCACACGAGCAGGATCGTGACGATCAGGTAGACCAGACCCCAGTCGTACTGCACGGCACTGCGGAGGCGGGCGCGCAAGTCGTTCACGTCCGCCGCCGCTCAGCACCGCCCTGCATCTTTTTCAGCACGCTATCGAACCGCTCTAGGACTTCCATCGTCGTGCCGCTGGCGAATGTGATGGCCGTGCCGCCCTTGTGTCTTTCGAAGGTCTCCACCTGAAGTACGTTGATGGCGGTGACCATCACCGTTTCTCGCTCAGTCAGGGTCACGAATGGCACCTTGCGCGCCATGTCAGCGTACCTCCCGTCGTCGGTTTCCGCCGCCGCTGTTCTCCCCCGGAAGACTCCTATCCGCTACCGGTTTCCTAGCCATGGTCGTATGGAGTCTACTCCGATCCATGGCTAGGTTTCAAGAATGCCACGGAGACAGACTCGAAGCCCGGAGGGGATGAAGTTCGGCGAGACCCTGCGCCGCATGCGGAAGGATCGCAAGCTGAGTCAGGACGCCCTCGCGGAGAAGGCCGGACTCGCGTCCGACTACCTCGGCTTCATCGAGCGCGGCGACAACGTGCCGACGCTGACGGTCTTGTTGAAGCTCGCGCGAGCACTCGGCGTTGACGGGCCGGGACTGCTTTCTGACTTCGACGCGGCCACGATACGGAAGTTGAAGTTGTGAACGCTAGCCGCGTTAGAATGGGAGTGCCCAAAAACACGAAAACCGGCCTGCCAGCCGGTCGTGTTGAAGAATCGTAGCAGGACGCTATCGAGCGTGGAGAATTCTGCCATGCCGATGCTTTTGTGTCAACGTAAAGAGACCCGCAAGCGTGGCGAAAACAGGCGTACCACCGTCCACTGTCCCGGCTTTGCTCCGCAGCAGAGCTTTTATCCGTCTAGTTTGGGGTGCGACGGCGGTCCTAGTTCCTCTGTTCGTCGGATGTGGTGTTAACGTGCTCGGATACTCGCCGTACCCGTCTTTCGCGCTTGCACGCTGGTGCTTCTATGCTGCCGGGTTGGTGCTGGCGTTAGCCATATCGTTTACTGCCTTCAACGTTGCCGCCGCGCCATTGGCCATTCGGCTAGCCATATCTGCGCTCGGGGTGGCTGTCAGCGGATGTATTGTCCTCGCCGCGGTCATATGGGTTTCGTGGCGGCAGTCAGAATTTACGGCCAGCAAATCATCCGCACTCGGCACTCAACACGCGGTCCCTTCCGTCACTACTACCACTACTAATCAGGCCGCCGCTGTACCAGTCACCTCGACCGGAGCCACCACGAGCGACGTACCGAAAGAAACGAGAGACGACCCGACCGAGAGTGTAGCTGACTCCGATCCCAGTGCGCCAGGGTCGCGACAGAACCCGTTTGTGACGGCCGACGTGCGGAAGATTATCAAGCCATATAGGACACGCACTGCTTTCGAAGCGGAGCCTCTTACTAAACGATATTTGGGACGGTGGTTGAAGGTTGACGCCTTGGTGTTTAACCTGCGCAAGGCAACTTACGACGAGCACGAATTTAACGTCACAACGTACTTGAACGATGGTCCAGCCACCGACATTTTCGTACTTATGACCTTTGATGACAGAACGGTGCCGGCTGTCAGGGTTCTGGACCGCGACGACCGCATAGTCGCTATTTGCAAGATCGAGAAAATTGGCATAAACGAGGTCACACTTACAGACTGCGAACTGATCTCACCATAGGACGTGAACATGGCAGCGAAAGAAAAGTCGGCTTCGAAAAAGCCGCGCGACGTGAACACGAACGTAAAGCGCATCTTCGATGAAATGATCGAGCGATCGGAACAGCCACCGAAACGAGGCAGCATGAAAATCGCGCCGCCTCCCGACAAGAAGAACGGCGCGAAGAAGAAGTAGCGCAGGATGGCCCGGACTCGCTCCGGGCCGCTTGTTGTCATGCTTGCCGCGGTCACCTCTAACCCTACAAACCTCATGTCGGAAGCGGCTCCTCTGGAAACGGGAGCTCCAGCGAGGTTCCTTTCTTCGGCATGACCTGATCGACCATCCGCAAGAATCGATGCCACCCGTAGCCATTCGCGATCGCCAGCCGCTGGAACATAAGTAACGAATGTATGTGCTGGGCGAGAAGAGGATGACCGATGTCGTCCGTCAGCCATTGGTGCAGCTTGTTGGCTCGCGTGCCCCTTTCGTTCTTCGGTGACCGAGATTCGAGTTCCTTCAGAAGTCCCGGCGCGATTCGTTCGTAAACGAGATCGCGGGTGTAGTGCGCGACGACGCTGTAGCGGTTCTTTCCCATACCCGGCCACGGCCAGCCCTTCAGCTTATAAATGTTCTCGTAGTACTCGTCAGGGAATCGCTTGGCCCACGCCGCCAACTCCTTCCGCACGAGCATCTCCAGGTATCGCTGAAGGGCGTCTCTCGGCCTTACCGATTGGTATCCGGTCGCCTCATCAACAAGGGCGATGATGCCGACATCGGCGAGCGCGCGAATGAGTAGGCGCGCCTTGGCTGCGATCTTCTTCTGCCGCTGGCCCAAACTTCCGTGCTCATCGGCATCAAGCCAGACCCCGCAGATTTTCGGGATGATCTCAGCCTTGATGCCATGCGCCACCTTGCCGCGCTCGGTACGATACCTAACTACGATGGACTGCAGATCACCTAAGTTCCTGTCGACAAATGGCTTAAGGCTCTTGAATGACAAAAAATGGGGAACATCTGCAGCGGTGTCTTCGAGGGTGCGGTTCTTCGCTACCCATCCGCTGTAGTACATCCCCATTCCCTTCATGAAATCGGATTGCGTGAGAATGCGGGTTTCATCCGTGAGTACAGAACACGGGAAAGACATGTCGCCGATCATCAGGCGGCCGGTGTACTCCGCTTGGGGTATGTCGCCGGTGTTACTCCATCTCACCAGAGCAGCTTTTTGGGCGATCTCGCGCCGAGCCTCCGGGGAGAGCATCTCAGCGCGAGCACGACCTCCGATCGTTCCGGCAGCCGCTTTCGCTGCGTCTTTTGTCGGGTCAACTTCTTTCTCGTCTGCCATGCATCTTCTCCTAATTCTGCTTGCCATCTTAGATGGTATGCATTATCCTGTCAAGCATGAACAAGCTGTCTCCGGAACGCCGCGCCAATGTCCTCTCCTGCCTCGTGGATGGAGTCTCGGTTCGCGGAACTTCGCGAATCACGGGCGTTGCGAAGGGAACAATCCTCCGCTTGCTCGAATCGGCCGGGACGGTCTGCGCCGAGTATCAGGATGCGATCCTGCGCAACCTCCCGTGCAAGCGCATTCAGGCCGATGAAATTTGGTCGTTCATTTTAGGGAAGGATCGCAACATCACTCCGAAGGTGCGCGACTTCTCTCCGTCGCTGGTCGGCAGCGCGTGGACGTGGACGGCGCTGTGCAGCGAGACGAAGTTGATGGTGAGCTGGTACGTCGGCTCGCGCGATGACTACAGCGCCACGGAGTTCGTGAACGATCTCGCGGCGCGCCTCGCCGGTCGCGTGCAGCTCACCACGGACGGACTACGGCTCTACGTCAACGCGGTCGAAGGGGCGTTCGGCGCGGACATCGACTACGCGATGCTGACAAAACTGTACGGCCCGAGCGGGAACGACAAGTCGCCCGAGACGCGCTACAGTCCGGGCCGGATCTCCGGCCTTGAAGTCGCCGAGATCAGCGGCGCGCCGGAGAAAGCGCACATCAACACGTCCTTCGTGGAGCGCGCGAACCTGACTCACCGCATGGGGATGCGCCGCTTTACGCGGCTCACGAACGGCTTCAGCAAGAAGTTCGAGAACCACTGCCACGCCGTGAGCCTACACATGATGTACTACAACTTCGTGCGCATTCACCAGACGATCCGCTGCACGCCTGCGATGGCTGCTGGTGTCACCGATCGGCTCTGGAGCATGATGGACATTGTTGGCTTGATCGAGTCGCGGGAGTGCGAAGCGGCGCAGGTTGCAGCGGGCTAGACGCTTCGATGAGGCGTACACTTCGAAGTCGAGGTGAGCAGATGGCAATCTACCCCGAAGATGCGCAGAAGATGACCGAGGAGGAGTTGCGGAAGGAAATCGCTACGTGTGGCGCTGGCTCTGAGGCGTTCAATGCGCTCGTGCCAGAACTCTTGGGTCGATATCTTCTGCGCATCGAGTCAGCCGTCGATCGTCTTGCGGCTTCATCGAATCGGCTGGAGCGGCTAACATGGGCGCTGGTCATCCTCACCGTTGTTTTGGCCATCCTCGCGGCACCGCCTGCCTTTGAAATCGTTACGACCGCACTCTCGCGCTAGACCCGGCCCGTAACATCAAACTGACCCATTACCAACGATCGTGGCACGCTCCGCGGCCAGCGAAGAGTGGGCCGGCCGCAACATCCGCGGTACGAACATCGCCGAACTTTCCGCGACCAAGTTCGAAGGAATCGGCGAGGCCGTCGGCGTCGACGGAGTGGCGAGGCAGTACGGATTCACGCACCTTCCGGAGCTGGGCTGGACCATCTACGTCGGCGTGCCGTCCGCGGCGATCTCTGCGCCCGTTCGTGAAATGCTCGTCAACGGCGCGATCGGTGCGTTCGGGATCGCCTTCATCGTGGTCTTCATGACGCTTGCACTGGCGCGCAAGATCGGCCGTCCGATTCACGCGCTCGTGGCCGCGGCGAGAACTGCTGACGACGGCGCGTATGCGCAGGTCGAGACGGTGGAAGGTCCGCTGGAGATCGCCACGCTGACACGCGCGTTCAACCAAATGATGGAGAGCCGATCGCGCGCGGAAAGGCAGACGGAGGAGAGCAAGGAAGCGCTCCGGGCCTTGTCCGATCGCCTGCTCGTGGTGCAGGAGCAGGAGCGCACCCGCATCGCGCGGGAGATCCACGACGATCTGGGGCAGACGCTCACCGCTCTGAAGATGGATGTCATCGGCATGATGGAGAAGCAACACGACGAGTCGCAGCCGGCCGTGGCAATGCGGCGCCGCGTACTGGCGACGCTCGATGCCACCGTCCACGCCGTGCAGCGCATCGCTGCCGAGCTGCGGCCGAGCATTCTCGACGACCTAGGTCTGGCCGCGGCCATCGAATCGGAAGCGCGCTCATTCGAGGAGCGCACCGGGATCGAGTGCGAGGTATCGCTGTCCGACGAGCTCCTGCGGATCGACGGCACGGTGGCCAGCACGGTTTATCGCATCGTGCAGGAGTCGCTCACGAACGTGGCCCGGCACTCGAATGCAGCACGTGTGGAGCTGCGCGTCCGCGTGCGGGCCACTGAAATGCTGCTCGAAGTCCGTGATGACGGACGAGGCATCACTTCGCAGGAGGTCGGCAGCGCGCGATCGCTGGGACTGATCGGGATCCGCGAGCGCGCGGCGATGGTGGGCGGGAACACGCGCTTCGAAGGCATCGCAGGCCGAGGCACGATCGTCTCCGTCCGCATTCCCATTCCTCTGTTCCCCATGGAGACGAGTCCTTGACTACGGTGCTCATCGTCGACGATCACGACATCGTTCGCGAAGGACTCAAGCAGATCGTCTTCGAGACCGGAGACATCGTCGTCGGAGGAGAAGCGCGCACGGGCCGCGAAGCGATGGACCGCGTCCGCTCCGGCAAGTGGGATGTGGTGATCCTCGATCTCAATCTTCCAGACCGGCCCGGTCTCGAAGTGCTGGCCGAGATTCGTGCGCTCGCGCCGCAGTTGCCTGTGCTCATACTGAGCATGCACCAGCAGGTCTCCTACGCGGCGCGTGCACTGAAAGCGGGAGCGCTCGGGTATGTCAGCAAGGACCGCGCGCGCGAGCATCTCGTGCCAGCCATCCGGAAACTGGCGCGCGGCGAGCGCTTCCTGACGCCGGAGTTCGCGGAAGGACTGGCCTTCGGCCTCATGAACGGCTCCGAGGCAACGCCGCACGAGAGGTTGTCCGACCGCGAGGCTCAGGTTCTGCATCGCATCGCCGCAGGCAAGCCGCCGCGCGAGATCGCTCTGGAGCTCGGCCTCAGTGTGAAGACCGTCGGTACGCACCGCGCGCGGATCCTCGCGAAAATGGGTCTCAAGAACAACGCCGAGATCGTGCAGTACGCGATCGAGCACGATCTGTTGGACCGGCGTTAGGCGGCTACGAGCCGCAGCGCTGGTTGCTGCGCCTCACGGCACGGCGATCGCGCCGTCACGGGTAACGGCTTCGAGCGGCGCAACGCGCCTGAATTCTTCGCGTGCTGCCGCGCAACTCCGAGCCGGCACGGCAGAACGTCAAGGCCAGGCGCGTTGCGCCGATCGAAGCCGCAGCGTGTGGCATCGCGAAGAACGTGCCGCGAGGCGGAGCAGCCAGCGCAGCCGGCCGTGCCGGCTAGGTAATTTCCCTACAAGGAATGCCGCAATAGCCCGCTTTCGCACGGACGTCTCTCCGTTAGAAGATCTGCACGGGTTCTCGTAAACCATGACAGCTCGCGGCATGCCCACGCAGGATCGTGTCCTGTTGATCGACGATGACGAGCAGGTGGCCGGTTCTCTTCGCGAGTATCTCGTGCGGAACGGCAGCCTCGTCGACGTCGCCGTGGATCTGTCTTCCGCCGAGCATCTGTTGGACGCGCAGCCGTACGAGGTGATCGTCGTCGATCCGTATCTGACGGGCGGCGTCGAACATAGCGACGGCGCTCTGCTGTCCATGATCCGCGTCCGCCAGCCGTCGGCCGCGCTGATCGTTCTCACGGGGTATGGCTCCTCCGCTTTGACGATCAGCGCCGAGCGTGAGCGCGCGTACGCCGTCCTGACCAAACCACAGTCTGTCGTTGATCTCAGTGAGCTCGTCGCCGGCGCGTCAGCCGGCGTCTTACCTGATCTTCAAAACCACTAACGCCGCTCAAAGGATGACCGAATGAAACGCACTCTCAACTTGCTCCTCATCGCCGTGATGGTCGTGTGGACGATCGACGGCGCTTCGGCACAGTCGCCGGCCAAGGCGAACGCAGCGCGAACGCCCATTCAGGCAAAGCAGCTCACGCTGACGAAGTTTCCGGTACTCAACTTCGCTGCAGCGGCGCGAAACGAGGCGATGAATCCTCCTGAACGCGAAGACGACATCGAGGAGATCGACGAACCGCAGGCGAAACCCGAGGTTCGCTTCGGCGTGCCCCTGCCGCCGGGTCTGAGGTCGAAGATCGTTTCTCAAGCGACGCCACCGTCCGGACTGGGACCGGCGCCGGGACCAACCAAAACCTTCAGGGCGGAGTTTCTGTCCTCGACGAGCATCCCACCCGATACGATGGGTGCTGTTGGAACGACCCACATCGTCTCGGTCTCGAACGACCGGATGCGTATCCAGACCCGCGACGGTGTCGAGCTCTCCCGCCTGACACTCACCAGTTTCTGGGCCGGCGTGACGATCAAAGGCGCGGCCATCTCCGCCTTCGATCCGAAGGTGTTGTTCGACCGGTTCAACAATCGCTTCATCCTGATCGCGTCCGGAAACGCGCAGAGCGTGAATTCAGGAGCGATGTTCGCGGTCTCCCAGACCGCCGATCCGACGGGACTCTGGAACCGCTGGTCGGTCCCTGCCGATCCGACGTCGACGGCCACCGGCGGCCACTGGATCGACTATCCGTCGATGGGCTTCAACAAGGACTGGATCGTCGTCAATGAGAACGTCTTCAACTTCGGTACGGCCGGCGGCGGATTCTGGGGAACCCAGATTTACGTGCTCGACAAGCAGGCCGCGTACAGCAATACGCTGGGTACGATCAGCCTTTTCGAGGGTGACTTCAACGCTACATGTCTCACGAGCGGCACGCCGGAGACCGAGCTCGCCTGCGGGTTCACGATGGCGCCGGCCATTACGGAAGACAATACGACCGGCACCGTGTACCTCGTCGAGGACTGGGACTCGACCTTCGGGCAGCTTCGACTCAGCAAGGTCACCGGAACGCCCGCGGTTCCGGTAATGACGGTCGGCACGCAGTTCCCGCAGTCACCGAACTCGTGGCGCTTCAACGCTTCCCGCATCACCAACGCCACGACTGCCACCACAAACGGCACGACGGTGACCAGCAGCGGCGGGTACGTTCCTCAGCGCCAGCAGTCCGCGAACCTCGTCTCGGGCACGCGTATGGCGGCGAATGACTCGCGCATCCAGAACTCGGTGCTGCGCGCGGGTAGGCTCTGGACCACGCACACCGTGATGCTGGCGGTGGCGGCGCAGCCGGCAGGGCAGGAGATCGGCCGGCTGATCGCGAACCCTCCCGATACGCACAGCGGCGTGCAGTGGTGGCAGATCGATCCGACCATCGAGACCGGCCTATCCACCCCTCCGCTGCAGCGCGCCATCATTCAGGATCCGACCGCCGACAACTGTCATAACGGCATCGGCGGGTCGAACATCATTGCCGGCCGCTGCACTTCGACCGCCACTCAAACAGGTGAGTTCTATGCTTTCCCAAGCATCAGTGTGAACCAGAACGAAGACGTCTTCATCGGCTTCACGCGCTGGTCGCCTTTGACCTATCCCAATTCCGCCTACACCATCCGACGCTCATCCGACCCGCCGAACATCACTCGCGACATCGTCGTCTTCAACCCAGGCCGATCGAACTACAACATCGGTGCTGGTGCGAGCACGGCGGTCCATCCTGCTATTCCGACGCGCAACAACCGATGGGGCGACTACAGCGCCACCCAGACCGATCCACTCAACGACACGGATTTCTGGACTGTGCAGGAGTATTCCGGCACCTATCGCAACGATTTCCTCCCGCCGAACCCTGCGGCGCCCTGGGAGACGTGGTGGGCGATGGTCCGGCCAACCACGCCCGCGCCGTCGACCGCCGGCAGTCTGATCATCAGCGAATTCCGGCTGCGCGGTCCACAAGGTGTGCGCGATGAGTTCGTGGAGCTTTATAACCCTGGTGCGACCCCGTTGATCGTCACCACGACGGATAACACGGATGGCTGGGCCCTCGCTTACAGCAGCAACGGAACGACGATTACCAGCGTGTTTGGCGTCATCCCGAACGGCACTGTGATTCCGGCTCGGGGCCATCTGCTGTTCACCAACAACCCTGACGGTACACCGACGCAGCAAACCGCGGTCTACAGCCTCAGCCTCGCTCCGTCGACACAGGTGCGAAACGCCGACGGCGATAGCGGTTGGGCCTTGGATCTTGCCGACAACGGCGGGCTGGGTGTGTTCAAGACTGCGAACTCAGCCAACTTCAACGCCAGCACGCGCATGGACTCGGCCGGCTTCGCCACCATCGCCGCCGGTCTTTTCCGCGAGGGCGTCGGTATCCCGGCCGTCACCGCGGCGACGCCTGCCGGACAGATGACGTTCCATCGCAATGCATCGAGCGGTCTTCCCGTGGACACCGACGCCAACGAGAACGACTTTATCTTCGCCGATCCAGTGATCGAAGTGCTCGGCGCGACTCCGCGCCTCGGCGCTGCCGGACCGGAAAACCTGAGTGCTCCGATTCATGAAACCGGCCCTGCCGCGGTCGTGGCGACCCTGCTCGACAGCGGCGCGGGTGCGGGCTCTCCGGCCAACCGCTTCCGCGACCCGACTCCCGGTCCGCTGACCACGTCGACGTTCGGCACGCTCACGTTCCGGCGCACGTTCACCAACAACACCGGCAACGATCTTCCGCGCCTTCGCTATCGGATCGTGAACATCACCACCAACCCACCGGGCGGAGGGAACGCCGATCTCCGCGCGCTCAGCTCGGTCACGGGCAGCGTGACGCTCAGCGGCGGCGGCAGCGTCACCGTGAATGGAACGACCCTCGAGACACCGCCGACTCAGGCGGTGGGCGGCGGTTTCAACAGCAGCTACAGCGCCAATGGAATCGCTCTGGCGACGCCGCTGCTGGCGGGTGCGAGCGTCAATCTGCAGTTCACGCTCGGCGTTCAGGTGACCGGCAATTACAACCTCTGTCTGATCGCCGAGGGAGTTCCGTTTGCGGCATCGGCGGTGACCTGCTTCGCCGGGACGACCGAGAACAACCCGCCGAGCATCACGCCGGGAGGGCCGCTCGCCCGCAACGGCGGTGCCCCCGGGACCAGCGACACGATTGCCACCGTCAGTGACGTCGAAGATCCGGCCGGCTCATTGACGGTCACGGCGATCTCGGTTCCTGCCGGGATCTCCGTCACCGGCATCAGCGTCGACTCGGGCGGAATCGTCACCGCGACGGTGGCGGCCGACTGCACGGCCGCGGCCGGCGCGAACAACGTCATCCTTCAGGTGTCGGACACCCAGGGCGCGACCGCGAACGCGACACTCGTCGTGAACGTCACGCCCACACCTGCGCCGCCGACTCCGACGATCAGCGGTCCCACCTCGACCTGCTCGGGCATACCGGTCATCCTGACCGCGAACACCACCGGGGCAACGTCGTATCAGTGGTATCGCGACACCATTCTCCTCGGCGGTGAAAACGCGTCGACGATCTCCACGAGCACGGCGGGCAGCTACACCGTGGACGCGACGAACGCATGCGGTACCAGTGCGCAGTCCGCGCCGCATGTCCTCACCGTCAATCCCACTCCGCCGACGCCCACGATCTCCGGAACGCTGACGTTCTGCACGGGCAGCAACACGACGCTGACGTCCAGCAGCGCCAGCGGGAACCAGTGGTACTTCAACGGGAACCCGCTCGGCGGCGAGACCAATCCGACGCTCGTCGTCTCGACGGCCGGCGACTACACCGTCCAGGTCACGAGCGGTGGTTGCACCAGCGCGATGTCCGCGATCTCCACTGTGACGGAGACTCCGATTCCGCCGACGCCGACGATCACTCCGAGTGGTCCGACGACGTTCTGCGCCGGCGGCAGCGTAACGTTGACCTCGAGCAGCGCGAGTGGGAACCAGTGGTATCTCAATGGCAACCCGATCGGCGGCGAGACCAATCAGAACTATGTCGCGACGGCGAGCGGCGACTACACGGTGGTCGTCACCACGAGCGGCTGCTCGAGCGCGCCTTCAGCAGTAACGACGGTCACGGTGAACCCGGCTCCGCCGACGCCGACGATCACTCCTAGCGGACCGACGACGTTCTGCACCGGCGGCAGCGTGACGCTGACCTCGAGCAGCGCGAGCGGGAACCAGTGGTATCTCAATGGCAACCCGATCGGCGGCGAGACCAACCAGACTTATGTCGCGACGGCGAGCGGCGACTACACGGTCGTCGTCACCGCGAGCGGCTGCCCCAGCGCTCCTTCGGCGGTGACAACGGTCACGGTGAATCCGATTCCGCCGACGCCGACGATCACTCCTGGCGGTCCGACGACGTTCTGCACCGGCGGCAGCGTGACGCTGACCTCCAGCGGTGGCGACGGGAACCAGTGGTACCTCGACGGCAACCCGATCGGCGGCGCGATCAATCCGACCTATGTCGCGACGGCGAGCGGCAACTACACGGTGGTCGTCACCACGAGCGGCTGCTCGAGCGCGCCTTCAGCGGCGACGACGGTCACGGTGAACCCGATTCCGCCGACGCCGACCATCACTCCTAGCGGTCCGACGACGTTCTGCGCCGGCGGCAGCGTGACGCTGACGTCGAGCAGCGCGAGCGGGAACCAGTGGTATCTCAACGGCAACCCGATCGGCGGCGAAACCAATCAGACCTATGTCGCGACGGCGAGCGGCGATTACACGGTCGTCGTCACCATGAGCGGCTGCTCCAGCGCGCCTTCAGCGGCGACGACGGTCACGGTGAATCCGGTCCCGCCCACTCCGACCATCACGCCTGGCGGTCCGACCACCTTCTGTGCGGGCGGCAGTGTCCTGCTCACCTCGAGCAGTGCCAGCGGGAATCAGTGGTATCTCAATGGCTCGCCGATCGGAGGCGAGACCAATCAGACGTACACCGCCACGGCATCGGGCGACTACACGGTCGTCGTCACCGCGAGCGGCTGCTCCAGCAACGCTTCGGCCGCGACGACGGTGACCGTCAACCCGCTGCCGAATCCGACGATCACTTCCCCGTCGCCGATCGTCACAGGCTCGGCCAGCAGCGCTTCGGTTCCGAATGCCGGGGTGGGCGCGACGTACACGTGGTCGATCACCAACGGTACGTTCGTCGGCCCGACCACCGGCAACAGCGTCAACTTCACGGCCGGTGCACCGGGCATCCTGACGCTCAACGTGACGGTCACGACCGCCGCCGGCTGCTCGGATTCGGACTCGGTCAACATCACCGTTTCCGTAGCGCCGCCCGCCGTAACCGTCACGAACGTGTCGCCCAACAACGGCACGTATCTCGGCGGTACGAACGTGACGATCACCGGCACCGGCTTCCTCGCCGGCGCCTCGGTGACGTTCGACGCTTCCGCGGCGACGAGCGTCGTGGTCGTCAATTCCACGACGATCACCGCCGTCACGCCAGCGCATGCCGCCGGTGCGGTCAACGTCACTGTGACGAACACCGACACCACCAGCGGTACGCTGACGAACGGCTACACCTACAACCCGCAGCAGTTCGATCCGAACGGCGACACCATCGTCGATCCGTCGGACATCTTCTATCTCGTGAACTACCTCTTCAGCGGCGGTCCGATCCCTGCCGGCGCGGCCGGCCTGATGTCGGGTGATGCGAACGGCGACAGCGTCGTCGATCCGGCCGACATCTTCTACACGGTGAATTACCTCTTCCTCGGCGGACCGCCGCCTGCCCTGAGGACGGGCGGCGGCATCTCCGCGGATGCGGATCGACGCCTGTCCGGATCGGTGGTACTCGGGACGGCGGTCGTTCGGGAAGGGAGGACCTTCGTGCCGGTGACGGTGACGGCGGCCTCCGGCTCGATCGCGCCGCAGGCGCTGGCGCTGAACCTGCGCGTGATCGGTGACGGATCCGTCGTGGCCATCCGCCGCGCGGGATCGGCCAGGAACGTTCAGCCTGCGTTCGAGATCACGCGCGCGACGAAGGACGGTGCCGCATATCTCGTCGCCTTCGATCGCGGCGGAGTGCTCGGCTCGTCGACAGTCGTCGCCGAGATCGAGATCCAACGCGGTGGAGAGACACTGCGCATCGACATCGATCCGAAGTTGACGCTGCTCAGCAGCGGCGGCGTTCACCAAGCCACCGTCGCCGCGGGCACATTGCAAGTACGCGGAGTGACGGTCGGAGCGACCGACCGCCGCCCGTCGACGCGAGAGAGAAATTGAGCAAGATGAAATCGCAAAGAGTGCAATCGCTTTTCCGTCTGTCGTTCGCTTTCGTCGTGGGGTGCGGCCTCTGGTGGGCCGCACCCGCGGCCGCACAGATCGCCGCGGATGTCGTGACCGTCGGCACCGTGGCGGCGAACGGGCCGGTCATCGTCGTGCCGGTCCACGTCCGCGATGTTTCGGGCACACCGCTCGGAATCGACCAGCCGTTCGGCTCGCGCATCCAGTCGTTCAGCATCAAGGTCGACTACCCGGTGTCGCCGTTCATTCAATCGGTGACGTTCACCCGCGCCGGCATTACCGCGCCGCTGACGCCGACCTTCGAGAGCAGCCCTGCTTCGCCCGGATCGATCTCCTTGCTGATGACCTTCGACGAGACCACGAATCTCGTTCCTTTCGTCTCGAACGCCGCGGCACCAGGCAATCAGGTCGGCCAGCTCACGTTCACCTTCGCGCCGGCCACGCCTCCGGGAACGATCATCCCGCTGACCCTGGACCCGACGCTCACGCAGCTTTCGAATGAAGGCGGCACCACGACCGAGACGCTCGGGAACCAGAGTCTCCTGCTCGTTCCCGGCTCCGTCACCATGCTGGCGATCGTGTCCCCTTTCGTGGTCCCGACGCTCAGCGACTGGGCCCTGATTCTGCTCGCCGCTGCGCTCACGATCGTCGTGTTCCGAAGACTCTGATCCTTTGTTGCAGGAAAGCCCCATGCTCGAGCCCTCGTCCCGATTCGGTATTCGTTCTTTTTTCGTCGCCACGCTCCTGATCGTCCTGGCCGCCGGTGCGGCGGCCCAGGACGTCGTGACGGTCGGTACGGTCAGCGCGACCGGGACCACCGTCGAGGTCCCGATCTTCATCCGGGACGCCAGTGGCACGTTTCTGGGCAGGGACCAACCGGCCGGCTCGAGGATCCAGGCGTTCAGCATCAAGGTGACGTACGCTCCAGTGAGCTCGGTCTCTTCGATCTCCATCGAGCGCGACGGCATCACGGAGTCGCTGAACCCGACCTCCGAGTTCAAGCCGACGACCTCCAACTCCGTGTCGCTCCTCGACACGTTTCAGGAATCCACGAACCTCATTCCGTTCACGCTGAACGCGGCGGCGCCGGGAAATCGCGTGGCGCGTCTGCTCGTGAACCTGTCGCCGTCCGCGACGCCGGGCACGTCGATCTCGCTCACGCTCGATCCTGCGCTGACGCAGCTCACCGACGACGGCGGCAACGCGGCCACGAAGGAAACCTCGTCGAACGGTCAACTGCAGCTCGTCAACGGCTCCATCGACCTTCCGATGCCGACGCTGACGATCACGCCGTCGTCGAGCTCGATCGAGACCGGTGGAACGACCACTCTCACTGCGCGCCTCGATGTCGCGATCAGCGGCTCGGCGACGGTCTCGTTGGCGTCCGGCAATTCCACCATCGCCAGCGTTCCCTCCTCGGTCACGATCCCCGCCGGTTTGAAGACGCAAACGTTCAACGTCACCGGCCAGGGAGTCGGCTCCACGTTGATCACCGGCACGCTCCCTCAGTCGCTCGGCGGCACCTCGGCATCAGCCACGGTGACCGTGACCCAGGCGCAGACCTGTACCACCCCGGCCGTGCCGCAGATGACCACGCCGGTCGCGACGGCGGACAGCGGCGCGCCTTACGCGATCGCCTGGACGCTGGTGAGCGCCGCGACCGACTATGTTCTGCAGGAGTCGACGGATGCGAGCTTTGCGACCTCTGTGACGAACACGGTGACTGCTCCTCCGGTGATGTTCACGCACGTCGTCACCGGCGACACGCGCTACTACTATCGTGTGCGCGCGCGCAACCGGTCCGGGGGATGCGACGTCACGTCGACGACGTCCGCGAATGTTTCCGTGCTCGTGAAAGCGTTCGTGCGGCCTGTCCAGGCCAAACGAATCCTGCCCGTCGTCGGTTCCACGGCCGGTGCCTTCGGCTCGTTCTTCAAGACTTCCGTGCAATTGTTCAATCCCGGGGAGACGGCGATCTCCGGCAACATCGTCTATCACTCATTGGGCCGTCCGGATGCGACATTGGCGTATGCGCTCGGTCCCGGCAAAAGCATCGGCTGGGACGATCTCCTGCCGGCCATGGGACTCGGTGGGATCGGGACCGCGGACATCGTCGGCGACGCGGGCTCGCCGCTGCCGGTGAGCTCCGTCCGCGTATTCAACGATGCGGGCGCGAATGGAACGACGGGACTGAACGAAGAAGCGCTGCGCCCCACGGATGCGTTGCAGGCCGGACAAAGCGGCTCGATCATCGCGGTGGGCGACTTGACGCGCTTCCGTCTCAACATCGGCGTCCGCACGCTCGAGCAGGGAGCGGTGATGACGATCGTCGTCAAGGATCGCGACGGAATCGTTCTGAAGACCTTCGAGCGCAGTTACGCGCCAACCTATTTCGAACAGAGCTCCTCCGCCGCCTTCCTCGGCATCACGCTGACCGGCGGCGAGAGCATCTCGTTCCGCGTCACGAGCGGCAGCGCGTTCCTCTACGGCGCAACGACGGACAACACGACGAACGACCCGAGCCTTCAATTCGCCTGGCCCGTGGATTAGCCGGCACGGCCGGCTGCGCTGGTTGGCCTAGCCTTGGGCACGTGCGGTCCCTTCGAGGCAAACTTTTGCCGCGCAGGCTCCTAGGAGCGCAGCAATCCCGCCTCGCACACTCCTTCGATCACCCGCTCCCCCGCCTCGTTCTCGATCCAGGCATCGATGACGAGGCGGTGCTTCGCGTGGTCGACGGAGCGGACGGCAAAATGCGCGGTCACGGTCTCGCCGACGTGGACCGGACGCAGAAACTCGAGCGTCTGGGAGCGATAGATCGCTCCCGTGCCGGGCAGCAGCATTCCGACCATGGTCGAGAAGAGCGATGCGGTCAGCATCCCGTGCAGGACGCGGCGTCCGAAGCGCGTCTTCGCCGCGAACGCGTCATCGACATGGAGCGGATTCACATCGGAGGTGATGGCGATGAACCGCTGCACGTCCTCGTCGGTGAAGGTCTTCGTAAACGTGACGTGCTGGCCCGGTTCGAAGTCGTCGATGCGTGCCATCCTGGTTTCTTTTGCAACCTGGCGCGGAGAGTCTCGCGAAGCGCGCTCGGATTTCGTGAAGGCTCAGTGCGGAAGATCGGCGTAGAGAATCGAGAGATCGAGTGTCGTCCCCGAGGCGAGCGTCACGACGCCTTCTCGCACGTCACGATACTCCCAGCTTCCGGAGCTGAGACGGCGGTAGATCTCGACGCGAGCGTGCTGGCTGACGAGAACATACTCCTGAAGGGAGGGAATGCGTTGATAGTCCTCCAGTTTGCTGCCGCGGTCGACCTCTTCCGTGGACGGGGAGAGGACCTCGACGAGTAGCGACGGATTGGTGATCGTCGTTCCGCTGGGATCAGCCGGATCGAGCTGGATCGGTCCACAGACCATCGATGCGTCCGGATAGGTCGCTCTCCCTGTGGCCAGCACGCGGAGCCGCATGTCCGACTGAAAAGCGATGCAATCCGAAGGGCGAGCGCTTTCGAGAGCAGCGCTGATCCTCGATGCGAGGGCACTGTGCCGGAGTGACCCGCCTGCCATCGCGTAGATCTCGCCATCGGCGAACTCGTGCTTCATTTCGCTGTCGCGCTCGAAGGCGAGGTATTCGTCGTAGGTATAGCGGTGTCGCGAGTGCGTCAGTGACGCCGTCATGGCCGTGCCAAGGATAACTCACCAGCTGGCACTCGACGGCAGGTGTCTCCGACTCAGGTGAGGTGCTGGCCGGGCTGCGGGAGGAGAAGGCGAAGCTCTCGATGGAGTTGGCGCGCGTGGACCGAGCAATCGAGGCTCTCGAGGAGGCGACGGGCACCGTGAGAACGTCCGAGCCGGCGGTCTCCGTCGACGCGCCGTCGGCGCCGTCCGCGGCGGCGGCGTTCACGCTCGGTCCTAATACCGGATGCAGTTTGTACGAAGCGGCGGCGCTCTACCTCGAGACGGCGGGAGAGCCGAGGACGCACCGGGAGATTGCCGAGGCGCTGCGTGCCGGCGGCTACCCAACGCGGGCGGCGAACTTCCCCGCATCGGTTCGGACCATGCTGCAGAGATCCTTGCACGCAAACCCGTTCGGCATTCACCAGATCACAAACGAAAACATCTGGTTCTTCCGCGATCCCGATTCGGTCGAGCAGGCCTGACTGGCGATCACACGCGCGGCTGGCGCGCGAACGTGCCCGGCGATCGCAACGACGGTCCCGGCGAGCATGACGACGCGACTTTGGATCGAGACCGCGCGCCTTTCGAGTCCGAGCACGCGCAGATCGAGCACAATCACCCGCCATTCGAGTGTGACTGCGCGCGTTTCTCACGCAACTCTACGGGATTCACGCGCCACTACGTGTGATTCGCGTCTCAACGAGGGCGCCGTTGAGACTGGGGTCGCCCGCGCGCGTTCCGCGATTGCCGATTGCGATCGACGAGCACGCGCACGCGTGCCGCGAGAACGTGATTGCGCTCTCCGGCCGGGTGCACGACCTCCAGGAGGACGCCGTTGCGATCCGTTCACGCGCGTGCGGGTGATGTGGAGTGCGGAGGCAACGCCTCCGCTTTCCAATGCCGCGTTGTACGAAAGCGGCGCCTTGCGCCGCACTCCATATTACGCCGCCGTTACGCGGTGGCTGGTGTGCCGGAGGATCGCCGGCAAATCCGGCGCGGTCCCGCGGAGGCATTCCGTCACGAGCATGCGCAGCTCCTCGGGCACCACCGGCTTGTAGAGCACCGCGGCCACGAGGTCGCGATCGGCGGCGCTCACATGCTGATCCGCGAAGCCGGTCACGATGAAGAGATGGCGCGGCGGAATCTCGTTGCGCGTGCGGAGGAAATCGAGCACTTCCCATCCGCTCAATCGAGGCAGATTGAGATCCAGCAGCGCGACGTCGTATCGGCGCGTCTTCAGCGCCTCGACCGCATCGCGGCCGCTGGAGACGATGTCCGCGGCCACGCCGATGCGCGTGAGCATCAGCTGATAGAGCTCGCGGATCGGCGCGTCATCGTCTGCGGCGAGCACGCGGTGGCCGTCCCAGACGACATTCGCGCAAGCACTCAACACATCCGCGAATGAGGCCGGCGATGTGTACCGATCGGCCGGGTCTTTCGACAATGCGCGCATCAGGACCTTCCTGAGCTGATTCGGAATGCCCGGTGGCAACTCCCGCGGCAACTCGCTGCACGCCGCAAGCATCACCGCCGTCGGCGAATCGCCTCGGAACGGCGGATGTCCCGCCACGGCGTGATAGAGAATCGCGGCGATCGAAAATACGTCCGACGACGGCGTCGGGGGATTGCCGAGGATGCGCTCCGGGGCGGCGTACTGGCCGTAGCGCGTGCGGTCCGCGTTTGCCGCGGGAATCACCTCCACCGCGTCATCGCTCACCGCGATCATGGATGGCCACAACTCGCCGTGGACTTCAGTCAGCGCGTGCGCGAGCTGGTGGCCAATGCGTACGACCTCGTCCACGGGAATCGGTCCCGCCGCCATGCGGATCGACAGGGGATCGGACATTTTGACGGCAGAGCGTGCATCGCGCATGCCGCGGCCGGCACGGCCGGCTGCGCTGGTTGGCCAAGCCTAGGGCACGTGCGGTCGCTCCGAGGCTAACTTACTCCGGTGCCTAGGGCTCTCGCAACTCGCAACCCGCAACTCGCAACTCGTTCAGCAGCCACGCGTAATCGTGCGCGTCCTCGCGCAGCTTGTCATAGCGTCCGGACGCGCCGCCATGGCCCGCACCCATGTTCACGCGCAGCAAGAGGGCGTTGTCGTCCGTCTTGTGCGTGCGCAGCCTGGCCACCCACTTCGCGGCTTCCCAATATCCGACCTGGCTGTCATTGAGCGACGTGCGCACGAGCATCGCGGGGTAAGGCTTCCGCTCCACGTTCGAGTACGGGTCGTAGCTCTTCATGTAGAAGTACGCGTCGCGCTCGTTCGGATTGCCCCATTCGATGTACTCCTGCGTCGTGAGCGGGAGCGTCGGGTCGAGCATGGTGTTCATCACGTCGACGAACGGCACGTACGCCATGACCGCCTTGAACAACTCGGAACGCATGTTCACGACAGCGCCGACGAGCAGTCCGCCCGCGCTGCCGCCCTGGATGGCCAGCTTTTCGCGCGACGTGTAGCCCGTCTCGATGAGGTTCTCGGCGATGGCGATGAAATCGGTGAAGGTGTTCTTCTTCGCCATCATTCGCCCCTGCTCGTGCCACTCCTTTCCCATCTCGCCGCCGCCGCGCACGTTCGCGAGCGCGTACACGACTCCGCGATCGATGAGGGAGAAGCGGCCGTGGCTGAAGGTCGGGGACATCGACGCACTGTAAGAGCCGTACGCGTACAGAAGCAGCGGATTGTCGCCCCGCGGATCGAGGTCCCTGCGATACACGAGCGACACCGGCACTCGCGCGCCGTCCGAGGCCGTGACGAAGAAGCGCTCCACCGCGTAATTCGCCGGATCGAACCCGCCCAGCACCTCGGTGCGCTTGAGCAGCGTTTGCTCGCGCGTGTCGAGGTCGTAGTCGTACACAGACGGCGGCGTGATGAACGACTGGTACGTGTAGCGATACACGCTCACGTCGAACTCCGCGTTCGCGTTCGCCGAGATCGCATAAGCGGCCTCGGGGAAGTTCACCCGATGTGACGTTCCGCCTTCGCGAAGGTCGTAGATCTCCAGCTGCGACAACCCGCCCTCGCGCAACCGCACGACCATGTGGTCGCGGAAGAGATCGATCGACTCGATGCGCACCGGTTTGCGATACGGCACGATCTCGACCCAGTTCTTCTCCGCCGGCTCGGCGACCGGCGCGGTGACGACGCGGTAGTTGATGCCGGCGTCGTTGGTCATGACGTAGAAGCGGTCGCCGCGATGGTCGGCGTAGTACTTGTGCTCGTCCCTGCGCGGGACCATCACCACCGGCTCGGCTTCGGGTGTCGCCGCGGGGATCAGGCGCACTTCATTCGTAGTCTTGCTGTCTACGACGATGAACAGCCACTCGCCGCTGCGCGAGCGATCGACGCCGACGTCATAGAGCTCGTCTTCTTCCTCGAACACCAGCACGTGCTCGGATGTGCCGATGTCGCAGCGATAGACGCGCGACTCGCGTTTGGCGTCGTTCTCGAGGCTGTAGAAGATCGTCCGGTTGTCCTTCGCCCACTCCACGCTGCCGACGCCGTCGGCGAGCGCGACCGTCGTCGAGCCGGTGCGAAGATCTTTCACGTGCAGCTGGAACACGCGATAGCCGGTGTCGTCGGTGGTGTACGCGAGGAGGTTCGCGTCGTCCGAGACCTGCACCTCGCCGACGGACAGGAACTCTTTCCCCTCGGCAAGCTCATTGAGGTCGAGCAGGACTTCCTCGTCCGCGTCGAGACTCCCCTTCCGGCGCGCGTAGATCGCGTATTGTTTTCCCTCGACCGTGCGCGAGTAATAGAACCAGCCGTCCTTGCGGAACGGGACGTTCATGTCCGTCTGCTGGATGCGGCCGAGCATCTCGTCGTAGAGCGTCCGCTGCAGCTCATCGAACGGCCGCATGACCGCGTCGGCGTAGGCGTTCTCAGCGTCGAGGTACGCGAGCGTCTCGGGGCTGCTCTTGTCGCGCAGCCAGCCGTACTCGTCGATACGCGTGTCGCCGTGCAGGGTGAATGTCGTCGGAAGCTTCTTCGCCAGCGGTGGCTTGGAGACCTCAGCCGATGCAGGGATTTCGAGGGCGCTCAATCGCGCTGCAAAAGGACGAGCGCAGGCGGGAGAATTCCCTCACAGAATCAAGTGCAGGTCTCCGAACTCGTGCCACAGGTACCTTTGTGCGAGCGCCGCGGCATAAGCCTTCTCCACGTGCTCGCGCCCGGCAAGGGCTTCGAGCATGGCCAGGTGCGTCGCGCGCGGCTCGTGCAGTCCGGTGAGCAGTCCGTCGATGACGCGCACGCCGCGCTCGGGCGTGATCACGAGATCCGTCCAGCCGCGCGACGCGATCACGTGTCCCGCGCGATCGACCGACGACTCGAGCGCCCGCACGACCGTCGTGCCGACGGCGATGATCCGTCCTCCGCGCGCCTTCGCCCGGCGTACTTCCTCCGCCGTCCGCACCGGCACCTCGTACTGCTCCTCGTACGGCCGCTCGTGCGATTCGAGACTGGCCACGCCCGCGTGCAGCACGAGCTTCGCCAGACGCACGCCGCGACGCCGCAGGCAGACCAGCATCCCGCGCGTGAACGCGCGTCCCGCCGAGGGCATCTCTGCGGATCCCGGCTCGTCGGCAAACACGGTCTGGTAGGCGTCGATGGGAAAGGAGCGATCGATGTACGAATACGCGATCGGGCGTCCGTAGCGCTCGAGGTACGCGCGGAGATCGCCGACGCCGTCGAAGCGCGCGATCCACAGGCGCTGCGAGTCGCGATACGGCGCGAGCAGCGTGACCGTGACTTCGCCGGGAAGGCGGAGGATCGACTCGTGCGGACCGCGCGGCTCGACCACCACCAATCCGCCGGGCAGCGCGGTGGAGATGTGCAGGTTGTCGACCGCGGCGGGCAACGTTGCGGTCGTGTTCAGCACGACGAGATCGCCGGCGCGGAGGAACTTCGGGAGATCGCGGAAGTGCGCGTGGGTCACGGAATCGTCCGTGCGCGAAGTGACGAGCAGGCGCACGTCGTCGCGTCCGCTGCCGCGCAGCTCCGCCGGCTCGCGCGCCTCCAGGTCGCGCGGCAACTCGAAGTCGTACGCGATCACGCGGCCTCCCCTTTTTGTGCATCGATCAGCGACACGATGCGCGGCGCGACCGACTCGGGCGACGGCAGATGCGACACGTCGCCGCCGTCGATCGCATCGCGGTGCATCTGTGTCGCCATCTCGCCGGGATCGACGATCTCCACGCGAACACCGGTGCCTTCGAGCTCCACCGCGAGTGTGCGTGAGATGTGCTCGAGCGCGGCCTTGCTCGCGCCATAACCGCCCCACCCCGGATAGGCGTTCGTGGCGGCGTCGGAGCTGATGTTGAGGATGAGGCCTTCGCCGCGGGCCTTCATCTGCGGCAGTAAGAGTTGCGCGAGGTGCAGAGGCGCGACGGCGTTGACTTTGAAGACGTGCAGAAGCGCGTCCCACGGATAGTCTTCGAGACGAGGCATCGGCAGCTGCCCGAGCTCGGAAGCGTTGTTGATGAGAACGTCCACACGCCCCGCGCGCGCGGCGAGCTCCTCGGCAACCTCGGAAACGTCTCCCGCAATCGCGAGCGCGCCGAGCTCCCGCGCGATCTCCTGCAACGGCTCCGGACGACGGGCATTGAGAACGAGACGGTAGCCGCGCGAGGCGAGCAGCCGCGCCAGCGCGCGACCGAGCCCCTGCGAGGCGCCGGTAATCAGAGCAGTTTTCATGTAGGTAAGGTGCACTCACACAACGGGTGCGCGCCTCGTACGAAAGGGCAGGTCCTCGTTCTAGGAGTGCGGTGGCGAGGAGGGGCGGCGGGCGGGACACCGCTCTGGTAGCGGGCTCGCGGCGCTGAACGTACCAGAGCGGTGGCTCCCATTCCGCCCCCACCCCTCGCCACCGCACTCCTAGACTTTTACCGCGGAACCAGCCCCCGCTCGTGCGCGAGGGTCACCGCTTGCGCGCGGTTCTCCGCGCCGAGCTTGTTGAAGATCGAGGTCATGTGGAACTTCACCGTGCGTTCGGCGACGTGGAGCGCGGCGGCGATCTCCTTGTTCGACTTGCCGGCGACGACGAGGCGGAGGACGTCGCGCTCGCGCGGGGAGAGGCGCGGAGCGCGGGCGAGGGAGACGATGCGCGAGGCGACGCGCGGGTCGATGTACGTCTCGCCGCGAGCGACGGCGCGGATGGCGTGCTCGATCTCCTCGATCGCCGCGCCCTTGAGCAGATACCCGCGCGCACCCGCGCGCAGCACGGCATCGATCTGCTCGTCGTTCGCGTATGCGGTGAGGACGAGCGCGGGCTTCCCGAGCTTCGGGAGCGCGTCGATGCCGCTCATGCCGGGGAGCTCGAGGTCGAGCAGGATGACGTCCGCTTCGACACGTGAGCCGAGGAGCTCCTCCGCGGTGCCGTACGACGCGACGATGGAGAAATCCTCGCGACGCGCGAGCGCTGCCACGAGCCCTTCGCGCACGACCGGGTGATCGTCAACGACGACAATCCGGATCATCGCGACACCCGCACGACCACCTTCGTCCCCGGACGCGACGTGATCCGCAGAGTCCCTCCCGCGAGGCGCGCGCGCTCGCGCATTCCGCGTAGTCCGTGGCGATCCTCGCCGACGCGCCGCGGGTCGAAGCCGACGCCGTCGTCCTCGATCGTCAGCGTGGCCGCGTCTTTCGCGCAGCGCAGCGACACGGTCACGCTCTTCGCGCGCGCATGCTGCTCGACGTTCGCCAGCGCCTGCTGCGCAATTCGATACAGCTCCGCTTCGGTGGCCAGCGGCAGCGAACACTCCGTTGTGTCGAGCGATACGCGAATCCCCGACTGCGAAGTGAACTCCCTCACGAGCAACGCCAGCGCCTGTGCGAGCGGCTTGCCCGCGAGCGGCTCCGCGCGCAGGTTCATCACCGAGCGGCGCGCTTCCTCGAGCGTCGCGCGCGTGACGCGCAGCGCCTCCTCGCTCTGCCCCGCCTCGATCTGCAACGCGATCGCGGTGAGACCCTGCGCGATCGTGTCGTGGATCTCGCGGGCGAGACGCGTCCGCTCGTCCGCGCGGGCGTGCGCCGCGCTTTCATCCGCGAGCCGCGCGCGCTCGATGGCTACGCCGAGCTGAAAGCCGATGGTCGACAACAGGCGTAGCTCCCGCGCGGAGAGACGGCGCATCTCCGGCGCGGTGATGTTCATGATGCCGAGGGGCTTGCCCTGGAAGAAGAGCGGGACAGATGCGTGATGGGCGATGCCGAGGGTGAGGTCTTCGCGATGTTCGTTCACCGCGGGGCGCAAGCGGCTGCAGCCCATGACGTCCACGTTGCGCGGCTCGAGCTCGCCGTCGCGGAACTGCTCGATGCACCAGCACGACGCGCCGGTCATCCGCACCGGCTCCTGCAGAAACGGCGGCAGGTTGCGCGCGGCCGCGCTGTAGATGTGGCCCGTCTCCGGATCGACGAGCCAGACCCATCCGGTGTCGAGCTTCAGCTCGCGCGCGATGACGTCGAGCGTGCTCTCGAGCGCGGCCTTCACGGTCGGCGCCGAATTCAAGGCCTCGGCGATGGAGGCGATGATCTCGAGGTCTTGTCTCATGGTTGCGAGTTGCGAGTTCCGAGCGCAGTGTCGCCCGTTCGATGCAGCGCTCGCAACTCGCAACTCGAAACTCAGCGGCGTACGATGGAGCTCATGATCCGGCGGCTCGTCCTCGTCCTCGTCATTTGTTGCATAGTGTCGCCCGCGACGTTCGGGAGGCGCCGCGCAGCGAACCCCACGCAGGGACCGCGGTCACTCCCCGGCCTCACGCCGGCGCAGGTCGCGCTCTTCGAAGCGGGCCGCGACGAGTTCGACAAGCTGCAGACCGTCGACGACGGTCTCGGGCCGATCATGAACAATCATTCGTGCAGCCTGTGTCACAACACCGGCGGAGTGGGCGGCTCCAGCGAGAACACCGTGATGCGCTTCGGTACGATGACCAACGGCGTCTTCGATCCGCTCGTGCGGCTCGGCGGTCCGGTGTTGCAGAGGGACTGGCTTGGTCTTGAAGAAGGATCGCCATTCGAGTTCCGCCCGGAGTTCGTCCCGCCCGAAGCCACGATCGTGGTGGACCGGGTCTCGCCGCCGCTGTTCGGACTCGGGCTGGTCGACGCCACGCCCGACACGACCTTCGTCGCTTTGGCGGCGGAGCAGGCCGCGCGCAACGACGGCACGGCCGGACGCGCCGCCATCGTCGACAACCTCGCCGCGGGCATGAAGACCGTCGGGAAATTCGGCTGGAAGGCGCAGCTCCCGACTCTGTTCCAGTTTGCCGGCGATGCGTACCTGAACGAGCTCGGGATCACCAGTCCGTTTTTCCCGCGCGAGAACTGCCGGAACGGCTTCTGCGAAACCCTCACCCACAATCCGCGGCCCGACCTCAACGACGACGGCACCGGCACCATGGCGCTCACCGATTTCATGACCCTGCTCGGGCCGCCGCCGCGCGGAAAGATCACCGAGGACGTCCTCGCGGGCGAGGCCGTGTTCCAGCGCATCGGCTGCGAGTCGTGTCACGTTTCGACGCTGCAGACCGGGCCGAACGAGATCGCCGCGCTCGACAAGGTCACGTATCACCCGTACTCCGATTTCCTCCTTCACGACATGGGACCGCTCGGCGACGGCATCCACGACGGTGCGGCCAACGGACGCGAGATGCGCACCGCACCGCTGTGGGGTCTGCGCTTTGAGGGGCGGTTCGGGGGGCGGGCGTTGCTGCACCACGGCCGCGCACCCTCGATCGAAAAAGCGATCGAGATGCACGACGGCCAGGGCCGCGCGGCGAGGGAGAGGTTCCAGGCGCTCGATGAGACGGCACGCGCGCAGTTGCTCGCGTTCCTCAAATCGCTGTAACGACTTACGGCGTGATGAGTCTCCACACCTGTTCGCGACGCACATTTCCTTCCGACATGTCCTGCAGCCGCACCCACCAGCCCTGCATCTTGCGCGGCTCGATCACCTCGTTGATGTGGATGACCGCTTCCATCGCTCCGAGGTCGTGGATGAAGTACCAGACCATGTGCGTCCAGTCCGGGGAGTCGGTGACGCCGACGGCGACGCCGTGCGCGGAGAAGCCCCACCGGTCGCCGTGACCGTTTGCGGCGAGATCCAGGAACATCGGTTTCGCCCATTCGTTGAAGAGCTGGAGCGCGTCGCCTTCGCGACCGCGCTTGATCTTGTGGGTGTCCGTGACGATGTACTTCGACATCGCTTTCGGCTGCGTCTCCGACCGCACGAGATGGCGCAGGATCACGTCGCGCGACGCGACGACGGACATCGACAGCTCGGCCGTCCGTTTCGCAACCGCCGGCGTCATCGACCCCTGCGCTTGGACGATCGCTTGATCGAGTGCTTCCGCGCCGTTCCAGTCGGTCATGGCGATGTACAGCATGTGCGTCCACGGATCGGCGGTTTTCGTGAATGGAATCGCCATGCCCCAATCGACGATCTTGTTGTTCTTCCGCAGATCGTCGAGGACCGGTTTGAACGCGTCATGCGCGAGACGCATGAAGTCCGCGTCCTTGCCGCGATCGACCTGGTAATACCGGACCCAGGTCATCTTCGGTTGCGCGGTAGCCTGAGCGACCGCGCTCACCGCGGCGAAGCATAGGCACACGAGAACGAATACACGACGCATAGTCCCTCCTATTTGGAGTGCGGCGGCAGGGCCGCCGCTTTCGAATGCGCGGCAAGATCGGACGTTCGCCGACTCCGGCACGCGTTCGAAAGCGGCGGCCTTGCCGCCGCACTCCACATCACTCCTTCATTTTCGCCCAGGTGTCCTTCAGCGTCGCGGTCCGGTTGAAGACCAGCGTATCGGTCGAGTCGCGATCGACGCAGAAGTACCCGAGCCTCTCGAACTGATAGCGCGTCAGCGGCGCGGCCCCGCGCACCGAGGGCTCGAGCTTCGCGTGTGGGACCACCTCGAGCGAATTCGGGTTCATGTGCGCGAGGAAGTCGCCGTCCTGCTCCGGGTCTTCTTCGTTGAACAAGCGGTCGTACAAACGCACTTCGCAGTCGAGCGCGTGCTCCGCCGAGACCCAGTGCAGCGTCGCCTTCGGACGGCGTCCGTCCGGCGCATCGCCGCCGCGCGTCGCGGGGTCGTAGGTCGCGCGGAGCTCGACGATGTTCCCGTCGTCGTCCTTCACCACGCTCGTGCAAGTGATGAAATACGCCGAGCGCAGACGCACCTCGCGTCCCCGCGCGAGGCGGAAGAACTTCTTCGGCGGGTCTTCCATGAAATCGTCGCGCTCGATGAACAGCACCTTCGAGAACGGCACGCGACGAGTCCCCATTGACTCATCCTCGGGATTGTTCGGCGTCTCGAATTCTTCGCTGTCGCCCTCGTAGTTCTCGATCACGACCTTCAGCGGGCGCAACACACCCATCACCCGCGGCGCGACCTTGTTCAAGTCCTCGCGGACGCAGAACTCGAGGAAGCCGACGTCGATCACGTTCTCGCGGCGCGCGACTCCCACGCGCTCCGCGAAGTTGCGGATCGCTGCGGGCGTGTATCCGCGCCGGCGCAGCGCGGCGATCGTCGGCATGCGCGGATCGTCCCAGCCCCGCACGTGCCCCTCGGTCACGAGGCGCAGGAGCTTCCGCTTCGACATCACGGTGTAGTTGAGGTTCAGCCGCGCGAACTCGATCTGCCGCGGCCGCGACGGCACGGGCAGCGTCTCGACGAGCCAGTCGTACAACGGACGATGGTCTTCGAACTCCAGCGTGCAGAGCGAGTGCGTCACGTGCTCGATCGCGTCCGAGGGGGGATGCGCGTAGTCGTACATCGGGTAGATCGGCCACTCGTTGCCGGTGCGGTGATGTTCCTCGTGGCGGATGCGGTAGAGCACGGGATCGCGCATGTTGATGTTCGGCGAGGCCATGTCGATCTTCGCGCGGAGCACGTGCGCGCCGTCCGGAAACTCGCCGGCTCTCATGCGTCGCAAGAGATCGAGGTTCTCCTCCACGCCGCGATTGCGGTACGGCGACTCCTTTCCCGGCTCGATGAGCGTGCCGCGGTACTCGCGCATCTCGTCCGCCGACAACGAGTCGACGTACGCCTTCCCGTGCGTGACCAGGTACTCCGCCCACTCGTAGAGCTGTTGAAAATAGTCGGACGCATGCAGCGGCTCGCCGACTTCGAACCCAAGCCAACGAACGTCGTCGACGATCGCGCGCGCGTACTCGGCCTCTTCCTTCTCCGGGTTCGTGTCGTCGAAGCGGAGATTGCAGCGTCCGCCGTACTCAATCGCGACACCGAAGTTGAGGCAGATCGATTTCGCGTGGCCGATGTGCAGGTATCCGTTCGGCTCCGGCGGGAAGCGCGTGACGACGGTCTGGTGCCGCCCCTCGCGGAGGTCTTCCTCCACGATCTCGCGGATGAAGTCGAGGGAACGGGTCGGGGCGGCTTCGGTGGTCATACGGAGACGTTATATATCGGGAGGCTCCGCGCGCATTCCCATCACTTCTTCTTGTCCTTCGCGCACTCGAACGCCGCAACTCCGCTGAGGTCGCCGAACACGATCGACGTTCCATCGCAAGTCACTGACGGCGCGGGGATGTTGTTGCCCGCGATCGACTCCAGCAGCGACCCATGCGCGAGACGCACCGCCTCTTCGGAATTACCGCTGATCGTCGTGCCGTCGAGACGCGCGTTCGACGTCGAGTCGAGCGAAATGCCGGGGCCGACCGAGCCGGAGATCGTCGCCCCGCTGAGGATCACGACCGACGAGTGCGTGAGGCTCACGCCGGCACGAAACTGCACAGCCGCCGCGCCATTGTTGAGAAACTTGGTCGGCCCCTGCGCGCGGAAGGTCGAGTTGAACAGCGCGGACACCGCGTTGCGGTCGTTTCCCTGGATCGTCGTCGAGCTCGGCGTGCCGTCGGGCAGTGAAAAGCCGAAGAGACTCGCCGTGCCGCTGGTGAGGATGATGCCGCTGGCGGTGTTGTCCTCGATGAGGTTATGACGGCCCATCTCGAAGTGGCCGCCGCTGGTGACGCTCACGCCGTTGAAGTTGTTGCGGATGATCGTCGGGCCGCCCTGCGCGGGTCCGCCCGTCCACGCCGGCTGCTGTCCGGACGTCTCGACACGTCCGGAGTCGATCAGCAATCCGACGTTCGTGTTGTTCTCGATCGTCACGAAGCCGGAGAAGAACGCGACGCAGTTCTCGCAGCGCATGCCGTTGGCGGAGTTGCGGAAGATCGACGGCGCGCCGGACGGGCCATTCACATTCACGGCCGCACCGCCGAACGCGTCGACCGCGAATCCGTTCGTCGCGTTCTCCGCGATGACGGCGATGAGCGTGACGCTCGACCGATTTTCGATCGAGATCGCGGCGCGTAAGCCGCTGGTGGTGAGCGACTGCAGCAGGATGTGCCCGGAGTTGCGGATGACGAACGCCGGCTGCGCGCCGCCGCTCACGGTGGCCGGGCCCTGGATCGTCAGCCGCTCGCGTTGATCGAGCAGCACGGATTCGCTGCACGTGCCGCTCACGGTGATCGTGTGCGGTCCGTCGAGGTCGAGCGCGGCGATGGCCGCGGCAATGGTCGGGTAGTCACCGGGAGGGCCGCCGGCACATCCGACGGTGACATTCGTGGCGAACGCAGGGAACGCGAGCAGAGCGACACAGAGAGCGACGTGGAACCGCATGGACGACCTCCTTCTCACTGCCCGGAAAGATAGGTCCGCGCGCACGTTCCTGCATCGCCCTCGTTACAGTCCCGCGTCATCGCTTGACCCCCTTGCACGCGGCGTTCAGGATCGACGCAATGAAACCCCGGCTCTCCCTGATCCCTTTTGTCGTAGTGGTGCTGGTCGGCGCTGCGCACGCGGACTCGCTCGACGACGTTCGCCGTCTCGACGCGGAGATCAGCGTCGCGACGTGGTCCGGCGACGCGGAGTGGTTCGAACAGAACGTGGCCGACGACTACGTGCTGATCACACCGGGCGGCACGATGCGCAGCAAGCGCGACGTGATCCGCGAGCTCTCCACCCCCGGTTTGAAGATGGACCCGTACGAGCCGTCCGAGGTGAACGTGCGGCTCTACGGCGACAGCGCGGTCGTCACCGGCCGGATGCTCCAGCGCTTCACCCTCGGCGGGATCCGCTACACGAACGATCTGCGCTACACGGACGTGTACGTTCGGAAGAAGGCGCGTTGGGTGCTGGTGAGCGGGCACACGTCGCTCGTCGCGCAGCGACGGTAAATCCAAATCACTCCGCAACGATGATCGCGGAGATCCCGTTCGCCTCGAGACTCGACCTCGCCGCAAGAGCCTGATCTCTCGTGGCGAACGGGCCGAGGCGGACGCGGAACAGATCGTTGCGATCGATCCACGCGCGCTGGCCGATGGCCGCCAACTGGCCCTGCAGCGATTTCGCGTTTGCCTCGACCGAAAACGCTCCCACCTGCACGATGAACTGACCCTTGCGCACGACCGGCACGGGTCGCTCGCGCCGCGCGGCGTCGTAACGAGCCGCGGACGGCGCGGCCTCGCCCGTCGCCGGCACTTCTTCGAGCGTACGTCCATCCGCGGCGACCTGCGTGCGCGTCACGACGCCCGCGCGCTCGATCTGCACCTCGACACGGTCCACGACCACGGGGGCGACCGGCTCGACGGGCGGCGCGTCGCTCGGCGGCGGCACGATCGGCACGACCTTCGGCGCCGCGGCGATGGTGGCCTCGAACGGCAACGGCGGCTCGCGATCGCCACTGCCCATGCGCACCAGCGCGATGTCGACCTCGCCGATCCCCGGCTCGATGAGGCCGATCGTTTGCGCGGCGGCGTACGAGAGATCGATGATCCGTCCGCCGATGAATGGTCCGCGATCGTTCACGCGCACGCGCACGGTCTGCTGCGTCTTGGGGTTCGTGATGTCGAGCACCGTCCCAAAGGGCAACGTTCGGTGCGCGGCGGTGAGCTGCGCGGGATCGAAGATCTCGCCGTTCGCGGTCGTGCGTCCCGCGAACTCCTCGCCATACCAGCTTGCGATGCCATGCAGCACTTCCGGCGCGCTCGGCGCGGGCGGCGTCGTCGTGCGGCAGCCGTAGCCGAGCATCAGGATCACGACGAACGCTGGGACGAGTCGTCGAGTCGTCGAGTCGTCGAGTCGTCGAGCGGATATCGGCCGTGCCTCTCGAAGACTCGAAGACTCGAAGACTCGAAGACTCATACGCGCAACTCCTCCGACGCGCTCATGACGTTCGCGGCTTCCTTCGCAAGAATCGGATCGACGTCCTCGGCGAGGAATCGTTCCGTCTGCTGCCGCGAGAGCCCCGTGTAGTCGTCCGGCCGCGCGATGCGCTCGATGGATGCGCGGTCTATGCCGAACAACGGATCGTTGGCGATGCGGTCGAACAAATCGTTCTGCGCCGCTCCGCTTTTCAGCGCGTCGGCCGCGCCCATCGCGTGGATGCGGAAGCGCTCGTGCAGCACCTGACGGTCGCCGCCGCGCGCCGCTCCCTCCATCATCAAGTTTTCGGTCATGAGGAACGGCAACTCGCGGCGCACGTTCGCCGCGATCACGTCTTCGTGCACGACGATGCCGCCCATGATGTTGTCGTAGATCAGCGCGATCGCATCCGCGGCGAGGAACGCCTCGGGGATCGCGATGCGTCGATTCGCCGAGTCGTCGAGCGTCCGCTCGAACCACTGCGTCGCCGCGGTGAACGCGGGGTTGAGCGAGTTCACGATCAGATGCCGCGCAAGCGCGTCGATGCGCTCCGCGCGCATTGGGTTGCGCTTGTACGGCATCGCGGACGAGCCGATCTGATGTTCCTCGAACGGCTCCTCGATCTCGCGCAGGTGTTGCAGCAGGCGAAGGTCGTACCCGAACTTCGACGCCGACTGCGCGAAGCCGGAGAGCACGCTCACGACTTGCGCATCGACCTTGCGCGAGTATGTCTGCCCCGAGACCGGATAGCTGCGCCGCATCCCGATCTTCTCGGCGACGAGCTGCTCGAGGCGGTTCACCTTCGCTTCGTCGCCGTTGAAGAGACTGAGGAACGAGGCCTGCGTCCCGGTCGCGCCTTTGACGCCGAGGAGGGCGAGCTGCGATTCGCGGAACTCGATCTCGCGGTAGTCGAGGAGGAGATCGTGCAGCCACAACGTCGCGCGCTTACCGACGGTCGTGAGCTGCGCGGGCTGGAAATGCGTGAACGCGAGCGCGGGGGTCGCGCGCCACTGCCACGCGAAATCGCGCATCTTCGCCATCAGGCTGACGACGCGGCGCCGCAGGATGCGCAGCCCCTCCGCCATCTGCAGGATCTCGGTGTTGTCGGTGACGAACGCCGAAGTTGCGCCGAGGTGAATGATCCCCTTCGCGCTGGTGGCCTGGAGACCGTACGCGTGCACGTGCGCCATCACGTCGTGCCGCACCTCGCGCTCGCGCCGCTCCGCGTCCTCGAAGTTGATCGTCTCCGCGTGGGCCTTCAGGTCCGCGATCTGCGCATCCGAGATCTGCAGACCGAGCTCCTGCTCCGCTTCCGCGAGTGCGATCCAGAGCCGCCGCCACGTGCGGAACTTGAAGTTGGGCGAGAAGAGGTAGGACATCTCCCGCGACGCATATCGCTCCGTCAACGGGCTGGAGGCGCTGTCGTGCTTCACGGAGGAATTATATGGGGGCGGTTGAGCGGGCATCGGATTGAAAAAATCCTTTAATGGCGCTCCAACCGTTAAAATTTGTTGGCGAAATTTTTAAACAACGCCAAACTCGTTAAAGACGATGGAGCAGCAACAGTTCACCGAGAAACGCACTGGCACGATCGTCCCCGTCTCCATCGGCGGACTCGACTGGGCCTTTCTGCCGTACCCGCTTCCGCGGCAATGGCACGTGTCACTTGAATTGTGGCCGCTCCTGGCCTCGGCGAAAGAGGAGCTCGCGCGATTGGACGGCATAGGCCGCACCCTCCCGGATCCCGAGTTGCTCCTGCGGCCGCTGCAGCGACGAGAGGCGATTCGTTCTTCGAGTCTGGAGGGCACCTACGCTTCCGCTGAAGAGCTGCTGCTGTTCGAGCTCGCGCCCACGGAACCCATCTCCGCGTCGGATCGCGCCAACGACTGGCGTGAGGTCGGAAATCATGCAGCGGCGCTGCGACGCGGGACGGTGCTCCTCGAGACTCTGCCGTTGTCGTTGCGCGTCATCCGCGAAATGCATGCGGTCCTGCTGACGAACGTTAGAGGCCGCGACCGCGCACCGGGCGAGTTTCGCCGCACGCAGGTTCACCTCGGCTCGGACCGCCGCTACATCCCGCCCCCACCAAATGAGCTCATGGCGTGTCTCGACGACTTCGAACGTTTTCTCAACGATGCTGACGAAATCGATCCGCTGATCCGCACCTACCTCGCACACTATCAGTTCGAAGCCATCCATCCTTTCGTCGACGGCAACGGCCGCGTTGGTCGAGCCTTGCTTTCACTCAGCTCCTTTCAATGGTG
>DASYGV010000007.1:0-12428 GCA_035999335.1 Thermoanaerobaculia bacterium | reverse complement strand
CTCAGCACTATTTTTGTTATCTTCCTTCGGTCCGATGCCCGAGAAGCCCATCCTGCAAGGCGATCTGTCGAAGATACAGCTCCCTGACGTCCTCAGTTTCGTGTCCCTGATCCGCGAGTCGGGCAAGCTCGTGCTGACCCGGGCGCACTTGGAGCGGACGATTCACTGGAAGGATGGGGAGATCATCTTCGCGAGCTCGAGCTCGCCCGAGCACTCCCTCGGACAGTTCCTGCTGCGCAACGGCAAGATCACGATCGACCAGTACGAAGAGTCGCGGCGCCGCGTGACGCCGCTGCTGCGGCACGGCAAGATCCTCGTGCAGATGGGCGCGATCTCGCCGAAGGACCTCTGGTGGGGCGTGAAGAACCAGGTCCTGGAGATCATCTACTCGCTGTTCGGCTGGAAGGACGGCGAGTTTGCGTTCTATGACTCGACCGAGGACCTGGCGCAGGAGCGGATCGTCATCCAGATCAACACGCCGAGCGCGATCATGGAAGGCATCCGCCGCCTCGACGAAGCGGCGCGGATCCGCGAGAAGATCCCGAACCTCGACGTGGTCTTCGCGCGCCTGCCCGGCGTGACGCCGGACTTCCACGACCTCGACTTGAGCGAGGCGGAGATCGCGATCTACAACAACATCGACGGGCGGCAGAACGTCCGCGAGCTGACCGGACGCTCGGACCTCACCGAGTTCGAAGTCACGCGCATCCTCTTTCAATTGCTCATGGCGCGTCTCATCGAGCCGGTGACGGAGGAGAAGACGTTCCGCGCGGTCTTCCTCGACGTCGAGGACTCGCCGGAGCTGCTGAAGGTGATCTCGACTTACAACGACATGTTCGGGCGGCTGTTCGAGGCGCTGGAAAAATCGGTCGGCGAGGAACAGGCCCGCGAGATCTTCATGACCATCCTCCAGAACGCCGAGACGGACGAGCTCTGGGCCGGGGTCTTCTTCGACCAATACGGCCGCTTCGACGAGAACATGCTCATCGCGAACATCTCCGAGCTGCCGTTCGAGAAACGCAAGGCGGTGCTCGACGAAGGATTGAACACGCTGCTGTCGGTGCAACTGTTCGAGGTCTCGCAACACCTGGACTCCGCGGGGAAAGTGGACGTGTTCCGGTTCATCTCGGACCAGAAGGCATCGCTCGAAAAAGCGACCGCGTGACGCGGCCTGATATCCTCGCGCTCGCATGTTTCCCACGCTCGTAAAGATCGGCAACTTCGAAATCACGACCTTCGGGCTGATGATGTTCTTCGCGTTCATCGTCGCCGGGTGGGTGCTCGCGAGGCAGTTTCGCCAGTACGGCATCAGCGAAGAGCTCGCGTCGTCGATCGTCGTGGCCGCGGCGCTCGGCGGGATCGTCGGAGCGAAGGTCTACTACGCGATTCTGTTTCAGGACTGGCGCCTGCTGTTCGACCGCGCGGGCCTGGTCTGGTACGGAGGCTTCATCGGAGGCTTCCTCGCGTGCTCGTGGCTGATCCTGCGGAACAAGGTCGACTACCTGACCGCCGCGGACGCCGCGGCGCCCGCGCTCTCGATCGGCTACGCCCTCGGCCGCATCGGCTGTTTCCTCGTCGGCGACGACTACGGCCGCCCGACCGACGCCTGGTTCGGGATCGCCTTCCCGAAAGGCGCTCCTCCTACCACCGCCCAGGCGCTCCGCGAGTTCGGCGCGCCCGTCGACCCGTCCCTCCCGCCCGACGCGATCCTCCGCGTCCACCCGACGCAGCTCTACGAGACTCTCGCCGCGCTGGTCATGTTCGGGCTGCTGATGTGGCTCAATAAGCGGCCGCACCGCCGCGGCCTCGCCTGGGGACTGTTCCTGGTGATGCTCGGCATCGAGCGCTTTTTCGTGGAGATGGTCCGCGCAAAAGATGACCGGTTCCTCGGAGCGTTCACCGTGGCTCAGTTGATTTCGGTGCTGTTGGTGATCGCCGGTCTGATCTGGGTGTTGCGGTCAAGACCGCCTGCCGCCCCTCCGGGGCGGGTTGCGTCGCGTTGATCGCGATTCCGGTGGCGGCGCTCCGCGCACGCCACCGGCTACCCTCGTTCGCGCCTCCGGCGCGTGTCCCGGAGGGACACGCAGAGGGTAGCCGGTGGTCAGCGCGAAGCGCGTAACCACCGGACGCTCGCGGGTCGTCGCCCAACACCGCCCCGGAGGGGCGCCAGAGCGTCGCGGGATAAACTGGGAAAACCAATGCAATTCACAACCGCCGGAGAATCCCACGGGCCGCAACTCACGATCATCGTGACGGGCATCCCCGCGGGTCTACACCTCGACAAACAACGCATCAACGACGATCTGCGAAGAAGGCAGCACGGCTATGGTCGCGGTGGGCGGATGAAGATCGAATCCGACGAAGCGGAGATCACGGCGGGGGTGCGGGGAGGGGAGACGCTTGGGTCGCCGATTGCGATCACCATCCGCAACCGCGACTTCGAGAACTGGCGCGGGGCGATGGATCCGTGGGAAATCGACGAGCAGGAGGCGCACAAGCGGCGCGTTCATGCTCCGCGGCCGGGGCACGTCGATCTCGCGGGCGGGATGAAGTACGGACGGCGCGATCTGCGCGACATCCTCGAGCGCGCGTCGGCGCGCGAGACCGCGTCGCGTGTTGCGGCGGGGGCGATCGCGAAAGAGTTGCTGCGCGCGTTCGGCGTCGAGATCCGTTCCGGGGTTGCGTCCGTCGGTGCGGCGGGCGATCCCGATTACGCGCCGACGTGGGAAGAGCTGGGTGCCGTCGACGACGACTCGCCGTTGCGCGCGCTGAACCGCGAGCACGAACAGGCGATGGTCGCCGAAGTCGACAAGGCCCGCGAAGCCGGCGAGACCCTCGGCGGCACGATCGTCGTGGCCGCGCGTGGTCTACCGGTTGGTCTGGGGAGCTACGTGCAATGGAACGAAAAGCTCGACGGCCGCATCGCGCAAGCGATTCTTTCTATCCACGCGGTGAAGGCAGTCGCCATCGGCGACGGCGTCGGCGCCGCGCGGCGCGTTGGTTCCGAAGTGCATGATCCGATCTACTTCGACGACGAGCGTCGCTACTACCGAACGACCAATCGCGCCGGCGGCCTCGAAGGCGGCGTTACGAACGGACAGGACGTCGTCGTGCGCGCCTTCATGAAGCCGATCTCCACTCTGCGCCGCGGACTCCCATCCGTCGACACCGAAACGCGCGAGGCGCACCGCTCGCAATGGGAGCGCAGCGACGTCACCGCCGTCCCCGCGTGCGGCGTCGTCTGCGAGGCGATGCTCGCGATCGTGCTTGCCAGTGCGATGCGGGGAAAGTTCGGCGGCGATTCGCTCGACGAAATGCGCCGGAACTACGAGGCGTACGTTGCGCAACTCGCTCGCTACTGAGCCGCGCCTTCGAGCGCGTCCATCACGTCGCCGATCCATGCCGGCTCTTCTTCGTTCCGCTCCTTCCGCGACGCGCGGATCATGCGCAGGTTGTTGAGCGTCGTCTCCGGCTCCCACTTCGCGCGGATGACCGGCAGCGCGCGCGTGAGGTTCTCCGTCGCGTCGGTCTCGTTCTTCGCCAGGACCGCCAGCTCGAGCAGCGTCGCGTAATCCCAGTAGTCCGGACTTCCGGCGGCGATGCGGCGCGACGCGGCGTAACGCACGATTGGCAGAATCTCCAGCCGCCGCGGGTCGGGTGGATTGCGCACCTCCATCAGCGTCACCGCGTTCACGCCTGGGTACGCGTCGCGCCAGTCGGCCTCGAAGCCCTTCATGTACGCGTCGATGGCCCGATCGAGCTCGCCTTTCGCCAGGAACTTGTTCGTCGACTTCTGCCAGCGGTCCTTGTAAACGCGGCCGAGGATGCCGAAGGTCTCGCTGCTGCCGCCGCGCTCCTTGATCAACGTCGTCAGCACACGCTCCGCCTCGTCGCTTTTTCCGGCGCGGTTGAGCGCGAGCGCGAGCTGCTCGCCGAGCATGACCGTGCGCGCCAGCGGCTCGGGCATGGCGGCGGCGAGATCGATCATCGCCTGCCAGGCCTTGGCGTCGCGATAGGCGAGGAACAGCTTCACCAGGATCGCCGACTCGACTCCGTCGAGCGCGCCAAGGTTCTGCTGGAACGCGTTCAGCTCATCGGGCGTTTTCGCGCCGCTCAGCTGCTCCTCCAGCTCCTGAGCGAGCCCGATGCGGTCCTGAAACGCGTTCGTCTTCAAGTGGTCGACCGCGGCGGGGAAGGGCTTGAGCAGGTCGAAGATCGGGCTGTCGGCGTCGCGTACCGCGCGGATGTGATTCAGCTGCTTCGTCAGGTCCGCGCGTGCCGCGGCCGCGTCGGCGGGCACGCCGGTCTCCGACAGAGCATAGGGAACGGAACGGAGCGGCGCCGCGTCGAACGGCAGCCTGCCTCCCGCCGCGTACAGCAGCACCGTAGACCCCGGCCGCACCGCGTGGCGGATGCCGAGCTCGTAGAACACGTTCGCGTTCGCGGTGGTGAGGTCGGCGACGGCGAAGTCGCAGAGGATCAGCCGTTCGTACATCGGCTTGTGGATGATGCCGCGCGTCAGCTCCTCGTCGGCGCGGATCGGCGTCATCCCGGCGTTGACGATGGCCGGCTGGATGACCTGCTTGTACACCTCGTCGAACTCGATGGTCGTTCCGGCGGCGTCCGTCTTTTTCCCAAACGGCATCAGGACGAAGCAGAGCGGCGGGGGCATGCCGAGTAGCATAGCAGCGTGACCTTTCGCGATCTCTTCCCCGTCACGAAGAACCTCGTTTACTTCAACCACGCCGCGGTCGGTCCGCTGTCCGTGCGCGCGGCCGAGGCGATGGAGCGACATGCGCACGACCAGCGCGATTTCGGCGCGCTGCATTGGCGCGATTGGTATGCGGAGCACGACCGCGCGCACGAAGCCGCGGCGAAGCTGATCGGCGCGGAGCCGCGCGAGATCGCGATCATCAAAAACACGTCCGAGGGGATCTCTTTCGTGGCACAGGGGATTCGGTGGCGGGAGGGAGACAACGTCGTCACGACCGGGCTGGAGTTTCCGGCGAACTGGACGTCGTGGAAGCGGCTCGAATCGCGCGGCGTCGAGTGCCGCGTCGCGGCGACGCCCACGATCGAAGACATCGCACCGCTCGTCGATGCGCGCACGCGCGTCGTCACCGTCTCGTCCGTCGCGTTTCACAACGGCTTCACCGCGGACGTCGATACGATCGGTGCGTTCTGCGCGAGCCGCGAAGTTCGCTTCTGCGTCGACGCGATTCAAAGCGTCGGCGTGCTGCCGACGGACGTGCGTGCGGCGAAGATCGATTTCCTCGCCGCCGACGGACACAAATGGATGTGCGGGCCGGAAGGCGCGGGCATCTTCTACGTCGCTGCCGAGCGGCTCGAGGAGCTCGAGGTCGTCGAGAACGGCTGGACGAACATCGACCGCAGGGGAAAGTTCATCGACTGTCCCATTGAATGGCTGCCGGACTCGCGCCGCTTCGAGGCCGGCTCGCTGAACACCAACGGCATCTACGGACTCCGTGCGGCGATCGACCTGCTGCTGGAGATCGGCATCGAGACGGTTCGCGATCGCGCGATGGCCGTGGCGACGACCCTTGCGCAGGGGCTCGAATCGATCGGATGGCGAGCGCCGCTGTTCGGATCTCCGATCGTCGGCGCGACTCCACCATCCGTAGAAAAATCGATTCTGTGGTACCACCGCAAGCTCGAAGAGCAGGGCATCGTCTGTGCGCCGCGCGAAGGCCTGCTGCGTTTCGCGCCGCACTTTTACAACGACGAGAGTGAGGCGGAGCGGATCGTGAGCGTGCTGACGAGTCTTCGAGCGGACGAGTCGACAAGTCGTCGAGATCCTTGACGACTCGACGACTCGACGACTCGTCGACTATCATTTTCATATGACAATTCCGGTACTGTTTTTCGGAGTGGTTGCGCTGGTCATCGGCGCGGCCATCGGGTGGGTGGTCGGGAGCGCGAGAAAAGGTGCCGAGGCGCAGCGTCATCTCGCCGAGCGCGATCTCGCGCGGCAGGAGCGCGCGAGGAGCGACGCTGCGCGCAGTGAAATGCAGCGCCGCGTCGAGCTCGCGCAGCAGGAGCGCGCCGCGGCCGACGCGCGCGCGGGCGAGACGCTGCGCCAGCTCGAGAATCACAAGCAAACCGAGGAGACCTTCGCCGCGCTCGCGCATCGCGCGTTCAAGTCCGTATCCGAGTCGCTCGTGCAGACCAGCAAGACCCAGATCGACGGCTCGCTGAACACCAAGACCGCGGAGATCGACGCGCTCCTCAAGCCCGTCCGCGACATGCTCGACAACTATCGCGGCGAGTTGCTGAAGAGCGAGCAGACCCGCAACGAAGTCTACGGCGGACTGCAGGAGCAGATCCGCTCGCTGCTGACCGCGCAGGAATCGGCGCAGCGCGAGGCATCGCGTCTCGCGACCGCGCTCCAATCGCCGACCGTGCAGGGTTCGTGGGGCGAGATGTCGCTCAAGCGCTGCATCGAGCTCGCGGGGATGAGCGAATACTGCCGCGACTTCGAGACGCAGCAGACGTTTCTCACCGAGGAGGGGCGGCGTCTGCGTCCCGACGTCATCGTGAACCTGCCGAACGAGCGCGTGATCGCGATCGACGTCAAGGCGCCGCTGACCGAGTACATCGCGGCGTCCAGCGAGCCCGACGAAACGCGCAAGGCTGCGCTCCTCGCTCAACATGCGAAGAACCTCCGCCGCCACGTCGACGCGCTGGTGAAGCGCGAATACCAGGCTTCGATCGGCGAGACGCTCGACTTCACGGTGATGTTCATCCCCGGCGAGCACTTCCTCGCCGCGGCGCTCGCGGCCGATCTCGCTCTCCTCGACTATGCGGCCGAGCGGCGCATCTTCCTCGCTACGCCGACGGTTCTGCTCCCGCTGCTACGCGCAGTCGCGGCGAGTTGGCGGGCGGAGAAGACCGAGGAGAACGCGAAGCGGATGCACGACTCCGCGGTGGAGCTCTTCGCTCGCTTCGTGACCGTGATGGAGTACATCACCGGCGTTGGCGACCAGCTCCGTAAGACGGTCGACAGCTACAACAAGGTCATCCGCTCGATCGACACGCGGCTCTGGCCGAAAGGGGAGGAGCTGCAGCGCCTCGCCGGCAGCGGCAAGAAGCTCGGCGATCTCGAACAGCTCGAGGCCATTCCGCTCGAGTCGTCGAAGCTGCGGCTGACGATGCAGGGCGAGGAGCCGGGCGTGGTGGTTCCGATCGCCAAGAACGAGTGAAGAAGTGCTGGGTGCTGAGTGCTGAGCCCCGCCGCCCTCTCAGCACCCAGCACTCAGCACTCAGCACTCGTCCCGTGTGCTACCATCCCTCCCGCCATGACGACCCCCGTCCAGGAGAACGAGCCGATGCCTTCGAGCGTTCGCTCGTCTCTTTGGCTCGCATAGCGCACCTTCCTCGTTGACCTGGCGATGGTGTCTCTGACACCGCTCCTCCCTCGCCGCCCGCAACTCCCAACGAGGAACTCATGATCACCGTCGTCGACAACTACGATTCCTTCACGTACAACCTGGTTCAGCAGATCGAGCGCCTCGCGGGCGAGCGGCTGCGCGTCATTCGCAACGACGCCTTCGATCCTGAGGAGTTGCTCGCCGAAAACCCGAAAGCAATCGTCATCTCGCCCGGCCCGGGCACTCCCGCGCGCGCCGGCCGCTGCATCGACCTGATCCATGCTCTTACAAGGGCATACACGACGATCCCGCTCCTCGGCGTCTGCCTCGGACATCAGGCTATTGCCGAGGCGTTCGGCGCTCGCGTGATTCGCGGGGCGCTGCCGGTGCACGGCAAAGTGAGCGAGGTGCACCATCGCGGGGAGCGCCTCTTCGCCGGCTGTCCCGATCCGATGCAGACCGCGCGCTACCACTCGCTGGTCGTCGAGCACGAGACCGTGCCGGAGTTTCTCAGCATCGACGCAGAGACCGACGATGGCGCAATCATGGCTCTCTCGCACAAGCAGCGGCCCATCTTCGGCATTCAGTTCCATCCCGAGTCGTACGGCACGTCCGGCGGCGACCAGTTGATCCGCAACTTCCTCGGAGGCCTCTCATGATTGCGAACGCGGTCAAACGTGTGATCGACGGTCAGGACCTCAGCCGCGACGAGATGCACGAAGTCTTCGGCCAGGTGATGGACGGCGCGGCGAGCGACGTCCTCAAGAGCGCGCTCCTCGTCGCATTGCGGATGAAAGGCGAGACCGCCGAAGAGATCACCGGCGCGGCGATGGCGATGCGTGAGCGCGTGACGCCGCTCGACCTTGGCGATGACAACATCCGCGAAGGTCTCGTCGACACCTGCGGCACCGGCGGCGACGGACTCGGTACGTTCAACATTTCCACCGTCGCGGCGATCGTCGCGGCCGGAGCCGGCGCGACCGTGGCGAAGCACGGCAATCGCGCGGTCTCGTCGGCCTGCGGCAGCGCGGACGTCCTCTCCGCCCTCGGCGTGCACATCGATCTCGACGCGCCGCGGATGGCCGAAGTGTTGCGCCGCGCGGGCATCGCATTCCTCTTCGCGCCGAAGCTTCATCCCGCGATGGCCGCCGTTGCGAGCGTGCGCAAAGAGCTCGGCGTGCGCACGATCTTCAACGTCCTCGGACCGCTGACGAATCCTGCGTTCGCGGAGCGCCAGGTTCTCGGCGTGTACGCGGAACGGCTCGTGGACGTCGTCGCGCAAGTGCTGGCAGCGCTCGGCGCGCGGCACGCGCTCGTCGTGCATAGCCGCGACGGACTGGACGAGATCTCCGTCTCCGCGGCGACGCGCGTCTGCGAAGTGCGCGACGGCGAGCTGCGGTCTTACGACGTGACACCCGAAGAGCTCGGGGTGGGGAGACATCCGATCGCGGCGGTGGCGGGCGGGGATGCGCGCGAGAACGCGGCGATCGCACGCGACGTGTTGAACGGCACGAATGGCGCGCGCCACGACATCGTCATCGCCAACGCGGGCGCGGCGTTGTACGTCGCCGGACTCGCGCCGTCGATCCGCGACGGCGTCGCGCTGGCGAAGGAGTCGATCGCCAGCGGACGCGCGCTCGCGAAGCTGCAGCAACTCGTGAGCGAATCGAATGCGCTGGGAGGTGCGGCGTGACCGTGCTCGATCAGATCGTGGAGCGCACGCGTGAGCGTCTGCGCGACGAAGCAAAACCCGATCGCCATGCGGCGGAAGAAGCGTCGCAGGCGCGAGCGGCACACGCGTTCCGCGATGCGATCGCGCGCGAAGGCGTCAACGTGATCGCGGAGATCAAGTCCGCGTCGCCCTCGGCCGGCTCGATCGTGCGCGATCCGGACGTCGAGTCGATCGCACGCGACTACGCGCGCGGCGGCGCGGCCGCAATCTCCGTCGTGACCGAGCCGGAGTTCTTTCAAGGCTCGCGCGAGTGGCTCGCGCGTGCGCGCGGCGCGAGCGGACTGCCGGTAGTGATGAAGGACTTCGTCGTCGAGCCGTCGCAGATCGTGCGCGGCATCGCCGCAGGCGCGGATGCGATCCTCCTGCTGGCGTCGATCCTCGACGTGCCGCGCCTCCGCGATTTCATCGCACTGCTCGAGGCTTACGGTTGCGACGCGTTGGTGGAGGTGCACGACGAGGAGGAGCTCGAGCGCGCAGTGACTTCGGGTGCGCGCATCATCGGCGTGAACAACCGCGACCTGAAGTCGTTCCACGTCGACCTCGCGACGTCCGAGCGCCTCGGCGCGAAGATGCCGGCGGACGCGATCCGCGTCGCCGAGAGCGGCATCCGCGTACGTGCGGACGTGGAGCGGTTGCGCACCGCGGGTTTCCACGCATTTCTCGTCGGCGAGTCGCTGTTGCGGCAAGATGACCGCGCGGCCGCGGTGCAGGCGCTGCTATGACGAAGATCAAGATCTGCGGGATCACCCGTGCCGAGGATGCGGAGCTCGCGATCGAGCTCGGCGCTGATTACCTCGGGTTCATCTTCGTTTCCGAGTCGCCGCGCCATGTCGTGCAACCTCCACGCACCGAGCGCGTGAAACGTGTCGGAGTCTTCCGAGGCGCCTCTCGTGACGAAATCCTACGGACCATCGACGCCGCAAAACTCGATATGGTGCAAATCCATGGCGATGCGATCGATCTGGGGATCCCGATGATTCGAGCGTTCAAGGTCGAAGACACACTTCCCGACACGAACACGCGCGCGGATTACATCCTCTTCGACACCGGCGGCGGCACGGGGCGGGTCTTCGATTGGGATCTCCTCGCGGGTTACGACCGCACGAAGCCATTTTTCCTCGCCGGTGGCATTACACCCGACAACGTCGCCGAGGCAATCGTAAAAACGAATCCGTATGCGATCGATGTTGCCTCCGGGGTCGAAGAACGTCCCGGCGTCAAAGATCACGGCAAACTGAGAGCACTCTTCGAGGCAATCCACAGATGACCGCAATGCCAGACCGCCACGGCTTCTTCGGCCAGTTCGGCGGCAAATTCGTTCCCGAAACGCTGATGGCCGCGCTCGACGAGCTCGAGTCGGCGTACCGCAAGCTGAAACGCGATTCTGAGTTTCGGAAAGATCTCGACGAAGTGCTCGCGGAGTTCGTTGGACGACCGACGCCGCTCACGCGCGCAAAAAAATTCGCGGAGCTCTGCGGCGGCTTCACGCTTTTCCTCAAGCGCGAAGACCTCAACCACACCGGCGCGCACAAGATCAACAACGCCCTCGGCCAGGCGCTGATCGCGAAGCGGATGGGCAAGCAGCGCGTCATCGCCGAGACCGGCGCTGGCCAGCACGGCGTCGCCACCGCCACCGCTTGCGCGCTCCTCGGACTGCAATGCCTGGTCTACATGGGCGAGGTCGACATGGCCCGCCAGGAATTGAACGTCTTCCGCATGCGCCTCCTCGGCGCGGAAGTCGTCCCGGTCTCGAGCGGCTCGCGCACGCTGAAGGACGCGATCAACGCGGCCATCCGCGACTGGGTGGAGAACGTCCGCACGACGCACTACATCCTCGGCTCCGTCCTCGGCCCGCATCCGTATCCGATGATCGTCCGTGACTTCCAATCGGTGATCGGGCGCGAGGCGCTCGTGCAGCTTCGCAAGAAGACGGGCGGGCTTCCCGACGTCGCCATCGCATGCGTCGGCGGCGGCTCGAACGCGATCGGTCTCTTCTTCGAGATGCTGAAGCACGCGTCCATTCGCATGATCGGTGTCGAAGCGGGAGGCCGCGGACCGAAGCTCGGCGATCATGCCGCGCGCTTCTCCGGCGGCGCCCTGGGCGTGCTGCACGGCACGCGATCGATGGTGCTGCAGGACGAGTTCGGACAGATCGCCGAGACGCACTCGATCTCCGCGGGCCTCGATTACCCGTCCATCGGCCCCGAGCACGCGCACCTGCAGGAGACCGGCCGCGTCGAGTACTACGACTGCGGCGACGACCTTGCGCTCGAGGCGTTCCACAAACTCAGCGAGAGCGAAGGGATCATCCCCGCGCTGGAGTCATCGCACGCGCTCGGCTGGTTGCTGCACAACGGACACACGATTTCGAAAGACAGCGTCGTCGTCGCGAATCTCTCCGGTCGCGGAGACAAAGACGTTCCGCAGGTGGCCGCAATGCGGAACGCCGGCGTCCCGCCGGCTGGCCCGGCGGCGTCCTCGCCGCCGAGGGTGGGTGGCGCATGAACCGCGTCAACGCCCTCTTCAAACGCCTCGCGCGCGAACACCGCTGCGGCCTCATCGCCTACGTCACCTGCGGCGACGGCGACACCGTCCGCATCGTCGACGAGCTCGAAGCCGCCGGCGCCGACGCGATCGAGCTCGGGATCCCGTTCTCCGATCCGATCGCCGACGGTCTGGTCATCCAGGCCGCCGCGCAGCGCGCGCTCGCGAACGGCACGACCACGAAACACGTCTTCGACATCGCGCGCGCGATCCGGGTTCGGAGCGAGATCCCGCTGATCGCGTTTTCGTACCTCAATCCCATCCTCCGCTATGGCCCCGAGCGATTCGCCGCGGACGCGAAGACCGTGGGCATCGACTCGCTGTTGCTGACGGACCTCCCGCCGGAAGTCTCGGCGGACGTGCGCAACGCCATGCATGCGCAAAACCTCGGATGCGTCTTTCTGCTCGCACCGACATCCACCGACGCGCGCATCAAGACCGTCGACAAGGCCAGCGACGGCTTCGTCTACTACCTCTCGACGACCGGCGTTACCGGCGCGCGCGAGAAACTCGATCCCGCGCTCTTCGCACGACTCGCCGAAGTCCGCGCACGTCTCCGCAAACCCATCGCCGTCGGCTTTGGCATCTGCCGCCACGAGCACTACGAGCTCCTGCGCGAGCACTGCGACGCGATCGTGGTCGGCAGCGCGATCGTGAGCGCGGTTGCGGAAGGACGAAGCGCGGGAGACGTCGTGCGAGAGATCCTCGGTCGCCCTGAACCCTGAGCGAGCGCAGCGAGTCGAAGGGTCAACTGAGCCCTCACG
>DASYGV010000172.1:0-62975 GCA_035999335.1 Thermoanaerobaculia bacterium | reverse complement strand
AATTCGTACGACGACATGCTGCGTCACTTTCAGGCCAATCCGGGGCCCATTGGACGCATCCGGATCCTCTCGCATGGCTGGGATGCGTTTCTTTTCATGCCGGTGTTCACGAACGGAACGTGGAACTTCGGGATGCAGCGGCCGTGGCTCGACGCGCTGCTGATCAGTGACGAGGCGGCGCTGCGCTTTCTCCTCAGCGGAACCGCGACCGGCTCTCCGACCCTGATCGACGGCGTCGCTCAGATCACCGAGGGGATCCGCGCACACGACAACGCGGTGCTGGTGCCGTTCGGACTGCAGGCCGCGGGCCCGGCCACGGGCGCGCTGCTGGAGTACTTCGAGCTCGTCAACGATCGTTTCCAGGTGCAGCACGGCTCGATCGCCGTCGGCACCGCGCTGATCAACGGGGCGCAGCAGACGGACCTGAATAACTCGCTGGGGATCATCGACACCGCCATCAGGACGCGGCTGGTCGGGACGACGATCGGCGCGACGGTCATTACGGCGAGGCATCTCGACGCATTCAGGGACGCGGTGCTGGCGGCGACGCCCGTCCAGCTCGGGATGCTCGGGCCGCGGGTGAACCTGGCCGCGAACGTGATTGCGCTCGTGACCGCGGCCCTGGTTCCGATGCCGCCCGTGGAGAACGATCTCCGCATCGCGATCAGCGGCGGAGTCAATCCGTTCCTCCTCGGCCGGGACTATCTCCGGAGCATCGTCGCCGGCCTGACGGTTTTCCAACCCGCGGTATTGACGCTGGGCGGCACAGCCTACGATGCGGCTCTCATCATTACGGATGCCGACCTCACAGCGTTCGTCAACGTGTGCGTCGACCTGCACCACCTGCGGAACGGCGACATCGCCATCAACGGCGTCGCTGTTACGGGCGCCGAAAGGACCACGTTGAGGACCGCACTGATGGCCGTCTCCAATCTCATCATCACGCGCATTCGCGGGAGGGGCGGCAATACGATCACGGAGCTGGAGCTCGAGACCCTTCGAACCGCGATCGAGACGAGGCCGATGCGTGAGAGCGGCATTACGGGCGGAACGCTGACGCGCACGGCGAATCTGTTCACCGAGCTCCGTGCGGCCAACGTGGCGATTCCGGCCGGCTTCCGGGTGCGGTTCGACGCCTTCCGGAACCTGATGCAGCCCGGGAACGCCAGCAAAGTCGACATTCGCGGGTGCCGCGTCGGCTCCACTCTTCCGTTCATGGACACCCTCCGCGATTTCATGGGCACCGCCGCGAACAAACCGGCGATCACGGCGCCGGACTGGTGGCAGAGCTTCCCGCAGAGCATCCAGTCGCGCTTCCAGGCGGCGATCTTCGCGCACATCGACGGCATCGTCGCGGCCGGCATTCCTGCCATCAACGTGACCGTTGCCGACGTGACCGACAGCTTCGACCTGTGGCGGCCGTTGATCGATTTCGATGCCCACTACGACTTCATCGTCGCCCTGTTTGGCCTCGGCGCGAGCCAGCGCGATTTCGCCTCGCTCCATTGGCGCGCGTTCCGGACCGCGGCGGCACCGGCCGGCATCCCGATCCTGCGCATAGAGGCGGCGAGGATCGACGATCTGCCGGCCCTGAACCTCGACCAGATCATCGAGAGATTCCGCACGATTTTCGAGATCCCCGCCGCCACTCCGCCCAATGCCGCCGCGCGACTGCGACTCAATCAGCTCCAGCCGCATATCGCGACCTTCCGGACCATCGCCGCCGCGATGGCCGCGGCCGCCGCTCCGACGCAACCGCAGGTCGATCAGTTCCTGGCCGACCTGACCAACGTGGCCAACAGCATTGCCGCCATCGTGGCGCCCGCCCCACCGTTCGCGCCTCCCGCGGCCGGTGCGTTGCTGGCAGCCGTTCAGCTCTTCGCGACGGCGATTCGCGTTCATCTCGACACGGTCCTGGCCGCCGATCTGAACGCCTTCTTCGCCGCCGTGCAGGCCGCTGCGGCGCACGCCAATGCGCGCATTCGCTATTTCTACAACGTTGGCCTGCCGCTGCTCGTGCAGAGCTCGGGAACGCCGACCGCGTTTGCTCTCACGACGTTCACCGGTGCGACCACACCTGCGATCCAGGACGCCGCGCTGCGAAGCTGGATGCGGATTCAGTGGTCGGGAACCGCGGCTCAGGCGGCGGCGATGAACGCCGTCATCGCAGCCCCGTTCAACAATGCCCAACGCAGCGAAGCCGCACGGGTTCTGATGGTGTCGGAGCTCGACCCGGTCGCCTTCCCCGCATCCCCGGCTGCAATTCATCCGACTCCGGCGTTCCACGGACACATCATCCCAAGACCGTAAACAGGCGCAGACAACATGAGCACGAACGGCATCGAGGTTCTCGCGCAGGAAGTGGCGGCGGTCTTCACGCCATTGAGGCACCTGGACTCGCCCGCGCAGATCACCGCCTTCTTCCACGACCTCGGCTACGAGTTGCCCGGCAATCAGCTCTTCGGACAACTGCCCGTCCTCGTCCAACTCGCCGATCAACTGATCTCCTCGGTCGAGGACCTCGCCGCCGCGTCCAGCGATCAGCAGCGGCTGCAGGCGGCGGCGCGGCTGCTCGAGGCGATCGCCAGGATCGCCGCGAAAGTCCACGATTCCCTCGACGACATCAAGGCGTCCGTGGCGGCGATCCCGAATTTCATCGGGGACAGCGACATCGACGAGCTGCCGTTACGCCTGGTCGACTATTTGTTGAGCCTCTATCTGTGGCGCTCGCGGCGCCGCGTCTATGGCGTCCTGCTGTTCGCCGGCCTGCTGGACGAGATCGACATGCCGGCGGACGCCGCGAAGTTTCAGCCGGCCTTCAGACTGCGGAAGATCTGGTGGGAGCGCCTCCCGCAATACCTTTCCGAGCCGCAGAACCTGCCGGAGATCGTTTACCAATGGGACTCGAACTTCCAGTCGGACCTGTTCCTCGAGCGGCTCTACGTGCTGTTCAACAGTTTCCTGCTGCCGGGCGGTTTGTACACACAGAGCGCGGGCGTGAAATCCGCGCTGCAGAACACGACGAACGACCTCCGCGAATTGCGGATGCCGATTTTCCAGAAGGCGATCTGGCCCTCCACCCGCAGTGAGTTCGGAATCAACATCACGCCCGTCGAGCAGCGCGCCGCGGACAAGCCCGGCTTCGCGATCATTCCCTACATCTTCGGCGACACCAGTTTCGACTTCGACATCAGCGAAAAGTTCGAGATCCTTTTCGAGGCTTCGGCCTCCGTCGACGCCGGCATCGGCGTGGTCTTCCGCCCGGGCGGCATCCGGTTTCTCGACAATCTCTTCAGCGCGCCGCTGGACAGCGTCAACGCCGGACTGTCACTGGAGGTGCGGCAGAAAGAGAGCACCGGTGAGATCCTCCTCATCGGCGAGCCCGGCGCGTCGCGCCTCGCCATCGAAGGCCCGCACGGGCTCGTGTTTGTCAGCAAGGCCCAGGAGCTCGATGCCGGTTTCGAGACCGGCTTCGAGGCCTTGCGCCTCGTCATTGCGGGAGGGGACGGCGACGGGTTCATCAACGAGATCCTCGGCGACGGCGGCATTACGGCCGAAGCGGGGATCGGCATCCGCGTCTCCCGGCGCGAGGGGCTGACCTTCACCGGCAGCGGCGGTCTGGAGATCCGATTGCCGGCGCACATCGAGCTCGGACCGATCGAGATCCTGGGCCTGCTGATCGCGCTGAAGCTGCGGGACGGCAACGTCGTCATCGAGGCCGGCGCGGACTTCAAAGTGGAGCTCGGCCCGCTCGTCGCCGTGGTCGAGAACATCGGCATCTCCGGGACGCTGTCGTTTCCCGACGACGGCGGCAACCTCGGGCCGGCGAATCTTGCCGTCGGCTTCAAGCCGCCGAACGGCGTGGGGCTGTCGCTCGACGCCGGGATCGTCAAGGGAGGCGGCTATCTCTATTTCGATTTCGACAAGGGAGAGTACGCCGGCGCGCTCGAGCTGACCGTCGCCGACTTCCTGTCGCTCACGGCGATCGGGTTGATCAACACGACGCTGCCGGGCGGGGAGCCGGGCTTCTCGCTCCTCATCATTGTCACCGCCGAGTTCAATCCCGGCTTCCAGCTCGGCTTCGGCTTCGCCGTGACCGGCGTGGGCGGGCTGCTGGGATTGAACCGCGCCGTGCTCCTCGATCCGCTCGTGTTGGGCGTTCGCACGGGGGCGGCGAACAGCATCCTCTTCCCGACCAACGTCGTCGCGAACGCGCCGAGGATCTTGAGCGACCTGCGCGCGATCTTCCCGCCGGAGGAAGGGACGTTCCTCATCGGGCCGATGGCGAAGATCGGCTGGGGCACGCCGACGCTGATCTCGCTTTCGCTCGGCATCATCATCGAGATTCCCGGCAACGTTGTGATCCTCGGGCGCCTCCGCCTCGCGCTCCCCACCGACGAAGAGGCCGTGCTCGTCCTGCAGATCTCGTTCGTCGGCGCGCTCGAGTTCGACAAGAGCCGCTTCTGGTTCTTCGCCACGCTGTTCGAGTCGCGGGTCCTCTTCATCACGCTCGAGGGCGAGATGGGGTTGCTGATGGATTTCAGCGACAATCCGAATTTCGTGCTGTCGGTTGGCGGCTTTCACCCGCGATACACGCCGCCGCCGCTGCCGTTCCCGTCGCCGGCCCGCCTCGCGCTCTCGCTCATCAACGAGAGCTTCGCGCGCGTCCGCGTGGAGCTCTATTTCGCGCTGACGTCGAACTCGGTGCAGATGGGTTGCCGCGTCGACGCGTTCTTCGGCTTCGACGCGTTCAGCGTCGAGGGCTATTTCGGCTTCGACGCGTTGCTGCGTTTCTCGCCGTTCTACTTCATCGTCGAGATCTCCGTCGGCTTCTCGGTCAAGGTCTTCGGCCTCGGACTGTGGGGCGTTCACCTCCGCGCGGCGCTGGAAGGACCGACGCCGTGGCACATCTCCGGCTCGGCCGAGATCGAGTTCCTCTTCTTCACGTTCGACGTCGACGTCGACGTGACGTTCGGCGAGCGCCGCGCGGAGACGCTGCCGCCGATCGAGGTGCTGCCGAAGCTGCGCGCGGAATTCGAGAAGCTCGACAGCTGGCGCGCCACGCTGCCGGCTTCGGGCGGGCATTTCGTCAGCCTGCGCGACCTGGGCAGCTCCGGTCTGCTCGTGCTGCATCCCGTCGGCACGCTCGAGATCACCCAGCGTTTCGTCCCGCTCAACCTGACGCTCGACAAGGTCGGCAATCAGAAGCCGTCCGACGTGAAGCGCGCGAGCGTCGCCGTGCACGCCGGCGCGCTGGAGGTGAAGGGATCGACGCGCGAGAAATTCGCGGCCGCGCAATACCGCGAGATGAACGACGCGCAGAAACTCTCCGCGCCGGCGTATGAGCCGTTCGACAGCGGCATCACCCTCGGCGCTGCCGGCGAGCCCTGGGCCTCCGGCACGGCGGCGCAGCGCAACGTGCGCTACGAGTCGATCATCATCGACACCGCGTTTCAGCGCCTGCGCACGAGCTTCTTCAAATACTGGGACGGTCTGTTCGCCCACTTCCGCGGAGGCGCCGCCGTTGCGCGCTCGACGGTCTCCCTGGCCGCGGAGAAGCGCCTGCAGCCGTTCGCGGACAAGATCGCCATCACCGAACAACAGTTCACGGTCGCGCTGCAGGCGGACAACAGCCCGTATGCGGCGGCGGCCACGTTCGGGAGCTTCGCCGAGGCCGAGGCGCATCTCGCGGAAGTCGTGCATCTCGATCCGGCCCTGTCGGAGACCATTCACGTGATCCCAAACTCTGAGCTGAAGATCGCATGAGCGCGCAACCGATCGCCGCCTATTCGTTCATCCCCTGGGCGAGGCAGGGGCTGGGGATCTACATCCGCGAGGCCGACCTCGACGCGGCCGTGCAGATCCGCGGCTCGATCGACGTGCAACTGGAGCTCACCGGCGAGAGCGTCGCCGGCGGCTCCGTCACCGAGCCCGTGCCCCCGCGGCCGGTGCAGCTTTACGGACCGGGCGACATCATCGGCATCGAGTCGAAAGCCATCATCCGCACCGAGCCGCGCAACTGGATCACCAACTTCGAGACCAACTACCTGCCGTTCATCGAGTTCTACGACGAGGATTTTCCGTGGCGGTATACGCCGGCGAAACCGTCGGCGGACCAGAAGCGCCTGCGGCCGTGGCTCACGCTGGTCGTGCTCGAGCAGGGAGAGGTCGCCAGTGAGGGCACAGCCGGCGGGGACCGGAAGTTGCCGTACATCGAAGTGGCGGATGCCGCGCGGAAGTTCCCGCCCGCCGATCAGCTCTGGGCGTGGGCGCACGTGCACGTCAACGGCGCACTGACCGCGGACCTCGCCAACCCGCAGGCGGTCGCGGCGCAGCTCGACGCGACCGTACGCGCCGATCGCGATCTCGCGTACTCCCGTCTTCTGTGCCCGCGCATCCTGAAGGCCAACACGGCGTATGACGCGTTTCTCCTGCCGACGTTCGAGAGCGGGCGCCTGGCCGGGCTCGGACTGGATCCGGACCAGGCGGCATTTGCCACCGAAAGCGCGTGGAGCGATCCGGCCGCGAAACCGGATGGCAACCTCTTTCCTTATTACTACCGCTGGTACTTCCGGACCGGCAATGTCGGGGACTTCGAATACCTCGTGCGACTGCTCCAGTCGCGGACGGTCGATCCGCGCGTCGGCCGCCGCGACATGGACGTGCAGGCGCCCGGCGCGAACCTCCCCGGCATCCCGGAGCTCGGCGGCATCCTCCGGCTCGGCGGCGCATTGCGGGCGCCGCTCAATACATTGAGCACCGCCGACCGTGCCGAGTACGACCGGCACGAACAATGGGGCCGGCCTTATCCGCATCCGTTTCAGATGGCGCTCGCCAGCCTCGTGAATCTCGCCGACGATTACCGCGTCCAGGACGCGCTGGCCGCGAACAACGCCACCGGCGTGGACGGTGTCGTCCATGACGAAGACCCGATGATCGTGCCACCTCTCTATGGCCGGTGGCATTCCGAGACGCAGCGGCTCACGCCGGCCGAGGGAGATCCGGCCCGCAGGCGATGGGTCCCGCAGCTCAACCTCGATCCGCGCCACCGCGTCTCCGCCGGCTTCGGCACGGAGGTCGTGCAGAAGAACCAGGAAACCTACATGGAGGCGGCGTGGCAGCAGGTGGGCAACGTCCTGGAAGCGAACCGCAGGATTCGATTCGCCCAGGCGGCCAAAGCAGCGACCGCGGTGTGGCATACGCGCGAGCTTTCGGCGATCGCGCGGACGTCGCCTGGGCAGTTCCTGACCGTCGCCGCAGCCGTGCAGAGACGCGTCGTCGCGAACGGATTCACCGTGCACCATCAGGTGCGCCAGAGCGCGCTGCCCGCCGCGGCCATGTCGAAAGTCATGCGCCAGGTGCGGCGTCCACGGGCGCGCGTCGCGCGCCTGATCGGCTACGACGCGACCCGCACGGCCGGCGGTCTCCTCGGACGCATGAACCTACCCGACGGCGATCCGGGCAAAGTGTCGGCGGCGCCGCCGAAGGTCGTCGCGCCCGCATTGACGACCGGAGAAAAACTCGCCGGGGAGCTCGGGCCGCACGGTCTGCCGCGCCCGTGGCTCGATTTCCTCCGCGGCCGTTCGTGGGCCCGCGTGCTTCTGCTCCTGCTGGCATTGCTGCTGGTGCTGGTCCTGTTCGCCGTGTCGCCGCTGCTCGGCATCGCGGCCGCGGTCCTCGTGGTGGGTGCCGCGTTGTGGCTCTCCCGCCAGCTCGCGCAGGCGCGCGTCGCGGACGTCCTGAATCCCGAGACGCGCACTCCGGCGGTGGTCGACGCCATGCCGGCCAGTCCCGATTTCCGGATCGGCGTTCCCGGAGCCGGCCCACCTCCCCGGATCGGAACGACGGACAGCGGCGACGCCGGGCGCTTCAAGGACGCGCTGCGCAACCTCTATACCGTCGACGAAGTGGAACGGAAGATCGAGATTCCCGTGCGCCGTCCGCTCGACATCCCCGCGGTCGCTGTCGCGACCGTCGACTCCCTCCGTCCCGACCTCACCATTCCCGCGCACGTGCTGCAGACCGTGCACATTCCGCCGCGCATCACCGCGCAACTGCCGGAAACGTTCGACGAGGTGATGGCCTATCCGGAGATCGACGTGCCGATGTACGAGCCCCTCAAAGCCATCTCCAGCGAGCTGTTTCTGCCGAACCTGCAGTTGATCGAGAACAACAGCATCACCCTTCTGGAGACGAACCAGAACTTCATCGAGTCGTACATGGTCGGGCTGAACCACGAATTCGCGCGGGAGCTGCTGTGGCGCGAATATCCGACCGACCAGCGCGGCAGCTCCTTTCGCCAGTTTTGGGACGTGAGCAGTTTCCTGGCCGAGGCGGCCGCGGACCCGAAAGCACTGCGCGAGCGCCTGCGCGACATCCCCGAGCTGCACCTGTGGCCGAAGAGGACGGGACTCGGCGAGCACGATCACCGCGAGGCACAGGGCGACAAGGAAGAAGAGCTCGTCCTCGTCATCCGCGGCGAGCTGTTGAAGAAGTATCCAACGGCGGTCGTTTACGCGCACCGCGCGGAGTGGGAGCGGACCGATGACGGCGCGATCGACAAGAACCGCCCGCGCAAGCTGGGAGCGCTCACCGAGGCCCAGGCGCTCAATCCGCCGCGGGACATCGTGAAGACGCCGCTCTATGAAGCGAAAGTCGATCCGGACATCTACTTCTTCGGCTTCGACCTGACGGCGGAAAAGGCCCGCGGCGGACAGGTCGTCAACGGCGAGGAGGACCCGGGCTGGTTCTTCGTCATCAAGGAGCGCCCGGGCGAGCCGCGTTTCGGTCTGGATCTTCCGCGTACCGGGGCGACACCGTCCCTGAGCACGTGGAACGAGCTCTCCTGGACCGACGTGCTCAATGCTTACGCACCCGGCGGATTCCTGCGCGCCGGCGAGAAGACGGTGACGGTGACGGACCCGGGAGCGTCCAGCCCCGCGAAACCGCAATTCGACGAAGACAGCCGGTTCGTCTGGCGCGCCGATACCCACGCGGCCGAACTGGCCTACATCCTCTATCAGGTGCCGGTGCTCATGGCGGTGCACGCGGCGGAGATGCTCGAGAGAGCGCGATGAGCCATGGCTGATTTCGAAGAGCAACGAGCCCGGTTGGTGCACCTGCGCGCGGAGCTGGAGCGCAACCGCGAACAGGGGCTGCTCGCGCACGAGGCGGTGCGGCAGAGCGAGCGGGCGCTGGCGGACCTCACCCGGACGGCACGGCCGAACCGCGACGACGATCGCGCCCGGATCGAGAAGAAACTGCAGGACTCGTCGCTATGGGCGGAGCAGCTCTCCGGCGAGCGCGCCGAACTGCGCGGCGTCGAAGCGGAAGTCCTGCAAGCGCTCGAGACCGTCACCGACCCACGCCAGGAGATCGGGCGTTTTGGACATCAGACGCCGATCCTCCTGTTCCCCCTGCGCCTCGAGACGCGCTTCAAGAGCGGCGGCGACGGACAGGCGCAGTTGTGGCTGCGCGTGTTTCCCGACACCTGCCTCATCGACACCTTCGAGCCGGCGCTCACCGAACAGGAGATCGCCAATGCGCAGGCGTTCTGGCAGCGCATGTGGCAGGCCGCGGGCGACGAAGCGCTCGAGCGCGCCGCGTGGCGCGGGATCGTTGCGGCGCACGGATCGGGCCGCGCCGGATGGGTCGTGCGGAACTACCTGCCGCTCAATCCGAGCGAGAAGCCACTGGAGTCCGACGGCGCCGACGTCCGGCTGATCGTCCTGTCGAACGGACCGGAGTCCGCGGCGGTCGCGGCGTACTGGGAGGCTGCGTGGAAAGCCGTCGACGACAGCGCCGCGCAGCAGGCCGCCTATGCGGCGCTCCAGACGGCATTGGGCGCCGTCGGCGCGCTCGACGCCGTCGAGCGCCTGCGGCCCTTCAATTTCAATGACGCGCCGCCGGATCCGCTCACGCGCGCCGACGCGGTTGTAAAAGCAACCGTTCTGCAAGTGCCGGCGCCCGAGAGTCTGGAAACGCGCCGGACGTCCTGGTCGAGCGCGGCGCGCATCGAGCTGCTGCCCGAGCGATTCGTGTTCCTCGGCTACTCGGGAACCGGCGCACCGCTGACCGCGATGGGCGGCGTGATTCGCACGCCGCTCGCCGCCAGTCCCGACCCCAATGCGCCGCCGGAGCAACAACTCCAGCCGGTCGACGACCAGCTGGAGATCCCGCCCGAGATCGCGTGGATGTTCGACTTCGACAAGGCCGTGGAAGCCGGCATGGCGATGCGCATCGACCTCACCGCGGATCAGGCGAAGGCCGGCTTCGACCGCGTCGTGGTCCTCGGCGTCCGCCTCGCGGACACGCCGGACGCGGGACGGGACCATCTCGCGAAGCTGCTCCGGAACCACTTGCACAGCCGCGCCGGACTGGAGATCGTGCGGCAGGGGACTCCCACCAACAACACGGAGAAGGAAGGCGCGGGCTATTCGTTCCGCGACGATCCCGACGCGAGCTTCGACATCTTCGTGCGCGAGCTTTCGCAGTATGCGCCGGAGTCCGACCCGCTGCTCCGCAGCGACGGTGAATGGCTGGCCCAGCTCCTCGGCTTGCCGGATGACCTCGTGCAACGCATCCCCAACGCGGCCGGTGCCGACCAGAGCGAAGCGCGCTCGATGCAGATCGCCTTGTGGCCCGGCACCCTCGGCTACATGATGAAAAGCCTTCTCGCGCCGGTCTTCTCCGGCGAGGACGTCGACTGGACGCGGGAGTTCTTCACGCGCTACGTGACCGGGCGCGGCCCGCTGCCGGCATTGCGCATCGGCAGGCAGCCCTACGGAATCCTGCCGACGATGGATTTCGCGCGCATGAAGTGGGACGACAAGACCGGCGCGAACGCGCGGCGTCTGTACGACATCCTGCTGCACGTCGACACGGACTGGAAGTCGCTGGTGGACCAGATCAGCTTCATCGGCAAGAAAGCCGGGGCCGGCCAGGACCCGCTCGATCCTCATCAGATCCTCCTGGACGTCCTCGGACTGCACGCGGGCTCCGTCGAATACCATCCCCTCCAGGCGGAGAGCGTCGAGCACAAGTACTACGAGCTCACCTTCTTCAATTACGCGCTGGCTCTCGGTCTCCTCGAGCACTACCCGGTGGCGCTGCCGATGGCGCTGCTGCGCACCTTCGGCTACAAGGGCGAGGAGGTGCCGGACCTGCTGAACAAGATCTACAAGGCCCGGCAGACGCCGCTCGACGGCCCGGTGATCGACGACCGCCCGCTGTCCGAAACGGAGCCCATTCGCGATTACGCGGGAGACCGCAACTACATCGAGTGGCTGGCGGACGCCGCGCGCAGCGGGATCGAGGCACTACAGCAGGAGAGCGGCTTCGACGCCGGCAAGCCCGCGGCATTGTTGTATCTGCTGCTCAGGCACTCGCTGCAGCTCGCCTTCCATGAGACGGGAGTGAAGCTGCAACTCAAGGCCGGCGAGCTGGAGAACGCCGGGACGGTGCGCAAGGAGCCGGCGTTCGTGCACGTCAGCGAATCCCAGCAGGCCAGCGAGAGCCGTTATGACGTCCTGTATCGCACCGACGGCCACCTGACCGGCGCGGCCGGCGTGCGCGTCGGCGACTACATCGCCCGTTACGCCGGCATGCTCGATCCGGAACTGCAGGAACTGCTGGACGCGCTCGGCCGGCTCGCCGCGGTTCCGACCGCGCGGCTGGAGCGCGTCTTCGCGGAGCACCTCGATTGCTGCGGCTACCGGCTCGACGCCTGGAAGATGGGCCTGTATACGATGCGGCTCGAGGCCCTTCGCGCCGCGGGCAAGCGCGGCGCGTCCGGTCTCCAGCTCGGCGCCTTCGGATGGCTCGAGCCGCTGCGTCCGCAGGCGTCCGTTCTGACGCCGGCCGACCTCCCCGACGAGCTCGCGGCGCGCGTCAATCAACGGGACACGGCGCCGCTGATGCGCGATTCCGGCAATGCCGGTCTCGTGCACGCGCCGTCGCTCAACCACGCCACGACCGCCGCGGTCCTGCGCAACGGATATCTCGCGAACGAAGGCCAGCTCGCCGTGAATCTCACCTCCCGGCGCGTGCGGCTCGCGCTGGGGATTCTCGAGGGGATGCGCGGCGGGCAGTCGCTCGGCGCGCTGCTGGGCTATCAATTCGAACGGCACGTCCACGACCACGGTCCGCTACAGGTCCGCGACCTGATTTACCCGCTGCGCCGGGAGTTCCCGCTCGCGGCCAATCAGATCGCCAGCACGAACACCGAGACCGGCGACGCGGACGAATCGATCGCGGCGATGAACGTCGTCGACGGGCGCAAGCTCATCGAGCGCGTGGAGCCCGCATCGGCATTCACGTATCCGTTCGGCGTGGCGTCATTGCCGCGGCGCGACGCCGCCCAGGAGCAGGCAATCACCGACGCGCTCGCGCACATCCGCGACATCAACGACGCGGTTGCCGACCTGGTGCTCGCCGAGGGCGTTCATCAGGCGGTGCTCGGCAATTACGAGCGCTCGGGCGGAACGCTCGACGCGTTTGCGAAGGGCAACTATCCTCCCGAGCCGGAGGTCATCCGCACGCCGCGCACGGGCATCGGATTGACGCTGCGCACGGCCATTCACTTCGCGCCGGACCCGCCGGCGGATCCTCTGCCGGGCATTCCGCTCACGCCGCTGGCGACGGCCGAGCCGGCGGTCAATGCCTGGCTGGCGCAGCACCTTCCGGCGCCGGCGTCGGTGGGCTGCAATGTCGTCTTCACCGATCGCGGCACGGACCTCGAGACCACCGTCTTCGTCACCCAGGAACAACTCGGCCTGCATCCGAACGACCTGCTCTACCGCGTCCGCGTCGCTCCCGACCAGGCCTTGGGCGATCTCGACGAGCGGATCCTGCAATGGGTCCAGACCGCCCGGAATCCCCGACACGACCGCAAGATCCGCATCGCGCACACGACCCGCGTGGACGGCCGGATCACTTGGTTCGAGCTGCAGGCGCTGCTGAAGAGCCTGGGCGCGGTCGTCATCGCGTCGCGCCCGCTGCAGGCCGCGGACGTCATGCGCGCCAACGACGCGACCGAGGACCAGCAGGCGTCGGTCTCCCTGCCGGCCGCGCGCGTCGAGGCCGGGCGCACGGATTGGAACGACACGCTGATTCCGATCCTGGACGCCGCCGCCACCGACCTCAATGACGCGACCGTGTCGATCGACGACGCGCTGTCCCGGTTTGCCGCCGCGGTCTCGCGGTTCGCGGCGTATCGAGTGCCGCAGACGGGAACGGGATTCGTCTACGAATGGCGTGCGCGCACGTACACGGCGATCGCCGAAAAACTCGAAAAGGCCGTGAAGAGCTGGAACGAGCGGCTCGCTCAGTACGACGCGCGAATCGCCGCGTACGATCTGCTTCCGGGACCCACTCCCGAGGAGGAGCGGCTGTCGCTCCTGCGCGGCGCCGAGCTTCTGATCGCCACGCAGTTGATGGCGCCCGCAGATGCGAACGACTACCGCCTAAACCTTCTCCCGATGTGGCGGGCCGTCTTCGTCGCGAAACGCGATGCGCTGCAGAACCTGGTCGAAGTCCCTCGGCCGACGCTCACGGAGCTGCTGGCGGACGCAAACGCCGAGCTGCCGCTCACGGCGTTCGATCCGGCTCCCATCGATTTCACGGCCGAGGGCGAGGACGTTGCGCGTTTCAGGACCGGGTTGATCGCGGCGGTCGCGGCGCTGAAGAAAGAGGTCACCGACCGCATGACCCGCGTCGACGGACTGCTCGTCAGCCACAACGCGGCGACGGGCGGCGACGAGAAAGTCAGGCTCCTGCAGGACGCGGCGAAGGTCCTGTTCGGAGAGGATTTCCAGTGCGTTCCTCACGTGACGCTGCCGGCCGATGCGGCCGCCGAGCTGGCCAACGCGTGGGAGCACGGCCGTGCGGGCGCGTTGACCGGTTTCCTGACGGCGACCGCGGGGCGCGACTTCCCGGTCGACGACTGGATGCATGGCGTCGCGCGCGTGCGCGACAAGATGCATCATTGGGAAAACGTCGTGCTCCTCGGCGACGCGTTCCGTCTCCCGCCGGCGGAGCTCACGCCTCTGCAACTGCCGTTCGACCCCGCCGATCCGTGGCTCGCGTTGGAAATGCCGCCGCACTACACGATCGAAAACGACCGGCTGTTGTACACGGCGCATTACGCCGTCGATTTCGACAGCACCCGGCCGGTCTGCGGCCTGCTCGTCGACGAATGGACGGAAGTCATCCCCGGAATGGCGGAAACGACCGGAATCGCGTTTCATTACGACCGCCCGAACAGCGAGCCGCCGCAGGCCTGGCTGCTGGCGTTGCCGTCGTCGCAGACTGGCGAATGGTCGTGGGACGAACTGCTCGCGGCCGTGAACGACACGCTCGACGCCGCGAAGCGGCGCGCGATCGAGCCGGTGCATCTCGACAGCACGACCTACAGCTGGTTCCTGCCCGCCACCGTGTCCGCGTACACGTTCCCGGAGATCTCGATCTCCAACAACTTGCTCCGCAATCGCAAGATCTACGACTGACGAGGAGTCGACCAATGGCCCTGGCGTACACAGTTGCGGTGATGGACGAGGCCCTCATGGGCAGGTCGTTTCCGGCCATTACGCGCTGGAACCGGCTGGAAGGGCGGCCGCGCACGCACGACTTCGACCGCGCGTTGAAGGCCGAGGTGCGCGACTCGCTCTGGATGATCGCCAAGCAGTGGCAGATGGGCGAGTTTCACGGGGACGACGCGGCGTCGCCCGTCCTGGCGCGCGTCTGCATCGACACCGCGCCGATCGACCGCTTTCAGGCGGCGCAGGGGCCGGTCGAAGCACTCGACGTGGTGCAGCCGCTGGAAACGCGCGTCGAGCGGCGTCCGCCGCCGCTGAGCGCCGGAACGCAACTCCTGTCGCTCGACCTGCGCATGACCGCCGGCCGCCGCTGGCTCAAGCTCCTCGCGCGCGAAGCCGCGGCCGGAACGCTTTCCGCCGATTACCGGCAGGCCTGCATCGACGCGTACCCGGTGCCGGTGCCCGCTCCGAACGTCGCCGGCGACGCCATGGTGTGCGCGCACGCCGATGCGTGGCAGCAGACCAGCGCCGCCGCGGGCCGGGCCATGGACGGGATCGCGTTCCTGGAGCGTTTCGCCGCCGGCGCGAATGACGCATTGAACCGCTTCGGCGCCGCCGCCGGGGACGTGGCGCAGCTCACGGAGCTCGCCGGCGCACTCGCGGCGTGGCTCGGCGGACTGATCGTGAAGCCGCCGCCGGCCGGCAATGACGCGTGGCTTCCGTCGCGGCTCGAATACCAGTTCGGCGTGTCCGCGCCCGGACCGGCCCAGGAAAACGTGCTGCGCGCCGAGGAGTACTACCAGGGAGCTCTCGACTGGTATGCGCTCGAGCGCCGTCCCGGCGAGGCGCAGCTAGGCGAGCCGCCCGCGCCGCCGCGCACCGCCGACCGGCAGGTGCACACGTTCATCCCCGTGCCAATCGTCTTCGAAGGGATGCCCAACACGCGCTGGTGGTCGTTCGAAGACCGGCGGACGAATTTCGGCGAGGCCCGTCCGGACAAGACCGACCTCGGCAAGTTGCTGCTGATGGAGTTCGCACTCGTCTATGCGAACGACTGGTTCGTCGTGCCGCACACCCTCGACGTCGGGACCACGACGCAGGTGCAGGGCATCGCTCTCACGAACGTGTTCGGCGAGCGCTTCTGGATCGAGCCGGTGCGCGAGCTTCCCGCCGCGGGCTGGGAGCGGTGGAGCATGTTCACGCCCGGGACGGCGACCGCGGAGCCGCAACCTCCGCCCCCGCAGCTCATCCTGCTGCCGACCGTCCCGAAAGTGCAGGAGGGCGCGCCGCTCGAAGAGGTCGCGTTCCTCCGCGACGAGATGGCGAACATGGTCTGGGCCATCGAGCGGCGCATCACGCTTCCCACCGGCTTCACGAAGCCGGGCGCCGAGGCGGCGCGCGAGCTGCGCGGCTTTCTCGAAAAGCCGCTGCGCGAGGAAGTGGAGAAACTGCAGGCGCGGAAGGCGGAGATCGAGAAAATCGCCGAGGCCGTCCGCTCGCCGGCAGAGGTGGACGAGCTCGCGGCGATCGACCTCCGGCTCGCACAGATTCTCCCGCCCGAGGCGAGGGCGCCGATCCGCTATCAGGTGATGAGCACCGTTCCGGAGCAATGGATCCCGTTCATCCCCGTTCACCGCGATGGCAGCGCGCGCGAGATCCAGTTGCAGCGCGCGGCGTTGCCGCGGCTCATGGCCGGCGATCCGAACCCGCCCGAAAAAGTCCGCCCGCGCACGCAGCTGCTGCGCCACCGCCTGCCGCAGGCGTATTTCGTTCACGAGGAGGAAGTCCCCCGCGCCGGCGTAGTGGTGAGCCAGTCCTACCAGCGGACGCGGTGGATCGGCGGCAAGGTCTTCACGTGGCTGGGTGCACGCAAGCAGACCGGACGCGGCGAGGGATCGAGCGGGCTGGCGTTCGATCAGATCAAGCCTGCGAAGTGAGATTCGCAAGATCGGAGGCCCGCGCGGGTCGGATTCATGTTCCTCCCGCGCCTACCTTGAATGTGCGGGAATCGAGACATGACGCGCGGACGACTCCACATCGAAGTCCGCGGCACGGTGCAAGGTGTCGGGTACCAGCCGTGGGTGTATCAGTTGGCGCAACGGATCGATGTCGCGGGTCGGTCTGGAACGACTCGCGTAGCGTGGATATTAACGATTATGGTGTAGTGAGAGGTTTGTAAATAAGACCGATGACTATTCCGATGATAGTCCATTGGACGAAGTAAGCCGCAGCCTGTCCCAGAGCGAGTTTCAGTCCGATGTTGAAGTTCACGTAGTTGTGCAGCACAAATGCGCAAACCACGAAAATGCCAATGAGAACGCCGAAGCGCGCACCTTCCATAGCGCCTGATCCGCCCTGATGTTTCATTGCGAAAATGATGGCGACAACCAGGATCGCTATGAAAGTTGCGACCAATCCAATTGGCATGACAGTCATCATTTCTTCCTGAGGTCGGAATACGGCCGGGTACTTGCGGGCTTCATCGAAAAGAGCTGGCACCAGCCAAAGCACTAAGAAACCAAAGGCAAAAGACGCGACCGTGCCACCAAGCGCCGCCAGCCCGAGACGTGAATAGTTCATTTGCACTCCGTTACAAATTGCGGATCAGAATCATAGTCGGTTCCAGCACCGATAGCGGCGACCTCGAACGCCGGACTCGTCGACTTGCGAAGGTCGTTCGCGCCTCGATGATCTAGCCTAACGATCGAAGTCGAGGAGCGCGGTCGCGAAGCGGAGCGAAAGCCCGGGATGATCGTGCCAGCGGCCCTCGACTCGGACGTCGCTCGTCTCGAAGCGCAGATCGCAATCGTGCTCGAGCCTGCCAACGTTCGCCCCCCTGCGCAACTCGCCGCGCGGTGACGTCACTGCAACAGGCGTCCGTGCCTGGAAGCGGCGGTACGCCCCGATGTGAGAGAATCATAGACCCTCATGCGACAAGCTATCGCCACACTGCTCCTCCTCCTCGTCGCTGCTGCCCTTCACGCACAAGTACCGATCCATACCGAGCCCGAGGTGTTTGTCACGGCGATCGATATCGTGACGGACGTTCGGGATTCTTCGGGCAAGGTGCCGGCGGGCTTGACGATCGCCGACTTCGTCGTGCTCGAAGAGGGCATCGAGCGGGAGTTGATCGGACTCGAGTACCTGCGTCCAACCGCGGCGCCGGCGACTTCGGCCAGCGCAACGCCAACCGCTGCATCGCCTGCCGTTGCATCGCCTACCGATTGGCAGATCGTGGTCTATTTCGAGACGCACCTGACCAGCAGCGTGAATCGCAAGCGGATCGCCGACACCCTCATCAAGAAAGTCGACCAGCTCGTACGCATGGGAAAGGTCGATGTCGTTCTCGCCAATCCCGCACCGACATCTCTTCTGCGCAATTCCCGCGATCCCGTGGCCATCACCGCAGCGCTCAAGGAGGCCGGCAAGTACCCCGGCACGAGCTGGCTGACTTCGCATCGCCGCGATTACTACGTGACCAAGATGATGGGCAACGCCTTCACCACGACTCCCGCCCGCATCGTGTTGCCGTACATCGAGGAAGAAGTGAAGGTGCTCATGTTCTTCCGCAGCAGCCTTCTGAAGTGGCTGAGCAGTTATGGTCGGTACTCACCGCGCGCGCTGATCATGGCGATGGAAGGCTTCGATCTCGATCCGCTCGCTTTTTATGGCGACACCGTTGCGTTCGAGGAATTGATGGCGCTGCAAGGTTACGTGGACCAGGTTCAGCTCGGCGATTCGATGAATCGCACCGGGCAGGCTCTTGCCGCGGGAGGATGGACGACGATCAGTGTCCCAGGCGACGCCTCGATGGGGTGGATCGACGACACTGCAATGTCAGGAATCGGCAGGGTCCGAACCTATCTGATCACCGGTGAAGCTCAGGACCTCCGGCCCGGACCGAGATCGTTCGTCTACCGTCCGCTGGAACCGCTGAACGTGATGGCCGATGCCACAGGCGGCAGCGTCGTCCCCAACCTCCGGAAGCTCGGTGCCGCGATCGAGGGACTGAGCGATCGGATCAAGATCACGTACCAGGTCGCACGCCCTCCGGACGAAAAAGTGCGAAATGTCGTCGTGCGCGCGAAACGACCCGATTTGAAGGTGCGCGCCGGACAGTGGGCGGTGTCGACGACTCCGGAACAGATCTCCGAGGCCCGCGCCCTGGGGCTGCTGGGCGGAGGGCCGGGCGGCGACCTCGCGGTCGATGTTTCCGCGGACTGGGACGAGTCGGTCGTCGGCCTTAGAAAAGGGATGCTTCACCTGGCGACGAAGATCGACTCGGCCATCGCCGTGCTTCCCAGTCAGTCCCGTCCACTCGTTCGGGTCACATTCGCCATTCAGATCGAAAAGAAGGGCGCGCATCTGCTGAACCGTCTCATCACCGACTACGGCGATTCGACCGGTCCATTCAAGTACGGCGTACCCCTCGAGCTTCCCCACGATGCCTCGATGATCGTGGTGGTGATCGAGGAGATCAACACGGGGATCTGGGGGTATGCCCGATTGCCTTTGAAGAAGGTAGCGTCCTGACATCTCGAGTGGCGATCGTCTGATGGTGATCGAGGCGCGGCACTGTGATAAACAGCGCCGAACCACCGAAGAGGAGTGATCCATGACCGCCACCACCCCTGCCCCCACCCTTCGCGACGTTGCCGAGTCGGGAGGGAACCCGCTTCGGCTCAAGCGCATCCACCACGTCGAGTTCTGGGTGGGGAATGCGAAGCAGGCCGCGTTCTACTACCGCAAGGCTTTCGGGTTTTCGCAGGTGGCGTATAGCGGGCTGGAGACCGGGAACCGCGCGTTCGCGTCGTACGTCCTGGCGCAGGGGAAAGTGCGGTTCGTGCTCTCCACGCCGTTCGATCCCGCGCATGCGGCGAGTGACCACATCCGTCGCCACGGCGACGGCGTCCGCGACATCGCACTGCTTGTCGAGGACGCCGACTACGCGTTCGCCGAGGCCGTGAAGCGTGGGGCCGAGCCGGTGTTCGAGCCGCGCGACGAACAGGACGAGCGAGGTGTGATCCGGCGGGCAGCGGTCAGGACCTACGGCGACACGATCCACTCCTTCATCAGCTACGCGAGCTACGACGGACCGTTTCTTCCTGGCTACGTCGGGGCAGAGGTCGCCGGTGAGCCGGTGGGCATCGCGGTGGTCGATCACATGGTCGGCAACGTCGAGCTGGGCGCGATGACGAAGTGGTGCGAGTGGTACAGCAACGTGATGGGCTTCTCGCGCTACATCACCTTCGACGACAAAGACATCAACACCGAGTATTCCGCGCTCATGTCGATCGTGATGAGCGACGACAACCGCGTCGTGAAGTTCCCGATCAACGAGCCGGCGGAAGGGAAGAGGAAGAGCCAGATCCAGGAGTACCTCGAGGCCTACTACGGCCCCGGCGTGCAGCACGTGGCGCTGCTCTGCGGCGACGAGATCGAGACCGTCACGAAGCTGCGCGACAACGGCGTCGAGTTTCTTCGCGTGCCCGACAGCTACTACGACGAGCTGCCGTCGCGCGTCGACACGATCGACGAGTCGATGGAGAAGCTGAAGGAGCTCGGCATCCTCGTCGACCGCGACGAAGAGGGCTACCTGCTCCAGATCTTCACCAAACCGGTGCAGGATCGGCCAACGGTCTTCTTCGAGATCATCCAGCGCAAAGGCGCCCGCGGCTTCGGCAAGGGGAACTTCCGCGCATTGTTCGAGTCGATCGAGCGCGAGCAGGCGAGGCGGGGAAACTTGTAGTTGCGGGTTGCGAGTTGCGGTTGCGAGGGATCTCGCGCTGCTGCTCGCGCAACTCGCAACTCGCAACTCACAACCATGTACCAATCCGGCTTCGCCAACGAATTCGCCACCGAGGCGCTGAAGGGCGTCCTTCCCGAACGCGGCAACTCGCCGCAGCGGGTGAAGTTCGGTCTCTACGCCGAACAGTTCTCCGGCTCGCCGTTCACCGTGCCGCGGGCGATGCAGCGGCGGTCGTGGCTCTATCGCATCCGGCCGAGCGTTCTGCACGAGCCATTTGCGCCGATGGATGCGCGGCTGCTGCGCGGCGCGCCATTCGACGAAGAGCCGACGTCGCCGAACCAACTGCGGTGGGACCCGCTTCCGATGCCGGACGAGCCGACGGACTTCGTCGACGGACTCACGACCATCGCTGGCAATGAAGGGGTCGGCATCCACATCTATCGCGCGAACCGCTCGATGGAGGGGCGCTACTTCTACGACGCCGACGGCGAGCTGCTGCTCGTGCCCGAGCGCGGCGCGATCCTCGTGCGGACGGAGCTCGGCAATGTCGATGTGAAGCCGGGCGAGATCGCGGTCATCCCGCGCGGCACGAAGTTCCGCGTCGAGCTGACCGACGTCGACGCGCGCGGCTATGTCTGCGAGAACTTCGGCGCGCTCTTCCGCCTCCCCGACCTCGGACCGATCGGCGCGAACGGTCTCGCGAATCCGCGCGATTTCCTCTCCCCAGTCGCGTCCTACGAAGACCTCGAGGGCGACATCGAGCTGGTCGCGAAATTCGACGGCCGGCTCTGGTCCGCGAGCATCGATCACTCGCCGCTCGACGTCGTGGCGTGGCACGGCAACTACGCGCCGTACAAATACGACCTCGCGAAGTTCAACGTGATCAACACGGTCTCGTTCGATCATCCCGATCCGTCGATCTTCACCGTCCTCACGTCGCCCTCCGACACGCCGGGTACCGCGAACTGCGACTTCGTGATCTTCCCGCCGCGGTGGATGGTCGCGGAGAACACCTTTAGGCCGCCCTATTTCCATCGAAATATCATGAATGAATATATGGGGCTGATTTATGGTGTGTACGACGCGAAGGCCGAAGGCTTCGCGCCCGGCGGCGGGAGCCTGCACAACTGCATGTCCGGACACGGACCCGACGCGCAGACGTTCGAGGCCGCGTCGTCCGCGAAGCTGGAGCCGCAGTTCCTCGGCGACACGCTCGCGTTCATGTTCGAGTCGCGTCACCTGATCCGCCCGACGCGCTTCGCACTTCAGACGTCCGCATTGCAGCGTGACTATTGGCGTTGCTGGAGCGGTCTCGAGAAGCACTTCAAGCCCGAATGACCACGCGATCGATCCGCGCGCTGCTCGAGCATCTGATCGATTACGCGGGACTCTTTCCGCCCGCCGCGCTGACGATGCAGGACGCGGTGCGGAACTACGCCCGCTATCGCGACGGCGAGTACGCCTGGGCGCTCGGGAAGTTCGTCGTGCCTCAGGCGCGGGCTTCCGAGGTGCCGAAGGAGTTTCCGCTGAGCATCCTCGGCGTCGACGAGGTGAAGGCCACGACCGCCGAAGAGATCGCTGCGTTTTCTCAGGGCGCTTACGTCGAGATCGCCGACTCGAGTCTCCTCGACGCGATCGCCGTGCGCGGCCTGCGCGCGAAGATCCGCACCGGCGGAATCACGCCCGACGCATTTCCCGCGATCGACGACGTCGCGGAGTTCCTCCGCGCGTGCAAGGCGAAAGGCGTCGCCTTCAAGGCGACGGCCGGGCTGCATCATCCGCTGCGCTGCGTGAAGCCGCTCACCTACGAGCCGAACGCGCCGACCGGAGCGATGCACGGTTTCATCAACCTGTTCCTCGCCGCGGCGTTGCTCGATCACGCGGATGAAGTTCTCGCCGAAACGGATCCGCGCGCGTTTGCGTTCGCCGATGACGGCGTGTCGTGGCGCGGCCATCGCGTGAGCACCGAAGAGCTGATCGCGATGCGGCGCGACTTCGCTACGTCGTTCGGGTCGTGCTCGTTCGAAGAGCCGATCAGCGATATGAAGGAGTTGGGATGGTTGTGAATCCCGTGTCATCCTGAAGCCGCGCAGACGGCGAAGGACCCCCTGACTGGAGCAGTAAACGTGCTGTCGGCAGGGGATCCTTCGCCGTCTGCGCGGCTTCAGGATGACAGTAACGATGACCGATTTTCCGATCGAGAACCTTCCCTTCGGCGTCGCGCGCGTGAATGGCGAGCCGCACATCTGCACGGCACTGCACGACGAAGTGCTCGATCTGCATGCGGCGGCAGACCTGATCGGCGAGTCGACGCTCCGCGACCCGGTGCTCAACGCCTTCGCGGCGAAACGGGTCACGCGCAAGACCAAGGAGCGGATCCGCGAGGTCATCGACGATATTCCGCGCATCGCGAACGCGGAGATGCTGATGCCGATGAACGTCGGCGATTACACCGACTTCTACGCGAGCGTGTATCACGCGACGAACGTCGGCTCGATGTTCCGTCCCGACAACCCGCTGCTGCCGAATTACAAATGGGTGCCCATCGGCTATCACGGCCGCTCGTCGTCGATCGTCGTCAGCGGCACACCCGTGCGCAGACCGAATGGACAGACGAAAGACGAGAACAGCCCCGCGCCAATCTTCGGTCCGTCGAAACGGCTCGACTACGAGATGGAGCTCGGGATGTTGATCGGCCACGGCAACGACCTCGGCGAGCCGATCGCGGTCGGCGACGCGCTCGAGCATGTCTTCGGCTTCTGCCTGGTCAACGACTGGTCGGCGCGCGACATCCAGGCATGGGAGTACCAGCCCCTCGGCCCCTTCCTCGCGAAGAACTTCGCGACGTCGATCTCGCCGTGGATCGTGACGCTCGACGCGCTCGAGCCGTTCCGCATGCAAGCGTCCGCGCGCCCGCCGGGCGATCCTGAGCCGCTGTCGCACCTTCGCGACGATGTCGGATTCGACGTACACGTCGAGGTATGGCTGCATACGAAGAAGATGACCGAGCCCGTGCGTCTCAGCCGCGGCAACTTCCGGGACATGTACTGGACCGTCGCGCAACTCGTCGCGCATCACACGTCGAACGGCTGCAACCTGCGTCCCGGCGATCTTCTCGCGAGCGGCACGATCTCGGGTGTGGAGAAGGACTCGCGCGGTTCTCTGCTCGAGCTGGCGTGGCGCGGCACGGAGCCGATCGAGCTCCCGACCGGCGAGACGCGCCGGTTCCTCGAAGACGGCGACGAAGTGATCCTGCGGGCGTATTGCGAGCGCGAAGGGATGCCTCGGATCGGATTCGGCGAGTGCCGCGGCGTCGTGATCGGTTAAGCTTTCCGCACCCACTTCTATGCAACAGGCTGCCGATTTTGCGACTGCGCTGCAGTTGAGCACGAAAGCGTTGCAGTTCTACACGCCCGATCATCCGCGCGTCGTTGAAGCGATCGTGCAGCTCGAGCAGGCCTGTCACGCGCTGCTCGAACAACAGCCGCGGGTCTCGCTTGCCGCATCCAAGAACAACTTGTTTGTCGACGGGCAGCCGTTCGTCACGCCGCCGGGTCACGTGAGAGCGCTGGCGACGGAGCTCGAGAAGCGGCAGATCGGCGGCATGATCCTCCTCGCCGGCGCCACGCGCCGCGAGCTCCTCGAGGTGGTGCGTCTGCTGACCATGCGTCCCGAGCAAATCCGGACCGGCGGTGGCGCCGAGGAGATCCTCGCGCGCGCGGAAGTCGTGCATGTGCGCATCAGCCGGGTGCGGTACGAGGCCGTGACCGATGGCGAGGAAGTCGTCTGGGCGAAATCGGTGCGCCACGTCGGAGCCGACGATGCGGCGTCGGCGGTGCCGGCAATCCTGCAGGCGATGGCCGCCGGCGAAGAAGTGAAACCCGAAGACCTGCGCATTTTGATGGACGTCGTCGCGAACCAGGACGAGCAGCTGACGCTGCTGCGCGAGCGGCTCACGGAGATGGGCATCGACCGCGAGCAGTTCGACGAGCTGCTGAATCTCATCGCCTGGGACAAGCTCGAGATCGACGAGCGAGTCGAGAGCCTGCTCGAAGGAAACCGAATCTTCGCGTTGCCCCCGGGCAAGTTTCAGCGCTTCATCCGCGAGCTCCTCGAAGCCGACCGGCCGCAGGCGATCGAGCGCCTGCTCGAGCGCTACGTGACCGGAATCAAACAGGACTCCGTCAGCGTGCGCCACGACGTTTCCGACGGCCTTTCGCAGATCGTGACGCTGCACCTCGCTCGCGAGAGCGAACAGATCGTCGGCACGGCGATCCTCAATCACTTCGTGAAGGAGGAGGACCCGCGAGTGCGCATCGTCATCGCGCAGGCGGCTGCGAATCTGTTGGCGATGCTCGTCGCGACGGGACGCTGTGAGCCCGCCCTGCGCGTGCTGGAGCGTCTCGATGCGACGGCGCCGCTGGCGATGGACTCGCTCGCGCCCGCGTTCGGGGAAGCACATCGCGCGGCGGAGCTGATCGCGCAGATCTGTACGAGCGATCCCGAGTCGCTCAGCCGCTACGTGATGCCGCTCGTCACGCGCCTCGGCGCCGCGGTGGTGCCGCACATCATCGAGGCGCTCGGAAGCGAAGAGGACCGCAACCGGCGCGGACGTCTCGTGAAAGCGCTGAAGACGATCGGCGAGCCGGCCTTCCCGTTCCTCGTCGAGGCGCTGCGCTCGCACGTCTGGTTCATCGTCAGAAACGCGCTGAACGTCCTCGGCGACATCGGCACCGAGGAACACGTCGAGGCAATCGGGAAAACGCTCGCGCATGGCGATCCGCGTGTGCGCCGCGCCGCCGCACGCGCCCTCGGCAAGATCGGCAGCGCGGACGCGGAGCAGTTACTCGTCGGTGCGATGAGCGATCGCGACTCCGAGACGCAGGCCGAAGTGCTGCTGTGCCTGGGATCGATGAAGGCGCAGTCCGCGATCCCCGGTCTCGCGGAGCTCGCGCGCGCGAAGCTCCTCGGGACGGACGACAAAGTGCGCGAGCTCGCGGTGTCGACGCTCGGTCAGATCGGCACGGACGCCGCGGTTCCCATCCTCGGCGAGATCCTGCGCGCGAAGGGCTTCTTCGGACGAGATACGCCGACGATTCGCATCGCCGCCGCGCGCGCGTTGGCCGCGATCAAGACGCCTGCCGCACGCGCTGCTCTGAAGAGCGCGGTAAGCGCTGAGTCGGATCGTGCGACAAGAGCTGCACTGGAGAAGTTGATCTGAGGCCGCGGGCGAGGCCCCACACGTAGCACGGCAGGCAGAAGTCGAGCGTCGCCGTCAGGAACGTCGTCGCGGCCATGAGTCCCGCGAGCAGACCGCCTGTCGTCGTCGGACCGTTGCGGAAGGCGATCGCGACGATCACCAACCAAACCGCGGCGAGGGCGCTCGCGAACCGCCGCGACGCGCCGCATTTCGCGAGCGGGCGTGCGTCGAAGATCGGCGCGAGAAGATCGCTGTACACGACGTCGATCGGATGCCTTCCCCAGATCGCGCCGACCAGCGCGAACGGGATCAGAACGATGAAGGTCGTCGGGCTCCCGATCCACACCGCCGCCAGGAGCATCAGCGTGGAGAGCGCTGGTGCGATCCGGGCCTCGAGTGGGACGTCGTGAGTGCGCATGGCCGTCGTAACCGTTTACATTACGGATGAGGCCACCAAAAGATTCCGCGGAGGCGGCGAGTGACAGATAGTTTGCCTCGGAGGGACCGCACGTGCCGAAGGCTAGGCCAACCAGCGCAGCCGGCCGTGCCGGCTAGTTGGCGATCGAGTTCGGGCCGGAGCTCCCTCGCATCTTGCGCGCGAAACCGCGGCGCACGGCGGCGTTCACCGTCTCGCGCAGTTCTGCCGCGAGCTTGCCGGTAAACACGACTTCCCGGCCGTCCGTGAAGCGGATCTCGACGGCCACGGTTTCATGGAAGGTGATTTTCGATACCGTTGGCTCCGGCGGTTCGGGAATGAGCATGCCGTGGATCGTAACATTGGAGTCTAGAGGAGCAGATGACTTACGAAGTGATCACCGGCGAGACCGGAGTGCCGATCAAGGCGTGGACGCGGGGCGTCGCCGTCGAGGATGCCGCGAGGCAGCAGCTCCTCAACGTCGCGCAGCTCCCGTTCATCTTCCGGTGGATCGCCGCAATGCCGGACGTCCACTGGGGCATGGGCGCGACCGTCGGCAGCGTCATTCCGACGAAGCAGGCGATCATCCCCGCGGCGGTCGGCGTCGACATCGGCTGCGGGATGATGGCGCTGCGGACGACGCTCGACGCGTCGCTGCTTCCGGACGACCTGAAGTCCGTACGGACGGCCATCGAGAAAGCGGTCCCGCATGGTCGGACCGACAACGGCGGCCGGAACGATCGCGGCGCATGGAAGTCGCCGCCGGCAGCGGAGCTCGCGGTGTGGTCGCGCCTCGAGCCGAAGTACGCGGCGATCGTCGCGAAGCATCCGAAGCTCGGCAAAGGGAACGATCTCAACCACCTCGGCACGCTCGGCACCGGCAATCATTTCGTGGAGGTCTGTCTCGACGAGGAGAACCGCGTCTGGTTCATGCTGCACAGCGGCTCGCGCGGCGTCGGCAACCGGATCGGGTCGTACTTCATCGAGCTGGCGAAGCAGGACATGCGCAAGTTCTACGTGAACCTTCCGGATGCGAATCTCGCGTACCTCCCACAAGGCACGGAGCACTTCGATGATTACGTTACCGCGGTGCACTGGGCGCAGGACTTCGCGATGTGGAACCGGAGACTGATGATGGACGCGGTAGTCGACGCGGCGCGGAGCGTTCTTCCGCCGTTCGAGACGACGGAAGACGTGGTGAACTGCCATCACAACTACGTGGCAGTGGAGAACCACTACGGCGAAAACGTGTTCGTCACACGAAAGGGCGCGGTGCGGGCGCGCGAAGGTGATCTCGGCATCATCCCGGGCAGCATGGGCGCGAAGTCGTTCATCGTGCGGGGCAAGGGAAACCCGGAGAGCTTCCACAGCTGCAGTCACGGCGCGGGACGGTCGATGTCGCGGGCCGAGGCGAAGCGGAGGTTCACGGTGGAAGACCACGTGAAGGCCACGGCCGGCGTGGAGTGCCGGAAAGACGCGGAGGTCATCGACGAGACGCCCGCCGCGTACAAGCCGATCGAAGCGGTGATGGCCGCGCAAGCGGATCTCGTGGACGTGGTGCATACGCTGCGGCAGGTGGTTTGTGTGAAGGGATGAACCGCGTAGTGGATGAGCCCGATCAAGCAATCGTCCAAGTTCCAACAAAGAAATGAGAATCGTTCGGCACCGAAAAGTGTCGAAGCAGTTTCGCTACAAGTTCTGACTGCCTTGTGACGCATTCCTGCCGAATCGCGCCGTACTCTTTCTTCAGTTCCAGCAGAGAGGAAGAAGTTATGGCCAGCGCAGCAGCGGCAACAGCAGACTGCATCGGGCCCTACCGAGCGATCCGGCAGCTCGGCGCCGGCGGTATGGGCGAAGTCTTTCTCGCGCACGACGACGACCTCGGACGCAACATCGCCATCAAGCTCCTCCCCCCGCATCTCGCGGACGACGCGGAGCATCTCGGCCGCCTGCGCAACGAGGCCCGCAGCGCGTCGTCGTTGAATCATCCGAACATCGTGACCATCTACGAGATCGGTCGCGACGACTCGAAGCGCGCGTTCATGGCCATGGAGTACGTCGACGGCCAGACGCTGCGCGAGGTCCTGCGCGGCGACGCGCTTCCGGTGCGCAAGTCGCTGCAGATCGCGGCGCAGATCGCCGACGGCCTCGCCGCCGCGCACAAGCGCGGACTGGTGCATCGCGACCTCAAGCCCGAGAACATCATGATCACCAGCGACGGCGTGGTGAAGATCCTCGACTTCGGCCTCGCCAAGTCGTTCGCGACCACGAACAGCGACATGTCCGAGCCGGGCATGTTGGTCGGCACGTATTCGTACATGTCGCCCGAGCAGGCCCGCGCCGGCGAGATCGACTATCGCAGCGATCAGTTTTCGTTCGGCTCGATCCTCTACGAGATGCTCACCGGCGCGCGCGCCTTCGACGGCTCGAGCGGCGTGGAGACGCTGTTCATGGTCGTGCGCGACGAGCCGTCGTCGCTGTCCGCCGTCGCGTCGCACGTTCCCGCGCCGCTGCGCTGGATCGTCGACCGCTGCCTGTCGAAAGATCCCGAGGATCGCTACGTCTCGACGCGCGATCTCGCGCGCGATCTGCAGTACCTGCGCGACCACTTCAGCGAAGCCGGGACCGCGACGCCGATTCGCGAGAAGGACTCGGTGGCCACGCGCATCCGCAAGCGCTGGCCCGTCGCCGCGGCCATCGCGTTCGCGCTCGTCGCCGGATCGCTCGTCACCGCGTGGGCGCGGCGTCCGGAGCCGCGCACGATTACTTCCGAGCGTTATCTCACGTACTCCGGTCATGACTACTCGCCGGCCGTATCGCCGGACGGCAAGCTGATCGCGTTCGCGTCGTCGCGCGACGGCGAACAGCGGATCTGGCTCAAACAGGTCGCGGGCGGTAGCGAAGTCGCGCTCACGGCGGGCCGCGACGACTTCCCGCGCTTCTCGCCCGACAGCTCCGCGATCCTCTACATCCACGCTGACGGCACCGCCGTCTCGCTCTGGCGTATTCCGGCCGTGGGCGGCGAAGCGCGGAAGATCCTCGACGACGTCGCCAGCGCGGACTTCTCGCGCGACGGCACCAGGATCGCGTTCCTCCGCAACGCCAGTGGCGCTGCGCGCACCGACGTCTGGGTTGCCGACGCCGACGGATCGAACGCGCGCCTGCTGGCGGCCACGGACGTCGGCGCCGCGCATCCGCGCTGGTCGCCGGACGGAAAGCAGATCGCCATCGTGACGCCGCGCGGCGGGCGCGTGATGCAATCGGTGATTCTCTTCGACGCGGCGACCGGCACGTCGAAGGCGCTCGCCACGCCTCCGAAAGCGGGCGAGGTGTCGTCGATCGTCTGGACCGCGGACGGGCGCCACGTCGTCTACGTGCGCGCGGAGTCGGTCGAGGCGGTGGTCGGCAGCAGCGCGAAGGTGGTGCGCCACGACGTCCGCTCGGACACGAGCGAGGTGATCGGCTGGTCGTCGCACAACGGCGTGATGCTCGACCTTCTCGATGACGGCAGGATCGTGCTCGATGCGCGCAGCCCGCGCGACAACCTGCGCGAGATCTGGAAGGGTGTCACCGAAGAGAAATGGATCACCCGCGGCAACAGCTCCGATCGGCAACCTGCGTATGCGCCGGACGGGAAGGCGGTTCTCTTCTCGTCGAACCGCAGCGGCAATCTCGATCTCTGGCTCACCACCAGCGACGGCGGTGTCCGCCGCCTGACCGACGACGCGTCGGAGGATTGGGACCCGGGCTTCACGCCGGACGGCAAGTCGATCGTGTGGAGCTCCGGACGGAGCGGCAATCTGGAGATCTGGATCGCGAACGCGGACGGCAGCGGCGCGAGGCAGATCTCGGCCGATGGGGTCGACGCGGAGAATCCGAGCGCGACTCCGGACGGACAGTGGATCGTCTACTGCTCGTTCAACTCGCAGAAGGCGGGCATCTGGAAGGTGCGCGCGGACGGCACGCAAGCCACGCATCTGGTGAAGGCGCGTACGTCGCTGCCGGAGATCTCGCCCGACGGGAAGTACATCTCTTATCTCGCCGACAGCCGCACCACGCGCGCACACATCCGCGTGGCACGTGTCGCCGACGGCAAGGACATGGGCGTCTCCATCCCGGTGCGCACCTACAAGCGCACCGGGGCGATCCTCGGCCGCTCGCGCTGGATGCCGGACGGAAAGTCGATCGCGTTCCTCGCGCAAACCGAGGACGGGATCAACGGCGTGTTCGTGCAGGACTTCGCTCCCGGAACCGACTCGTCCGCGACCAAACGTCCGCTCGGCGGCTTCGACCGCGAGCGGGCCACGGAATCGTTCGGCATCGCGCCCGACGGATTGAGCATGACCGTCGCCGGGTGGGAACAATTGTTCAGCATTTTCTCGATCGAAGGCTTACCGTTGCAGAAGAAGGAGAGTTGATCCCATGAGTGCATCCTCCGTCGTCATCCGCGGTATCGACGCTCGCACGTTCACGGAGATGGAGTCGTTCGTGAAGGATCTCGAGGCCCGTCCCATCGAGCGCCTTCTGCGCGATCTGCCCCAGCTCGCCGACCTGCCGATGACGAAGGTCTCGCTGGTCTCGTACGTGATGTACACGAAGTATCGCGCCTCGGAGCCCGCGGAGAGGATCCGCATGCGCGAGACCGTCGCGATCACCTTCGAGGCGATGCCGCCGGGCGAGACCCGCGACCGCGTAGGCCAGATCCTCGAACGCCTGCGATGATCTTCCTCACCGTAGCCCCGAGCGAAGTCGAGGGGCCAAGTTAGCACCTGCGCTGACTGGCCCCATCGTCGCTGCACTTGCACCGCGCTTCGTGCGCACTCGGCGTTGCTACTAACGTGGCCCCTCGACTTCGCTCGGGGCTAAACAATAGCCATCACGTCTTCGCCGCCGAGGTGCGCCTCGAACGACGTTCTCCAAACGCGCGTCACCTCCTGCGCGGCGATGCGCACGAGCGGCACTCCATTTCGCTCGATCAGAAACGTCCCGTGCGCGGTGTAGCCGATGCGCTGTGCGGGCACACCGCGCTCGCGTGCGAGATCGAGCACGCGATCGACTTGAGCAGTAGCGACAACGGCGCGCGCCTGCGACTCGCTGAACAGCAGCGCGACCGCGTCGAGCTCGTCCGCGTGTCCGCCGAGGTCCACGTGACAGCCGATTCCGTCGACCGACATTTCCGCCAGCGCGACCGCGATGCCGCCGTTCGAGAGATCGTGCGCGCTGCGTAGCAATCTCTCGCCGTGTAATGACAACAGCAGCTCGACGAGCGCGCGCTCGCGATCGAGATCGACGCGCGGCGGCGCTGCGAGCGCGTCGGGAACGAACATCTGCTGCCACTCGCTCCCGCCCAGCTCATCGCGCGTTTCGCCGAGGAGGATCACGTCGAGTTTCGCGTCGGCGAAGGCAAGACCGCAGCCGTCGCGATCGCTCTCCAGGATCCCGACCATCCCCACGGTGGGTGTCGGATACACAGCCTTTCCTTCGGTCTCGTTGTAGAACGACACGTTCCCCGAGACCACCGGCGTCTCCAGCGCGCGGCACGCGTCGCTGATCCCGCGGATGCACTCCGCGAACTGCCACATGATCTCCGGCCGCTCCGGCGATCCGAAGTTCAGGCAATCCGTGATCGCGACCGGACGCCCGCCCGATACCGCGATGTTCCGCGCGGCCTCCGCGACCGCCTGCTTGCCGCCCTCGTACGGATCGAGATAGCAGTACACCGGATTCACGTCCGACGACATCGCCAGCGCGCGGCCGATGTCCTTCACACGCACGACCGCGGCGTCGCGTTTCTCCGGTCCCGCGACGGTGTTCGTACGCACGGTCGTGTCGTACTGCTCGAAGACCCAGTGTTTCGACGAGAGGTTCGGAGACGCCATCAATCGCAGCAGCGTGTCGGTGAAATCACCTTCCGTCACACGCTCGCGCTGCAGCACGGGCGCGATCGCATCCGCGTACGCGGGACGGGACAGAGGCCGCTCGTACACCGGCGCCTCGGTGGAGATCGGATCGACCGGAATCTTCGCCGCTTCTTCGCCGTGCCAGAAGAGCCGCACGAAGCCGTCGTCCGTCACCTCGCCGACGACGGCGGCGTTGAGGTCCCACTTCTCGAACACGCGCACGACGTCCGCTTCGCGGCCCTGCTTCGCCACGATGAGCATCCGCTCCTGCGACTCGCTGAGCATGATCTCGTACGGGGTCATGCCGCTCTCGCGCACCGGCACGCGGTCGAGATGCATGCGAATCCCCGTGCCGGCGCGTCCCGCCATCTCGAACGACGACGACGTGAGCCCGGCCGCGCCCATGTCCTGAATCCCGACGATTGCATCCGTGTCCATGATCTCGAGACACGCCTCGAGCAGCAGCTTCTCTGTGAAAGGATCGCCGACCTGCACGGTCGGGCGTTTCTCCTCGGACGCTTCGTCGAATTCCGCCGAGGCCATCGTCGCGCCGTGGATGCCATCGCGTCCCGTCTTCGAGCCGACGTAGATCACCGGATTGCCTACGCCGCTCGCGGTGCCTTTGAAAATCTTCTCGCGCTTGGTGACGCCGAGGGAGAAGACGTTGACGAGGATGTTCCCGTTGTACGACGGATGGAACGACGTCTCGCCGCCGACGGTCGGGATGCCGATGCAGTTGCCGTAGCCGCTGATTCCGCGCACGACGCCGTCGACGAGGTACTTCATGCGCGGCGCGTCCAGCTCGCCGAAACGCAGCGAGTCGAGCGACGCGATCGGCCGCGCGCCCATGGTGAAGATGTCGCGCAGGATCCCGCCGACGCCTGTCGCCGCGCCCTGGTACGGCTCGATGTACGACGGGTGGTTATGCGACTCCATCTTGAACGCTGCCACCCAGCCGTCGCCGATGTCGATCACTCCCGCGTTTTCGCCCGGTCCCTGGATGACGCGAGGCCCTGAGGTCGGGAACTTGCGCAGGTGCACGCGCGACGACTTGTACGAGCAGTGCTCCGACCACATGACCGAGAAAATCCCGAGCTCGGTGTAGTTCGGCGCGCGCCCGAGGATCTGTTCGATGTGCTGGTATTCATCGTTGGTCAGGCCATGGGATTTGATGAGCTCGGGCGTGATCTGCATTGCGGGGCGGATTCTACTTTGGAGTGCGGAGGCAACGCCTCCGCTTTCGAATGCGCGCGATACGAAAGCGGCGGCCTTGCCGCCGCACTCCACACTGTCACACTTCGCGCCACCTCGTCGTCTTCATGCGCGGAGGTGATTCATGGAATCGATCGTCATCCTCGGCGGCGGTTACGCCGGCACGCTCGCAGCGGCGCGGATCGCGCGGCGGGGGAATCCGGTGACGCTGGTCGACTTGCGCGCGGGGCTCGTCGAGCGCATCCGTCTGCATCAAGTCGCGGCGGGCGATGACATCGCTCCCGTTCCGTACAAACAGCTTCTGCGCAACCTGCCGGTGAATCTCGTGCGCGCGCGGGTCACGTCGATCGATCGGGCGAACAAGCGCGTCCAGACGAGCGACGGCGCGATCGCGTACGACAAGCTCGTTTACGCTCTCGGCAGCGAGAGCTTCGAGAACCCGCTCGCGATTCGCGAACGCCTGCGGACGGCGAAGAGCTTGATCGTCGTCGGCGGCGGATTGACGGGTATCGAGACCGCGTCGGAGATCGCCGAGCGGCATCCGGATGTCGCGGTAACCATCATCGACCGCGGCACCATCGGCCACGGACTCTCCACGCGCGCGATCCGTCATCTTCGCGAATGGCTCGCCGCGCACAATGTCACGATCATCGAGAACCGCGCCGTGTCGCGTGACGAGAAGCTCGATGCCGATGTCGTGGTCTGGTGCACGTCGTTCGAGATGTCGCCGATCGCCTGGGACGCGGGATTGCGCGTGAACGAGATCGGGCAACTGCTCGTCGACGATCACGTGCGCACGTCCGATCCGTCGATCTACGCCGTGGGCGACGCCGCGTTCGTGCCGGGGCGGCGCATGTCGTGTGCGCTCGCGTTGCCGATGGGGGCGTACGTAGCGGATGTGCTCACCGGCGCGACCCGCGAGCCGTTCCGCTTCGGTTTCGCCATCCAGTGCATCTCCCTCGGCCGCAACGACGGCATCGTGCAGTTCGTGACGTCCGACGACGCGCCGCGCGACGCGGCGATCCTCGGCCGCCCAGCCGCGTGGGTGAAGGAGCTGATCTGCCGCTACACGATCCTCTCCTTGCGCATGGAGACGCGCGGCGTGCACTATCGCTGGCCAAGGCCGGAGGAGGAGGAGGCCGCCGCGTGAACGAGTTCGAGGCTTATCGGGCGCTTCTCTTCACCATTGCGTACCGCATGACCGGCAGCGCCGCCGACGCGGAAGATCTCGTCCAGGACGCGTACGTGCGCTACGCGTCGACGGACACGGACGTCGTTCGCGACGTGAAAGCGTTCCTCGTCACGATCCTCACGCGGCTCGCGCTCGATCGGTTGAAGTCCGCGCAGAAGAAGCGCGAGGAGTACATCGGTCCCTGGCTCCCGGAGCCGGTGTTCACGGGCATCGACGGCGATCCATACGCGCGCGCGACGCGCGACGAGAAGATCGAGATGGCGCTGCTGCGCACGCTGGAGCGGCTTTCGCCGCAGGAGCGCGCGGTGCTGTTGCTGTACGAGGTGCTCGATCACGACCACAACGAGATCGCCGAGCTCCTTGGCATCACCTCCGCGGCGTCGCGGCAGATCCTGCATCGCGCGAAGGAGCGCGTCGCGGCGGAGAAGCAGCGCTTCACGCCGCCGCCGGAGCAACAACGGCGCCTGATCGAGAGCTTCGTTGCCGCCGCGGTGAACGGCGACGTTGCCGCGTTGCGGAACGTGCTGGCCGAGGATGTGGTCGCGCTCGCGGACGGCGGCGGAAAGTCGTTTGCTGCGAAGCGTCCCGTGGAAGGCGCGGATGCTGTGGCGAAGATGTTCGTCGGCATCGTCGCGAAGTTCGGCGCGGGTGTGGTCCCGTCGATCGAAGAGGTGAACGGCGAGCTCGCGCTCGTCGCCCGCCGCGACGACACGATCGCGTCGATCGGCATGTTCACGTTCGACGGCGATCGCATCGCGGAGATCGTGAGCATCGTGAACCCGGACAAGCTCGCGTTCGCGGAGAAGCAACGGAGCGCTTAGTACGTTACTTCGATCTCGCGCGCGCCATCGTCGAGCACCCGGATCTGCACCTCCACATGCGAGTCCTCGAACTCTTCGAACTCGCGCTTCGGCCATTCGATCAACTTTACGCCGGGACCCGCGAGCAGCTCAGGGATCCCGATCTCCAACCACTCGCGGCGGTTCTCGCTGAGGCGATAGCCGTCGATGTGAATGATCGGCGGCGCGTCGCGGCGCGGGTACTCGTGAACGATCGCGAATGACGGCGATGCAACCTCGCGCGGATCCGCGCCGAGCTCCGCGGCGATCGCGCGCGCGAGGAACGTCTTTCCCGCGCCGAGGTCTCCGCTGAGATGCACGACGGCATCGGGAGAAAGCGATCTCGCGATCTCGCGTCCTGCGCGCTCGGATTCCTCTTCGGAGGTGCAGACGAACTTCATTCGCGCACGGATTGTATGGCCCGCGGAATCCGCTCCGCGAGATCCGTCGCCATCAGACCGGTATCGCCGAACTCCTCGGAAAGGATGTCGCCCGCGCGTCCGTGCAGGTAGACGGCGACACAGGCGGCATCCACGGGATCGACGCCACGCGCGAGCAGCGCGCCGATCATTCCCGCGAGCACGTCGCCCATCCCGCCGGTGGCCATGCCCGGGTTGCCGGTGGGATTCACGTAGACGTGACCGTCGGGCTCGGCGACGAGCGACTGGTATCCCTTCAGCACCACCACGCAGTTCGTCACGCGCGCGGCTTCGCGCGCGGCGGCGATGCGGTCGATATTGATCGTCTTCGCATCCGACTGCAGCAGGCGTGCGAGCTCGCCGGGATGCGGCGTGATCACGCGCGGCCGGTTGTGCGGATTGAGCTCGTTTGCGTGGGACGCAAATGCGTTGAGCGCCGAGGCGTCGATGATCAGCGGCAACTCGATGGTGTTCGCGATCGCGCGCGTGGTCTCGTACGCGCCGTCGTTGTCCGCGAGGCCGGGTCCTAGGACGATCGCGGTCTTGCTCTCGACAAACGTTTGGAGATCACCGGAGAACGTCATCGACTCGACAGACGACGCGTGTACGAGCTTGGCGGTCTCGGCGTCCGTCATGACCGTCACCAGTCCCGCGCCGCTGTGCAATGCGCCGCGCGCGCACAGCACCGCCGCGCCGCTGCGTCCCGGCGATCCACCGATCACGCCGACGTGGCCGTACGTGCCCTTGTGCGTCGCGGCGAGCCGCGGCCCGGTGTACGGCTGGATGTCTTTCGGCGTGATGAGCGCCAGCGTCACCGCCTCGTCTTCGATCGCCATCTCCGGAATCGAGATGTCCGCGACGATGACTTCCCCGCAGTAGAGCGCGGCGGGCTCGAACACATGACACACCTTCGGCGCGGCGAACGTCACCGTGACCTCGGCCTGCACGCACGGCTCGAATGGCTCGTGCGACGACGCGTTCGCGCCACTGGGGAGATCGATGGCCAGAACGGGGAGGCGCAGGTCCGCGAGTCCGCGGATGACGTCCGCGTGAAACCCTGACGGCGCGCGATTGAGGCCCGTGCCGAAGAGCGCGTCGACGATGAGGTCCGCATCCGCGGCGTGCGCAAGCGCGGTCTCGACCTCGCTCGCGTCGCGCACCTCGTAGATCGGGATGCCGAGGCGCTCACAGATCGTGAGGTTCGTCTGCGCGTCGCCGTGGATCGATGTGCGGTCGCCGACGATCACGATCACCGGCACGACGCCGCGGTTCTCGAGATGCCGCGCGACCGCAAATCCGTCGCCGCCGTTCGCGCCCGTGCCGCAGAGGAGCGCGACGCGGTCGCTGGCGGGGTAGCGTTCGAAGATCGCGTCGACGACGGCGATGGCCGCGTTCTCCATCAGAACGAGCGACGGCACGCCGAAGCGCTCCGTCGCGCGGCGATCGATGTTGCGCATCTGCTCGGCGTTCAGGATCTTCACGGCTGCCATCCCATCAAGCGAGCATATCGCTCCAGATCCTCGGCGGTATCGACGTCGAATCGCTCGGGGAGCAGCGCCATCGTCCGGCCGGTCGCGGCGATGCGGTCGATCGTCGTCGTCAGCACGCTCGACGTTCCCCACGCGATGTCCTGGAACACCGAGGGCTCGAACGAAGGCGCGCGGCAGCCGAGGAGGTAGTAGCCGCCGTCTTCCGCGGGACCGAGGACGTACTCGCAGGAGTCGAGCAACGCGAACGCGTGATCGATGAGCGCGCGCGGCAGCAGCGGATCGTCGACGCCGATGGCGACGATCTTTTCCGTGCGATGAAAAAAGAAGCGCTCGGAGAACGCCATCGAGAGGCGGTCGCCGAGGTTCGCGCCGGTCTGCATGGCGACGGCGTGTTGCGCGAAGGCGCGTCGAAGCGCGGCGCCGTCCGCGTGCGGCGTCGGCGGCCAGAGGAACTCGATCTCGGTCTCGGGCGTCGACGGCCCGATGGACGCGATGAGGTCGCGGAGCATCGCTTCGTAGACCGCGAGCGCGCGCCCGGGTCCGATTTCCGTCGCGAGACGCGTCTTCACCTGCCCAAGCTCCGGCAGCCGCGCGAACACGAGCAGCCGTTGCGGCGGCGGAGGGACGGTGGGGAACATCGTTCTTCAGTTTATCCCGCGCGGAGACGCGGGATCTCCGGTGCCCCTTCGCAGCACGTGGCATGCGCGCTGCCGGTGTCGCCGGAGATCCCGCGTCTGCGCGCGGGATAAACTGATTTCCGATGCGAAGCATCGCTCTCCTCACCGACTTCGGGACGCGCGACCCATACGTCGCCGCGATGAAGGGCGTGCTCGCGTCGCGCACGAGCGCGGCCATCCACGATCTCTCGCACGACATCGCGCCATTCGACGTCCTCGGCGCGGCGTGGTTCCTGTCGACGATCGTCCGGTACTGGCCGGCGGGCACGATCTTCGTCTGCGTCGTCGATCCGGGAGTGGGAACCGAACGAAACATCATCGCGGTGGAGAGCGAGTCTCGCGTGTTCCTCGCGCCGGACAACGGGTTGCTGACGTTCGTCGACGGAGTTGCGTACGCGGTGACGGATGAGTCGTTCTTCCTGCCGGAGGGAAGCAACACGTTCCATGGGCGTGATCGGTTCGCGCCGGTGGCCGCGGCCATTGCGAACGGAGCTTCGCTCGCGTCGCTCGGACCGCGGCTCGATTCGATCGCACGGCTGCCCTACGAGCCGCCGTCGTACGGCGAGGTCGTGCGCGGGACGATCGTCGCGGTGGACCGGTTCGGAAACGCGATCACGGACATCGAGCGGAGGAAGATCCCGTTCGCGCCGTTCGCTCTGCGGGTGCGCGATCACCTGATCGACCGCGTGGAGGCGAACTACGGCAACGCCGCGCCGGGCGCGTTCCTGATCGTCGGCTCGACCGGCTGCATCGAGATCTCGGTCGCGAATACCAGTGCAGCGGAACGGTTGCAGTTGCGGCGATTGGAGCGAGTCGAGCTGACGCCTCTATAATCACCGGCGGTTCATGCCCTCGCCGAAAGACCGCCGCCGCTCCGAGCGATATCCGACTGCATCGATTCCGGTGCAGCTCTCCGACGTCAACGGCGAGCTGATCGACCTCAGCCTGACCGGCGCCGCGGTCGTGCACCGCTCGCCCGTGAAAGCCGGCGCCGCGGCCACGCTGATCTTCCCCAGCTACGGCGGCATCTACATCCCCTGCGAAGTGCTGCGCACGATCGTGCAGGTCCGCCGCGGCGAGAGCGGCCCCGAATACGTCTTCCGCTCCGCGATCTCGTTCTCCCCGATGGCCGCCGAACAGGAGCAACCGCTTCGCGAGTTCCTGACGATCCAGATCGAGAAGCTCGAGGAGAAGAGGCGGGAAGTAGCGGCGGCGGGACATCGATGAAGAAGAAGAAAACGAAGATCCCCGCAGAGCTCCAAATCTGGATCGATGCGAGGAAGCGGTTCCACCTCTCCCACGCTCACGTTCAGATGGCGCGCGAGCTCGGCATGAATCCCAAAAAACTCGGCGGCCTCGCGAATCACGATCAAGAACCGTGGAAAGCGCCGCTGCCGGTCTTCGTCGAAGACCTTTACGAGCGACGGTTCGGCCGGCGTAGTCCGGAGCGCGTGATCAGCATCGAGGAACGTGCGGCAGAAATTGCGGCGAAGAAGGCCGCGCGCCGGGAGGAGCGAGCCGCCAGGAGAGCGTCGGAGCATGCGCCCGGCGAAGGAACAAACATGAAGAAGAAGCTGACGCGCATTGAAGAAGGCGTCGCACTCATCATCGACGAGATGTTGCTCGAGCAACTCGGACTCGGTGAGAACAGCGAGGTCGCGCTCGTGATCCGCGATGGTTCGCTGCTTGTGATTCCCGAAACGAAGCGTGATCGTATTTTTCGTGAGTCGATGGAGAACGTCGACGAGCAATACAGCGAAGTGTTTCGACGTCTCGCTGATTCGTAAGTGGACCGTCGCCGTCTCGGCGGCTGATCGGGCGGCGTCTCGCCGCCCGGGGCTGGCGGTGCGGGACGCCGCCACGTCAGCCGGCGGGACGCCAGCGGTCCGTTTCTACTCCTCTTCGCTCCCGCTGTAATACGCCACCGCCGCCTTGCCCACCGCGCGCATCGACACGTAGTTGATCGACGCGCCGGCGATCGTGCCGAGGACCGGGGCGACCGCCGGCAGGCGGCGGACGAGAGCGCGGCCGAAGATCTTGCGCGCGAGCTTCGCGGCCACGGCGCGCTCGAGTCCTTTGGCCACGAGCACGCGGATGCCAAGGCGTCCGGCGGAGGCGCCGGTACCGACGGCGAGCGTGGCCAGGACCTCCTTGAAGCGTTGTTTCAGGTGCGGCTTGCGGTCATAGAGAAACGCGATCGACAACACGAGCCGGCTTTGCTGAAGGACGAGGTTGAAGATGTCCGGCGCCATCGCGAGGATCGCGAGGGCGCCGCCCGGGATCCCCGCCGCGGCGCCGACCGACGCGACGCGCACCGCGGCTTTCTTCGTCAGGTGCTCGGCGAGCTGTTCTCGCGACGAGCCCGGTTTCGCGGACTTGAGCGCGTCGACCTCCGCCTGAATCGATTCCTGATCGATCTCCTTGAAGAGTTTCTCGAGGAGCTCGTAGAACCGGCTGTCTTCGAGTTTTTTGTCGGCCATCGCGACTACTTCGGATACCCCGCGTCGGCCTTGACCTCTTCGATCTGCAGCGTATGGCGTTCCGAGTGCGCGGAGAGGAACGTCACCCAGCCGTAGCCGTCCATCGGGCCGGCTGCGGGATGAGCCATCGCGTGAAGGCGGAAATCGCCGCCGGTCTTCACGAACTCGATCGTTTTCGCGCGCTCGGCGCGGAACACGGTCAGCGCTTCGGCGGGCGTCTTGTACTTCTTCGTCGGCACCAGCGGCTCGGGCGCCTGGAACTTCTTCGAGCGGTCGACGACCATCTGGTCGATCGTGTCTTTCCGCGCGCTCGCGAGCAACTCCGCGGTCGCCTCGGTCTTCATCATCGGCTCGATGAACCCGCGGATGAACCCCTCAGCGGTGGCGATGTGCTCCGCGCACTCCGCAGGCGACCAGCGCTCCGGCGCGGTCTTGTAATTCCACTGCGCCTCGGAGAGTCCCTCGATCGATTTCTCGAACTTCGCGCCGGTGCGCTCCAGATGCGCGACGAGCGCCGTGCGCTCGGCATCGGTCATCGGCTCGGCGGCGAAAACAAACGTGGCGGCGAAAAGAGAGAGGAGCAGTGTGATCAATACGCGTTTCATGGCCGGATACGATACTCCTTGGAGACTGCGCGGCGGAACCGTTCCTCAGGCGGCAGGCATGCCGGAGGCTTGGCCAATCAGCGCTGCCGGCCGGGCCGGCTTCCCGTGTACTCACTGAAGATGCCGAGCTCGATCCTGCGCTGCACGTCCTCGAACCCTGCGGCGCGGAGCGCGTCCGTGATCACGGCGGGGCGCACGCAGTCGCGCGTCGTTTCCCAGTAGTAGCGGCAGAGCTCCGCGGCGCGGGCGCTACCGGTCTTGAGGCGGATGGCGATGGGCGCGAGGCGGCCCATGTACACGCCGAGGACGGCGCGCGCGATGCGCGACTCAGGGGCGGTGATCTCGAGGATCACGATCTTGCCGCCGGGACGCAGCACGCGGCGGCATTCGGAGAAGACGACCGACAGGTCGGCGAAGTGGCGCAGCGCGAAGCCGATGGAGATGCGGTCGAACGACGAGTCGCGTAGCGCGAGGCACTCCGCCGGAGACTGCACCTTCGCGTTGCCCGTCTTCCCGGAGAGCAGCATGCCGAAGCTCGCGTCCATCCCGACGATCGCGCGCGGATCCTTCGTCACCTGCGCGGCCGCGCGCGCGACGACGCCCGTGCCGCTCGCGAGATCGAGCAGCTTCATTCCGGGTGCGAGTCCCGCGCGCTCGAGTGCCTGGCGGCGGTACCGGTCGCCGGAGCCGAACGACAGGAACCACGTCGTCCAGTCGTACCACGGCGCGGTCTCGTCGAAGATCGTGCGGACGTACTCCTCGCGCGGCTCCGCGCCGTAATACTCCTGCAGCGGAGGATGCGGGGCAACCTTCGTCGACGTCACTCCGTGATCTCCTTCAACTGTCGCAGCCAGGCGACGAACCGTTTGCAAAGGTCGGTGTCGGTTTGAAAGTACTTCTTCGTCACGGCGAGACCAAGCGGAGCTCCGGGGTCTTTCTGCCATGCGAGATAGGTGTGGATCTCCGCTTTCCGAGGCGCGGTGAAGCGACGTTCGCCGACAGGGATGTCTTCGACGGCTTTCATAGCTCTCGGCCACAGCGCGTCGTCAGGCGGGATCAGGTGCGTCGCGAAGTCTTCGAGACTGCCTGGCAACGAGTTGTCGGGCATGAGCCAGACACCGACGGCGGGTCGCCGGTCGGTGAGGATGAGCCCATCGGCCGGAGGTTTCTGCGGCACGTCGTATCCCGCGGTCGTGAGTCGATGTGCGACCGCTTTCCAGCGTGCTTCGAGATCGGCGTCGGCATCAATGACCACCGCGAGGGCGGCATAGCCGGCTTTCAGCGAGACAGGAAGCACTTCGTGAAGAAGCGGATCGATTCCGTTGCAGGCGTGAATGTCTTTCTCGACATCCACGCCATGTTCTCTCGCGACGTTCTTGATCAGATGAAGGTCATCCGATCCTTCGACGAGAACGCGAAACGGCATCAACGAACCTCGATCTGGTCTCGGGTGACGATCGCCAGTTCGCGTTCGGAGAAGCTCGTGGGAGAGACCGCGTCGTCGTGCACATCGAGACGGACGAGCGCTGCCTCTTCATTCGGGTCGGCTGCCGCCGCCTGTTGAAATGCTTCGATGCAGTCCCAGCTGTGGGTGGTTGCGAATACCTGAGTCGCCAGCCGATGCGACAACCGGAAGATCACTCTCCACATCTGCTGCTGTGCGGAGAAATGAACTCCATTCTCCACTTCGTCGATCAGAAGGACCCCGCCCCGTGCGTATGCAAGCGAAAGTGCGATTCCAAGCAATCGATTGACTCCATCACCGAGGCTGCGAAGCGCTACGGGCTGGTTTTCTGAAGACAGCTTTGCCATCGGCACGCGCTTGCGACCGCTCTCTCCAATAAACGATATTCGCTCGACATCAGCACTAATAATCTTTAGAACATCGGTGACGTCTTGCTCAAGGTCAGTTAGCGCGATCAAATCCCACAGTCGCGCCGCTGTCTCGGCGGTAAGACCATTAGGGGATACATATACGTGTCGCGAAGAATCCGAGAAGGGTGCGAAGATCCGAGCACGTTCTTCCGTGACGGGGAAGCGACTCGAAGGCACGTCAACAACACGAATCGACACCGGCCGGTCACTGCCGACCGGACCAATGCGAATTTCGGAAGCGTCCGTCCATTGCGCAGTACGACCATGAAACAGCTGTTTCACGGCGGACTGATCGTCGTCGAGTCGCAGATCGTCATGAGACTCAAGAATCGATCGAAGCACCTCGAATGATCCTGCACTAGCGTACAACCGCACCGCCTCGAGGATCGTCGACTTCCCGCTGTTGTTCCTTCCCACGAGAAGGTTTACACGGCCGAGGCGCGAGATCTCGAACCGCTTGAAGAGGCGGTAGTTCTCGATCCGAAGACTCTCGAGGAGCAACGTCATGGCGCGTAGTTTACTCGCCTCCGCGCGTTGTCCGCGCCGGCTCCCTCCGCCACCTTTGGGCGATCGGCATGTCGCGTCCGCTGCCGAAGGCCTTGCTCGAGACGCGGATCGTCGGCGCGGCCTGGCGCCGCTTGAACTCCGCGCTGTCGACCATTTTCAAGATGCGCGCGACCAGCTCGCGATCGAACCCTTTCGCGACGATCGCGTCCACTTCCTGCCATTCCTCGATGTAGAGCTTGAGGATCCCGTCGAGGACGTCATACGGCGGGAGCGTGTCCTGATCGGTCTGGTTCGGACGCAGTTCCGCGGACGGCGGCTTCGTCAGCGTCGACTCGGGGATGATCGCACGCTCGCGGTTCATCCAGCGCGAGACGCGATAGATCATCGTCTTGTACACGTCGCCGAGCAGCGCGAGGCCGCCGGCCATGTCGCCGTAGAGCGTGCAATAGCCGACCGCGAGCTCGGACTTGTTCCCGGTCGACAGCACCATCGCGCCCGACCGGTTCGACCACGCCATCAGGATGTTGCCGCGGATGCGCGCCTGGATGTTCTCGTTCGTCGTGTCGAACTTGTGCTCGCCGAACAGTCCGTCGACCGCACTCTCGTACGGCGTGTAGATTGGCTGGATCGGCACGACGTGAAACGCGATGCCGAGGTTCTCGGCCAGCGCGCGCGCGTCATCGAGCGAATGCTGCGACGAAAATTGCGACGGCATGCCGATGCCGGTCACGTGCTCCGGCCCCAGCGCCTCGGCCGCGATCGCCGCGGTGAGCGCGGAGTCGATGCCGCCGGAGAGCCCGACCACCACGTCCTTGAATCCGCATTTGCGGATGTAGTCGCGCAGCCCGAGGATCAGCGCGCGGCCGATCTCTTCCTCGCCGCTGAGCGACAACACTGACTCGCATGGGCTGCCTTGCAGATGCACGAGCGTTCCGTGCTCCTCGAACACGCGCGCGCAAAAGATTGTCCGCCCCGAAGCATCGAAGACGATGGACGAGCCGTCGAACAGCAGCTCGTCGTTGCCGCCGATCTGATTCACGTACACGAGCGGAACGCGATAGCGGCGCGCGATGTCCGAGAAGATCTCGTAACGTGCGCGACGCTTCCCCGCGTTGAACGGCGAGGCCGAGATGTTGAGAAGCACCTCCGCGCCCTGGCGCGCGAGGTCGTCGACCGGATTGCTGCAGTACATCTTCTTGCCGAGGACCTCGTCGTCGAACCAGAAGTCCTCGCAGATCGAGACGCCGACGCGCGTTCCCGCGAGCTCCACGAGGTGCACCTCGCGGCCCGGCTCGAAGTAGCGCAGCTCGTCGAAGACGTCGTACGTCGGCAGGAGCATCTTCTTCTGCTCGAGCAGCACCTTTCCGTGCTGGGCGATGATCGCGGCGTTGTGCAGCGGCTTGCCGCACCACTGCTCGCTGCGGATCGGGCAGCCGAAGATCAGCGCGACCTCGCCGGTTATCGCCGCGAGCGAGTCGCGAACGGCGAGCGCGCTGTCGACGAAATGCGGCCGGTCGAGCAGGTCGCGCGGCGGATAACCGGTGACCGAAAGCTCCGGCACCATCACCACGTCCGCGCCCGCGTCCACGCCGTCCTGGTAGGCCCGGCGGATCAGCTCAGCATTCGCATCGAGCGCACCCACCGTGGAATTGATCTGACCGATGAAAACCTTCATTCGCTTCTGTTCACAGTTAATTGTCTCAACGCCCACAAACCTTCCATGACTCCGAGCGTCTGTAGCGATGAAATCACACCGTAACCCAATTGTCCGCGCGAGGGGGAGCCATGAAGCGCATCGCGACAGTCCTTTTCCTGATTTGGATTCCGATGTTTACCTCTCGCGCGGATGAAGCTCCGGCGCGTCCGACCTACCGCGCCGTGCGCGCCGCGCAGGCCCCGGTCATCGACGGCGATCTCTCCGATGCTGCCTGGCAGAACGGGCCGGAGGCGACCGGGTTCACGCAGCGCGACCCGAACGAGGGCCAGCCGGCGACGCAGCAGACGCGGATCAAGGTCGCCTACACGGACGAGGCTGTTTACTTCGGCGCGGTGATGGAGGACGACGGCAAGGTCACGCCGCTTCTCGCGCGCCGGGACAGTGACCTCAACAACGGCGACTACATCCGCATCAGCATCGACTCGCAGCACGACCGTCTGAACGGCGCGGCGTTCGTCGTGAACGCCTCCAACGTCCAGATGGACATGATCCTCTACAACGACATCTACGACGACATCAGCTGGGATGCCGTGTGGGACTCGGCCACGAAGATCACGGACAAAGGCTGGGTGGCCGAGGTGCGGGTCCCGCTGTCGCAGCTGCGGTTCCCGGACAAAGAGGTTCACACGTGGGGTCTCAACGTCAGCCGCTGGCAAGCGCGCCTGCGCGAGAGCTCGCGCCTCGTGCACTCGCCGAAGACCGAGTCGGGATTCGTATCGCGCTTCGCCGACCTCGAAGGCATCGAAGGCGTGAAGCCGAAGCGCGCCTTCGAAGTGATGCCGTACGGCGTCGCGCGCACCGACGTCTACAGCCGCGCGAACAATCCGTTCGTGCCCGCCTCCGCGCATCGCGTCGACGCGGGTCTCGACGTCAAGTACGGCCTCACTTCGACGCTCACGCTCACCGGCACGATCAATCCCGATTTTGGGCAAGTTGAAGTCGATCCCGCGGTTTTGAACCTTTCGCAATTCGAGACCTCGTTCCCGGAGAAGCGCCCGTTCTTCACCGAAGGCGCGAGCGTCTTCCGCTTCGGCAACGGCCCCGCGAACTCGCGCTGGGGCTTCAACATGTGGTTCCCCACCTTCTTCTACTCGCGCCGCATCGGCCGCTCGCCGCAGGGCTTCATCGACGCCGAGTACGTCGACACCCCGGGCGAGACGACGATCCTCGGCGCGGCGAAGGTGACCGGCAAAGTCGGGAAGGGCTGGACCGTCGGCCTCCTCGATGCACTCACCGACAAGGAAGAAGGCTGGTACCGCCTCGGAACCGACGTCGGCACGAAGACGGTCGAGCCGATGACGAACTATCTCGTCGCGCGCGCGACGAAGGAGTACGGGAAGGACTCGCGTGCGGGCTTCATGTTCACGTCCGTGAACCGAAAGCTCAGCGACAATCTCGAGGGCTCGTTGCGCCAGAGCGCGTACTTCGGCGGCATCGACGGCTATTCGCTGTTCAAGAACAAGGCGTGGATCCTCGAGTGGCTCGCGGGCGGCTCGATGGTGGAAGGCTCAGAGGAGGCGATCGCACAGACGCAGCTCAGCGGCGCGCGTTACTTCCATCGGCCGGATGCCGATCATCTCGAGCTCGACGCTACGCGCACGTCGCTCACGGGATGGATGACCCGCGCGATGCTGGCCAAGCAGCAAGGCAAGTGGCGGCCGAACGTGCAGGTGCAGATGCTTTCGCCGGGTCTGGAGATCAACGACATCGGATTCCTGCCGCGCACGGATGCGGTCTCGACGCACGCGGTGCTGCAGTACCTCAACACGGACCTGACGAAGCACACGCGCGAGATCAGCGTGTGGGTGGGCAAATATCAGAACTGGAACTTCGACCGGGACATGACCGCGAACGGCGTCTCGTCGAACATCTACGTCCAGTTGAAGAACTACTGGTCGGTGTACATGTGGGGAGGCGGTCAGGCCGATCACATCGACGATCGGATCACGCGCGGCGGTCCGGCGATGCTCTATCGCGGACACCGGTACGTCGGCGGTGGTTTCGAGAGCGACTCCCGCAAGATGTTCAGCGTGTCGTTGGAGACCGAGTCGGTCGTCGACGACTTCGACGGAACGTTCGACATGTACTGGGCGTCGCTCACGTATCGACCGACGCCTGCGATCCGCATTTCGCTCACGCCGTCCTTCCGCCGGTTGCACGAGGTCGCGCAGTACGTGACGCAGTTCGATGACGCGGCGGCCGAGGAGACGTACGGGAAGCGCTACGTCTTCGCGACGCTCGACCAGCGCACGCTCGACATCGGCATCCGCACGGAGTGGACGATGAACGCGCGCCTGTCTGCGCAGCTCTACCTGCAGCCGTTCATCGCCAGCGGCGACTACTCGGGATTCAAGTATCTGACCCGCGCGCGCGACGACGAGTTCACCGCGGCGTCCGAGCCTTTCAATCCCGACTTCAACTTCCGCAGCGTGCGCGGCAGCGCGGTGGTGCGGTGGGAGTTCCGTCCCGGCTCTGCGATGTACGTGGTGTGGAGCGAGAACCGCGCCGACATGGCGCCGGTCGGCGACTTCCGGATGCGCCGCGACTTCGCCGCGCTGCCGCATGCGCCGTCGCAGGATGTGTTCCTGGTGAAGTTCTCCTACTGGCTGCCGATCTGATGTGGAGTGCGGCGGCAAGGGCCGCCGCTTTCGAACAACGCGCATGCATTCGAAAGCGGCGGCCTTGTTGCCGCCGCACTCCATATAATCTCCCCATGAGCGACGACTTCGGCACCATCAGCGCACGTCGCAGCGACCGCGCCAAAGAGATCGAGGTCCTGCGCAAGCATCGCGAATCGCTCGTGCAGATGCTCGCGGACGTCGACCAGCAGCTCAAGGAGCTCGAGATCTTCGACACTCCCGGCGCGCGTCCGCTCGTCACCACTCCCGATTACGAAGAGCCGGTCGAGGCGCAGCCCGGCGCCGGGCCGCGCGTCCTGCTGATCGTCGGCGCGGCGGTGATCGCGCTCGCGCTCATCGCCTGGCTGATCTGGCGGGCGAGCTCCGATCGTCCGGCGACGACCACCACCACGACCGCTGCCGTCGAAGAGACGTCCACCGAGACCGAGACCACCGCCACCGCGCCCGCGACGATCGCGGAGACCGCGCCGGTCAACGCGCTCGCGGTCACGCCTCCCTCGCGAGACTACGGCCTCGTGCGCAAAGGCACGCGCATCACGCGTCAATTCGAGATCGCCAACAACACCGAGGAGCCGATCTCGATCAGCATCGCGCGGTCGACGTGCCGTTGTCTCTACTACGAGCACGCGCCGGTGATCCCGCCGAAGGCGAAGGAGTCGGTGACCGTGACGGTCGACGGCGCGAAGGCGAGCGCGGGGACCTTGCGCGAGACGATTCGGGTGACGGCGAAAGCCGATCCGTCGATTGGGACAGCCTTCGACGTAATCGCAACAGTCCGGTGACATCCGGCGGAACACTCAAACCGAACGGCCGTGTTCTAATGCCCGCCGTGAAGCGACCCCTCGGGTTTTTCCTCATGTTCCTCGTGTGTTCAGGCGTTTCTGCTCAAGACGCGCCTTTGACACTCGAGCGTGCGGTGACGCTTGCACTCGAGCGCAACGAGCGCGCCGCGATCGCCGAGACGACCGTCGAAGTAGCCGAGGCTCGCGTGGGGCGCGCGCGCACCGCGTTCTTCCCGCGCGTCGACATCGCCGGCAGCTGGCGCACCGACTATCCCGACCCGACCGAGCGCACGCTCTCCACGAGCGCGCTGCTCACGCAGACCGTCTTTGACGCGCGCGTGTTCCCTCTCTTCCGCCAGGCCCGCTTCCAACGCGAAGCCGCCCGTTTCGGCGCCGACGAGAGCAAGCGTCTCCTCGGATTCGACGCCGCGGCGGTGTTTCTCACCACGCTCAGCTTCGAACAGGTGCAGCTCGCCGCCCAGCGGCGGCGCGATTTCGCGCAGACGAACCTCGACGACGTGCGCGCCCGCTTCGAGGCGGGTCTCGTCAGCTCCAACGACGTCACGCGCGCGGAGCTCGAGCTCGCGACCGCGGTGCGCGGCGTCGCGCAGGCAGTCGGGAACGTGCAGGCCGCGCGCGTCGACCTCGCGAATCTCTTGAAGGCGGACGTCGAGGGCGAGCTCGCACCGCCAACGGCACTCCTCGACGCGGCCGCGATCCCTCCGTTTGCAGACATTCCGGGCGCGCAGCAGCGCCGCAGCGACATCGCCGCGGAGCGCGCGAGCGTCGAGGCGTTGCGCGCGTTCGCGGACGAGCCGCGCGCGCGCTTCCTGCCGTCGGTCGCGTTCAGCGCGCAGACGCGCAACATCAACGACGGCCCGATCAGCGCCCGCGAGCAGGACGGTTTTGTCGGCCTCTCGCTCGCGTGGCCGGTGTTCGACGCCGGCCTGCGCCGCGCGGACCGTCTCGAGCGCGAGGCGGTCGTCCGCGGCGCGGAGCTCCAGCTCGAGTCTTCGTTGCGGAACGTCGAGCGCGAGCTGCGCAGCGCGGCCGTGCAGCTCAGCACGGAACAGGCGGCATTGCGCGAGGCGGCCGCGGCCGTACGCGCCGCACGCAAGAATGCCGAGGAAACGACGGTTCTGTATCGCGAAGGCCTGGCCTCGGCGCTCGAGCTCGCCGACGCGACACAGCGGCTCTTCGAGGCGGAAGTGGCGGAAGCGACGGCCACGTATCGAATGGCGCTCGCGTATCTGTCGTTGCGCGAAGCGAGTGGGGATGCGCCCATCGCGAACTAGAGAAAAGAGAAAAGAGAAAAGGTGAAAGAGAAAAGCAACATGCGTAGCGCGAATGTAGGACGGGCTTCATCCCGTCGGGCAGTCCTCCTTTTCTCTTTTCTCTTTTCTCTTTTCTCTTTGACCTTCGTGTCCTGTTCGTCAGAAACGAAGGGCGACGCGAAAGGCGGACCAGGCGGCAGAAAAGGCATGGAGTTCCCGGTCGAAGTGAAGCCGGTCGAATCGCGCCGCGTCGAGTACACCGTCACCGCGGTCGGCTCGCTCGACGCGTTCGAGCGCGTCGCCGTCACCGCGCGCGTCGCCGGTGCGGTCGAGCGCGTGATGCTTCGTGAAGGACAGCTCGTGAGCGCCGGGCAGGCGCTCGTGGAGATCGAGCCCGAGCGGTACCGCCTCGCGGTTGCCGCGGCCGAGGCGACGCTGCAGAAGAGTCGGGCGGGGCAGGCGGAGGCGCAGGCCGGATTCTCGCGGCGCCAGGCCGCGAGCGAGAAGAACCCCGGCCTGATCCGCGGAGAAGAGATCGAGACCTGGAGAACGAAAGTCCAGAGCACCGCGGCTGAAGTCGCGCAGTCTCAGGCGGCGCTGGCGCAGGCGAAGCTGAATCTGCGCGACGCCTTCGTGCGCGCGCCGGTCTCGGGCATCATCCAGACCCGCACCGTCGAGACGGGACAATACGTTCCGGTCGGCACCGTGCTGGCGACGCTCATGCGCCGCGATCCGCTGCTGCTGCGCTTCCAGGTGCCGGAGCAGGATGCGATGCCGCTGCGCTCGGGCCTGATCGTCCGCTTCAACGTCGCCGAGGACACGATGCAGCACGAGGCGCGCATCACGCACGTCGCGGCCGCGGCGAGCCAGGCCTCGCGCATGGTCGACATCACGGCGAACGTCATCAACCCCAACCGTCCCGAGTTGCGGCCGGGCGCGTTTGCGCGCGTCACCGTTCCGGTCGGCGCGACGCGCGAGGCCCCGGTCATCCCGCAGACCGCCATCAGACCGAGTGAGAAAGGTTTCCTTGCCTACACAATTGAGGATGGCGTCGCGAAGCAGCGCATCCTTACACTGGGGATGCGCACCGCCGACGGACAGGTCGAAGTGAAAGAGGGACTCGCGGCCGGCGAAACGCTCGTGATTCGCGGCGCGGAAGCGTTGCGCGACGGGGCGAAGGTCAAGGTAACGCAATAGTGCTGAGTGCTGGGTGCTGGGTGCTGAGTCACACCCGCCCAACCCTCAGCTTTTACTCAGCACTCAGCACCCAGCACTCAGCACTAAAAGGTCGACCATGAAAATCACCGAAGCCTGCATCAAAAACCCGGTCTTCGCCTGGATGCTCATGCTGGCGACGGTCGTGTTCGGCGGCGTCGCGGCAACGCGCATCGGCATCTCGCAGTTTCCGGACGTCGACTTTCCCACCATCAGCGTGAGCGCGGGGTGGGAGGGCGCGGCGCCGGAGGTGATCGAGCACGACGTCGTCGAGCCGATCGAAGAAGCGCTGATGCAGGTCGAGGGCGTGCGCAACATCACCTCCACGTCGCGGCAGGGCTCGGGCAACGTCACCGTCGAGCTCGACCTCTCGCGCAACGTCGACCTCGCGCTGCAAGACGTGCAGACGCGCATCGCCCAGGTCCAGCGCCGGCTGCCGCGCGACATGGAGCTGCCGGTCGTCTCCAAATCCAATCCTGAAGATCAGCCGATCATGTGGATCGGCCTCTCGGGCCCGTACGCGCCGCAGGTGCTCGCCGATTACGCGCGCTATCGCGTCAAGGAAAAATTGCAGACCGTTCCGGGCGTAGGCGAGATCCAGTCCGGTACGGTGGACCGCAACGTCCGCATCTGGATCGACTCCGACAAGCTCGACGAGCGCCGCGTCACCGCGGGCGAAGTGCTGCGCGCGATCCAGCAGCAACACGTCGAGCTGCCGGCAGGCCGGCTCGAGACTTCCGGCCGCGAGGTGAACGTCCGCGTCCTCGGCGAAGCCTTCGATCTCGACGAGTTCCGCAAGCTCGTCGTGAAGGACAACGAAACCTCGCCGGTCTACCTCAGCGACGTCGCGATCGTCGAAGACGGGTTCGAGGACGTGCGCCGCATCTCCCGCGTCAATGGCGAGCCGGCGCAAGGCATGGGCATCCGCAAGCAGCGGGGCTCGAATGCCGTGGCCGTGGCGCAAGGCGTGAAGCAGGAGCTCGCGGCGATCCAGAAGACGCTGCCGCAGGGGATGGAGCTCGGGATCAACTTCGACTCCACGCAGTTCATCGAGGAGTCGGTGCACGAGATCCAGTTCGAGCTGCTGCTCTCGGTCATCCTGACGGCGTTCATCTGCTGGCTGTTCCTCGGCTCGTTCGGCGCAACGCTGAACGTCATCCTGGCGATCCCGATGTCGCTCCTCGGCACGGTCGCCTGCATCTACTTCTTTGGTTTCACCCTGAACACGTTCACGCTCCTCGGACTGGCCCTCGCCGTCGGCATCGTCGTCGACGACGCGATCATGGTCCTGGAGAACATCTTCCGGCACGGGGAGATGGGCAAGGACCGCGTGAGCGCCGCGCGCGAAGGCACCGCGGAGATCAGCTTCGCCGCGCTCGCCGCGACGCTGGCGGTCTGCGCGATCTTCCTCCCGGTCGTGTTCATGCAGGGAGTCATCGGGAAGTTCTTCCTGCAGTTCGGCGTGACGCTCTGCATCGCGGTGCTGCTGTCGTACGTCGAGGCCGTGACGCTCGCGCCCGCGCGCTCCGCGCAGATGCTGAAGGCGGGGCAGGAGCGGCAGTCGAAGATCGGCCACTTCGTCGACGTCGCGTTCGACAAGCTCGCGGCCGTGTACTCGAAAGTTCTGACCAAAGGTTTGAAAGCACCCGGGACGGTGCTGGTGCTCGCGCTGGTGGTGTTCGGCGCGTCGATCTTCGTGTTCAGGAAACTGCCCAGCGAGTTCGTCCCGTCGCAGGATCAGAGCCGCCTGATGATCCGTCTGCAGACCGCCGTCGGCGCGAACATGGAGGAGACGGACCGTGTCTTCCGCCGCGCCGAGCAGTACCTAATGAAACAGCCGGAAGTGGTGCGCGTCTTCGGCAGCGTCGGCGGATTCGGCGGAGGTGGTGGCGGCAGCGTGAACAGCGGCATCCTGTTCGTGACGATGATTCCACCGAGCGAGCGCGTGAGCCAGCAGGAGTTCTCCGCGCGCATCCGCAAGGAGCTCAACTCGTATCCCGGCGCGCGCGCGGTGGTTCAGGATCTCTCGCAGCAGGGCTTCACCGCGCAACGCGGATTCCCGATCGAGTTCTCGGTGCGCGGGCCGGAGTGGGAGAAGCTCATCGAGCTCTCGACGGACCTGCGCGAGAAGCTCGCGGCCAGCGGCTTCGCGACGGACGTCGACACGGACTACCAGGTGGGCATGCCGGAGCTGCGCATCGTTCCGGACCGCGCCCGTGCCGCCGACCTCGGCGTGCCGGTCGAGGAAGTGGCCACGACGGTCAACGCGCTCGTGGGCGGCGTCCGCTCAGGCAAGTACTCGACGGGCGGACGGCGCATCGACATCCGCACGCGCCTTCTGGCGAACCAGCGGACTCGCCCCGAGGACCTGGCGCGGTTGCGGGTGCGGACCGCGGGCGACGAGCTCGTGCCGCTGTCGTCGCTGGTGAAGGAAGACGAACGGCCGGCGCTGCAGTCGGTGACGCGCCGCGACCGCGAGCGCGCGATCTCGATCTACGGCAACGTCGCACCGGGCAAGTCGCAGAGCGACGCGCTCGCGTACGTCGAGTCGATCAGCAAGGACCTCCCGCCCGGCTACCGCGCGGTCCTCGGCGGATCGTCGGTCGCGTTTCGCGAGTCGATGGGCCAGCTTGTGTTCGCGCTCATCCTCGGACTCATCGTCGCGTACATGGTCCTGGCGTCGCAGTTCAACTCGTTCCTGCACCCGGTGACGGTGCTCTCGATCGTTCCGCTGTCCATCGCCGGCGCGGCCTTCGCGCTGCTCGTCACCGGAAAGAGCCTGAACATTTTCTCGATGATCGGGCTGCTGCTGCTCATAGGGATCGCCAAGAAGAACTCGATCATCCTCGTCGACTACGCGGTGCAGGGGCAGCGCGAACGCGGCCTCTCGGCGCTCGACGCAATGCTGAAGGCGGGGCCGGTGCGTCTGCGCCCGATCCTGATGACCACGATGGCAACGATGATGGCCGCGGTGCCGCCGGCGCTCGCGCTCGGCCCCGGCGCGGAAACGCGCGGCCCGATGGCGGTGGCCATCATCGGAGGACTGATCGTCTCGACGACGCTCTCGCTGCTGGTCGTGCCGGCGTTCTTCGTCGTCGCGGACGATGTGAAGAGGAAGCTCGCATCGCTGTTCCATCGCGAGCCCGAGGAAGGGGCCGAGGAAGCGACCGCGCACTGAAACGTAGGGCGGGCTTCAGCCTGGCTTCAGCCCGCCCGAAACGGTGTTTGCGCGACCGAAATGATCGCGGTGTATTGTGCGTCCACAGCACCCGTCGTATATCCCAATGCACAGTACATGAGAGACATTCTCGCCGTCGGGTCGACCAGCGGAGGAGTGTGTCCAGCGCCGATAACAGGGCGCGCGGACGCGTCAGAGCGTCGGGATGGCGCGGTCGGGTCGCTGTGTGATTGGCCTGATCAATCGTAGAGTTGCATGGGCGCACACGGCCGATTACACTGATCCTCGCCGTCAGATGTCGAACAGAGTGTCAGGGACGTTCTCATGAAATCGCGAAGACGCGCGGATTTGCCCTTCGCAGCCTGCGCATTTTTGTTGCTCATGTCCTGCACCTACCCTTGCGGCCAGCCACCTCTACGAGAACGCCTCGCGAGATCACTTGATCCTCGGCCGGGCGGTTCTTTCTTACTGAGCCGACTAAACCCGATTGCCGATAACATAACGGTCGCAGGAAATATCGCAAGCGTAGACACGCCAAGCCTCAGTGCTCTAGATAGTTACGACAATTTCGTTTCTGACCAGGATATGACCTTCACAATTGAACTTGATGCCGATTCAAAGGTCAAAATCTCAAAGCTCGTCGGACAAGAAATAGCGTCGATTCACTGCGAGTCGGTTCCATTCGCGCGAGAACGTCTCGCCGACGGGACACACTCGCCCCTATTTCCTGGATGGCGTGAAATGGCCAAGTGGAGCATCGTTTTCAATAAGGTGCCGTTCTGGACGATTCGTGAGGAAGCAAAACAGCGCTGGGCAGAGCTTCGTACGGGAAAGACAGTACGCGTTAGGGGTGCACTTGTGGTCGATACGGCAACGGGTTTGCCCGTCGCGAAGTCCGTCGAGATCCATCCCATCTACGAGATCGCAGTGCACTAGGCAGAGGCGCTTGTATCCCTCACAGCCTAACGCTCTAAGCCGTGTTTCCGAATTGAGGCATTGCTTTTTATCTACTCGCGGCCAAGAACTCTGCGTGCCAACTCCGCGGTGTAGCCGCCGCCAACCGCGCCGCGAGTGTCTCAAGCTCTATACTTCCCGGCGTGCGGTTGGCGCGCCTGACAGCTGAAACGTCTTGGGCCGATGGAAGCAGTGACGACTGATGACAACCAATCATAACGATCCCGACGAGTTTGCCGTCCTTGCGGCGATTTGGATTCTTGCTAACAACGACGAAAACGCTCTGATCACGTATCGCGGTGTGCAGCATCGTCTGAATCTCTCGAACGAGTTCGACGTTCGGGGCCTTGTGAGTCGCCACGGGGAACTCTTTCGTCTCAGCATGCCAGAGTCCAGACTGCAGCGCTGGCGAGAAGACATGAAGGCCGGCAAGCGACTTCCCTCTTGGATTCGGGAGATGGCCGTCGGCGAGCGTGCGCAGCTGATCGAAGCGCTAAAACCCAATGACGGTTTTCGGTCTCAGTTCCGGTCTGGCGACAACGCGCCAAAATCTGAAGTCGCCGTCATCGAATGGGGCCTCGGTCACATCGAGCGGCTTCGAAAGGCGCGGAGTGAGGCACGCGAGGCAACGGTGAAGAGTTGGCAGATCTGGCTGGTCTTCGTCACCAGTTTTCTGGGCGTGATCGCCACCATTGTGGCCGCGTTGTTGAAGAAATAGACGGCCCAACTCAACGGTGCAGCCGACGCGGCCCGCTGCGTTCGCATCCTGCCGGTTGCTACTATGGCGTCGCGGCTCGCGCTGCTGAACCGCGGCTGTTGGGCACACCTAACGGTTTCCGCAAACCATGGGCGCGTCGTTTTGGCCACCAACTCTTGGCCGGCATCCGCCGTGTTGCGGTCACTTCGCGCGACTTCGGGACCAGTCCTCGACGGTCAAGTCCTTGAACCGCGCAGAGTCTGACGTTGCCCGTCACCAGGATCAGGTCGTGAATACGTGCGATGGCGGCGATTTGACCGTACGTATGGGCCAGATCGGCCCGGTCGTTCCTGGCGAGCTCGCTCCATGCCAGGTCGCCGCGGCTTCATCGTATGGAAGGATCGGAAATGACTTCAGGACGACGTCCTGCAGGTACGCGTCGAGCTCCGTCTTTCGTTTGCCGGCTTCGAGTCGTTGGAACCCGTAGATCAATTCGTTCCACACAATGGCCGCAATCGCACATTGCGGACCACGTTGCGTGAGACGTCGCAGGACGATCCGGTTGGGTTTGGCGGAGATTGCCGCCGACAGCGTGCTCGTATCCAGCAGGTATCTCAACGTCACAGGTCGACCTCACGACCGCGCCCGCGTTCTCGAAGCGCTCGAAAGGACCGCGGGCTGATCCCCTCACCACTCGCAGGAAACTTCTTACGGAAAGCGTCGTACGCTTCCGCGAAGGTCGTCCGGTGTGCCTTCAGTCGCTCGTAATCCTCGATCGAAACCACGACCGCCACTGCTCGCCCTCGCCGAGTGAGCTGCACTTCAAAGCCCGACTCGGCTTCGTCCACTACCGTCGGCAGGCTTCGCCTGGCATCCGCGATCGAATACTGCTTCTTCGTCATCGCGGTAATGTACATGATGATGTATATCCTTGCGACGGCCGCTCACGGCCGCTCTTTGAGGAAGAGGCGGAGGAAGCGACCGCGCATCGGAGTGCTACACTTTTCTCCCGATGAAGCTCGTGACCGGAAAAGTCGAGAACGGTAGGGTGGCGCTGCCGGAAGGTGAGTTCGAGGAAGGAGCTGCCGTGGCCGTTCTCGCATCAACCGCCGGCGAACCGATCGGCCTGACGGCCGTCGAGGAAGAAGCACTGATCGAATCACTCTCTGCGATTCGTTCCGGCAACTACATCAGCGGCGAAGACCTTCTCCGTCAGTTGAGGTTACGCGGTCGTTGACCTCAGGCGACAGGCATGCCTAAGGCTTGGCCAAGCGGCGCTGCCGGCCGTGCCGGCCGAAACCCGTAATCCGCATACCGGAAATCGGGCGGAATGCTCGATCGTGCGGCGCACCGGGTGACCTTCACCGCGTGGCGCCACGAACCTCCTCGCGACACGCGGCGCGTGCCGGTGGGAGCGCCGGGCGGATTGTGAGCGGGGGAGGTCGCGTAGTAGCTCGCGGAGTACCAGTCGGCGCACCATTCATGAACGTTTTCGCACATGTCGTAAAGACCAAATGCGTTCGGCGCACCTTGGGCAACACGCGCCGGAGCTGAGCTGCGGCGCGCATCGTCATCGCGCGGCGTGTTGCCCCATGGGTACGACAATCCCTCGGCGCCGCCCCGCGCCGCATGTTCCCATTCCGCCTCGGTCGGAAGGCGATGCTTGCCGCCGAGCCAGTCGCAGTAGGCGACGGCATCGAACCATGAGACCGCGACGACGGGTTGCCGAGGATCGCTGAACGCCGGATCGTTCCAGAGCGGCGGCGGTGGATGGCCGGTGGCGGCGAGAAATGCGGCGTATTCGCTGTTGGTCGTCTGCCAGGCGGCGAGCTCGAACGCGTCGACCCACACGCGATGCGCGGGACGTTCGTTGTCGGGACCGTCGACGGATCCCATCACGAACCATCCCGCTTCGATGGTGACGTTTGCGGGCACCATCGCTACGGCGGCGTCATTCCGAAATGTTCGTAGTTCTTGGCGATGTAGCTCTTCCACTTCTCCGGCACTTCCTCCAACGGGAAGATTGCTTCCACCGGGCAGGCATCGACGCACAAGCCGCAATCGATGCACTCCTCGGGATGGATGTACAGCATCACCCAGTCTTCGTTCTTTCCGTAGATGCAATCCACGGGGCAGACGTCGACGCACGCGGTGTCTTTCGTGCCGACACACGGTTCGGCGATGATGTGAGTCATCGGTGACCTCCGAGGTTTGGGACCCGAATCGATTGTACGCCTCAGCGCGTACCGTAGAATCTGCTCATGTCGACGCCGCTCCTCGAGATCCGATCCCCGTCGCCGGCGTCACGTTTTCAGTTCTTCACCGTGCCCGGATACTCCGGGTCGGGTCCGGAGCACTGGCAGACCCTTTGGGAGCGCCACGATCCTTCGATCGTGCGCATCGAGCAGGGCGACTGGGATCATCCTGACGTCGCGGAGTGGTCGCAGGCGATCGATACGGCGGTGCGCAGCGTGACGAAGAAGGCCGTTCTGATCGCGCACAGTTGCGGAGTCACCGCGGTCGCGCATTGGGCGCAGCGCTACACGCCGGATCTCGCCGGAGCGTTTCTCGTCGCGCCTCCCGATTGCGAGCGCGCGGACCTCGAGCAGGCGGTACGCGACTTCGGACCGACGCCGCTCGATCCGCTGCCGTTTCCGGCGATCGTGATCGCGAGCGAGAACGATCCGTACTGCGAGCTCGAGAAGGCGCGCAGCTTTGCGAACGCCTGGGGCGCCTCGTTCGTCTCAGTTGGCAGGAGCGGACATGTCAACACCGCGTCGGGACACGGGCCGTGGCCCGAGGGACGGCGACTGTTGAACGCGTTCGCGACACAGGTGCTCTTGGGATGATGCGCGTCTTCTGCCTCCTGCTCGTTGCGTTGCCGCTCTTCGCCGATCCGCGTGTGGATGCTCTCGTCATCACGGGCGCGAAAAAACAGGTGGGCGTAACCCTCGGCTACGACGGCTCGTATCGCCGCATCGGTTATCCGAACGGCGACGTGCCGCGCGAGACGGGAGTCTGCACGGACGTGATCATCCGCGCGTATCGCCACGTCGGCGTCGACCTGCAGGTGCTCGTGCACGAGGACATGAAGGCGCACTTTTCCTCCTATCCGAAGAACTGGGGACTGCGCCGTCCCGACACGAACATCGATCACCGCCGCGTCCCGAACCTGGCGACGTTCTTCACGCGCCGCGGCGCGAAGCTGCCGGTGACGCGGCGCGGAGTGGATTACAAGCCGGGCGACATCGTGACGTGGCGGCTATCGTCCGGCGTGCCGCACATCGGGCTCGTGTCGGACGTACGCGTGCCCAACACCGACCGGTACCTCGTCGTGCACAACATCGGCGGAGGCGCGCAGATCGAGGACGTGCTGTTCGCGTATGCGCTCACGGGGCACTATCGGTGGGCACGACCAACGTAGGGCGTGGCTGGGCGGAGTTGATGAAGGACATACCTGCCGTTAATGCGTAGGAGTTTGGGTGGCTTGTATGGCTTGCTGGCGGTCCTGCTGCAGATCGGCGATCGTGTACACCCATTCACCATAGTCCGTCGCGCCCCGAAACGCAGTCAGGCTCCTACCCGTGACCGCCGGGCGTACCCCGATGAACGGCCCGTGGGTCATGATCGGCAGCGGGCGATGCGGGGCCCCGTCGGTCGTCGGCGAGTGCGGATTCGTCGTGACCGGGACCAGCAACCAATCCATCTTTCCCGTCAACGGGTTCGGATACAGCTGCCGCAGCACGCGTGGCCTCTTGTGCTCCTCCAATTGCTCGAGCGTCGTCGGAAGCGCGCCTCGTTGTCGCTGGAATTCGGCGATCGCGCGCGCGTACTGCTTCATCACAAAGATGGTCTGTCGCTCACGATCCCGGCGCAACACATCCGACCACATACGCGGCACCGTGTAGGCAACGAACACCATCACGATCGTGAGGATGACCAGCAATCCGGCAAGGGTAAATCCCGACTGCGGCATGCGCCGATGACGTGTCACGGCTAACGATATGCGATTGCGCACCGCTGGATCCAGCCAGGACCTACACTAGGTGGCGCGGGTGATGCTGTCAACGGCCACCAGACCCCAACGGTCGTGCGCAGACGTCCGTACCTATTTTCAATGAGAACATTGACAATCTGATTACTGTCAGCGTTCCCTCCTTGTATTTTTCCGAAGAGAACGCATATTGAATAGCCGCGCAGGCGATCTTCTGCAGTGCAAAGGGGGTAGACCCATGCGTTGGTGTCGGACGGTGCTCATCCTCTTGTCCGGATGTTTGGCCTCGTCGGTTCTGGCGTATCAACCCTCCCCGACCACTCCCTATACGTTCACCGGCTGCGAGGTCTGCGGCACCTACACCCACGAGCGCGTCGGAGACGGCAACTTCCACCAGCCGGGATGCGGCCAGAGCGGGCCGCCGGACTACTGGTGCGATTGCGACATCGGCTACGCGTCGAGCGAGATGCTCCAGCCGCCCGTTCTCACCGTGGAAGGCTCGGACGTGGTCCTGGAGTACTGGGCGAGGAACATCTACTGCAATCCTCCGTGGGACCAAAATATCCATGAGCCGAACGCGGTGAGCTACCGGATCGAGATCTGGGAACTCGATCCGGTCACCCTCGCGTCGGTCTCGTTGCGGCACCGCATCGCGCCTTACTGGGAGCATGGCAAAGTCACCCTCACCGACCTCTCACCCAGCTGTAAGCTCTATCGCGCGATCTACCTCGTCGACACGCTCTTTACGACGTACGCGGTCTCGAGCGATGTCGTCGGCGCGACCGGCAGTGCGACTGCCGGAGGCGCGTCGTGTCTGATCGACATGGGCTCCTGTCCTGCCGGCGGCGGCGCATCACCCTTTACCGGCGTCTCGCCGAGCGTTGGAGGCCCGATCAACGTCGGCTCCGGGAACATGTACTACAGCGAGCCGCTCTTCTCGATCGACGGACCGGGCGGATCATCTTTGCCCTTCACTCTTTCTTACAACTCCCGTGAAACGAGCGTCGGTGCGCTTGGAGCCGGTTTCACTCATCCTTTCGATCAGCGGCTCGTCTCGCTCGGCAATCACCGGCTCTGGCGTGATCCTGAAGGACTGCGTGTGCTCTGGGTGCTCGAGAATCATCCGCCGACCGGCGAGATCCGACGAGCCGTCTATCCCGGCGACGCCACGGGCACGATGACACTTGGAACCAACTTCCAGATCAAGGCGCTCGACGGAACGGTGTCGGAACTGAATACCTCCGGCCGTTGGGTCAGGTCGGCAGACCGTTGGGATAATGCAGTAACCGGCTCGTACACTGGTTCCGATCTCACGTCCATCACCGATGCCTTGGGCCGCACCCTCACACTCGGATATACGAGCGGCCGCCTCACTTCCATCACCGACAGCGATGGCAACCAGTGGCGATTCGAGTACGACGGTTCAAATCGTTTGGAAAAGGTCTTCGATCCACTCCATACGAGCACAACTCCCTGGCGCCAGTACACCTGGACTGGCAGCCCCGCCGTTCTAGCGGCAGTAACCGACGAGAGCGGAGCTGTGCTGGAAGGGCACCAGTACGACGCGCAGGGTCGCGCGATTTCTTCGTGGTCGGGCGACACTACGGGTAGCCCACCTGCACCGGGCACGAATGCGCGCGATCTCGTCACCCTCTCCTACGACTCGGCGACTCAGACGACCGTGACGTCGAAGGTCGATACTGGCGTCAACCAGTCGACGGTCTATACTCTCAAAGTCGGTTCCGGCCGCTTCCTCGCCACCTCGATCGTAGGCACCTGCGTCAGTTGTGGACAGGTGGAAGACGCGGTGCAGTACACCTTCGATGACGCCAACCATCCGCTGACGCAGATCGTCGGTACCGGTCTGGAGCAAGTCGAGACGCGGTACGTCTATGACACGAATGGCATGGTCACGTCCGTGACCGAAGCGTTCGGGAAACCCGAGCAGCGTGTGACGACGTTCGGCTATGCCAAGGCCGACTGGCCTTCGTTCGTGACCACGATGACCGAAACAAGCGTGGCCAAACCCGGGCAATCCAAGGTGACCAGCCGCTCATGGAACGTCGTCGGGGAAACCGAAACCCTGCTCACCGAGAGCGTCTCTGGATATCTTCTCTCGACCGACCCAAGCCCCACGGTCTACATGACGACCGCCACCTTCGACGCGAAACATCGAAGGACGCAGCTCGACGGCCCAATGACCAATCAGCGCACTGCCTGGAGCCACTACGGCGATGCTGACGCGAATCTCAATCGGCGCGGACGCCTGCAGCAGATGACGCTGACTACGACCGGCAGCAGTTCACTCGCAACGACCTACGACGACTACGACATCTACGGCACTCCTCGATCCGCGACGGACCCGAATGGCGTAGTGACGCAGCGAACCTTGGATGCACGCGGTCGCACGCTCACCGAGCGGTCAGTGAAACCAGCTAGTGATCCGAATGAACCGGCGGACTACGTGACTACCTTCGCGTTCGACTTGCGCGACCGCTTGACCTCCGTCACGAAGCCGCTTGGCAATCGAACCGCTTACAGATATGAGGACGGCACGAATCGTCTTCTGCAGACGATTCGGGTCGATGCCTCCGGCAATGAACGCGAGCGTGTGTTGAATGCGCTGAACACGGTCGGCGGCAAGACGAGCGAATCGATTGAGGAGTGTGGCACGCCTGCGCCGACCTGCGGCACATGGGTAGCGCGGAAGACCGACTCCTTCGCGTACGACGCCGCGGCACGACTGACCACCATCACGCATCCGGATGCCACGACCGTGGTGCATGCCTACGACACCCGCGGCAATCTCACCTCCATCAAGGACGAGCGCCATTCATCCGCCAACACGATCCACGGCTATGATCCGTTGAACCGTCTCACCACCGTCACCCAGAAGCGCACCATCCTTCCCGGAAGCGACGTCGTGACCGCTTACGCATACGACGTTCAGAGCAACCTGACCAGCGTCACCGATCCGAACGGCAACGTCACCACGTACTCGTTCGACGACTTCGGCCGGATGCAGAAGCAGGTCAGCGCGGTCACCGGCACGACCACGTACACATACGACGCGGCCGGCAACCTGACCAATTCCACGGACGCGAATGGCACGATTACCGATCGCACATACGATCTGTCCAGCCGCATTCTCAGCGCCAAATCCTCGCGCACCGGTGCCAGCACCGAGTCCGTGGCGTGGAGTTACGACGACACCGCCGCGACCAGCTACGGCAAAGGCCGCCTCTTCCAGTTGCGCGACCCATCCGGTCTGACCACGTATGCATACGAGCGCCGCGGCCTGCTGCGCACCGAACGGCGCGGCATGCAGGACCACGATTACACGACCGCGTACGGGTACGACGCCAACGCCAACCGCAACTCGATCACCTACCCCTCGGGCAGGATCGTCACCTTCACCTTCGACGAGGCGG
>DASYGV010000149.1:0-36639 GCA_035999335.1 Thermoanaerobaculia bacterium | reverse complement strand
GCAATGAGGCGCACGCCGCCGCGAAGCCGCCACGAGTAGCGGAACTCCTCAACACTGCCGGCATCCGCAGCGAAAACGCTGGCGGACACAACCATGGTCAGAGCGATCACGATCTTACGAATAATTTTCATGATTGCGGTTGAAAACACGATGGGCCGGCGACTTATTCACATCGCCGAGAGCGCTTGCTCGACTTCGTCGATGACGTAGTCGGGTGTCGACGAGCCCGCCGTCAATCCAACGGCTCGGGCGCCGCTGAGCCACGCCGAATCGATGTCGTCCTTCCCTTGAATCAGGTACGCGGTCTTCGACTCGCGGCAGATCTCCCAGAGATGTTTCGTGTTCGCGCTCTTCTTGCCGCCGATGACGATGATGATGTCGATCTCCGGATCCTGCGCGAGGACGCGCGCCGCATCCTGGTTCTCTTTCGTCGCGTAGCAGATCGTGTCGCCGCGCTCGACGACCGACGCACGCCGCTCGATCGCCCGCACGACGTCCTCGAAGTCCTCGGCGTTGAGAGTCGTCTGATAGAAGATCTTCAGCTTCGGATACGGCGACCAGTCGATCGACTCCGCCTCTTCGATCTTCGAGATGATGTGGTACTGGGCGGGATCGAGATCATTTGTGTAGCCGATGACTTCGCGGTGTTTCGGGTCGCCCATGAACACGAGGTGATACCCGCCGTCGAGCGCCTGCTTGGCCTCGCGATGGATGTCGTAGACGAACTTGCAGGTCGTGTCGAGGATCTTCAGCCCGCGGTCGCGCGCCGAGTCATGGAACGACGGTGGGACGCCGTGCGCGGAGAAGACGATCGTCGGCTCTTCGACCGCGGTGATCTCGTTGACCGTGCGGACGCCGAGGCGCTCCATCTCTTCGACGACGCGCTCGTTGTGGACGACCTGTCCGAGAATCGCGCCCCGGCCCCCGCCAGCGGCAAAGCGCTTGACCTTCAGATCGGCGATGCGGACGCCGGAGCAGAAGCCGTATTTGGTTGCGCGGATCACTTTCATCAGCGACCGGAACACTACCATTGACCCGCTACAATCCCCCACCCGTGGCCGAGCCCCTCTTCACCCGCCGCTTCGCTTCCCTTTGGCTCTTCCAGGCGGCGACGTTCTTCTCCGTGTTCCAGCTCCTGCCCGTCATCCCGCTGCGCATCGTCGATCTCGGCGGCGGAAAGGGAACGGCGGGATTGTTCCTCTTCGTTTACACCGCAGCGAGCGCGTTTTCGGCGCCGGTGATGGGCACGATCGCCGACCACATCGGCCGCCGGCGGATGCTCGTGATCGCGTCGACGCTGTTCGTCGTTTTTTCCGTCGCGTACGGACTCGTCCCGTGGTTGCCGCTCGTGCTCGCGATCGCGGTGATCCACGGGACGCTCTGGTCGTCGCTTCTTTCCGCGGCGGGCGCGCTCATGACCGATTTCATCCCGCCGGCGCGGCGCACGGAAGGTCTCGCGTACTGGGGACTTGCACCGACCGCGGCGATCGCGATCGCGCCCGCGGTGGGACTTTGGGTTCACGACGAGCTGGGGTGGTTTGCGCTCTGCGCGGAGATCGCGGCGCTGTCGGCGCTCACCGCGCTCTTCGCGTCGCGGCTTCCCGGAGGCGAAATGCGGGGCGCGAAGAAAGGGCTGCGTGCGAGCGAATTGTGGGACTGGGGCGTCGTCTGGGCTTCGCTGTCGCTCGGCGTCGCGGCCTTCGGCTACGGCGGCATCACGAGCTATGTAGCCCTTCTGTCGCGCGAGCGCGGGATCGAGCCGGAATCGCTCTTCTTCACGGTCTTTGCCATCGCCACGGTGATGATCCGCGTCTTCACCTCACGCCTCGGCGATCGCTTCGGTCCGAACGTGTTGCTGTATCCCGCGTTCGTGGTCATGCCGATCGCGTTTTTCGTCCTCGCGCACGCGAACAATCGTCTGGAGATGATCGTCGCCGCTACTCTCTTCGGCATGGGTCTTGGCGCCGCGTTCCCGGCGTTCATGACGTTCGTCGTGTCGAACACCAACGAAGATCGCCGCGCGCGGACGTTCGGCAGCGTCATCCTCGCGTTCGACACCGGGATCGGTGTCGGCTCGGTGGTCATCGGCGCCATCGGCGAGCGCGCCGGCCTCGGCATGGCCTTCCAGGTCGCGGCCGTGGTCGCCTGCCTCTCGATCCCGATCTTCCTCGCAACCTCGCGGCGTCTGACGCGCGGCACGGCAGTTGCTGAGAACGCCGAACATGCCGGAACCTGAACCTGAAAAAAGCGACGAACACGTCGAACGCCACGTGGTCTACGAGACCGTGAGCTCGAGCTCCACCCGAAGCACCGGAATCACGATCGGCATCGTCCTCGTGATCGCCATCGCGCTCATCGTCTGGATCGTGATGCAGATGCGCTAGCGGACCGGCGCTGCCGGCTGTCTCGCGTCGAGCACCTTCAGCACGCGATCGAGCGCTTCCCCTGCGGTGACGACAACCGCGTCAGGTCCTTCTCCGTATCCGCCATTGCTCGCGTTCGAGATACCGAACCCGCGGCCGGGCTTCCATTCCACGACGGCGTGATGCGGGTGCCGCGAGATGTTTGCCCACCACGCACCGGTCGGCGAAAGTGGTTCATCAATGGCGATTTCCGCCTCCGGCACGCGCGCCGCGATGGTTTCACAGAGTTCCTGAAGTTCGTTCATAGATCCCAGACGGATCGCCCATCCGCTCCCGCTTTAGCAATGAGAACCTCGCCGTCGATCGTCCTGATTTCGAGCGCGCCGTTCGTCGCGATCGCACTCGTGTGTGGATCGTGACGCATATGCGACCTGTGGAGTGCGGAGGCAAGGCCTCCGCTTTCCAATTACGTGGCGAAACGCTGATGCCTCGCACTGGCCGCGCATTCGAAAGCGGAGGCGCTGCCTCCGCACTCCACATAGAATCGCCAAATGCTGCGCTCGATCCTTCTCGCGACCACACTGACTTTGAACCCGGAATCCGCCGAGCGCTTTGCGAATCTCGCGCTCGCGTGCGTGCACAAGGAGTATCCGAACAAGATCGCGCATGTGTTGCAGTCGGACGCTGACGTGAAGGCACCGCGAGCGCTGACGCCCGCGTTCTATGGATGCTACGACTGGCATTCCTCGGTGCATGGACACTGGTTGCTGGCGCGGTTGTCGCGGCTTTCGCCGGACGCACCGTTCGCGGAGAAGGCCCGCGCGGCGCTGAAGCAGAGCATCACGCCGGAGAGCATTGCGGCCGAGGTGGCGTATCTGAACGGCGCCGGACGGACGTCGTTCGAGCGGCCGTACGGACTCGCGTGGCTGCTGCAACTCACCGGCGAGCTGCGCGAGACGAACGATCCGCTGTACGCGACGATCAAGCCGCTCGAGGATGCGGCGGTCGAGCGCCTGCGCACGTGGTTGCCGAAGCTCTCGTATCCCGTGCGCTCCGGCGAGCACAGTCAGACGGCGTTCGCGCTTGGGTTGATCATCGACTCGAAAGCCGGCGGCGAAGAGTTCACGGAGATGGTCAAGGCGCGCGCACGCGCGTTCTACGCTACCGATCGCAATTGTCCGCTCGCCTACGAGCCCTCGGGCGAAGACTTCCTCTCGCCGTGTCTCGCGGAGGCGGACGTCATGCGCCGCGCGCTCCCGCCCAAGGCCTACGCCGAATGGCTGACCGCGTTCCTGCCGCGCATGACGCTCAAGCCCGCGGTCGTCACCGATCCGACCGATCCGAAGCTCGCGCATCTCGACGGGCTCAATCTCAGCCGCGCGTGGATGCTCGACGGCATCGCCTCCGGCCTGCCGCAGAACGACCCGCGCGTGAAGACGTACCGCGCGGCGTCAAAAGCGCACGCGGACGCGGGACTCGCGTCCGTGACCGGCGAGCACTACGAGGGCGGTCACTGGCTCGGCAGCTTCGCGACGTATCTCGTGACGCGGCGCGGTGTGCGTTAGTTCTTAGCCTTTCGCACGCGCAGCGTGGGCGATGCGAGGTCCAGTTCCTCCGCCGCGATCACTTCCACTTCGCCGAACTGCGCGCGCAGCGGCTCGGCGAACTGCTTCGCGTCGCCGATGACCACCACGTTCACGTCTTTCCCGCCGAGGTTCGAGGCGGCGAACTTGCGGACGTCATCCGCGGTCACGGCCTGCACGCCGCTGATGTAGCGGTTGATGTCCGACAGCGGCAGCCCGTACAACGCGAGCGACGACACGCGGTTCACGATCCCCGACGTCGTCTCCAGCGATTGCGCGAAGCCGCCGATAAGCGCGGCCTTGCGCGGTGTGAGCTCGGCTTCCGGCACATCGGACTGCGAGAGACGATTCAACTCGCCGACGAGAAGCCCCGCGACCTCGGCCGCGGACTCATGCTTCGTCTCCGTGCGCGCCGTGAACGGGCCGACGTCGACGCGCGGCTCGAACGAGCTCCCCGCGCCGTAGCTGAGGCCGCGCTTGATGCGGATCTCCTGATTGAGGCGCGACGAATAGCCGGCGCCGAGGACAGAGTTGGCGACCATCGCATTCATGTACGCGGCATCTGCGCGCCGGATGCCCGCGCGGCCGACGACGACGGCGCTCTGCCCCGACTCGGGCATGTCGATGACGACCACGCGAGGTTTCAAGTCGTCGAGTCTTCGAGTCTTCGAGGAGCTCGTCGACTCGGCGCCTCGACGACTCGACGACTTCCATCCACCGAAGGCGCTCTGAGCGAGCGCAAATGCGTCATCCGCTTTGATGTCGCCCGCGAGCACGAGCACCGCGTTGTCGGGACGATAGTGCGCCGCGTGGAACTTCACCAGATCCTCGCGCGTGATCTTCGCGAGCGATGCCGGGAGACCGGTGAGATTGTGACCGTACGGCGCGTCGCCGAAAATCAATCGCGACATGACCACGCCCGCGAGCGGACGCGGCTCCGTCAGCTCGACCTGCAGCGCATCGATCGCCTGCGCGCGCTCGCGCTCGAATTCCGTCTTCGCGAACGTCGCGTTGCGCGCGACGTCCGCGACGTACGTCATCGCGCTCGACAGATTCGACGACATCACCGACAGATCGATGGACGTGAAGTCCCATCCGGCGTCTGCCGACAACGTCGCGCCGAGGGCTTCGACGCCGCGGGCGATCTGCTCTGCGCTCTTCGTTTTCGTTCCCTGCGTGAGCACAGTCGCGGTCAGTTCCGCGAGACCGTCGCGGTCCGCAGGATCGGCCGCGGCCCCCGTCTTGACGAGCAGTCGCGCGGCCACGAGCGGAATGTCGTGCTTCGGCACGACGATCACGCGCAGGCCGTTCGCGAGCGTCTTCTCCGCCGGCTGCGGAAGTTTCACCTCGCGCGGTGCGGCGGGAGGAGGAGGCGCGACTTGTTGCGCGACTAGCGGTAACGCCAGAGCGATTGAAAGGAGGAGGCGTTTCACTGCGCACCTCCTTTTGCAGATTCATCAAGGTAATTGATCACCAGCGGTTTTCCTTCGATCAGATATTTCTTGACGACTCGCTGAACGTCCGCGGCCGTGACGGCCTGCACTTTCGCGAGACCGGCGTTCACGAACGCGGCGTCGTGCTGGAGGATCAGCGCCTCGCCGAGCGAAAACGCCTTCCCGTTGCTCGTCTCGCGCTCGCGCAGCGCGCTGGTGAGGATCAGGTTCTTCGCCTTCTCCAGCTCCGCCGCGGACACCGGCTTCTCGGCCATCGACGCCAGCTCCGCGCGGATCAGCTTCTCCGCGTCGGCCGGCTTCTTTTCGCTGCCCATGATCGCGACGACGGCGAACAGGCCGAGGTCTTCGCGGAGGTTCGCGTCGGAGAAGACCTCCTGCGCGATCTCGCCGCGCACGAGCTTCTCCTGCAGGCGCGACGACTCTCCGTCGGCGAGGACCGTCGACGCGATGAACAGCGGCACCGCGTCCTCATGCCGCGCAGACGGCGTGAGCCAGGTCATCGCCAACGCCGGCAGCGGCACGTTCGCGCTGTATTCGTCGACGCGTTTCTCTTCCTTCCGCGCCGGCTCCTCGACGTTCACGTTCGGGATCTCCGTCGACGGCTTCGCGATCGGCGTGAAGTATTTGTCGACCCAGCCGTCGAGCTGTTGCTGTTCGAAGTCGCCCGCGACGAGCAGGATCGCGTTGTCGGGGCGATAGAACGTCGCGTGGAATGCCTTCACGTCGTCGATGGTCGCGGCGTCGAGCTCTTCGATGCTGCCGATCCCGGGGCGCTTGTAGGGATGCGCGACGAACGAGTTTTTGTCGATCGCGTAGAAGAGCTTTCCGTACGGCGGCGCGAGGATGCGGAAGCGAAACTCCTCCTTCACGACGTCGCGCTCGGATTTGAAGTTCGCGTCGTCGACGGTAAGCGAGCCAAGGCGCTCCGCCTCCGCCCACAGCAACGTCTCGAGGTAGTTCGACGGGACGACTTCGTAATACGCGGTCGAGTCGTCGAAGGTCGTCGCGTTGTTGAACCCGCCCACGTCCTCGGTCAGGCGATCCATCATCTCCGCGGGCATGTTCTTCGTGCTCTTGAACATGATGTGCTCGAAGAGATGCGCGAAGCCGCTGCGCCCCTGCGGATCGTGCTTCGACCCGACGCGGTACCAGACGTGGATCGCGACGGTCGGCGTGGAGCGGTCCTGAACGGAGTAGACCTCGAGTCCGTTCGGCAGGACGCGGTATTTGAACGCAATCGGAGGGATCGTCGTCGTCGCGGCGCTCGCCGCGGACGCGATCAGCAGCAGGAATAAGGTTCGTGCCAGACGCATCGGCGCATCATAGCGGGGAGGGAGCGACTCGGGAGTTACGAGGAGGTTGCGAGTTGCGAACGCCTATCGCGCCCTCGCAACTCGTAACTCGTAACTCGTAACTCGTCACTCGTACCTCAGCGCTTCCACCGGATTCAACTCCGCCGCGCGCGCCGCCGGGTAGATCCCCGACACGAGCCCCACGCTGATCGACACGCCGGTCGAAAGCACGAGCGACGAGATCGTGATCACGGTCGGCCATCCCGCGTACGCGGCGACGATCCTCGCCAGCACGATTCCGATGATGATGCCGGCGATGCCGCCGATGAGGCTGATCGCGAACGACTCGATGACGAATTGCGCGCGGATGTCTTTGCGCGTCGCGCCGATGGCACGCCGCACGCCGATCTCGCGCGTCCGTTCCAGCACGCTCGCGAGCATGATGTTCATGATCCCGATGCCGCCGACCAGCAGCGAGATCCCGGCGATCGAGCCCATGACGATGTTGAAGATCCGCTGCGTCTGCCGGCTCTGCTCGAGCAGCGCTTCCGGCACGACGACTTCGTAGTCGTCCGCGCCGCCGTGCAGCCGCTGCAGCAGCGGCTCGATGACTTGCGCGGTGCGGCGCGTCGAGACGCCTTCCTTCACCGTCACCAGCAGCTCGTCGATCGGCGCGTCGAGTGGATCGCGATCGAACTTGCGCATCGCCGTGCTCGCGGGAATCCAGATCTCCTTCGATGTCGATTGAGCGCCGGCGCCCGCGGGATCGCTCTTCAACACGCCGACGACTTCGAGCCAGACGTCGTTGACCTTGAGCTGCTTGCCGATGACCGCGCCATAGCCGAAGAGATTGCGGCGCACTTCCTCGCCGATGACGCACACCTGCGCGTGCTCGTTCTCGTCGCGCGCGTCGAAGAAACGTCCGCTGGCGAGGCCAACATCGGCGACTTCGCGGTAGCGCCACGAGACGCCGAACACTTTCGCCTTCGTCTTCGCGCCCGGTGCCATGATCTTGTACGGCTTCACTTCGATGCGCGGCAGCACGCGTTCGATGTTCGGCACCGCCTCCAGGATCGCCTCGCCGTCACGAAGGGAGACGCCCAGCGATTTCTTGCGCAGCTCCTGCCGATCCTCGGGCTTCACTTCCTTCGCGCGGACGATGACGTTCCGCAACCCGAGCCGCCCGATCGCGTCGAGCGCCTTCTCCTCCGCCCCGGCGCCGATTGACAGCATCGCAATCACCGCGCCGACGCCGAAGATCATGCCGAGCATCGTGAGCGACGTGCGCAGTTTGTGGCGACCGAGATTGTTGATCGCGGTCGTGAAGGTCTCGGGATCGACGAGCGAGGAACGAACCTCAGGCCTGTTCATCGTTCATCGTTCCCTGCTCTTCGTTCTTCGTCGGATCTTCGAGCGCGATCTCATCGCCCTTCGCTAGTCCCTTCATCACCACCACACGCCCCGCGCTGGACGAGCCGATCGTTACTTCCACCGGCGAAAACTTGCCGTTCTTCTTCACGTACGCGAGGCGCTTCCCTTCCTTCTCGAAGAGCGCCTGACGCGGGATGGCGAAGGCGTTCGCCTGGTTCTCGACTTCGAGGATCGCGCGCACGCGCGCGCCGGGCTTCATCAGCCGCGGATCGGTGCGATCGAGCTCCACGGTCACGCCGAAGTACTGCACCGGCTGACGCGGGATGCGCGGACGCGCGACTTTGTCGACCGAGGTCACCTTGCCGTTGAACTTCCCGCGCGCGTCGGCTTCGAGCGACAGCGTCGCTTTCTGATCGATCGCCAGTCCCGCGGCGTCGGCCTCGAGCACGAAGACTTCGGCCTTCATCGACTGCAGCGCCGGAATCTCGCCGATCGGCTGCCCGCGCCACATCGTGTCTCCGACGCGCGGCATGTCGCCGCGCCAGTTGCGCTGGAGCACGAGGATGCCGTCGTGCGGCGAGATCACCTGCAGCGCCTGCAATCCATCCTCGGCCTGCTTGATCTTCATCCCCGCCTTGCGGTCGTCGATGCCGATGAGATCGCGTTCGACCGCCGCGAGCGAGCCGCGGATGCCGAGGACTTCCTCGGCGTAGCGCTTCTTGCTCGTGGCAAGGTCTTGATCGACCTCGTTCTCGATGCGGTCGTAGCGCGAGAAGATGTCGGCGTCGTCGAACTTGAAGCGCCGTGCGGCTTCGAGCTCGCTCTGCGCGAGACGCGCGTCGCGGCCGAGGTTCTTCCGCGTCGCGGTCGACTCCGCGGTTTCTTTGGTCAGGCGGTTGGTCGCGTTTGCGCGGTCCTCGCGTCCGGTGAGGAGCAGGTTCTCGAAGTCGGTCGCGTCAAAGCGCACGATGACATCGCCCTTGCGCAGCAGCGCTCCGTCGTTCGCCATCCACGACACTTTCATCGGCGCGGTCGCGTTCTGCGGCGCGGAGATCGGCGTCGCCTTGGTCGCCTTCAGCGTCCCCTCGGCCGTCACACGCCGCGTGAAAGTGATCGGCTCGACCTTGAACGTCGCGATGTCGTCGGAAGCACGGTTGCACGCGCACAGCAACGCGACCGCAATGAACGCACGCTTCACGATTTTTCCTCGTCCTCGTTTTCTTTCGCGACGAGCACGCGGTCGCCGGCGTCGAGCCCTCTCAGCACTTCGACGGACTTGTCGTTCTCGCGTCCGAGTTGAACGGGGATGCGGTCGACGTTCAGCTTGTCGCGGCGGTAGACGTACGGACCATCGCTGGAGACGAGCACCGCCTCGCGCGGGATCAACACCGCGTTCTTCACGCGACCCAGCTCGATCGTTCCCTGGAACCGCATGCCCGGACGCATCTTCGCGGGATCAGTCTTGTCGAGCTTGATGTCCACGCGCAGCACCTTCACCGGGTCCTGCGTACCGCGTTTGCGCTGAACCGTGCGCGCGGCCATGGTGATCGTGCCGCGCAATTCTTCGTCGGGATGCGCGTCGAGGCGCAGCGTCACGCGCTGGCCGACGGCGACGCGGCCCGCATCCGCCTCATCGACCTCGCCCTCGGCCTTCATGCGCGTGAGGTCCGGGATCTCGATCACGCGCTCGGCCTTCCAGCAACTGTCGCCGATTTTCTTCTTCTCGCCGCGCCAGTTCGTCGAGTAGACCACCGTGCCGTCGCGCGGTGCGGAGCGCATCATCTGGCGGATCGCGTCCTGCGTCTGCGCGACGATCGACGCGGCCTCCTGCTGCTTGCTCTGCAGAAGGCCGATGCGCGCACGGGCGGCGCTTTCGAGCGCATCGAGTCGCGTGCGCGCCGAGGCGGTCTCGCGCTGCGCGATGGCGTGCTCGATCTCCGCGCCCTTGCGCTCGTTGATGCCGACGATCTCGCCCGGCGTGTCGAGCTTGAGACTCGCCTTCCGCAGCTTCCCATCCGCCTCGGCGAGCTTGAGGCGCTCGTCTTTCGAGCGCAGCGCGAGATCGTTGCGCTCCTTCTCGATCTGCTTGCGCGCCTGATCGGCTTCCGCGGTCTTTTCGTCGAGCTTGCGCTGCAGCTCGCTCGTGTCGAAGCCAAGGACGGGCTGGCCGCGCTTCACGTCGGCGCCTTCGGGCGCGAGCATCGAGATCTTGAAGTCCCACACGTCCGCGAGCGGCGGCGGCCCGAGGCTTTCGGAAGACATCGACGCGAGCGCGCCGGTGACCTCGAAGCCGGTCACGAGATCGCCGTGCGTCGCGCGGATCCAGTCGCCCTGCCGATCGGCCGCAAGCTTGTTGCGAAGCGTCCACCCGCCGAGAAGGAAAAGGATGACCGCCGCGAGAGGGAGGAGGATGCGAAGCTTGGCGCGCTCACCCACGCTTCACCTCCACGATGGGCGCGAGGCGCGTGCCTTCATCGAGGCCTGCCACCACGCAATCCTGCGCGTTGCACGCGCCGATCTTCACGTCCTTCATCTCCCCGCTCTCGAGCCGCACGCGCGGAGCATTGCCCGTGAAATCGATCGCCGCGCGCGGTGCGAGCAACTGAGACGGCCGCGCTTCCCGGCGGACGACCACACGCGCCGACAACCCCGGACGCATGCGCGACGGATCGAGTCGATCGAGCGCGACCAGCACCTCGAAGTGCCGGCGCAGCGACTGTCGGCGGCTCTCCTGCGCGACCGCGGAGATCGACGCGATCTTTCCCGTGAACTGCATGTCGGGATATCCGTCGAGCGTCACCGTCGCCGGCATCCCCGCGGCGATCTTCCCGTCGTCGACGTCCGCCAGCGCGGCATTCACGCGGATCGTGCTCAGCTCGGGCAGCAGCGCGATCGGGAAGCCGACCCACACCGGATCGCCGCTCTGCAGCTTGCGGCCTTCCCACTGATGGTCCTTGACCACGACGATCCCGTCTTTCGGCGCACGCAGCACGAGCGCGTTGATCGCACCCTCGGCAATCGCGATCGCGCGTTGCGTCTTGGCGATGTTGAGCACCAGATTCTCCCGCTCGGCGCGGACCGCCGTGCGGCGCGCGCGCAGCGAGTCGACCGCTTTCTCGTGCTCCGTCGTCGTGCGGCGCAGCGCGTTCTGGTTCTCCTCGAACTTGCGTCCCGACAGCAGGTCCCGCGGCACCTTCGCGTCGAGGATCGCCTTGTCGAGCGCCGACTTCTTCTGCTCGACCTCGAGCTCTTTCTGCTCGACGTCCGCTTCCCATTCCGACTCCCGCTGCTGCAGTTCCTGCGTCGCCTGCATCGCGCTCTGGCGCTTCGAGTCGAGGTCCGACGTGAGCGCGCTGTTGTCGAGCTCCGCGACCGGATCGCCTGCCTTCACCGCGGCGCCGTCCTCGGCGATCCACTTGATCGCGGTCTGCCACGACGGCAGCGGCGGAACGGACAGCAGCTCGCCGCGCGCGGCCTCGAGCTCGCCGGAGATCACGACGTCACTCGTGAAGTCGCCGCGGCGCACACGGAGGTCCCGCTCGGGCGCGGTTTCCGAATATCCGGAATAGCAGGCAGCCAGAGGAAGCAGGAGTAAAGCGCTGACGAACGCCCGAGTCATGGGTCGTGTTCTGTGACGATTGTACGTGCGCGAAGTTCCTCCGTTAGGTCGCGCTACAATTTCGTCACTTTGGCCGCCGTCGTCCCATTCGCCCCCGACGCGCGCTTCACGCTCCTCCGTGCGCCTGCCGCCGAGGACGATTTTGCGCGCGATGTCCGCATCGGATTGACCGCCGAGCGCAAGTGGCTGCCGCCGCGCTGGTTCTATGACGCGCTCGGCTCCTCGCTGTTCGACACGATCTGCTTCCTCCCCGAGTACTACGTCATGCGCGCCGAAGCGGAGGTCCTGACCTCCTTCCGGAAGGAGATCGTCGCTTCCTTCGGTCCGCAGGCGCGGCTGGTCGAGCTCGGCAGCGGCGCCGCGCGGAAGACACGCATCCTGCTCGACGAGATGGAAGACGTCGAGTACGTGCCGGTCGACATCGACGAAGAGATGCTGCAGCGCAGCGCCCGCGATCTGCTGCGGGACTATGCGGACCTGCGCGTGACCGCGATCCGCTCGGACTTTGCGCGGCCTTCGGTCCCGCTGGCGTTGCTGAAGGGGGCGCGGGCTTCCAGCCCGCGCTGCCCCAGGCGCACTGTCGTCCTCTTCCTCGGGTCGACGATCGGCAATCTCGACCCCGATCAGGCGACCGCGATGCTGCGCGACCTGCGCTCCGCGCTCGCGCCAGGCGACGCGCTGCTCCTCGGCGCGGACCTGCGCAAGGACCGCGCGGTGCTCGAGCCGGCTTACGACGACGCGCTCGGCGTCACCGCCGCGTTCAACCTGAACCTCCTCGGACGCATCAACCGCGAGTTGGGCGGCCATTTCGATCTCGCGGCGTTCCGCCACCGCGCCTTCTACGACGAGACGCTTGGACGCATCGAGATGCATCTTGTCAGCACAAGCGCACAGCAAATTCGCGTCGACGCGCTCGATCTGGAGGTCCCGTTCGTCGCCGGCGAGTCGATTCACACGGAGAGCTCTTACAAACACAACGCGGAAACGCTGGCGTCGCTCGCGAATGCGTCCGGCTTCTCCATCGAGAAGACTTGGATTGACGCGCGACGCTGGTTCGCGGATGTCTTGTTGATCGCGTCGTAAATGCGTCTCTGCATTCCGTAGATCCTCCCCGCCGCTTTTCGGGATCAATGCGTGCGCAAAATAGGTCCGGCGTAATGCTGGCCGCGCCGCGATTGGTCGCGCACTGTGCACGATCGATCCTCCCTCGCGCCCCGCTGCACAAAGCGGCGTCCATTCGATTGCGCATCCTCTCTGCGCATGAAAGTCGCGTGTTTCTGCGACAAGTAGTCCATTGCAGAAGCAGAGACGCATAGGTGTCCAATTCTGAACAGACGCGGTGATCGGTGGTGCCTACGATCGCTGCGCGTTCACTGAATGCCCACCCAAAACGACGGCCGCGCCCATCTCGCTCCGTCCCTTCGCGAGGTGTTCGACCGCGCTTCGCTAGCGGACACGCGCGTGCGCGTCGATGCGCAAGCGCCGATCTACGCGAATGGGGACGAAGACGAGTCCATGTACCTGATCGAGTCCGGTCAGGTGAAGCTGTCGATGTCTTCTGCCGCGGGGAAAGACTGCCTGCTGGCCATCTACACGGCCGGCGATCTGTTCGGCGAGTCGTGCTTCGTCGCGCCGGCGAAGCGATTCGAGACGGCGACGGCGATGCAGCCGACGGTCGTGCGCCGCGCTTCGCGCAAGGATTTCCTCGCCGAGGTCGAACGGGCGAAGGCGACGGAGGTGCTGCTCGCGCATCTCGCGAAACGGATCGCCGAGCGCCAGACCGCGGTGTTCGATCTCGTGACGATGCCCTCGGAAAGGCGATTGGCGAAGGTGCTTCTCGGCGTCGCTGAGAAGCTGGGCACGGTAGAAGGCCCTTTTCTGCGGCTCGATCAGAAGATCTCGCACGAAGAGCTCTCGCAGATCGTGGGCACGACCCGCCCGCGCATCACCGCGTTCATGCAACGGTTCCGCGAGCGCGGCCTGATCCAGACGCTAGGGCGAGCGATCAAAGTGCACCGCGAGAAGACACGGGAGTTCGTGGAAGCGGACTCGTGATCAGTTTATCCCGCGCGAAGACGCGGGATCTCCGGTGGCACCGCGCGAATCTCGCCTGAGGCAGCCCCCATGTCCAATCCGGGACCGCACCTTCCCCGACCATCCACCTATCCTCCGTCCCGCAGGACCCACACGCTTCGGAGACTGCCACCCCCACATGAACGAGCGCGCGTCGCCGGCGACTCGGATGCACGACGTAGTGGTCGTGCATGAGCAGTCCGGCGCGCTGTGGCGCGCCGGAACTGCGTGCATCCGCGGCGGACGCATCGTCATCGCCATCCGAAAAAACCTTCCTCCCGAGAGCTTCTTCGACGATCCGGTTGCCACGTTTTGCATCCACGCTCTCGACGGCGCGGACCGCGTGCGACGCTTCCCGAACCTCGTCCTGATCACGCGCACGCCCTCGGAATACGTCTTCGACTGAGGCGTTCTAGATCGTGTATCATCCCCCTCCCGTGCCGGGGTAGCTCAGTTGGTTAGAGCACTAGATTGTGGATCTAGGGGTCGGCGGTTCGAGCCCGCCCCTCGGTACCAACCCCCTCCTTCATGACCGATACCGTCGTCCCGCGGCTCTCCCGCGGCCTCCGCGACCTTCTGCCCGAGCAGATGCTCGCCCGTCAGCAGATGGTCGACACCATCCGCGGCGTGTACGAGCTGTACGGATTCGTCCCGCTCTCCACGCCCGCGATTGAATTCCTCGACGTTCTGTCCGGAAGCGCGGGGACGGAGACGCAGCAGTCGATCTTCCGCGTCGCGAACCCGGAGAAGGAAGACCTCGGCCTTCGCTTCGATCTGACCGTGCCGCTCGCGCGTGTGATCGCGCAGTACGCCGATCTCCCGCGACCGTTTCGGCGCTATCAGGTTGCCTCGGTCTGGCGCGCCGACAAGCCGGACAAGGGACGCTATCGCGAGTTCACGCAGTTCGATCTCGATTCGGTCGGAGTGGAGAGCGAAATCGCGGACACCGAGATCATCGCCGGCATGTGCGACACGCTTTCGGCCCTCGGCGTCGGACGCTATCTCGTCCGCTTCTCCAGCCGCGCGATCCTGAATCTCCTCCTCGCCTTCGCCGGCATCGCTCCCGATCAGAGCGTCGAAGTCTTCCGCGTGCTCGACAAGCTCGACAAAGTCGGTCTCGACAAGGTGAAGCTCGAGCTGATGGACGGCTACAAAGACGAGTCGGGTGACACGATCCGCGGCGTCGGTCTCGCTCGCGATCAGGTGGAGCGCATCGAGCGGTTCCTCGCCATCAAGTCCGACTCGCGTCGCGAGGTGCTGGCGCAAGTGCGTGCGCTCTTCGCCGAAGTGGAGAACGCGCGCGAGCAGCTCGACGTCGTCGAGAGCATTTCCAATCATCTCTACGCCCTCGGCTACCACGACGATCGCGTGTCGCTCGATCTCTCGATCGCGCGCGGACTCGCGTATTACACCGGTCCGGTGTTCGAAGCGATCCTGCTCGACGCGCCGCAGTTCGGCTCCGTCTTCGGCGGCGGCCGCTACGACAACCTGGTGATGCGCTTCCTCGGCGAGCCGATCCCCGCGGTCGGCGCGTCCATCGGCGTCGATCGTCTGCTCGCCGCACTGACTCACCTCAAGAAGATCGGCACGCAGAAAGCCACCGCGCGCGTGCTCGTTACGAACATGGATCCCGCGCTGCGCGACGACATCATCGCGATGACGTGGGAGCTGCGCCGCGCCGGCATTCCGACGGAGCTCTACCTCGGCACCGGACGCGGCCCGCGGCAGCAACTGAAGTACGCGGACAAGTACGACATCCCGCTGGCGATCCTCTACGGCTCGAACGAAAAAGGGCAGGGCGTCGTCACGATCAAGGACCTGGTCGCGGGTCGCGAACGCGCGCTGCCGACCGCCGACCGCAAGGAGTACCTCGCGCAACGCGCCGGACAAGTCACGGTTGCGCGCGGAGAGCTGGTCGCGATCGTCGTGAAAATGCTCGAAGAGGTGTCATGAACGCGCGCTCGCCTGTCATCCTGAGCCGCGCAGACGGCGAAGGAACCCCTGAATTGAACGCTTCACGTGCATCCGCAGGAGATCCTGCGCCCTCTACGGGGCTCAGGATGACACGATGATCGTCCTCGACGGCGACTCCCTCACCATCGACCAACTGGTGCAGATCGCGCGAGAGAATGCGCGCGTCGAGCTCGATCCGTCGACGAACGAGCGCGTCGCGCGTTCCGAGGCACTGATCGCGCGCGTCGTCGAAAACTATCGACGCGCTTACGCGGAAGGGAAAGCGGCGCCGACCGAGTATGGCGTCACGACCGGCTTCGGCGAGTTCAAAGACAAGCCGATCGCGCCGGAAGATCTCGAACAGCTCCAGCGCAATCTGCTCCTGTCGCATTCCGTCGGTGTCGGCGAAAACTCCGATCCCGACGACCTCGCGAACTACTTCCCCGCCGACGTCGTGCGCGGCGCGCTGGCGACGCGGGTCAATGCCTTCCTGAAGGGACATTCCGGAGTTCGCCGGAAACTGATCGAGATCGTGCAAGCGATGCTCAATCGCGGCGTGATTCCGCTGGTGCCGCTGCGTGGCTCCGTCGGCGCGAGCGGCGATCTCTGTCCACTCTCGCATCTCTTCGTCACGCTCCTCGGCGAGGGGCGGTTCTATACGTTGGATGACGCGACGTTGCGCGACTCGCGCGAGCTGCCCGAGCTCCTCGGATTCTCGGCCGAGGAGATGAAGCCGACGTTCAAGGAAGGGTTGGGGCTCGTCAACGGCGCGAACTTCTCCGCGGCGATGCTCGCCCTCGCCGTGCACGACGCGGAGCGTCTCGCGAACGCCGCCGATTCCGCTGCGGCGTTGTCGCTCGAAGCGATGGTCGGCTGCACGCGCGCACTCGATCCGAAGGTGCACGAAGAGCGCGGGCATCCGGGTCAGATCGAATCGGCACGGCGCATCCGCGAGATGGTGATCGGCTCGCGGCTCGTCGAGCGAGCGGGCGCGGTGCAGGATGCGTATTCGCTGCGTTGCGCGCCGCAGGTGCACGGCGCGACGCGGGACACGCTGCGTCACGTGCGCGGCGTCGCGGAGAAGGAGATCAACGCCGCGACGGACAATCCACTGTTCTTCGAGGAAAGCGAGCCGTTCGACATTCAGTTCCGCGCGAACTGGCCGGAGTGGTATCACGGCGACACGCGCCTCGCGTACTCCGCCGGCAACTTTCACGGACAGCCGCTCGCGCTTGCGGCGGACTTTCTGACCATCGCCGCCGCGGAGCTCGGGAACATCTCCGAGCGCCGCACGCAGATGATGCTCGACGGCCATCACAGCCGCGGCCTTCCGCCGAACCTCACCACCCGTCCCGGCGTGAACTCGGGACTGATGATCCTGCAGTACACCGCGGCGTCGATTGTGTCGGAGAACAAGGTGCTCTCGCATCCGGCTTCGGTCGATTCGATTCCCACCGGCGCGAACGCCGAGGATCACGTGTCGATGTCGACGCACGCGGCGCGCAAGCTGCGCACGGTACTCTCGAACGTGCGCTCGATCCTGGCAATCGAGCTGCTCACCGCCGCGCAGGCGGTCGAATGGCGGGCAGTGTTCAACTACGATCCGAACCAGCCCGCGCCGAAGCTCCTCGAGCTCGAGCACGCCGAGGCGCAGGCGCGCCAGTTCGAAGACGCCGTCCGCGACAAGTCCGCGAACATCGCCACGCAACTCGGCACCGGCACTCGCGAGCTCTACCTGAGTGTCCGCAAGGCCGCGCGGCCGGTCTTTCACGACCGGCCGCTGGACGGGGACATTCGTGCTGCGCGCGGATTGATCTAAGAGTCCGCGCGGCAAGAGAGCCTCGGAGCGACCGCACGTGCCCAAGGCTAGGCCAACCAGCGCAGCCGGCCGTGCGGCTAACCGGCCTCGCCTTCCTTCTTGTACTGCGTGTTGCCCTCGCGAATGAGAGCGTTGCCGGCGGCCGTGAGACCGAGGCCCCAGAAGAACGTTTGCGCGTAATCAGCCATCGTACCGAAGGCGCACTTGCCGTAGTACAGGGCGAGGAAGGCCGTGATGACGCTGACGGCAATGACGGAGATGCGGCGGAGATAGTGCATCCATCGGCGGCGGATGCGCGGCCAGTCCCGCACTTCATTCTCGGGCACCGCATCGATCGCCGAAACCCGCGGCGGCGCCTCTGACTTCAACGCTTCCTCGAGGCTCTTCTTGTAATCGTCGAGCGAACCGCTGACGGGAACGCCATCCAGCTTGAGCGCAACCGCTTTTGGATCGGACACCGAACTGAGAATGTCGGCGAGAGCACGGCGTTTCTCATACGCCGCCGCGAGATCGGATGCTGCTTGTTTCAGCGCGTCAGGCGGGATCAACTTCTGGTCGCCGATCGCGTTGTTCACCTCGCGGAGGTTCAACTCCACTCGCCGCCACGTTTCGGGCAGCAGTTTTTTGTCGGCATCGAACTCCTGCAACCACCCGCGGTACTGAGTCAGGCGCACGCGCGTGAGGTCAAGCGACGTCAAGGCTTCGTCGCGGACATCTCCCTTGCCCGAGCCGAAGTAGTCTTCGAGCAACCACGCCAGCCATACGGCCAAGAATAGGATCGCGAGGAAGAGCCAGAACGGCAGGCAACAGTCAATGTATGGACCACGGCTGCGCAACGTGACAGCCGTCTTCACGGCATCGCTACCAGGCACCGAAATCTCGATGGAGCCGGCGTAGTCGCCGGCCCAGCGCGGCGGATCGTACGCGACGTAGATCACGCGAGACTCGCCGGGCTGCAGCACTAGCGGCGCGTCGGAGCCAGGTCTAACGGTCAGCTTCGCCGTCGACGCCCTGATCGCGGCCGGCTGCTGGGGTGGTTCGGCTGGCGTTCCGGTCGTCGTCTGCGTCACCGGCGTTCCGCTGGTGGTAGTCGCGGTGGTCGTCGCCCCGGTGGAGCTCGTGTCGCTGGCCGTGGTCGCGGTGTCGGTCACCGTGGCCGTAGCGGATGTGGTGTCGCTCGTCGTTACTGTGTTCGAGGTCGTGTTGGTCACGGCGGATGTGCTGTCACTCGTCGTCACCGTACTGGACGTCGTGTTGGTTGCCGTGCTCACGCTGGACGTCGCCTCGGTGTTCGTGGCCGCGTCGCCGTCCTCCTCTTCCTCGTCCTTGCCGTTCGGCGCCGGCACGATCCATTCGAGTCCGCGCGCATACAGCGCCAGCGGCCCAACATGGATCTTGTCGATGACGGTCGTGCCTGAGTTTCGGATGCGGACAGGGACGGCGTGGGGCCCGGCGCAAGTCACGCAAAGGTCCGCGTGCACGGCATCGACGGTGATCGAAGACGAAGCCACCGTCACGCTTACACCGATCTGCCCGACATAGGTCGCACCCTTGGAGAGCACGATCGAGCCGGTATACGCCTGCCCAGGCTTCAGCCGGCCGCCCGGCGTTACGGTGACCTGAACGTAGCGAGTAACTTTATCTTTGCCCGGTCCCGTTTTCAGTGCGAGGCCGTCGCCTTGGGAAAGGTGTCCGATCGGCGTGATGCTGACGGTGTCGATTCCGTCCGCCTCGTCGGCGGTGTAGTAGACGGTCGCGCTGCCACTTGCGCCTGAGACGACGACCTCGGCATCTTTGCCGACGAGAACGACCTCACCGGAAGTGCTGAGTACGAACCCGAGCAGACACAGTACCCCCGAGGCGAAAAGTCGTCGAAGCATGGTGTCTCTCCCCTTGCCTTAGGAGAGAGACCAGCTCGCCCATTTCCTACCCTACGCCGGAAGATTTCTCATTCCTGCGGCTTCACGCCGAGGTAGGCGCCGGCGATCATCGACGTGTTCCAGACCTCGCTCTGCTCGATCGAGTACGACTTGTCGAACAGCTCCTCGGCCTTCTCGCGATCGCCTTTTAACAGGTAATACGCGCCGAGCTCCGCGAGACCCTTGTCGTCGTTCGGGTTTTTGTCGAGAGACTTCTCGAACGCGGCGCGTGCTTTGTCCCACTCTCCGGCTTCCCAATACACGCGGCCGATGCGCCACCAGTCGGTGGGCTCGGGCTTCTTCGCCGTCACTTCATCGAAGATCGCCTGCCCCTCGGCCTTCATGCCGCCGAGGTAGTAGACGCGGCCGACGCCGATGCGCTCCCAGCTTCCCTTCCCGGCCTGCTTCTTCGCCATCTCGAGCAACGCCTTGCCGGCTTCCTTCTTGTCCTGGCCGCGATAGAGCGCGCTGTCGAAGGTCTTCTTCGCGGCGAATGCGCCGACGGCGATGCCGAGAGTGAAGACTGCGATCATCGTGAGTGTGGTTTTGGTTTTCATGAGCGGATTCTAACGATCCGGCTGCGCGGGCAGAATGCCCGCGCCCCCTATCTCTGAAACGCGTAGCTCAGTTTCGCGAAGAGCTGCCGGTTGCTCGGCTCGAAATCCCCTTCGCCGCCCGTCACCTCGCGGAGGTCGCCGTAGCCGACGTAGAACACCGTCTGCCAATTCAGCTTGTACGCGACCAGCAACTGGCCGGAGAGCCCGCCGCCGTAGCGGTTGATGTCGTCGTTCGGATCGGTGGGATCGTCGCCGAAAAGCAGGCGGTCGCGGTGCGTGCGCTGGTTCTGCACGATGGTGCGGATGAACATGCGCGGGTTGAACGTATAAGTCGCCTTCAGGCGCTCGATCTGCGACGTGAACAGGCGGTCGCCGTCGATGTTCAGCCAGCGCACGCCCGACAAGACGCTCATCTGCAGGTGCTCGCCGGCGCGAAGCGAGACATTCGCGTTCATGTTCGCGCCGCGGCCGAGGCGGTTCTGCGAGAAGTCGACCTCCTCGCCGACCCATCCGTCGAAGGAGACGAAGCTGATCACCTTGTTCACCGCGAACTGCAACTGGTAGTACACGCGGTCGCGGCTGAACACCTCGCCCGCGTTCGCGACGGAGTCGTGCGCGAGGCGGATGCGCGTGAACGAACGGAACTTCCCGTCCGCTCCAAAACCCGCGGAGACGAGCCGGTACAGCAGCGATCCGTCTTCCTGCGTCTCCTGATACTCACCCATGGCAAACCCGCGCACCCGGCTGAAGAACCCCGTCGGCCGCCACGTGTGCCCGGCCTCGGCGTAGCTGCCGCGCCAACCGACCTGCGGAACGAAGCCGTTGTCGGAGCGGAACTCGTCCGAGTAATCGCTTCCCTGAATGTAGAAATCATTCTTCGCCGTGCCGTACTGGTACCAGGCGTGCGCGGCGTGGCCGGAGAGCTTCTGCCCATTCCATTCGCCGGAAAGCTCGGGACGGTTCGGCGTCTCGGTCGTGCTGTAGAGCAACTGTCCGGTGATCGTGTTTTGCTCGCCGATGCGCCACTGGAAGTCGGGGCCGAACACGCGGTTGTGCGCGCCGCCCTCGGATTCGCGCGTCGTGCCGAGGAAGCTCACGAACGAGCGCTGGCCGAAGTCGCGGCGCACGCGTCCGATGGCCGCGATCGACGAGAAGTCCTGTTGCGCGAAGTCGGAGCCGAACGCGCTCGGCAGGATCACGTCGCCGCCGCCTCGGTCCTGCGTGACGAGCATCGTGTACGCGTAGCTGCCGGTCTTGCCCGTCGTGCGCGCGCCCCAGCGAGGCGAGGTGATCGTGCGCGTGTAGACCGCCTGGATCGGCGTCGAGAAAAGCTCCACTCCTTCGAGGAAAAACGGACGCTTCTCCGGGATGAAGATCGCGAAGCGCTCGTTCGTCGAGATCACCGCGACGTCCGACTCGATCTGCGAGAAATCGGGGTTGATCGTGCCGTCGATGGTCATGTCCGCGGTCGGGTTCCACTTCACATCGAGACCACCGTCCGTGCCGACCTGATGATTCACGAACTCGCTGCCGAGACCATTGCGCGGCTCGCCGAGCTGATTCGCCGTGACGTACGGCGCGATGACCATGTGGTCGCCGGTCGGCAGATCGCGCATGCCAGTGACTTTGCCCCAACTGCAGACGAAACAGTTCACGTCGCGCGGCAGCTTGTTGGTGAACATCTGATAGCGGCGGTCGCGCGGATAGTTGCGGTAGAGCATCAGGCCCCACTGCTCCGGACTCGAGCCGTCGTAGCGCAACGACGAGAACGGGATGCGCGCCTCCGCGGTCCAGCCGGTGGAGTGGACCTTTGCGGCGGTGTCCCAGAAGAAATCGGGCGAGCTGTCTTCGCCGGAGCCCGCGTCGTCGGTGATGGCGTCGTACTGCACGCCGCGCGCGGTGACGAGGAAGAGATAGCCGCTCTTGCCGTCGTTGCGCGTATCGAGGAGGACGCCGACGTAGTCGTCGGTGTTCCCGCTGATCTGATCGTGATCGGCGTACGGCGCGCTGATGGCTTTCGGATTGGGGTCGGTGGACTCAAGTGCGAAGTAGAGGAAGCGGCTGTCGTAGGTGACCCAGCCGACGGTCTTCACGCTCGGCTCGATGTTGTCGCCGGGATTGGTCTCGTACCAGGTCTCGTACTTCGTGGCGCGCGCCCACTCGCCCTCGCTCATCACGCCGTCGATCTGAATCGGCCCGCCGGCCGGCTCGATCATCAGCGGCGGCGCCGCGGCACTCAGACGCAAACCCACAACGAACACGAACGCGATCCAGGCAATTCGTCGCATACAACCCCCCGCTCGATTTGTACGAAACCGTTCGTAAGTACGGCACAGAGTTGTGGTGGTTTGTCAACGAACGGTGACATGTGAGAGCGGCACGCGCAGCGCAGCTAAGCTGCCGCTTTCCATCGCGGCAGCGTCGCCGAGCGGTCGGGGCGGTGGCGCGTGCTCTACGAGCGCCGAAGGACGCGCTTCGCGATCTGCTCGACCCTTACGCGTAACAGCGAACCTTCAGGTTGACTCGCCACGGCCCGCAACGCGCGCTCGGCCTCAGCGTGTGCCAGCTCAGTCTCTCCCATCTGATCCATCACGCTGGCTAACGAAACCCGCGTGTATGAGGTGGTTGGATGCTCCGCACCGAGAGAGCGCTCCAGCGCGGACAAAGTCTGCGCGAATAGCCCACGGGCGCGCGCCAGATCCCCGAGATCAAGTGACACCGTTGCGAGATTGAAGCGGCGGACGGCCACCGAGGGATGGTCCTCACCCAAATTCTTCAGATCCGAGGCCAGTGCGCGATCGAGCAGGTCTTTCGCACGCAGCGGATCGCCCATGTGCGAAAGTACGACGGCGAGTTTTGACCTATTGATGGCCACCGTCGGATGATCCTCGCCAAGGTTCTTCAGATCCGAGGTTAGTGCGCGCTCGAGCAGGTCTTTCGCAGGCGTCAGATCGCCTAGGTCGTTGAGGACGCCGGCGAGATTGGACCTTCTGATGGCCACCGACGGATGGTCCTCACCCAAGTTCTTAAGATCCGAGGCCAGTGCACACTCGAGAAGGTCTCTGGCACGCGTCAGATCGCTAAGGTTCCTGAGGACGATCGCGAGATTGGACCTTCTGGCGGCCACGGACGGATGGTCTTCGCCGAAGTTCTTGAGGTCTAAAGTCAGTGCGCGTTCGAACAGGTCTTTGGCGCGCGGCAGATCCCCCATCGATTGCAGGCCGGTTCCAAGCCGATCAAACAACACACTGACACGCCGGTCGTCGGATCCGAAAACGACCTCGGCTTCGCGGACGGCTTGTTCCAAATGCGGACCGTCGGCTCGGCAAATGCGGAAACCCTCCTGCAAGTTGATCTGTTTCGAATACTCGACGCATCCCTCAACGAACCGGTGCTTCGCCTTCGCTAGGTCTTCGGGGGATGCGGTACGCCGCGCCCACTCACGCACGAGGCGGTGCATGCGCCAGCGCTCGCCGTCGCCGGTGATCAGGTGAAAGCGGCGAAGAGGCTGCTGCGCGTCGGCGTCCGCTTCAGCACCGCAGGCCTCCAGAAGGGCGATCGTCGCGTCCTCGGGCGCGAAGCAGGCAGCGACGAGCAGGGCCTCGCGAGCTGTGTCTTCGAGATGTTCCCAATGGACGTCCAGCGCGCGGCGCACCGTCGCTTCGTAGCGCACGAGATCCTGCACCTTCTCTTCGACCGGTGCGCCTTCGGTGAGCAGCTTCAGATATGCCGACGGTGTCATGGCCGGGAACTCCCGCAGGTACGCGCCCGCGAGCTCGATCGCGAGCGTGTGACCATCGAGATGACGCAGCAGCTCGTCGGCTGTGAGCTCGCGTCCCGCGACTGAAACGAGGAACTCTCGCGCCGCATCCGGAGGCAGAGTTTCGAGCGTGTGGTGGGTGAACGTGGGGCCGGCGAAGAACTTGTGTCTCGTCGTGACGAGGAGCGCCGTTTGTGAGCCATGCGGCAGAGGCTTCGGCTCGCTCTCGCGCGTCCAGCGCTCCACGTTGTCGAGAACGACGAGGACCGGTGCGCCGCTCGATGCGATGCGCACCGCGCTCGCCGCGCGTTCTTCGACGGTTCCGGGGCCGACCGCGAGTGCATCCGCGATCGTGGTGCCCCAGGCCACGGTGAGATCCGGATTTTCAGCATCGAGCCAGAAGATGCCGCCCGTGAAACGCCCGGTCTCGCTGAGTCGATCAACGATGTGGAGCGCGAGCTCGGTCTTGCCCACGCCAGCCAGCCCCTCAATGCTCGCCGCTACTCGAACGTTTCGGCCCGGCACGAGGAGTTGGTCGAGCCGTTCCAGATCGACATCTCTTCCAAAGAGTTTCTGCGCGCGACGGGCGGGCGCGTTGTAGACGGGAGAGCGTGCGGAACGTGGAATCGCGGGCACATCGCGTACGCGGTCATGAATCCGCTCCGCAAGCACGCTTACACCCAACTCCCAACCGAGATCCGCGCGCCCCGCGAGCAGTGGCGACCGCGCCGTCAGCGTGGCCCGATCCAGATCGAGCCGGATCGGCAGGATTCGAGTCTCGTCGAAGACCCTTTCCTGATTGAACAGGGCGCTCAGCTCCGCCTCCGGCCAATACTTGAAGAAATTCGGACTCAGAACGACCACACCGAAGCGCGCCTTCGACAGTCCTTCGTCCATCTTGCGGCGGAAGTCATCGCCGACGCGAATCTGCTCCTTGTCGTACCAGACTTGCAGCCCGCGGTCGCGTAATGCGGCGACGAGGGAATCGACAAAGCGAGCCTTGTCCTCACTGGCGTGGGATACGAAGACGTCGGACACGCCCACATGATAGGCCCGAGGAAACCTCAAACGCGCGGTTCAGAGCGCCGAGAAAAACGCCCGCGACGGCGAGAACAGGAACGCGCCGCCGGTGGCGATGACGAACCTCGCCATCGTCGCGATGCGCGCGCTCGCGTTCCCCTGCGCGTCGAGGTACGTACCGAAGCGCTCGCCGCCCGCCGGATCCTGTCCAACGAGGAGGTCGTGGCCTTCGCCATCGCGCTCCGGCGCGGCGGAGTTGTTCATCCAGAGATTGTTCACCACCTTGAACTGGCGCGTGAACGACGTCTGATACGCGAGGAACAGCAGCCCGCGTTTCTCTCCGTCGCGTCCGATCCCGAACCGCGGCCCGAACGGGATCCCGCGGCGGATCATCTGCGTCGTCAGCGTGTGATGTCCCGAGCCCTGATCGGTCGGAAGGTTGCGCGGATTCACCTTGCGGATGTGCGAGAAGAGCGGGCAGCGGAGGCCGCGCTCGTCCGTGGGATCGGCGGCGATCGTCCGCTCGACCGCACCTTCCATCACCCGTACCGCGGGTGCGCCGTCGAATGCGAAGTGATTGTTTGCAAGGACGTCGGTCGCAAGCATCGCGTCGGGACCGTCCGGACGAAGACTCACCGGCGTGCCGTCCTCCCATCGCCCGACGACCTGCGCGCCCAGCGCACGGGCGCTGATGCCGAGGGCCGGGGCGGCGTCGCGAAGAAAAGTACGGAACGCGGCGACGTCCTGCTCGAGTCGACGGAACACGACCAGCGAGCCGTTGCGCATCCACGGTGCACCGAAGGCCGGACCTTCGATGAGCGGATCGTCGGTCTGAGTCGAATAGCCAAAGACGAATTGTCCCGTCCAGACCAGCGGCTGTCCTGGACGCGCGTGGGTCGACGCGAACGGATCGTCGGGATGCATCGAACGGAGATTGAGCGGCGTGCCGTCGGGCATCGACCCGCGCGCAGCGACCTGCGACAGCCCGTCGCGAAACCCGAAGTGCTCGACCTCGCCCTGCAGCATCTCTCCCCGCTCGCGGTAGATGAGCCGCAGACCCGTCGCACCGGCGATGAGCGTGTCGCTCGCGGCAGTGAGCGCGTTCGCATCCTGACTGCCGGCGATCAGCAGCACGTCGGGCGTGTTCGCTTTGTCCTGTCCGATGACGTAGTCGCTCGCGCGATCGCCGAACACGCCCGCGAGCCGTCCCATCGCGACGTTGAACAGACCGTCGCCGATCTCGCGGAAGTCGAAGCCGAGGGCGTCGAGCGCGTAGCGCGAGAGCGCAACGTTGAACAGCACCTCCGTGGTCGCGCGCGGATCGTTGGTCGTGCGCCGCTGCCGGTATTCGTGCACGTACGCCAGCGACGCAATGCTGGACGCGAGCGCGCGCAGCCACGCGCGCGCAGCCGGCGCGTCGTCGATCTTCAGGCCGATCAGGTCGAGGCAATTCGTGTCGAAGCCTCGTAGGCCGTTGCCCTGAATGTCGTCGGCTTCCAGCAGCGGCTCATCCGGCATCGTCGAAGTCCTCGAGCGCGATCACGACCTTCTCCGTATCCGGCGAGACGAACCGTCCCTTCGGCGTGAAGCTGAGCTCCGTCTCCGACTCCATCACCATCGCCTCCAGACCGAACGCCTCGGGCGCAACGAGCGTCGGGATGTCGAACGTCTCCTGGCGCCAATCGTCGTCCGCGATCGCCGCGCACGACGCGACCGAGCCGAACGGAAACGTCCCTCGGAACTGCAGGTGCTCCGGATGCGCGCAGCAGAACTGCGGGCACGACCGCACCTTGCGCGCGTTGCGTCCCGGGATTTTCTTCGCGACGCCGAACAGGCGCATGGTGATGTCGCGGGCGATCTGTCCGCCGAACTGAAGGGGCATGCCCTCGTAGGTGCACTGATCGAGCGTGTACGCCGCGCCCGAGGGGGCCGCGATCTCCATGCGCAGGATGCGCGAGTTGTCGCTGCTCTTGCGCGGCACGGTCATTGCCGTCGCGCCGATCGGGTTTTCGTCCGGATCGAGGAGACCGGCGAGCGTGATCGACGACATGTACAGCCCGATCGGATTCGCGAGCGCAACGGAGAGTCCCTGCCGCGCGAACGCGAAGACGCCGCGCATGATCAGCGGATCGCTGGAACGATTGATGCCGCCGCGCCCCGCGCAGCACATCAGCGCGATCTCGTCGACGGAGCCCTGCGCGTCCGGCTGCACCGGCCATCCGAGGGTGCCGTCGGAGGCGAGATAGATCTCGGCGAAGAGCGAGTTCGCGGGATGCGTGAGGTGAATCGCGCCGCGCTCCGTGTTCCAGATGTTGCGCGGGTTGTAATCACCTCTTTCGTAGCGCAGCTTCAGTTGGTCGTGATCGTCTTTTTCGAAGACGTCGTGCGGCCAGCGCAAATCGTCCGCGGGGATCGCGGCGTTGTGCAGCAGATCTTTGTAGAGCTCGTGCACGAGATCGACGTCGCGGCGCGCGAGGAACTCCCAGTACTCCGGCGGCTCACACGTAAAAGAGATGCGCTTGATTGCGGCGCCATCGCGCTCGACGTGCCACTCGCAGTATTCGTCCTGCACGCGGAAAGGCGCGGCGATCGCGCTGCCGTCTTCCCGGAACCAGCCGAAGAACGGCTTATGCATGACCGCATCCGCCGCGCGCAAAGCGTCGTCGCCGGCCGCGCCGAACCATTTCGTCAGCCGCAGCGGAAAACCATTCCACGGAATGCCCTGCGGCGTGCCGTCGGAAACGCCGCTCGTGTCGGCGAGTTGATCGTAGAAGAGCGGACTCGCGAGATTGTTCGTCGCGCGCTGCCGCACGTACCGGAGATACCCCGTAACCTCGTCATGCCACGCGCGACGCAACGCCTCCGGATCGGCGGAACGCGCGAAGTCGTCCACGCCTGCCGGCGCCAGATATCGATCCATGCTCGCCTCCTGTCATAGGCGCTAGCGTAACCCTGATCCGTGCTATCCTGACGGCCCACCGATTCCGCGTCCTGCGGCGCGCGACGCTTCGCCTCCGCACCACAGAAGACGCAATGAAACACATCATCCTCATCACTATGCTGTTCGCGGTTCGTCTCGACGCGGCGATGGTCCGCGTCATCGACATTCAGGACGCACACACGATCGTTGTCGAGCGCAACGGCTCACGCGAGGCGATCCGCCTCGCCGGCGTCGCGGTCATCGACGAGACACGCGCCGCGGATCTGTTGCGCTGGAGCGTCGTGTCGACCTGGGTCCTGCTCGAGCCGCACCCGAGCGGAGGTCATCTCGTGTTCCGTTCGCCCGATGCGCTCTTCGTCAACCGCGAGCTCGTGCTGCGCGGCTACGCGCGCGCGACCGAGCACGGCATCGAGCCTGAGCGCAACCTCAACGTCACGTACCTCGGCCAGATCGACCCACCGGTGGCGCCGCTCACCGCCACAGGGCCTCAAACGGGCAGTGGTACGAGTCGCCGTTCGACAGCACGATCGTCACGCGGAACTCGACGCGCCGCCCCGGGGCCGGCCGCACGGACTCGTGCATCCGGGACCAAACGTCGCTAGCGGGAATCTCGAAGAGATGAGCGTCCCCCTCCGCGATCAACTGGTCGAAGACCTTGTACGCGCTGTCGACGCCGTACACCCTTTCGCCGCCGGGCTCGATGGTCACGGACGTCACCACGACGTCGTTGTGCGAGTTGTTTGCGATCTCGACGAGGTACTTCAGCTCGCCCCCGACTTCGTTATTGATCGAGCCGTCGTCGAGTCCCGCGCGCACTTCGATGTCCTGGCCGGGACCGCACCGGAATCCGCGATTGTCGATGACCGCCGTCGGCGACGCGCAGGCGGCGAGGAGGAGCAGGAACGTGATCGAGGCGATCGATTTCATAAGGCACAGATGCGCAGAACGGTGAGGTGCCCGACGACTCTCTCGTCGCGCTCGAGGATCTCCAACTCCGTGCCGCGTCCGAGGCTCTCGATGTCCGACTCGAGCTCGAGCATCACCCGGTCTTCCTCGCCCGGCGCGAGTAGCGTCGGACCTTCGAAGACGCGCGCGCGCACCGTCCGCGGACCGTGACGCGCGAAGGGACGATACGAGCCTTCGCGCGGTGCGACCGGCGCCGTGCGGCCTCCGGCATCCGCCGGCAGGAGGAGAAGCATCGCTTCGATGAACGTGGACATGGACGTCGCCAACGATGCTACACCGTGCGTCCCGTCAGCAGAAACGCAATCGCCCACAAGATCAGCGCGACTGCGATCGCGATGCGCGGCTCACGCAGCCGCGTCACGAAGGAATCGAGCCACACGCCGAACCGCGACCACGGCGCAAGAACGAACGCTGTGGCGACCAATCCGACAATGCCCAGCGGCACGATGAGCACGATCGCGACGATTCGGGCGGCCGTCGTGACACGCGCAATCATGATCCCGCCGCCGATGCACAACATCGCTGTGACGGCGAACACGGTCGCGATCAGAATCCGGACGCCGAGGGATGCGCTTCCGACGCTGAGCGGCAGACCGGCGGAGCGCTTCACGACGTCCGTCCATAGAAATACGACTTCCCCGCGACCGCATCGTCGAACGTCCAGAAGCCGCGCTCGCGATGCAGCCACACGACATTCAGCAGTGCCCAGTCGCCGATCGAGCCGTGGAGATGCCACAGCAGCACGAAGAGCAGAAACACGGCGTACTGCGGGAACGCGATCGCGGCCATGACCAGCAGTGTATTGAGCACGACGAACGGCGCGAGCGCGACGAAGAGAAACGCGCGCGTCTCCACGACGAAGCGATGCGCGATCACCCACACGGCCATCATGCGCGTCGAGTACTCCCATCGGATGTCGCGCGCGCCGACGAGCCGGTATGCCGCGGCATGCAGAAGCTCGTGCAGCGGCAGGATGACGAGGAATAGCGCGACGAGCGCGAGACCGAGATCGCCGAGGCACCTCAGGAACGAGCGGTCCTGCGCGTATGCGGCGGCGATGATCGCGCCGAGTGTTGCCAGCGACATCGCGTGATGCGCGTACGTCAGCCACGAGCGTCGGCGGAAGAAGTGGTGAAGCACGAACTCAGCGAGCTGAGCGTGCGTCAGCTCCGCAAACAGTTCGTAGGGTGGCGAAGTCAGCTCGTCGACCGTCACACGTTTTGCAGACCTCATCGCCGAAGGAGGATCGTATGCCCAAAGAGGATTTCTCCGGTGATTACGCCCGCGACCGCCACCGCGGCGGACTCAGCGACAACTACGCGCGCGATGGAGGCTGGAGCGGTGCGGGCCGCGCGGACGATCACGTGCGCGAAAGCCACGACGATCAAGACGAGGTGGACGAGACGGAAATCGACAAAGCGAGCGAGTAGCTCTCACTGTCATCCTGAGCTGCGTAGACAGCGAAGGACCCCCCTGGTTCGTGAGCTGATGCCGCATCCGGAGGGGGTCCTTCGCCGTCTACGCGGCTCAGGATGACAGGAGCTAAATCGTGAACTCTCGTCTCTCCCCCACCACCACCCCACCCCGCGCGTAACTCTGTTCCGCGAATACGATCTGCGCCTCGGTCGCCACGATCACCGTCGACGAGCGCGTTCCGTAGCGATCGCCGCGGATGAATACCTCGCTCATCGGGGAGTCGGTGCCGCGCGGCATGGCGAGGAAGCGCATCAACTCATCGATCAGCGCGTCGACAGGCGTGATCGCGAGCGCGTTCTGCATCTGTGCAACGGCGACTTCGACTTTCGGCCACTCCTCGCCCGCCGGCGCGTTGCTGAACGCATGCACGCCCGGCGCGAGCGGCACTTGCTGATCGGGCGCGATGTACATCAACTCCCCGCCCGCATCTCCCGCGATCAGGTGAAACCCCGCGTACTCCTCCGCCTCGGCCGCGATCTTCCGCGCATACGTCGCCACCGTGACGTCACTGGTGACGAAGTCGCGCACCAGAAACCCGCGCGACCGCGTTCGCGGCGTCGCGCCGCGCAGGTTCGTGACCGCCGCAAAGCGCCCGCCCCTCCGCACCGCCAGCCACGTGCCGCCATGCAACGCGTCCTTCCCGCCGACGACGTCCGGGGCCTCCGGCCATCGGTGAGCGGCATGCGTCGCGCGCTCGTAGTCCTCGTCGCGATTGGCGGCGACGACGAGCGGAAAGGGAGAGGCCGCGCGGTGAGCGAGAGCGATCAGGCACACCGCGCGAGTCTACCTCGCCGCTCACAAGTGATTGACGTACGAGACGCAGTCCCCCTGGTTCTTGAACATCGGGGCGAAATTCTGCCAGCCGCCCTTCTTGCACTGGTCCTTCGAGGTCGGCGGCTTGATCAGAATCGCAATCCCTTGCGGGAAGTTGCCCACCGGGATGATCGCCGTCACGAGGTTGGTCGCGGTGTCGATGACCGAGACGGTGTTGCTGCCGGAGTTCGTCACGTAGACGAATGATCCGTTCGGCGTGACCGCGGGCAACACGGGAAAGAGGCCGACCGGCACGACCGCGGCAATCGTGTCCGTCGCCGTGTCGATCACCGCAACGCTCGCGTCGACAATGAGCGTCACATAGGCCGAGGCGCCGCTGGGAACGATCGCGATGCCGATGGCGAAGGAAGTCCCGGGGATGCTGTCGACGACCGCATTGAGCGCGGTGCGGATGACGAAGACCGTGCTCGAAACGACCGACGCGACATAAGCGAACTTGCCGTCCGGAGTGATGGCCACGCCGCTGAGATCCGCGCCGACCGCAATCGTCGCAGTCACGGTATTGGTAGCCGTGTGAATGACGGACACGGTACCGCTGTCATGGGAAACATACGCCGACGCACCATTCGGAGTAATCGCGATGCCGTTCGGTCCCGAGCTCGCCGGCACCGTGGCCACAACCGTGTTCGTCGCGGTCGCGATCACCGAGACGTTGTTGCTGCTGTAATTCGTCACATACGCGAACGATCCGTTCGGCGTGACGGCGATCAGCGTCGGATCCGATCCGACGGGCACGGTCGCGACGACCGTGTTCGTGGCGACGCTGATCACGGACACAGTGGACGCGCCGTTGTTCGCGACGTAGACGAACTGGCCTTTCGGATGCGCCGCGACTCCGGCCGGCTCGTCTCCGACGGGAATCGTCGCCGTCACGGTGTTCGTGCTGGTGTCGATCACGGAAACCGTGTCGTCGATCGCGTTCGCCACATACGCAAACGTTTGTGCGGCCGCGTCGCGCGCGCTAAAAACTACGAGGAATGCAAATGTCAGAACGGAAATGGACCAATGACGAAACACCGACGGTGGCCGGATGGACTCCTCCATTGCTGCAATCTCCTCTCTCGCTGCTGAAGCGTGAGCGATGATGATACGCCTTCGCGCCGTGGCGACAATCGAACTCAGCAGCGGCGTCACATCGCATCGAGACTTTGAGACGCTGCGACTTTGCGACTCGTCCTGGCGCGGCCGGCGGTGATACCTTCCCGCGCCATGAGAACGATCCTTGCCCTGACCCTGGCCATGACGCTGACGGCCGCGGCGCAACCAAAGACCGACATCCCCGAGGGGTACTGGCCCCTCGCGAAGTCCGAAGAGATCCTCAAGAAGACCGAGACCATCCGCCTCGCGCCCGATCTCTCGTCGCTCACGGCCGACGAGAAGTCCGCGCTCAAAGACCTCCTCGAAGTCGGCGACATCCTGCAGAAGCTCTATGAAGACCAGCTCCATCACCAGGCCGCGTACGGGCTCGATCGACTCAAAGTCCTCGACGTGCAGCTCGGCCAGCCGAAAGCGACGCAGAACCTGCTCGATCTCTATCGGCTGAGCAAAGGCCCGATCGCCTCGACGCTCACGAACGAGCGCGAGGCATTCGTCCCCGTCGACGCGCAGCGTCCGCAGCGCAACATGTACCCGCTCGACGCGACCCGCGAGCAGATCGAGACGTTCCTCGCCGCGAACCCGCAGGCGCGCGAAGAGATCCTCGGCGAGCGCACCGTCGTCCGCCGCGCCACGCCCGCGAACGTCGGCAAGGACTTGCAGATCCTCAACGTCTACGCGGAGCTGCGCGCGCTGCATCCGACCGAGCTCCTGAAGCTGCGCGCGCTGCGGCAACGCGGCGGGGAGAGCGTGTTCTACGCCGTGCCGTACTCGATCGCGTATGCCGATCAGCTCGTGCCCGCGTTCCGCCTGCTCAATCGCGCGGCGGAAGGGCTCCGCGCGGCCGATCCCGAATTCGCGCGCTTCCTCCGCAATCGCGCGCGCGATCTCCTCTCGAACGACTACGAGAGCGGCGACGCGTCATGGGTCACGGGACGCTTCAACAAGTTCAACGCCCAGATCGGCGCGTACGAGACGTATGACGACGCGCTGTACGGCGTGAAAGCGTTCCACGGCGTGAGCCTCATGATCGCCAATCCAAAAGCAACGGACGAGCTGCGCAAAGCGCTCGGCGGTCTGCAGGCGATCGAGGACGCTTTGCCCTACGCGAATCACAAGCGCGTGAAGGAAGACATCCCGGTCGGCGTATACGAAGTCATCGCTGACTTCGGCCAGGCGCGCGGAACGAACACCGCCACGATCCTGCCGAACGATGCGCTGTTCTCGCGCCGTTACGGGCGAACGATCCTCCTGCGCGAGAACATCATGAAGAACCCGGAGATCTTCGCGGCCGACCAGCGCGTCTGGAAGGCAGCGACGCTCGATGCGCACGCGAGCGACCTCGCGTCCGAGGGGAACTTCCAGCGCACGTTGTGGCACGAGATCGGTCACTACCTCGGCGTCGACCGCGACAAGCAGGGCCGCACGCTCGACGTCGCGCTGGAGGACTACGCCGACTCGATCGAGGAGATGAAGTCCGACCTGGTCTCCCTCTTTGCGCTGCATCGCATGAACCATCCGTCGCTGCGTGCAATCCAGGCCAGCGGCATCCGGCGCACCCTGCAGAACGTGAAGCCGCGCCGCGACCAGCCGTATCAGACGATGCAGCTCATCCAGTTCAACTGGTTCCTCGAGCACGGACTGATCGAAGCGGATCCGAAGACCGCGCGATTGACGATCAACTACGAGAAATATCCGGAGGCCGTGACGTCGCTGCTCGCGGAGACGCTGAAGCTCCAGCACGAGGGGGACAAAGCCGCCGCGGCCGCGTTCTTCGATCGCTGGACGAAGTGGACGCCCGAGGTGCACGAGAAACTCGCGGCGAGAATTCGCGACGCGCAGGGAGCCAGGTGGCGCATCGTGAGATACGCGGCGCTGGGAGAGTGATTGATTGGGGGGCCGGCGCCTCGCCGGCCGTAACGCCGGCGCCCTCGCCGGCCGGGGGGCCAGCGGAACGGCCGGCGGGGCGCCGGCCCCCCGATTACAATCGCGCGCCATGCATCGTGCGCTGATCGCCATCCTTCTCCTGCTCACCGGCTGTGCGACAACGACTCCTCCTCCCGCGGAGCCAAAGCCCTCCACGACCCTGAAGCTCGACGGCTTCATCCCTCTTCAATGGAACGAGGCCGAGGGCAAGCTCCTGATGGAGATCCCGCGTTTCAACGAAGAGCTGATCTGGCAGGTCTCGCTCGCATCGGGCGTCGGATCCAACCCGATCGGGCTCGATCGCTCGCAGCTCGGTGCGACGCACCTCATCCGCTTCGAGCGCGTGGGACCGCGCGTGCTGATGGTCGAGCCGAACCAGGGCTACCGCGCGATCAGCAACGACGCGTCCGAACGGCGAGCTGTGGAGCAGTCGTTTGCGTCGTCGATCCTTGCGGGCTTCAAAGTCGAATCGACCATCGCGGCCGGCGGCGTGATCGTCGATGCGACCGAATTCTTTCTGAGCGATGCGCACGGTGTCGCGCGCCGATTGCGCGAGGCACAGCAAGGCAGTTACTCGCTCGACCGCAACCGCAGCGCGATCTACCTCCCGCGCACGAAGACGTTCCCGCGCAACACCGAGGTCGAGGCGACGCTCACTTTTGCGACGAGCGACAGGCCCGGCGCGCTCGTGCGCGGCGTGACTCCAACGGCAGACATCGTCACCGTCCGCCAGCATCACTCCTTCGTCGCGCTGCCCGAGCCGGGATACGTGCCGCGCAAGCAGGACCCGCGCGTCGGCATCTTCGGCATCGAGTTCTACGACTACGCGTCGCCGTTCACGGAGCCGATCACGAAGCGTTGGATCTCACGGCATCGCCTCGAGCAGGGCAAGCCGATCGTCTACTACGTCGACAACGGCGTGCCCGAGCCGATCCGCGGCGCGCTCGTCGAAGGCGCGGCGTGGTGGAACGAGGCCTTCACCGCGGCGGGATTCAAAGATCACTTCCAGGTGAAGGTGCTCCCGCCCGATGCCGATCCGCTCGACGTGCGCTACAACGTCATCAACTGGGTGCATCGCTCGACGCGCGGCTGGTCGTACGGATCGAGCATCACCGACCCGCGCACCGGCGAGATCCTCAAAGGCCACGTCCTCCTCGGATCGCTGCGCATCCGGCAGGATGTACTGCTCGCGCGCGGGCTGATGTCGGTGTACGACGAGCTGGACCCGAAGACCTCGCCGTCGCTGATGGCGCTGCAGCGCATCCGGCAGTTGTCGGCGCACGAAGTCGGCCACACGCTCGGCCTCGATCACAACATGGCCGCATCGACCTACGGCGGACGCGCCTCGGTGATGGACTACCCGGCGCCGTACGTGAAGATCGTCGACGGCAAGCTCGATCTGTCCGAGGCTTACACGAACGGGGTCGGTGCGTACGACATCGCGGCGATCCAGTACGCCTACCAGAACGTCTCGAGCGATGCGGAGCTCGATGCGCTGGCTCGCGCGACTCCGCTGTTCGTCTCCGATCCGCACTCGCGTCCCGCCAGCGGCGCGCATCCCCTCGGATCGGTATGGGACAACGGCACCGATCCGGTGGCGACGCTGCGTCACGAGATCGACGTGCGCCGCATCGCGCTCGATCAATTCGGCATGCGCAATCTGAAAACGGGTGAGCCGCTGTCGAAGCTCGAAGAAATTCTGCTGCCGCTCTATCTGCATCACCGCTATCAGCTCGAGGCCGCGGTGAAGTCGATCGGCGGCGTGGATTTCACGTATGGATCGATCGGGCTGCAGCGCGTCGTGTCCTTTGCGCGGCAACGCGAGGCGCTCGCCGCGGTGATGGCGACACTCGAGCCGGAGTTCCTCGAGATTCCGAAACGCATCCGCGATCTCATCCCGCCGCCGTCATATGCACACGGCGATGCGAACACGGAGATCTTCCCGCGCCGCACCGATCCGACGTTCGACCCGCTCGCGGCGGCCATGACGTCCGCCGACATCACGGTCTCCGCGCTGCTCGACCCCGCGCGAGCCGCGCGGCTCGCGCAGCAGGAGGAGAACCTCACGTTACGCGAGGTGCTCGCTGCTCTCATCGAGGTTGCGTCGCGTTCCGGCGCGGTGACGCGCGCAACGCGCACGTTGATCATGACGCGCCTCGCGCAGCTCGCGAACAATCGCGAAGCCGACCCGCAGGCGCGCGCCGAGGCAATCGATGGATTGCGACGATTGATCTCTGCGCTGTCTGCAGTCCCCGACGCGGCGGAGAACGCGCACCGCCGCGCGACACGGGATGACATCGAGCGGTTCCTCGCGAGACCGGAGGCGTGGCAGCCGCCAGTGATCCCGACGATCCCGCCCGGTCCACCGATCTAAGACGTAGGGCGTTTGCGAACGAGCAGCAGCAGTCCGAACACGACTCCCGTGTACACCGCGATCGCAGCGACAGCCAACACGAAAAAACCGACGTCCGCCTGGAGAGCATCGCGCCGGAACAAGACCGAAGCGATCGAAACATACCGGTCGACGTGCGGTCCCGGGAACGGCAGCAGCAATGCGATCGCAAGGGCGATGACGAGCCGGACGAGAATTCTCATCGAACGAGTGAGGCGCCGCCGCA
>DASYGV010000079.1:0-62361 GCA_035999335.1 Thermoanaerobaculia bacterium | reverse complement strand
ATGATACTGCGTGGGCAACTGCGTGGGAAAGTAGGACGCCGCCGGGATATATTTTCTGAAAGGGCCTTCGAGTATTCGAAGGCCCTTTCGCTTTTCCTCTGGTCATTTTCAACGATCCCGGCTCTTCTGGGCCGCGATCCACAGCGCTTCGACCATCTCGTCGAACGTTTTGGACGGCTTCCATCCCGTAGCCGCGTGCAACCTGGCGGGATTGCCAATGAGCGAACCGCGCCGCGTCTGCAGCAGGCCCGGATTTTCCCTGACGAGCGAGCTCCAGTTCTCGATGCCGGCGAGACGGAACGCGGCGGCGACGAAGTCGCCCACTGTGTGTGGTTCGCCGGTCGCGACCACGAAGTCGTCCGGCTCGCCGTGCCGGACGATCCGCCGCATCGCATCCACGAAATCGGGCGCCCATCCCCAATCGACAACGGCAGACAGAGAACCAACCGTAAGGTGCGCGGCACGCCCGGAGGCTACGTCGGCGACACCGTTCACGATCCGCTGCGACACGAAGCCCGGACCCCGCAGCGGCGACTCGTGGTTGTAGAGAATCGCGCTCGAGCAAAAAACGCCATGACGTCTCCGGAAGTACCTGCAGTATTCGACTCCGGCGGCTTTCGTGATCGCGTACGGAGAATCGGGGCGGAACGGTGTCGACTCGTCCTGCGGACTGGAGGCTGGGTTGGCTCCGAAGACATGGGCGGACGCCGCGTATAGCAGTCGCGCGTGAGGGGCGCAGATCCGGATCGCCTCCAGAAAGTGGACGAGCCCCTGCACGTGGACCCCGAAGCTGGCTGCGAGAAGATCGGCCTCGCCGGTGCGGGACGATTGCTCCGACGAGCCGTGGACCGCGGCGAGATAGTAGATCTCGGCGGGTTGGACCGCCTCAACGACGTCTTGTACGGCCCTTGGATCCGTGAGCTCCGTCGCCGCAGTGCCATTGACGCCCTGCCGACTGATGCCGACGACGGACATTCCCTCGGCCTCGAGCTCGAGAGAGAGCAGCGTGCCATCCTGGCCCCTGCTGCCGACGACAATTGCACGTCCCGCACTCGGTGGATCCGACACGAATGCCCATATGATAGCGAAAGCTGCCGAGAACCGGCGTCGCCGCCGCATGAGCCGTCTCACCCGCAACTTCGCCGCGAATTTCGGCGCGTCGATCGCCGCGGCGCTGGTCGCGCTTCTGGTCATCCCTCTCTATGTTCGGCGCCTGGGCATGGAGCCGTACGGACTGATCGCGTTCTCCATCGCTCTCCGTGCGGCATTACAGGTTCTCGACCTGGGCCTGGCACCGGTGGTCAATCGAGAGGTGGCCCGCTACGTCGCGGACCGCGAGAGCTCTTCCGATGCGCAGGACGTGCTCTATACATTTCAGGGCCTCTACTGGTGCGTGGCCGTGCTCGTCGGTGCCGTGATCGTGACATTCGCACCGTCAATTGCGAAAGACTGGCTCGACGCGAAGAGTCTCTCCGTCGAGAGCGTGACCCTGTCTGTGCGGCTGATCGGGATCCTGATCGCCACGCAGTGGCCCATTGCGTTCTACCAGAGCGCATTGCTGGGCCTCGAGCGGCAGGTGTCATTGAACGGCATCCTGACAGCGGCTCTCTTCGTCACGCACGCCTGCGCACTGTCGCTGATGGTCTGGTGGCCGCGCGTGGAGATCTTCTTTCTAGTCGCGATCGCAGTCGGGGTCATTCAGGTCACCGCTCTGGCGTGGATCTTCTGGACATCCATGCCGCCGGAGGTGCGGACGTTCCGGCTGACCGCATTGCGCCACGTCGCGCGGTTCACGCTCGGTGTCGGGGCGATCAGCGTGACGGGTGTGATTCTCTCTCATATGGACAAGATGATTGTGAGCGTCGTCCTGCCGCTGGAGCGGTTCGCGCACTATTCGATGGCAACGATGATCGCCGGCGCTTTGGTCCTGATCACGACGCCGGTCTTCAATACCGTCTATCCCCGTTTCTCGGCACTTGCCGCGGCATCGGAGAATGACGCGGTCAGAGAACTGCACCACTTCAGCACCCAGCTCGTCACGGTTGCCGTCGTTCCCGCGGCCTTGACGATCATCTTCTTCAGCAGGGAGCTCGTGGAGATCTGGACCGGCAGCGCAGCGACGGCCGCGCTCGTTGCACCGTTGGCCATGTTCCTCGTCGCAGGAGCGGCGCTGAACGGCGTCATGACCGTACCGTATGCATTGCAGCTCTCGCACGCGTGGATCCGTCCGGCGCTGATCTTCGGGGTTGCGGCGACCCTTGCCTATCTCCCTCTCGTGCCCTTCTTGGCGCTGAAGTTTGGGGCGGAAGGGGCCGCGCTATCGTGGCTGCTGATGAACGCGACCTACTTCGCTGTAATGGCGCCGATCATCCACCGGCATCTCTTGCCCGGCTCCTTTCCTGAGTGGCTCGGCCGCGACGTGCTCCTTCCGTCGGGATGCGCGGCCGCGGTCGTGGCTGTTTGCGCGGCGGCGCTGCCACGCGCCGAGTCCGCGTTCGGAAAGCTTGCGATGATCGCCGGTACTTATGCGATAGCCGCTCTGATTGCGATGACGGCCGCGGGTCGCATTCGGAACTGGGTGATGCGCCGCATCGGTTCGTGAACGACTCAGGGCCGGCGTTTCCGGGCGGCTCTGGTCGTTCGAAGCACGGCAGCACGAATTCGTCGAGCGACGGTCATCGCGCCTGTAAAGGTCCGCAGGACGAAACGGAACGCAGGCGAGAGCTCCTCGGCTCGCACGTAAACGTCATTCGGGCTCGAGCGGCGCCACAAGACGTAACCCGCGCGAGCGAGGTACTGCGAGTACCCGGGGTCGTCGAGAAAGTTCTCCAGAATGATCACCGTTGGCCGGTAGCGATCCATGGACAGCCCCTTCAACACCTCGAGCTCCCACCCTTCGACGTCGACGGAAAGGATGTCGATCTTTTCGACGTCAGGTGCGTGCGAGCGCAGCAGCGTGTCGAGCCTCCGCACCTGGACAGGAATCTGCCGGATCTCGAGATCGGGACGAAGCCTGCGGTACGAGTCTTTCACGGAGATTGCGGAGAAGGACTCGAAGCTCACATGTCCGTCGCGGTAGGCCTCGCCCCTGGAATCGACGACGGAGAAGCTCAGGTCATCGGCCTCGAAGTCCGCGCAGGCGTACTGGAGCACCTCGTGTCCCGCGGCGCGATGGAGCGCACAGAACTCGGGATTCGGCTCGACGAGGAGCACCTTCCAGCCGGAGCTTCGGAAGAGCGCGCTCATGGAGAGGTAATCGGGCCGGGCGGCGCCGACTTCGACGAACACGCGGCCTTTTGCTTCAGGAAAGAACCGCTGTTGCACGAGGAGGTCGATCCCGCCCTCGCCCTGACTTGCAGCAGTCACGACGGAACCTTCTCCAGCGCGAACCACACAAAGGTGAACCGGCGTTCGACACAGTCCACCGTCGGCTCAGCCGCGTTGAAATTCAGATCGCCCACGGCCCGGAGGCCGTATTCGCCAGCGGTGCTGAGCACCGCGGCAATCTCTTCTTGCGAAAAGATCGTCCATTCCAGCCCGAACATGCGGATGCCGTTCGTGTCGATCTTTTCCGGCCAGTAATCGGTGGAGGCGATGAACAGGCCGCCAGGAGCGAGGAGGCGCGAGACCTCACGGAACAGCGGACGGAGTGCGAACCCATGTTCGATGGCGCTGATGGACGTGATCGCCATCATCGAGGCGTCGGGGAACGGCGTGGCCATCATGTCTCCGACGACCCAGTTGATCGCATTCTCGAACGGCATCGACCGTACGGCGGAATTGAGATCGATTCCCGTTAAGCCGGTGAATCCGAGCATGTGCAGACAGCACAGGATTTCGGACGACCACGCGCCCATATCGAGGATCGGTGCGTCGGCGGGGAGCCGCTCCTGCAATAGTCGTACGGTCTGCAGAACGTCCCAGCTCTTGTTCATTTCTCCGACGGGAATCGGAGACCGAAGGAGGAGCCAGTCACGGAGTCGAGGGCGAGCGGTCCTTGGCCAGTAGGAAAACCCGGCCTGCCGCATCTCTTCACGAGCGGCTTGATTTTCGGCAACCGTTTGCAGCACGCGCAGCGTCATGAAAACCGTGCCCGACGCCACACCGCGCGCGCTGCTCTATAGACGGGCCCGGCGAGATTTCTCAGCGCGAGCGTCTTGACCGACTGGAAGATGACTTTGCGAAGATCGGAGTTGTTCAGCGTGGCCAATCCACTCGGCGGCATGGCCGGATAGCCGGACGGCAGTCCGACGCCGAGGTATCGCAGGAGCTCCTCATCGGACGGCTCGAGATACTGCGCATCGAGAATGATCTTCTCGCTGTGCGCCATGTCGGCATCGACTTGCAGGAACACGCTCTTTCGGATGAATCCGCGCCGCCGGATGGGACGCGTGCGATGGAGTATGCGCGAGTCGAAGATGATGACCGTCCCCGCGGGCCGCGAGATCGTGACGATTTTCTCTCCGTATTTGGCGAGGACCTCTTCGTCCGTGAATTCCGTCCTGCCGAGAGAGCCCGACCATTGGTTGGATCCGTCGAGGACCTGTAGCTCGCCTTCGTACGTGTCCCGCAGATACATCACGACGCCGACGCCGGCGACGCCCGTTCGCTCTCCGAGCGGGCTCTTGTCGTCCGTGTGCCACGTCAGCTCGTGGTGCAGTCCGCTCTGATAGTAGCGCTGGCACTTGAGCCGGAACTGGTCGCCGAGGTGCGCGCGGCACTTCGCGCGCAACGAGGGATGGGTCACGAGATCGAAGAACCTGCGCGACGACGCGAGGGCGTGCGTGAAATACGTCTGGTGGTGATAACGGACCGGACCGACGTCGTTGACGTTGAGAGCCAGGGGACGCTCGCCGAGCTCCTCGTCCAGCGACTCTGCGAAGGCGGGATCCAGCGCGCCGTCGCAGATCCAGAAGCCTCTCGCCGCCAGAGCATGATGGACCTGCTCCGGGTCGGCGTCCACGAATTCACTTGTGAAGATCGTGCCCGTTGGAGTCACCAACAGATCTTCTCACGCCGGCACGGCCGGCTGCGCTAGTTGGCATAGCTTTGGGTACGTGCGGTCGCTCCGAGGCTAATCTGCCGCGCACGGCAACGGCCGTTCACCGCGAGAACCACTTCACAATTCGTCGCACGATCCCGAGGGCTCTCCAGCCGACACGAGGCATCGAGCGATAGACGGTATTCAGAAGCCGCGAGTCATGAATCCTCGCGAATAGCTCCACGAGCGCCTTCCGATCCGCGTCGAGCCGCCTTTCCACGACATCGATCATCGTTCCGGTCATGAAGACGAGCGTGTACTCGGCGCGAAGACAGCGCCGGATGTGTGCGGCCTCGGCGGAACTGCTGCCGAAGAAGACTTCTGCGATGCGCAGGTATCCCTCGATTCCGATTCGGACGCGGCTCGCCGGACCCTGCGAAGAGAACGAGTCATTCTCCATCCGCTTCAAAGTCAGAGCGCCGGGGATGTGGTGCACGCGAAGTCCGTCCGGCAGGAGCGAGAAGAGGCGCGCGGCATGGGCCCAGCACGAGCCGATGAACGGCTCGACGGCATCCGTCGCAGCGGAGCTCCAGCGATCGCGGCGGAACACGACCGCGCCGCAGAAGCTGAAGAACGCCTGCGTATTGGCAGCGAGCTCGAAATAGCGCAGCCGCTCGTCCGCTCGTCCGAGCTCGAAGGTACGCTCCTCGCGGATCTTCAGATTGCGTTGCGGCCAGAGAGGTTTCATGTCCCGTGTGCAGAGAGTGGTTTCGACGAGAACCACGTCGTCGCCGCCGCGAATCGCGTCCAGCACGCGGGCGACCGCACCCTCGCGCAAAAGATCGTCCGCGCCGAAGAGCCAGCAGTATTCGCCCCGCGCGTGCTCGACCGCGAGGGCCATGTCGCGGTCGATGCCGCCTTTCACCGGGCGCCGGACGTAGCGGAGCGACGGAAAACGAGCGCGGTATCGATCGACCACCTGCGCCGTATCGTCGGTCGACCCGCCATCCAGGATCACGATTTCCACTTCGTCAGTGGCTTGACTGACGATGCTCTCGAGCGTGTCGCCGATGAACGCGCCGAAGTTGTAGGTCGGGATGCAGAACGACAGGATCGGCTCGGGCATGACAGTGCGGACGCGGTTCGGCGACAATCGAATTCTATGCGGGTTCTTCTTGCGGTCGGGTCGCTGCCGCCGGACAGGTGCGGAGTGGGGACATACACGGCCGATCTCGCGCGCGAGCTCGCGCAGGCGCCGGATTTTTCCGTGGCCGTGCTCAGCGCGGCGGAAGGCGATGAGCGCGACGGGTTCGAAGTGCTACGTCCGCGGCGCGGCTGGGCCTTGCGCGGCGCATGGTCGATCCTCACGCAGGTTCGCCGGTGGCGACCGGACGTTGCACATTTCCAATATCCAGCTCACGGCTATGGTCCTCACCCGCTCCCGTGGATTCTGCCCACCTTTCTTCGGCTGATGGGGATTCGTATCGCCATTACGTGGCATGAGTACCAGCACAGGCTGCATTTGATCGACTTGCCGAATACGCTGCTACCCGGTGGATTGGTCGCCGTGCGTCCGAGTTTTCTCGAGCAGATGCCGCCGCTGTTCCGGCGTCTCGTCCGCCGCAAGAAGTTCCGGATGATCGCCAACGCGGCGTCCATCCCCGCCCTCGAGTTGTCCTCGGCACACCGTGCGGAGGTGCGGCGCCGATTCGGACCAGAAGACGCGCGCCTGCTGGCGTACTTCGGGTTCGTCTACGACCACAAAGGCGTGGAGGATCTCTTCGCGATCGCGGATCCCACCACGGATGTCCTGATCCTGGTCGCCGAGTTGCGCGACGACGACGAGTACCACCGGCGCATCTCGCAACTCGCGTCATCGTCCGCGTGGGCGGGACGTTGCTTCGTGACCGGGTTCCTACCGGCTGACGAAGTGGCGGAGGTGCTCGCGGCGGCCGACGCAGTCGTGTTGCCATTTCGCATGGGCGGTGGGATGTGGAACACCTCCCTGGCTGCCGCGGCCGCGCAGGGAACCTTCGTGCTCACGACGTCCACCGACGGTCCTGGGTACGATCCCGAGCGAAATGTCCAGTACACCGTGCCCGGCGATCTGGAGGAGATGCGGCGAGCCCTTCGCAATCATTCCGGCAAGCGCGTTCCGGCGAACGATGAGCTTCGGCGCGCCGAATGGCGAAGGATCGTCGAGGATCATGCGAGTCTCTACCAGGAGCTCCTCGCGTGAAGCCGCGGCTCTCGATCTGCATCGCCACGCGGAACCGCGCGCGATTCCTCGAATCCACGCTCGCCACGATTCTCGTCGCCGCCAGCGGAGAGCCGATCGAGGTCGTGATCCTCGACGGAGCGTCGACCGATGAAACATCCGCGGTCGTGAAACGCGCGCAAGAAGGGTTTCCGGCGATCCGCTATCAACGGCAGGAGGTCAATGGCGGCGTCGACCGCGACTATGCCGCGGCGGTCGCACTTGCCGCCGCCGATTACTGTTGGCTCATGTCCGACGATGACCACCTGAAGCCGGACGCGGTCAGACGTGTTCTGGAAACGCTGGCCGCGCAGCCGAGTCTTCTCGTCGTCAATGCTGAACTGCGTACGCCCGACATGACGGAGGTTCTCGATCCGAGTCGTCTCGGGTTCGTCGAGGATCGACGTTATGCACCGAAGGAGAGCGAGCGGCTGTTCGTCGACACGGCCGGATATCTCACCTTCATCGGCGGCGTGGTCGTACGCCGCGACCTCTGGATGTCGCGCGTGAGCGAGCGGTATTTCGGATCGGGGTTCGCCCATCTCGGCGTGCTTTTCGAGGCGCCTCTTCCGTCGATCGCACTTGCCATCGGCGAGCCGTTGATCGAGATCCGCCACGGAAACATCTCCTGGAGTGAGCGGGCTTTTTCGATCTGGATGTTCGATCTGCCGGGTCTGATCTGGTCGCTCGACAACGTGAGCGAGAGAGCGCGCGCATCGGTCACGCCGCGGGAACCGTGGCGCAGCCTGCGCAATCTGCTGATCTACCGGACCCTCGGCGCATACACGAAGCGGGAGTACGACCGCATCGTCGAGCGCGCGAATCCGTCGCCGGGCATGCGCGCGATCGCACTCGGTGTGGCGCTGCTTCCGGGAGCGCTGCTGAACTTCGCCGCTGTCCTATACTGTCTCGCAACCCGGTCTCGCGTCGCGCTGTTCAGCCTGCAGGCCAGTCGTTACTATCTGCCGCGAATGTTCAGAGCACGCTCGCGATGAGCCCCCCACGCCGCCAATTCGGAGGGAATCGTTGATCACACGAAACACATGCCGGGTCTGCGATGGTGCGATCGAGCCCATCCTCTCCCTGGGCGATCATTACGTATCGGATTTCATCGAGCCGGGGACGTCCGATGGTCCGCGGGCACCGCTCGATCTCGTGCTCTGCAAGCGTTGCCGCCTGCTGCAACTCCGCGACACAGTCCCCGGTGAGTTGATGTATCGCAACTACTGGTACAAGTCCGGGACCAACCAGACCATGCGCGAGGCGCTCGCGGACATTGCCCGGAAAGCGGAGACGCTGATTCATTTGGCGCCCGGGGACAGCGTTCTCGACATCGGCTGCAACGACGGCACTCTGCTCGCGTCGTACACGACCGGCGGCATCTACAAGATCGGCATCGACCCGGCGCAGAATCTGGCGCCGCTCTCGCGCGAGGCGGCCGATCACGTGGTGGTCGGTTTCTTCTCGGCCGAGGCGATGACGGATTCCGGGGAGCTTCGCGACAAGAAGCCGAAGATCGTGACGTCCATCGCGATGTTCTACGACCTCGAGGAGCCGCGCCGCTTCGTGGCCGACATCAAGAAAGTGATGGATCCCGAAGGTTTGTGGATCGTGCAGATGAGCTACCTGCCTTTGATGCTGCGCGATCACGAGATCGGCAATATCTGTCACGAGCACCTCGAGTACTACTCGCTGCAGTCATTCGAGTATCTCCTCGCACTGCACGATTTCGAGATCGTGGACGCGGAGCTCAACGACGTCAACGGAGGCAGCTTGCGCGCGTACATCCGGAACCGGGCGGCCGACCCGTCGCGCTTTGGCGATCCGACGTACCGCGAGCTCGCGAATACGCGCGTGCAGCAATTGCGGGACGAGGAGCGGAAGCTCGGACTGGACAAGGTCGAGCCGTATCGCGATTTCGCCGTATGGTGCGAACGGATCAAGAAAGACGTCGTGGACTTCATCCGCGAACAGACCTCCCGCGGCAGGAAGGTCTACGTCTATGGCGCTTCGACCAAAGGCAACACGGTTCTTCAATACTATGGACTCGATTCGTCGCTGATCGCGGGAGCCGCGGAGCGCAATAAAGACAAGTGGGGCCGCGTCACCGTGGGCACTCACATTCCGATCGTGTCCGAGGAAGAGGCTCGCCAGGCCAACCCGGACTACTTCCTCGTTCTGCCGTGGCACTTCCTCCGCGAGTTTCAGGAACGCGAGAAGCCGTACCTGATGTCGGGAGGGAGATTCATCCTTCCCGCGCCGCATTTCATGCTCCTGTGATGAGTAGCCGCGTTCACGCAATCGCGTGGCTCGCCGCGATTCTCACCGTCCTCATGGCGATGAAGTTCGCGGCCTTGCCGGGAGATCCTCCTTACGGCATCGACGCCAGCTACTACTTCCAGATCGCGAACCACGTGGCCCGCGGACACGGCTTCGTCACGACGGTCTCGCTGTACCACGAGGGACTGATCCTTCCGTCGCCTTCGCAGATCTATCCGTTGTGGCCTCTGCTGCTCGGGTATGTCGGGCGGGCCATCGGGATCGTTCGCGCCGCCAATCTGCTGCCGCCGATTTTCTACTTTCTCAGTCTGGTGCTGCTGTACGTGTTGTCGCGGGCCGTCGCTCTTCAAGTGGGCCGGCTGCGCTGGGCCGAGCGCTGGTACGTTCCTGATGCCGCCCATCTGATCGTCGCGCTCTTCGGCGTGAACCTGTCCTACTTCGGTGCGACGACGCATCCTTACACCGAGGGGTTGGCGTTCACGTTCGCGTTTGCGTCGTTCGCCGCATTGCAGCGCATTGGAACGCCGGCGTCCGCGCCGGCTGGTCCGCAGGCGTCCCGCGCCTGCGTTCTGCGGGGCGGCGAGGACGCCGCCCGGCCAGCCGGCGAGGACGCCGGCGTTCCAATGCGCCTCGTCTTCACGAGACGCGACGTCTGGGCGTTCGTTGCCGGCGGTGCGGCGGGGCTCGCGTTTCTGGGGCGGTCGCAGATGATCGCCGTTGCCGTGGGGACGGTTCCTGTGTTGATCCTCGCGGCATGGCGGAATCCCCGCCTGCGTCGCGGATTGGTCGCCTATCTCGCCACCGCAGCCGCGGTCGTCATCCCGTGGATCGTCTATCTCGGACGCATCCCCGGTCTGCGGTTCGCCGGTGAATGGAAATCCGTTGCGAAGATTGCCGTTCCGCTTTATTTCGAGCCGGGTGAATTCGGGAGCGTGCTCTCCCGCTTCGAGAGCGCCGCTTCCGCGATCCTGCATGCGTTCAGTTTCGCGAGCGACATGTCCTACACACGGACGTTTGGTCCCGCCGCGCTCCTCCCTCCCATCGCAGCGGTTCTAGTGCTGCTGGCCATGCGCCGCAGAGGCGTACGAGCGCTTCCCGCCGACACGCCGATCGTGACTCATGCGCTGATCCTTGCCGGTCTATTCGTGTTCGTCGTGCTCGTTTTCTTTCCGTCGGCGTTCGGCCTGCGGCATCTCTTCGGGTGGCGACATGGACTCACGCACGTCTTTCTTCTGATTCCCGCCGTTTCTTATCTTCTGGGGCGCCAACGTCTTTGGACCTGGACGACCGCCGCGATTCTGATCCTCTCGATCGCGCTGGGCGGAAGTACGGTGCTCGCATCTGTCGTACACTCGGTTCCTCTGACGCTGCGGACGAGCGAGCGTGCGGCCGTATCCTGGCTCGCGCGGCGACAGCCGGTCCCGAAAGTGCTGACGACGAACGCACAGATCCTCGGCTCCGTCAGCGACGCTCACTATCACTGGACCGACTGCAACTCGCCGGGACTGAGCACGCGCGGCATGGTCGAGCGGCTGAAGATCGACTACGTGCTGGTCTACGAAGGCGAGAAGCGATGCGCGTTCGTGGACGGCGTTTTCGACTACTTGAAGGTCGTGCAGGTCTTCGAGGACTCGCGGCTGCGCGTCTACCTGCTCGCGCCGCGATAGATCGCGACCATCTCGGCGGCCGTGCGCTGCCAGGAGAATCCGGCAGCGCGCGAGAGCCCCTTTTCGATCATTCGTTCCCGCAGTTCGGGGTCGGAGACTCGGGCCATCGCCCCGGCGATGGAGGTCGCGTCCAGTGGATCGCAGTAGATGGCAGCGTCCCCCGCCACTTCAGGCAGGGAAGAGCTGCGGCTCGCGATCACGGGGCATCCTTGCGTCATCGCTTCGAGGACTGGAAATCCGAAGCCTTCATAAAGAGACGGATACACGAGCGCCTTTGCGCGGCGAAACAGGCTGCGCAGCGTCGGGTCGTCGACGTATCCGAGAACTTCCACTCCTTCCGGCAGCGAGATTCGCGAACGTCCCCATCCGCGCGCACCGACGACGAGCAAGCGCTCTTGCGCGTGGGACCTCGAGCGGTAAGCGGCGAATGCGTCGATCGTGCGCTGCAGGTTCTTTCTCGGTTCGAGCGTTCCGACCCAGAGAAAGAACGGCTCTTTTTCGCGGACGACCTCCAGCGCCTCGAGGGGTCGCCAGCCGCACGCGAGGAGAACGACGCTGATGCGCGAGCGGTCGATCTCGTAGAACTTCTGCAGATCGTTTCTCGTCGATTCGGACGACGCCACGATGTGGTCGAAGCGTTGGAGCGCGCGAGGCAACACCGTGCGGAAATACAAGCGATAGGTGAGCTGATGCGTCTGCGGCGCGGCGAGCGGGACGAGGTCGTGGATCGTGATGATCGTTCGGGTGTCGGGTTTCCGCAGGAACGGGACGCGCGCCGTGGGACAGTGCACGACGTCGAACCCGCTCAACAGGCGATGCGGAACGGAGTGCCCGGGAACGATCCCGGCGGTGATGCGGATGCGCCGCACGATCCGGTGAATTGCGGGATCGAGCGCGACTCCGTCGTTCTCGCTGGACAAGAGGACCGACAGGTCGACGTCCCCGCGCGCGGCGATCGCATTGGCGAGCTCGATCGTCGCGCGTTGAACGCCCGTCGTCGGACCGTGGAGCGTTTCGCCGGTGATCAGGACGCGCACGAGTGCTCGTAGACCTTCAGCATTCGGTCGAGGTGATTCTCGAGCGTGTACCGCGGTTCCGGACGCGGCGGAGTGGGCGTGTCGTTCGCCGCAACGATGGCGTCGGCGAGAGCCCGCGGGCTGCGCGGAGGAACGAAAATCGCGCCGTCCGGGATGACTTCCGCAATCGCGTGGCCATTCGTCGCGATGACCTTGCATCCCAGCGAGGCCGCTTCGACGGCGGAATACCCGAACCCTTCGGAGATCGACGGGACGACGACGCAGTCCGCCGCCAGCAGCCATTCCGGCAGCGTTTCTCTCGGAACGGGGGGCGAGATCACGATTCGCTCCGTCAGGCCAAGACGCTCGATGTGTCTGCGAATGCTTTGGACCTGCGCCTGCGGGTCTGTGCCGAGGATGAGAATGAGGCGGCTGTTCGCCAGCTTCGCCGAAACGAACGATGCGGCTTCAATGAGGTACTCCACCCCCTTCGACACTCCCGGCCTTCCGAAATAGAGATAGAGGAAGCAGTCTTTGGGCAACCCCAGCATTTCACGAAGCGGGGCGGGTGCATGTCGATTCCTGTCCCAGAACGCGTAGTCGACCGCGGGATACACGACGGACGTGCGGTTCTCCGGGATCCGCGTGTTGCGCACAAGTCGGCCGCGTGTGAACTCCGAAATGCAGACGAAGTGATCGAAAGGCAGGCGCAGCGCAGCCCATTCGAACAGGCGATGCAGCAGCCCCGAGACGCGACCCATGCCCGGCAAGGTGGACCACTGCTCCGCGAACACCTCGAGCACGGACAAGATCGAGCAGGCGCGCGCCAGTCTCGCGCCGATCCAGCCGGCGAACGCCGCGTTGTAGAGCGTCGTGTGGACCACGTCGACGCCGCGTGCGTGGCGGATGGCGTGAGGGATCGCCAGTAGCGTGAACGCGTAGCGGACGAGGAAAGGAGGCGTGGCGACGCGTACGATCGTTGCGCCGTTCCATGTTTCGCGCGCCGCAGTTCCGGCGAGCCTGCTCGTCACGACGGTGACCTGATGACCCTCGTAGGCAAGCTTCGTCACGAGGTGACCAAACAGGGTTTCGACGCCTCCGACGTACGGCGGGAAATGCTCGAGAACGAAGAGGAACCGCATCCGGCGCGCGCGAGAAGAGTCGTCAGCGAGCATCGTCTCCCGTTTCGTTCCGGAGCTCCTCGACCGACAACCGGAGAATCGCGAGCTCTTGCGCGAGCCGCTTGTTCTGTTCGGCCAGGCGCGATAGCGCAACCGAGAAGTGCATGGAAAGCAGGAAGCCGAGCAGGATGGCGCCCAGGAGCAGCAGGGATGGAGCGTAGGCGATTCCCACGAGCGTGGCTAGTTGGTCGAGGAGGTTCTTCTTCAGAGAAAAAACGAGCAGAACCAGCCCGCCGGCCAGCCAGAGGAGCGCGTAGTCCTCTCGGAGCCTACGCTTGCGAACGAGTTGTACGACGAGGAGGATGGCCAGCACGCTCGTGAGAAGACTCGTGATCTGCAGCTCGGTGTTCATCGTGAGGAGGTCTCCTTGTTGTCCGTGTAGCGCCGATGCCGATGGCGACGAGCACCTTGAACATGTAGTAAATGGCGCGCCAGAACGTGATCGAGGAGTGTCCGCCCTGGCGCGGCTTCATCTCCACTTTCACCTCGACCACGCGGAAGCCGTTGCGCGTGAGGGTGAGGATCGACTCCGGCTCGGGGTAATCGTGCGGGTATTCGTCGGCGAGGAACTCGATCGCGGCGCGGTTGTACACGCGAAACCCGGAGGTCGGATCGCTGATGCGCCGCCGGAGAATGATTCGGTGGACGATCGAAAGGAGCCCGATCCCCGCGCGACGCGCCACGGGTGCGCGATAGGCGCTCTTCTCGACGAAGCGTGAGCCGACGACTACGTCGCAATCCCCTTTCTCGAGACGGGCCAGCAGCGGCGCAATCTCATCGGGCGTGTGCTGACCGTCGCCGTCGAATTGCAGCGCGATGTCATGACCGTTGCGCTTCGCGTACAGAAGGCCGGATTGAACCGCGCCGCCAATCCCGAGATTGAAAGGAAGATCGACGAGCAACGCGCCGCCGCGGCGGGCGACGTTGCCCGTGTCGTCCGTCGAGCCGTCGTTGACGACCAGCACATCCGCCGCGGGGTAGTGGGCGCGGAGCCCGCCGATGACCGCGGAGAGGTTCGCTTCCTCGTTGTACGCCGGAACGATGATGAGGATGCGCCTCATGATTCGAGTATAGCGGCGCGGGCGTGCGCGCAACCGTACAATCGCGCGCGTGAGAATCGGGATCGACTGCCGCAAGATCGCCGACTTCGGCATCGGGACTTACATTCGGGGTCTCGTGCGCGGGCTCGCGGAGATCGGGGCGCCGGAAACGTTCGTGTTGTTCGTTCCGCGCGCGATTCCCGAGCTGCCGTTCGAGCAGATCGTCATCGACGCGCCGACGTATTCGCTATCCGAGTTGCCGGTGCTCGGACGCGCGATCGTCCGCGCGCGGCTCGATCTTTTTCACTCGCCCGATCTGATGTTGCCGTGGACGTCGTGCCCGACCGTCGTCACGCTGCACGACGTCATCCGCTCGCATTACCCGCCGCGCAATCCTGCCGCGCGCCTTTATGTCGCGGTGATGACACCGCGTGCGTTGCACAAGAGCAAGCGCGTGCTCACCGTGACCGAAGCGGCGAAGCGCGCGATCCTGGAGACGTTCGATTGCGATCCGGCGAAGATCGTCGTGACGCCGAACGGCGTCGACGAGATCTTCTTCGCCGACGGGCCGCGCGCCGAGGGGCGGTACTTTTTGTTCGTCGGAAACGACAAGCCGCACAAGAACGTCGAACGCCTGGTGGTGGCGACTCGACGACTCGACGACTCGACGACTCGACTCCTTCTCGTCGGCGGCGACTTCGAGCGCTATCGCGACATCGAAGGCGTGATCGCGCCCGGCTTCGTCCCTGGCGACGAGCTCGCGGCGCTCTACCGCGGCGCGATCGCGTTAGTCATGCCGAGTCTCGAGGAAGGGTTCGGGCTGCCGGTCCTCGAAGCGATGGCCGCAGGGACGCCGGTGATCGCGTCGGACATCCCTGCGCTCGTGGAAGTCAGCGGTGGCGCGGCATTCCTTGTCGATCCCCGCTCGACGGAGTCGATCGCGAGTGCGATGAAGAACGTTACGCGCCAGCACGTCGATCGCGCACGCGCGCGCGCTGCGGAGTTCACATGGCGCCGTTGCGCGGAGCTCACACTGGGGGTTTATCGTTGCGCCGCGCCATGACCGACGCTCGACGTGCCACGGCCGCGGCGCTGCTCGTCGCGGCGATCGCCCTGCTGCTCGCGGCGATTCATCCGGAGTTTTTCGTCCGCGACGATTTCCAGCTCCAGTTCCTTCCGGCGTCCAGGGCCGTCATGGACGCATTCGGCGATGGCGAGTTTCCGTTGCTGAGCCGCAACTCGTGGCTCTGCGCGGCAATCGCGGCGGAGTACCAATTCGGCGTCTTCTCGCTGTTCCGCATGCTCCTCGAAGGGATCGCCTGGCTTTTGCCGATCTCGCTCGTCGCTCGCGGGACGTTGCTTTTCATCGTGCACGCGTCGGTGGCCGCTGCCGGAGGCTTTCTTCTCGCGCGCAGCTACGGCGTGAGGCCGGCGAACGCGATGATGGTCGCGCTGATCGCGGGCCTCAACGGATGGATCCTCTGGTGGGGAACGACGTGGTACGCGATCATGGCCAGCTACGCGTGGCTACCGTGGTACTGGCTGGCGCTGCGCGGAATCGCGCTCGGACGACGATGGAGCTGGGCCGGCGCGGCGATCGCGCTTTACCTGATCATCACCGGCGGCGCGCCGTACGTCGTGTTGATGGCTTCCGCGGTCGCCGCGATGAGCATCCTGTCCGCGCTCGCGCGAAAGGTGCCGCGCGCGTCGTTGACGATGATCGGCGCATCGCTGCTCGGCCTCGCGCTCTCCGCGCCGGCGGTGCTGATGCTGCTCGAGTATTTTCCGGCCACCGCGCGCTCGAGCGTCAGGGCCGCCTTCGAGAGCTACTGGGTCGTTCCTTTCCGCGGACTGTTCGGATTCATCGTCCCCGCGTTCACGACCACGTGGCCGGTTTTCGGCGGGCCGTCGCCGCACGCGGCCGTCGAGCTCCTCGGCGCGTTCGTGCCTCTCGCGGCGATCGCGATGTCGTTCCGGAAGGTGCGCACTTACTACCCCGAGATCCTTCTCGCGCTTGCGCTTCTCGTGCTGATGTTGCTGCCGTCCGCCGGTCCGTTCCGCTGGAGCTTCCGCTGGTTGCCGCTGTTTCACCTCGTCCTCGCGGTACTTGGCGCATGCGCGCTAGAGCGCGCGCGTCGCGTGTGGCTCGCGGGGCTCGCGCTTCTCGCGATCACGGCGTTTGGCGTGGTCGGCATGGCGATGGACCCGACCACGCTCACGCACGCCGCGGTGTTGGCCCTGCTCTGCATCGCGTGGGCATTCCTTCCGAGCCTCGCGCATGCGATGCCGGCGATCGTCACGGCCATCGCGATCGTGATGACGTTCGTCGGATTCTCCCACCGCACCGATGTCCCGGTCTGGCCGTACGGCGCAAGCCTTCTCGCGCCCGCTCCTTTCGAACCGTCGCGGCGTTATCTCGCGCTGTACGACCTCGGCGCCGTGATCGCACCCGACGAACATGGGCATCCCCGGCAAGGCGTTCATCCCGAGCTCCGCCCGGGCAACCTTCCGATGCTGGCCGGCCTCGAATTCGTGAACGCTTACTCGCCGCTGGGGCTTGCTTCGCTGAAAGACTTCTTTCACTTCGGTGCGCATGGACCGGTGCCGGCCGAGCAGGCGGAGGCGATCCTTCTCCACGAGGCCGGACCGCAGCAGCTCCTGCATCAGATGGGCGTCGACGGCCTGATCGTCCCGGCGCCGCTTGCGCAGAAATATAGCGACGCGCTGACGAGCATCGGCTGGCAACCCGCTTTGATCCTCGCGAACTGCGTCGTCTTCCATCGCCGGGAGAGAATCCCGGAGCCGATTTTCGCGGCCGCGGGAGCGATCAAGGTTCCGGAGCCCATGCAGGCGTATGCCGCGATCTTCGGGCGCAAAACGCCCCAACTTCCCGTCGTCCTCTACACCCCGGGCATCGATACATCCGAGCGCTACGGGCGGCGCGCGATCGGCGAGATCGAGGAAGGCCGGCACCACACGTCGTTCGTTGTCCAGGGGAAAGGACCGAAAGCGCTGGTCGTCTTCCGCCGGCCGTGGATGCCCGGCTGGCACGCGACGATCGACGGCAAACCGCTGCCCGTGCTTCGCGCGCACCTGATCATGCCCGCGGTCGAGATCCCGCCGGACGCCGAGGGGAAGGTGAGGCTCGTGTATCGGCCGCGGTCTCTGAAGGTCGGCGTGATCCTCGCCTGCGCTGCGCTGGTGATCATGGCCGGGCTGTCGCTGCGCCGCTTGTCATCCTGAAGCCGCGGAGACGGCGAAGGACCCCCATCGCAAGCGCGCAGGAGGTCCTTCGACTCGCTGTCGCTCGCTCAGGATGACAGCGTAGAATCCCGCGGCCAGATGATCGTCACCCGCACCCCCTTCCGCGTCACCCTCGGCGGTGGCGGAACGGACCTTCCGTCCTTCTACTCCCAGCACGGCGGCTTCATCTTCGCGATGGGCCTCGACAAGTACATGTACGTGATCGTGAACCGGCCCACGGTCGGCTCGAAGATCCGTCTGCATTACTCGCAGAGTGAAGTCGTCGACGACGTGAGCGAGCTGCGGCACGAGCTGGCGCGCGAGGCGCTGCGTGCGCACGGGATCAAGTACGGTTTCGAAGTCGGCTCGATCGCCGATCTTCCCTCGGGCACGGGTCTCGGATCGTCGAGCTGCTATCTCGTCGGCCTGCTCAACGCGCTGCATCACGATCGCCGCGACTACGTTCCTCTGCAGGCGCTCGCGGAAGAGGCGTGTCACATCGAGCTCGATATCCTCGAGCAGCCGATCGGAAAGCAGGACCAGTACATGGCGGCGTACGGCGGCCTGACCGTGCTGGAGATCGCGAAGGACGGCACGGTCGCGGTGCGTCAACTGCGTCCGAGCAGCAGCGACATCGCGGAGTTCGTCGCGCACACGCACATCTACTACACCGGCTCGCAGCGTGACGCGCGCGAGGTCCTGCACGACCAGAACGTCGCCATGCAGGAGAAGGACAACGTCAACCGCGGCCGCGTCGAGGACAGCCTCTCGCGCATCAAGGACCTCGGCCACCGCATCCTCGAATCGATCGAGACCTCGAACTACGACGCGTTCGGACAGATGCTCGACGAGCACTGGCAGAACAAGAAGAAGCTCTCCGGAAAGATCACGCTGGCCAAGGTCGACCAGATCTACGACGAGGTGCGCGAGCGCTTCAAGGTTCTCGGCGGAAAGATCATCGGCGCGGGCGGTGGCGGCTTCCTGATGCTCTACTGCGCAAGCCATCCCGCGGAGCTGGAGCGCTTCATGGAACAGCACGGGATGCCGCGCATGCACTACACGATCGAGCCCGAGGGGACGAAGGTCGTGGCGCAGATGGGGCATGGGTTTCTCTCGCCGCATCGTTCGATGGCGATGCAGGAGACTCCGTGACCCGCAAAGCGGTGGGCATCCTCGGCGGGGGCATCTCCGGCGTCGCGCTCGCGTCGCAGCTCGGCGAAGACGTGGACGTGCTCGAGAAGAGCGCGCGCATCGGCGGGTTGTGCGGAACGATCGTCGAGGACGGTTTCACCTTCGACGCGGCCGGTCCGCACATCATGTTCAGCAAGAACAAGGAAGTGCTGAACCTGATGATCGAAGTCCTCGACGGCAACGTGCACCAGAATCGCCGCGAGAACCGGATCTTCTTCAAAGGATCGCTGGTCAAGTATCCGTTCGAGAACGACCTGGCCGCGCTCCCGAAGGAAGACACCTTCGAGTGCATCCTCGGCTATCTCCAGAACCCGCGCGCGAACGACACGCCGGAGAGCCTCGCGCAGTGGTCGTACGCGACCTTCGGCGCCGGCATCTCCGAGAAGTACTTCATCCCGTACAACGCGAAGATCTGGAACTACGACCCCGAGAAAATCGGACTCGAGTTCGTTTCGCGCATTCCGAAGCCGCCGATGGAAGACGTGCTCAAGTCCGCGATCGGTATTCCGACCGAGGGGTATCTTCATCAGTTGTATTACTCGTATCCGACCGTCGGCGGGTTCGAGGCGATCGTGCACGGATTCGAGAAAAGGGTGCGCGGCGAGATCCGCACGTCGTGGCGCGTGACGTCGATCGTTCGTGACGGTGAAGAATGGCGCGTGACGTCGGACTCCGGCGAAGAGCGGCGGTATCGCACGCTCGTTTCGACGCTGCCGCTGCACGAGCTGCTGAAAGTGTGGCCCGAGGCGCCGGCGGAGACGCGCGAGCTCGCGAAGAGGCTGCGCTACAACTCACTGGTCAATGTCCTCCTCGGATGCAATGTCGAGGCGGGACACAACTACACCGCGCTGTACGTCCCCGATCCGGAGCTCGTCTTCCATCGACTGTCGTTCCCGAAGGCGTTCGGCGAAAAGTGCGTGCCGCCGGGCAGCTCGTCGATCATGGCCGAGATCACCACAAACGCGGGCGACGGCATTTGGGAGCTCAGCGACGAACAGCTCATCGAGCGCGCGATCGCGGACGTGGAGAAGATCGGCTTCGTCGATCGCAGCACGATCGTCTACCGCCGCGTGGCGCGTTTCCTCTACGGCTATCCGGTGTACGACCTCGACTACCGGAAGAACGTGACGGCGATGCGCGCTTCCGTCGCCGCAACCGGACTGCATCTCCTCGGCCGTTTCGCGCAGTTCGACTACATCAACTCCGACGTTTGCATCGAGCGCGCGCTCGCGCTCGCGAATGAACTGCGAAATGGATGAAAACGCGTCCTACCAATACTTCGAGGACGTGAACTGGGGCCTGCTGCGGCTCTGGGGCGGGCGCACCGGATTGCGCGTGCTCGACGTCGGCTGCGGATTCGCGACGACGAGCGAGCGGATCCAGAAACTGGGCAACGAAGTGACGGGAATCGAAGAGAGCGCGGAGGCGTGCGGCGTCGCAGCGAAGCGCATCGCGCACGTCGTGCAGGCCGATCTGCAAAGCGCGGACCTCGGCGACGCTCGGTTCGACGTGCTGATCTTCGCGGACGTGCTCGAACATCTCGCGTGGCCGGTGGGCGTGTTGAAGCGCTCCCTGCGCTGGCTCGCGCCAGGCGGAAGCGTGATCGTTTCGCTTCCGAACGTCGGCCTGTGGTCCGTACGGCTCGCACATCTGTTCGGCCGGTGGGAGTATGAAGAGACGGGCGTCCTCGACCGCACGCATCTCCGCTTCTTCACGCGCAGGTCCGCGCGATGGCTCCTCGGCGAAACGGGGCTGAAGGTCGTCAAGACGACCTACAACCCGGGCCTCGTGCGGCCGATGGTGCCGCTCGTGAAGAGATTCATGGGCTCGACTTCAACCGCGCCCGATGCGCTCCTCCACTCGCGTCCCTACCAGCTCTACCTGAAAACCGCGTATCCGATCGAACGTGCCGTCGCGTCGCTCTGGCCGGGTATGCTCGCGTTTCAGATGATCTTCGAAGCCAAGCAATGAAACTCACCGTCTCCATGATCACGATGAACGAGGAGGGCGCGGTCGCGAAAGTCGTCCGCGACATCCGAAGCTTCGCGCCCGACGCGGAGATCCTGCTCGTCGATTCTTCGAAAGACCGCACCGCCGAGATCGCGCAGGAGCTCGGATGCCGCGTCGTCAAGCAGTTCCCGCCGCAAGGCTACGGCCCGGCGATGGACCGCGCGGTGCGCGAGGCATCCGGCGACATCGTCATCACTCTCGACTGCGACGACACGTATCCGGTCGAGGTCATCCCCCGGCTCGTGCATCTCATCGACGAGGGCTACGACCTCGTGAACACGACGCGCACCTGGCGCCGCCCGAAGGCGATGCCGTTCGCGAATTTCCTCGCGAACCGCGTCTTCGCCCTCGGCGCGCGCATCCTGCACGGCCTGAAGACGACGGACGTGCACAGCGGGATGCGCGCGTACCGCAAGTCGATGATCGACGCCGTGCAGTGGAACCCGCGCGGACCGGCGCTGCCGGTGGACATGTACGTGATCCCGTTCCGCCGCGGTTTTCGCGTGATCGAGATCCCGATCGACTATCGCGAGCGCATCGGCGAAACGACGCTGCATCGCTTTTCGAGCACGTTGTGGACGTTCAAACGATTATGGCGGGCGCGGTGATGCCCCCAGTTTATCCCGCGCGGAGACGCGGGATCTCTGCGTGCACCTGCAGTGCACAAGCCTCGAGCGACGTCGGTGCACTGAGAGATCCCGCGTCTTCGCGCGGGATAAACTCCAGGGAGCGCGCGTCGTGAAGGTCGCGGTGCTCTGCGGCGGCTTCGGAACGCGCCTCGGCGACCTCGCCCAGGGGCTTCCGAAGCCGATGATTCCGATCGGCGGCCGTCCGTACCTCGAGCGCGTGCTCGAGTCGTTCGCGGGGTTCACGGAGTTCGTGCTGCTCACCGGCCATCGCTCCGAGGTGATCGAAGCGCATTTCGGCGATGGATCGCGATTCGGCGTGCGCATTGCGTACAGCCGCGAGCTCGAGCCTCTCGGTACTGGCGGGGCCCTACGCGACGCGCGAGCATTGCTCGGCGATCGCTTCATCCTCACCTACGGCGACGTCCTCCGCCGCTTCGACTACGATCGTTTCGTGCAGCAGCACATGGGCAACTGTCTCGGTGTCTACCCGCGGCTCACGACCGGGAACGCGGACGTGGCGGAAGGCTTCATCGTCCGCTTCGACAAACGCGCGCCCGAGCTGCCGTACGTCGATGCCGGCTTCTCGGTCATGCTCGCGTCGACGATCGACCTGCTGCCCGAGAGCGGGCCGTGCTCGTTCGAGGAGATCGTGTTCGCGAACCTCGCCGAGCACGGCGGCCTCGAAGCGGAGATCGTCGATCACGAGTTCTTCGACATCGGGACGCCGGAAGAGCTGGCGAAGACGCGCGCCGCGTTGGAGGGCTTGTGAACTTGGAGTCCTCGTGAGAATCCTGGTCACCGGCGCGGCCGGCTTCATCGCCTCCAGTCTCATCCCGCGCCTCCTCGCGCGCGGCGACGAGGTCGCTGGCGCCGACAACTTCTTTCTCGGCAAGCGAGCCTACGTCGCGAGCCATCCGAGCTTCGCCTTCCACGAGCTCGACCTGCTCGATCTCGACCGCGTGATCGCGCTCGTCCGCGAATTCAGGCCCGACCGCGTCTGGCACCTCGCCGCGAACAGCGACATCAGCTTCGGCACGAAGTACACGGACTTCGATCTCAAGGGCGGCACGCTCGTCACGTACAACATCCTCGAGGCCATGCGCCGCACGGACGTGAAGGAGATCGTCTTCTCCAGCAGCGGCGCGGTGTACGGCGAGCCGGCGGTGATGCCGACGCCGGAGGACTACGGCCCGATCCTTCCGATCTCGCTCTACGCGGCGAGCAAAGTCGCGTGCGAGACGCTCATCACCGCGTTTGCGCACAACTACGACATCACCGCGTGGATCTACCGCTTCGGCAACATCGTCGGGCCGAACCCGACGCACGGCGTGATCCACGACTTCGTCCTGCGCCTGCGTGAGGACCCAACGAAGCTCGTCGTCCTCGGCGACGGCACGCAGGCGAAGCCGTACGTCTACATCGACGACACCCTGGACGGAATGGAGTTCGGCGTTTCCAACGCGAGAGACCACGTGAACGTGTACAACCTGGCCGTCGACGATCAGACCAGCGTGCGCGAGATCGCGGAGTGGACGATCGAGGCGATGGGCATCGACCGCGCGTCGATCGACGTGCAGTACGGCGACGGTCCGCGCGGCTGGCGCGGCGACGTGCCGCAGGTGAAGCTGGATACGCGCCGCATGACCGCCCTGGGATGGACGCCGAAGCTTTCCAGCCGCGAGGCGGTGCGGCGGACGATCGCGGAGGTCGCCGAGCAATTCCGCAACGGACCGCTTTCATGAGCGAACGGGGAGTGCGCGCTGCGATCTTCATCGCGCTCACAGCGGCGGCCGTGCGTCTCATTCCCCTGCAGTGGCTGCATCCGCTGAACTGGGACGAAATCGAGTTCTATCGCGCCACCGCGTGGATCGGCGACGGTCTCGTGCCGTATCGCGATTTCTGGGAGCATCACACGCCTCTGGCGTGGTTTCTCTTCGCGCCGTTCACGAAACTTCTCGACGCGGCGGGCGCCGGTGCGATCCTGGCCATGCGCTGGGCGCAGATCCCCGTGTGGATCGCCACGTTCTGGCTCGTGAACGTCTGGATGCGCGGGACGGGAATCGCGCGCGACGCGCGGTGGGCGGCGATGGCGTTTGCGCTCTGCAGCTCGTTGTTGATGCTGCCCGCGATCGAGTATCGCGTCGAGTCGGTCGGCTGTCTGCTGTTCGTCCTCGGACTCGTGCTCGCTTCTCCAGTTTATCCCGCGCGGAGACGCGGGATCTCCGGTTCCACCAGCAGCGACGAAGCAATGAGCAGCGCAGGTGCACCGGGAGATCCCGCGTCTACGCGCGGGATAAACTGGAGAAACGCGAGAGACCTGCTGGCCGGTATCGTTTTCTGCCTCGCCGGCTTCGCGAACCTGAGGCTCGGTCCCGTGCTGGTCGTCACGGTGCTGCTGCATTTGCGGCCCCGAATCATCGCCGGCGGAGTCATGGCGCTCGCCGCGTGCCTCGCCTACTTCGCGGCGACCGGCTCGGCCGACGAGCTGTGGCAGCAGGTGTGGCGCGACAATCTCGCGGAGAAGTTCGCGACGCCGATCCCCGGAGGGTTCCTGCACCGCCTGCTCGTGACGTTCGGGGTGCGCCTGCTGGCCTCGGATCGCCTTTTCGACTGGGCAGCCGTCGACGTCGGCGGCATGGTCATTCTGCTCTTCGGTTTCGTCGCTCTCCTGCTCGGATGGCGGCGAAAGGAGCTGCGGCCGATCCTGATCCTGCAGATCGTGAACCTCCTCTTCATCGCCTCGATGAAGTTCATCTACAACTACCATTTCGCGCTGGTGGTGATCCTGGCGATTCCGCTAGTCGCGTCCGTCGTGGAGCGGATCCCGCGGCGTGGATTGGTGACCGCGCTGCTCGTCCTGGCCTGGAGTGTCAACGCGTTCGCGTCGATCTTCCGAGGCAAGGAGCTCGATCTCGCGTACCAGACTGCCGTGATGGCTGAAGTGGATTCGCGGACGAAGGCGGGCGAAAAGGTGTGGAGCGGCGTGGCGTGGGCGCTGCGGCGCGAGCCGGCCTATCGTTTCTGGTTCCTGCCTGAGCTTACGCGGCATCTCGTGCTGCAGGGACTGGCGCCGCGTTACTCGCTGGAAGACGATCCGCCGGCCGCGGTGGTGTTCGATCACTACGCGCTCCTGTGGGTGGCCACGGTGCAGCGCGAGCTCGCGCCGTATCTCGTGCGGCATTACATGCCGGCATGGCGAAACCTCTGGATTCCGGCGATGAACGCGGTCGTACAACCGGGGCAGCGCGTCGAATGGATCGTGCCGCGCGACGGGACGTATCATCTGTTCGCTTCGCCCGAGCTCGCGCGGCATCGCTGGTTCCGTGACCCGTTCCACGCCTATCGGGGCGACGAGCTGCGGTTGCGCGGCATGCAGCGCCCGCCGTTGGTGTTCTCCGCCGGGCCGCACCTGCGCAAGGGACAACGCGTGAGCGTGATCTCGCATGCGTCCGAGCCGCTCGGCGTGATCCTGCTATCGTCGAATGACACCGTGCTCTTCCGGCAGCCGCCTTCCGGTGCCACGCTGGAAGCCGAGTCGACGCGTGTGACGCACGTCCCGCACTTTCCGTGGATGGAGCGATGAGCCGCGCCGCGCTCGGATCGCTCGTCGGTGCCGCGATCGCCGCCGGTGTGGCGTTCGTTATCCGTCCGCTGTTCGACCCGCCGCTCGGCGGCGTGGGGTTCGTGACGGTGAATGCGTATCCGAAAGGTTGGGACTACGTCGTGGTGGCGTTGCTCGTTGCCGGCGCGTTCGTGGGCGGTTGGTTGCAAGTTGCGAGTGTTGAGTTGCGCGAGCGGACATCGCTCGCAACTCGCAACTCGCAACTCGCAACAGCTCTCGTCGTTTTCGCGCTCATGTTCTTCGTCCACGACCACCCGTACGCTCACATGGACCCGTTCCACGAAGGCGAGCACCTCACACCCGCGCGGTTGTTTCTCGAAGGGGAGCGTCCGTATGGCGACGTCTTCTTGCTGCATGGACTCGGCGTGGACGGCGGGCTCGACGCAATCGTCGGCGCGCGGCCGTTCTCCACGCGGCGACTCCAAACCGTGCTCGACGCGGCGACGCTAGCGTTGCTCGTGCCGATCGCGGCGGAGGTCACGGTCTCGCTGTGGGGGATGCTTGCCGGGGTCGCCTTGTCGCTGTGCGGCATGGCGGCGTTGTGGGTGCCGGTGTTCCCATACTTCCGGCTCGCCCCCGTCCTCCTCGCTGCGCTCGGACTCCTGCGTTACGCACGTACGGGACGCGCGGGTCCGTTGTTGCTCGCGTTTGCGAGCGCGACCCTCGGCGTACTGTGGAGCCTCGACACCGGCACGTACGCGCTGGCGGGCACCGCCGTCGCGTTCCTGCTCCTGCCGAAGCGATTGCCGGCCGCGCGCGCGGCGCTGCTCGCCGCGATCGCGATCGCGCTGCCGTTCGTCGTCCTGGTTGCGGTGCGCGCGGACGTCGTTCAGTTCATGCGCGACTCCTTTCTCATCATCCCGCGCGCGATCGACGCCGTGTGGGCGCTGCCGGCGCCGAAGGTGTTCTCGGCCCCGGGGCTGCGCTACTACCTGCCGCCGGTGTTTTACGGACTGCTTCTCGCGATCGGGTGGAAGCGCCGCGACCCGCGATTCCTCGTCGTCGCGTTGCTGTCGATCTTTCTCTTCCGCACCGCCGCGGGACGAGTGAGCTGGAGTCACACGCGCTTTGCCGTGCCGCTCCTCGGCATCGCATTTGTCGCGCTGGTGCTCGAGCCCCTCCGCAATCGCATCGCAATGGCGATCGTGGCGATCGCCGCCTGTCTTTACTGCGAGCTTCCGCAGAACGCCGCCGCGGGCGCGAAGCTCCTCGCGTCGTGGCCCGCGCGCCAGAAGCACGACGGACTCGTGCGGCATCCTCTCGCGCCGGGGATTTACACGTCCGAAGACAACGCGACCCAGCTTGCGACGCTGAAGGGATTCGTAGACTCGATGGGTCCCGGCCCGATCCTCGACTTCACAAACGAGCGCGCGCTCTACTTCCTGCTGCGCCGCAAGCCGGCCACACGCTGCTTCGACATCCCGATGCTTTCTGCATATCCATTGATGAACGAAGCGTCGCTGCAGCTCGCGGCGAATCCGCCGGTCGCGGTGATCCTCGGCGGCGAGCCGGCCGTCGCGGTCTTCGATGGTGTGCCCAACGACGTGCGCGTGCCCGAGCTGGCGCGCTGGATCGACGTCACCTATCCGAAGCGCACGCAGATCGGTCGGTTCGTAGTCGCCACACGGTAAACTGCGGCACCATGGCAACACTGATTCAGCAGCCGTCGATCGTCCAGGCGGCGGGAAACAAACCGAAGATCATCGAGGAGTACGTCGGCCGCGTGAACTCGAAATCCGAGTCGGTCTCGATTGCGCGGATGAAGAGCCCCAGCGGCTGGGTCGAGCCGGGCCAGACGCCGGAGTTCGACGAATACACGGTCGTCCTGCGCGGCACGCTGCGCGTGACGACGCACAGCGGCTCGATGGACGTCCACGCGGGACAGGCCGTCGTCACGCACAAAGGCGAGTGGGTGCAGTACTCCACGCCCGGCGCCGAAGGGGCGGAGTACGTGGCCATCTGCCTGCCGGCGTTTTCGATGGATACCGTCCATCGCGATGCGTAAGAAACGGCCATGCAGAAGACCGTCCTCATTTCCCTGCTGCTCTCCCTCCTGATCGCGGTGCCGCTGTTCGGCGACGCCGCGAAGCTGATCAACGAAGGCGTCGCCCTGTACGACACGGGGCGCTTCGACGAGGCGATCGCAAAATTCAAAGAGGCTCTCGTCGAAGATCCGTCGAGTGATCGCGCCGCGTATGAGCTCGCGCTCACCTATCAGGCCAAAGGCGACCCCGCGCAGTGCCAGGCTGTGCTCGAACCGCGCGTGAAGAAGAAGAACCAATACCTCTCCGCGATGTACGGGATCCTCGGCAACTGCTACGACATCGGCGGCGACGCGAAGCGGGCAATCGCGACGTATCGCAAGGGTCTGAAGGTCGACGCGAACGATACGCAGCTCCTCTTCAATCTCGCCGTCACACAAGCCCGCACCGGCCAGCACGACGAGGCGCGGAAGCTCCTGAAGAAAGAGCTGACCATCAATCCGAAGCACAGCAGCGGGCATTACCTCCTCGGGGTGGTCTTCGAAGCCCAAGGCTTCCGCACCGCGGCGACGCTTTCGTATCTAAGGTTCCTCTCCCTCGAGCCCGCCGGCGAACGTGCCAAAGACGCGGCCAAGCGCGCGCTTGCACTCCTCGGCGCCGGCGTCGAAGTCAAGGACAAGACCAACGTCAACATCAACATCGATCCGAATTCGCGCAAGGAAGAAGGCGACTTCGGCGCGGTCGAGATGATGATGGCGATTGCCGGCGCCGCGCAAACACTGGAGAAGAACGAGAACAAGAGCGAGTTCGAGAAGAAGCGTGCGCATGTCAGCAGTACGCTGAAGATGATCACCGAAGGGAACGAGCGCAGCAGCGACTACACCTCGCGGCAGGTCATCCCGTTCTTCCGCACGCTGTACGACCAGAAGCTCATCGACACATATGCCGGCATGGCGCTGCTCTCCCTGCGTCTTCCCGGTACCGAGGAGTGGCGCGCCGCGAACGAGGCGTCGATCCAGGCGTACGTACAGCATTTTGCCGGTGCGAAATGAAGGTGCTCATCGTGTCCGAGCACGAGGTCGAGGAGCTCCTCACGATGGAGGAGTGCATCGGCGTGATGGAGGACGCGCTGGCCGCGCTGGCCCGGGGCGAAGTGCACAATCCGCTGCGGCAGGCCATTCGCGCTCCCGGCGCTCCCGGCCTCCTCGGCTTGATGCCGGCCTGGCGCGCGGGCGAGACGCCGTACTACGCGCTCAAAGAAGTCTGCGTCTTTCCGGAGAACCCGAAACGCGGTCTCGACACGCATGTCGGCGCGGTGATCCTGCACAGCGGCGAGACGGGTGAGCCTCTGGCGATCATGAACGCCTCGGCGATCACGGCCATCCGCACGGCGGCCGTCTCGGCAGTGGCCACCAAGCTGTTGGCGCGCCAGGACGCGTCCGTGCTGGCGATCCTCGGGACAGGAGCCCAGGGCAAGAGCCACCGCCGCGCGATCCCGCTCGTGCGACCGATCCGTGAGATCAGGATGTGCGGGCGGGGAGACAGCGCGGAAGAGGCCGTCCGCGGCGCGGACATCGTCGTGACGGCAACGAGCTCGCGAGAGCCCATCCTCAGGCGCGAATGGCTGAGTCCGGGCGTGCACATCAACGCGGTGGGATCGAGCATCGCCGCGGCGCGCGAGCTCGACAGCGAGACCGTCGCGGCCGCTTCGCTTTTCGTCGATCGGCGGGAGTCGACCCTCAACGAAAGCGGCGATTTTCTCTTAGCCAGGCACGACGGCATGATCGACGACAGCCACATCCGCGCCGAGCTTGGCGAGCTCCTCACCGGCACGACGGGCGGCCGCACCTCGGAAGACGAGATCACCCTGTTCAAGTCGCTCGGGCTGGCGATCGAAGATCTCGCGTCGGCCGCGTTTCTGTACGAAAAGGCGCGGCGCGAAGGGCGAGGGGCCTGGGCGGAGTTCTAAGCCAGGTCGTTTGCCTGAAGCCAGCCAGATGATGGGAAATATTGTTACTGCTGCGGGACGTTGAAAATCGACAACCGAAAGACGTCTAGGCTGTGGGATCGGCATGCGGTGTGATCCACTCCATCGTTTGACACACCGGCGAGACACAGTCTAGAATCACAACCCATGACCAAAGCAACTTTGTTCGACTAGACCAACCAGCTGAATCGGGCGCCACTCGCGGCTACGGTGAGATTCTACGCACCGTGGCTTTTTTTTTGGCCCGATCCACATAGCGCTCAAGCAAACCGGAGATCTCCCTCAGCTTTGCGCATTGAGCCCCTAGGCGCATGGCGAGTTCTTCCCCATCCGTCTGCTTCATCGCAGCCCGGTACCCTCCCGATTTCGTCGACAGCAGTTGGCGCAGCTGTCCGCGCAGCGAATCGATCTCCCTTTCTGGGTAGACCAGATCGTCTTCCTCGTACCAGTGCAAGTACGGCCAGTTCAGCTCGTGCTGGAATATCTCGGTGAAGAGCTCGCATGGGACTAGGATCTCGGCATAGTCATCGAGGAGCCACGCGTTGAATCTTTCCGCGACGCGTCGGACGGGAGTGTCAGCTTTCGACGAACGCAGGCGCTGCATGAAAGAGGGATACGCTTCGTGCCGCTTCATCCGCATCAGGACCAGGCTCATGTCTTCCAGTCCGAGAACGCGGTCGAGCTCACTGCTGACGGACTTCCAGAGAGCGGCAACAACTTTCTCGACGTGATGGGACTTGAGGAACGCGCCGCCGATCTTCTCGCGGATCTCTTTCATCTCGCGAGCGAAGAGCATTGTGTAGTAGAGGCATTCTGCGGCAGCACCTTCCGCCGCTGCTGGATCGCGTGTCCTCTTCCAAGCATCATATGTCGGCTTCATCTTTCCCGAGGCGCGGAGCGCAGGAAGGTAATACTCGGACGTATTTCGGTGACTCGTCGGGAGCATCTGCGTCCATGTTGCTTGGACATGTGAGCGCTCCTGTTCCGTCCGGCGGCGCGTCTCTTCCAGCCTGCCGAGCCACTGTTGGAGGAGAAAGCCGGCCAAAAGAACAACCACAGGGAGTGCGAGATCCTTGTAGAGAGATAGGATAGGCGCTCCGAATCCCAGCAGATCTGCTTTCCATCCGCGATGCACTCGGACCGGGCCGAGCAGCACCGTCGCCAGATGGCCACTTTCGCCGGCGGTCGTCCAGCGGACGACGGTGGTAATCCTGTATCGCCCGAGCACGTTATTCGGGTGCAGCGCGACTTTTAGGCTCGCGTTTCCGAAGGGAGGAATCTGGGGCGGGAGTTGCCGATTCAGTGCCGCCAGCACGGGTGCTTCGAATCCTTCGCCTGCGTCGAAGCTGAGAAGGGCAGGATGGTCGATCGTTTCCGCAGATCGATTCGAAAGCGTAAGGGTGACGGGAAGTGGAGTGGCATCGTCAACCGTGTCCCGCGGCGCGGTGGCGACGATGGCCATGCTTTTCTCACCGTCATCGCTTTCACCGCGCGCAATGAGCGGCCCGTTGAGCTCAGTCACGCGCGATTTGATCCACTCCGCCGGGAGCGCGGCGACGAGTGCGACTAGCAGAAATGGGAGAACCACCCAAGTGATCAGGCGGTTGAGCGGTTTCCAACGGGGTTCGTCGGTCATGTCGTCTACTTTCCACTGCTGGCTGCGTTACTTGAGGAGGGCCAGAACAAAGGCAGTACCCTACCTCCAGGACAGTCAACTTCTAAGAGGAATAAGAGCTTAGGGGTACCTCGTTAGCGCTGGTCCGGGCTTGACAAAGCTCGACCCCGCACCTAAAGTGCGCGGGTTTTCCCTTGCGGGAGCAATTTTCGCTGTACGTGTCTTCAGAAGGATAAGCATCGAATGCCAACGATCAACCAGCTTGTTGCGAAGGGCCGCGAGAGCGTCAAGTACAAGACGAAGTCGCCCGCCCTCCAGTCGAGCCCCCAGAAGCGCGGCGTCTGCACGCGCGTCTACACCTCGACGCCCAAGAAACCGAATTCGGCCCTCCGCAAGGTCGCCCGTGTGCGCCTCACCAACGGCGTCGAAGTCACGACCTACATCCCGGGTGTGGGTCACAACCTCCAGGAGCACTCGATCGTGCTCATTCGCGGAGGCCGTGTGAAGGACCTCCCGGGCGTGCGCTATCACGTCGTCCGTGGAACGCTGGACGCCGTCGGCGTCGCCAAACGCAACCAGAGCCGCTCCAAGTACGGAGCGAAGCGTCCCAAGAAGGCGTAATCACTCATGCCGAGAAGAAGAGAAGTTCCCAAGCGCGAGATCCTGCCGGACCCGGTCTACAACAGCCAGTTGGTCACGAAGTTCATCAACTCGCTGATGTCCGACGGCAAGAAGTCGGTCGCCGAGCGCGTCTTCTACAGCGCTCTGAAGAAGGTCGAGGATCGTGCCAAAGACGATCCGCTCAAGCTCTTCAAGAAAGCGATCGACAACGTGAAGCCGGCCCTCGAGGTCAAGAGCCGCCGCGTCGGTGGCTCGAACTACCAGGTTCCGATCGAGGTCCGTCCGACCCGCCGTACCGCGCTGGCCATCCGCTGGATGATCCAGTACGCCAACTCGCGCGGCGAGAAGACGATGCAGGACAAGCTCGCCGGCGAGATCCTCGACGCGGCGAACAACCGCGGTAACGCAATCAAGAAGCGCGAAGACACGCACAAGATGGCCGAGGCCAACAAGGCGTTCGCGCACTACCGCTGGTAAAAAGCGTGTAGAATCTCCCGCCGCTCTCATGGGGCGGGAAAAACGAGTCGGATGCTTTGAATCCGGCGATCCCCCCGGGTGAAGCCGGGGGCTACTAAGCAGCTTTCCGTAGCTCCGTCTCGACCGGATAACACAGAAAACGTTCTGCGGTTCCGGACCGAGCAACGGGAAACCTAAAACTGATTGACCCAGCACCTCCTTCGTCGGAGGTGTGCGTGTGCCGACGAAGGCCGGCCTGCGCGCGTTGTTGCCCGAAGAGAAAAAGCGAAAGAACATGGCACGTCAGGTATCTCTCGAGAAGACTCGCAACATCGGCATCATGGCTCACATCGATGCCGGTAAGACGACGACCACCGAGCGCATCCTCTACTACACCGGCATCACTCACAAGATCGGTGAAGTGCACGAGGGCACTGCAACCATGGACTGGATGGTCCAGGAGCAGGAGCGCGGCATCACCATCACCTCGGCCGCGACCACGGCCATGTGGGGCGATACCCGCATCAACATCATCGACACTCCCGGTCACGTCGACTTCACCGTCGAGGTGGAGCGCTCGCTCCGCGTCCTCGACGGCGCGGTCGGTGTGTTCTGCGCGGTCGGCGGCGTCGAGCCGCAGTCCGAGACCGTGTGGCGCCAGGCCGACAAGTACGGCGTTCCCCGCCTCGCGTTCATCAACAAGATGGACCGCGTCGGCGCGAACTTCGAGTCCGTCGTCAACCAGATCCGCACGAAGCTCGGCAAGAACGCCGTTCCCCTGCAGCTCCCGATCGGCGCCGAAGACAAGTTCAAAGGCGTCATCGACCTCGTGGCCATGAAAGCGCTCGTCTTCAAGGACGAGAGCCTCGGCGCGAAGTACGACACCGAAGAGATCCCCGCCGACCTGCGCGCGGAAGCCGAGGGCTACCGCGAGAAGATGGTCGAGTCGATCGCCGAATCGCACGACGAGCTCCTCGAGAAGTACCTCGCCGGCGAGACCATCGAGATCAGCGAGCTGAAGGCGGCTCTTCGCGACGCGACCATCCATCAGAAGATCACGCCGGTCCTGTGCGGCACAGCCTTCAAGAACAAGGGCGTGCAGCCGCTGCTCGACGCGGTCGTCGACTATCTCCCCTCTCCGGTGGACATCCCGCCGGTCAAGGGCGTCGACCCGGATGACGAGTCGTTCATCGAGCGCAAGGCTGCGGACGACGAGCCGTTCTCCGCGCTCGTCTTCAAGATCATGACCGACCCGTTCGTCGGCCAGCTGGCATTCTTCCGCGTCTACTCGGGCCGTGTGGAGTCGGGCACCGCGGTGCTCAACTCGACGAAGGGCACGACCGAGCGCATCGGCCGTCTGCTGCAGATGCACGCGAACAAGCGCGAAGAGATCAAGGAAGTGCGTGCGGGAGACATCGGCGCCGCCGTTGGTCTGCGCAGCGTCACCACCGGCGACACGATCTGCGACAAGAACAAACCCATCATCCTCGAGACGATGGTGTTCCCGGAGCCGGTCATCGCCGTCGCCATCGAGCCGAAGACCAAGACCGACCAGGAAAAGATGGGCGTCGCGCTCGCGAAGCTCATGCAGGAAGACCCGACCTTCAAGGTCCATACGGACATCGAAACGAACCAGACCATCATCCGCGGGATGGGCGAGCTGCACCTCGAGATCATCGTCGACCGCATGGTCCGCGAGTTCGGGGTCGGTGCGAACGTCGGCAAGCCGCAGGTTGCGTATCGCGAGGCCATCACCCGCAACTCCACGGCGGAGGGCAAGTTCGTCCGCCAGTCGGGTGGTAAGGGTCAGTATGGCCACGTCAAGATGCGCTTCGAGCCGATCCCCGAGGGCGGGTTCGAGTTCGTCAACGAGATCGTCGGAGGGTCGGTTCCCAAAGAATTCATCAAGCCGACCGAACAGGGCATCAAGGAAGCGATGGAGCGCGGCATCGTCGCCGGGTATCCGATGACGGGCGTGCGCGCGATCCTGTACGACGGCTCGTACCACGACGTCGACTCCAGCGAAATGGCGTTCAAGATCGCCGGCTCGATGGCCTACCAGGAAGGCGCCAAGAAGGCCGGTCCGATCCTCATGGAGCCGATCATGGACGTCGAGGTCGTGACGCCCGAAGACTACGCCGGCGACGTCATGGGCGATCTGTCTCGCCGTAGAGGAAAGATCCAGCAGATGGAGGACCGCGCCGGAGCGAAAGTCATCCGCGCCCACGTGCCTCTGTCGGAGATGTTTGGTTACGCTACCCAGGTGCGCTCGATGTCTCAGGGGCGTGCCAGCTACACGATGCAGTTCCTGGCGTACGAGCCGGCCCCGAAGACCGTGGCCGAAGAAGTGATCGCCAAGAGCGGCGGAACGACTCAGCGAGTTTGAAACGACAGCTCTTAGCTCTTAGCTCTTGGCTCTTAGGGAAACCGAAGAGCAATCGGGCGGGGGCGCTAAGAGCTAACAGCGAAGAGCTAAGAGCTATCAACGGAGGTTAGAGACTCAAATGGCCAAAGAGAAATTCGATCGCAGTAAGCCGCACGTCAACATCGGCACGATCGGTCACGTCGACCACGGCAAGACCACGTTGACGGCTGCCATCACCAAGGTCCTGGCGTCGAGGGGCACGGCTTCGTTCGTGGCCTTCGATCAGATCGACAAGGCTCCGGAAGAGCGCGAGCGCGGCATCACCATCGCCACCGCGCACGTCGAGTACTCGACCCAGAAGCGCCACTACGCGCACGTCGACTGCCCGGGCCACGCTGACTACATCAAGAACATGATCACCGGCGCCGCGCAGATGGACGGTGCGATCCTCGTGGTCGCCGCCACCGACGGCCCGATGCCGCAGACCCGCGAGCACATCCTGCTCGCGCGTCAGGTCGGCGTGCCGTACATCGTCGTCGCCCTGAACAAGGTCGACGCCGCCGATCCGGACCTCCTCGAGCTCGTCGAGCTGGAAGTCCGCGAGCTGCTCACCAGCTACGAGTTCCCGGGCGACGACATTCCCATCGTCCGCGTCTCCGCGCTCAAGGCGCTGCAGACCGCTGACAACAACGACGAGTGGGCTCTGAAGATCATCGAGCTCATGGACGCGGTCGACAGCTACATTCCGATTCCGGAGCGCGCCATCGACAAGCCGTTCCTGATGCCGGTCGAAGACATCTTCTCGATCTCGGGCCGCGGCACGGTCGTCACCGGCCGTATCGAGCGCGGCATCGTCAAGGTCGGTGAGGAAATCGAGATCGTCGGCATCCGTCCGACCCAGAAGAAGGTCGTCACGGGCGTCGAGATGTTCCGCAAGCTTCTCGATCAGGGCCAGGCGGGCGACAACGTCGGCCTCCTGCTCCGCGGTATCGAGCGCAAAGACGTCGAGCGCGGCCAGGTTTGCGCCAAGCCGGGCTCGATCACCCCGCACACGAAGTTCAAGGCCGAGGTTTACATCCTGACGAAGGAAGAGGGCGGCCGTCATACGCCGTTCTTCAATGGCTACCGTCCGCAGTTCTACTTCCGCACGACCGACATCACGGGCGTCGCGCAGCTCGCCGAGGGCGCGGAGATGGTCATGCCGGGAGACAACACCTCGCTGACGATCGAGCTGATTCATCCGATCGCCATGGAGAAGGGTCTTCGCTTCGCCATCCGTGAGGGCGGCCGCACCGTCGGCGCCGGCACGGTGACCGAGGTCGTCGAGTAGTGATCCGAATGTGAGGCGGGCCGAAAGCCCGCCTCATCTGCTCTTTGTAAGGGTACGAAACCATGATGAACGAAAAGATCCGCATCCGACTCAAGGCTTACGACTACCGCGTGCTCGACCAGTCGACGAGTGAGATCGTGGACACGGCCAAGCGCACGGGAGCCAAGGTGGCGGGACCGATCCCTCTGCCGACGCAGATCTCGAAGTACACGGTTCTGCGCTCGCCGCACGTCGACAAGAAGTCGCGCGAGCAGTTCGAGATGCGGACGCACAAGCGGCTGCTCGACATCCTCGAGCCGACGACCCAGACCGTCGACGCGCTCATGAAGCTCGAGCTTCCGGCGGGCGTCGACGTCGAGATCAAGGCATTCGGCAAGTGAAGCAGTGCTGAGTGCTGAGTGCTGAGTGGCTCCGCCGGTTGGGCGGGACTCAGCACTCAGCACCCAGCACTCAGCACCAAACACATGAACCCTCCGGGGTTCCAAGTGAAAGACAAGACAAATGGCTATCGAAGGAATCATTGGCAAGAAGGTCGGGATGACCCAGGTGTTCGCCGAAGACGGCGCGCTGGTCCCGGTGACGGTCATCCAGGCCGGTCCCTGCCTCGTGGTCCAGAAGAAGACGACCGAGAAGGACGGCTATGACGCCGTGCAGATCGGTCTGGTCGAGAAGGTCTCGAACCGCCGCATCACCAGCGCGCTTCGCGGACACTTCGAGAAGGCCGGCGTGCAGCCGGTGAAGACGCTTGCGGAAGTGCCGTACAGCGGCGACGCGAACGTCGGCGACCGCGTGCAGGTCGACATGTTCAAGGCCGGCGACGCCATCGACGTCGTCGGGCAGTCGAAGGGCAAGGGCTATCAGGGCGTCGTCAAGCGTCACGGCTTCGCCGGCGGACGCGAGTCGCACGGCTCGATGTTCCACCGCGCGCCCGGCTCCATCGGCGCGTCCGCCTTCCCTTCGCGCGTCATGAAGGGCATGCGCATGGGCGGCCGGATGGGCGGCGATCAGGTCACGGTCAAGAACCTTCGCGTGGCGAAGGTCGATGCCGAGAACAACCTGCTCTACGTTCGCGGCGCCGTCCCCGGTGGTCGCAACGGCCTCGTGTTCGTGCGCTTTGCGAAAAACGGAAAGCGGGGCGAGTAACCATGCCGACCATTGACGTCAAAGACTGGAACAACAAGAAGGTCGGCTCGGTCGACCTGCCGGAAGAGATCTTCGCGTATCCGTACAAGGAGCATCTCGTCCACGAAGCGGTCCGCAATTACCTCGCGTCTCTGCGCCAGGGAACGCACAAGACCAAGACCCGCTCCGAAGTGGCCGGATCCGGCAAGAAGCCGTTCCGCCAGAAGGGCACCGGGCGCGCCCGTCAGGGCGGCAACCGTCCGCCGATCCACCGCCACGGCGGTACGGTCTTCGGTCCGCAGCCGCGCGACTACTCGTACAAGATGAACACCAAGGAGAAGAAGGCGGCCCTCAAGTCGGCTCTCTCCCAGCGGGTGAAGGAAGGGAAGTTCGTCGTCGTCGACAACATGTCCGTCGACGAGGCGAAGACCAAGTCCTTCGCACAGAAGGTCGCGGCGATCGGCGTCGAGGGGAAGGCCCTTCTCATCGACACGATGGAGAACACCAACGCCCTTCTCGCCTCGCGCAACAACCCCAAGCTGAACTTCGTCGACGCGCTTCACGTGAACGTGTACGACGTCGTCAACAGCCGCTACATCGTCCTGAGCCAGGCCGCGCTCGATCGTCTGACGGAGGCCCTCAGCAATGAACGCTAATCAGATCATCCGCCGCCCTCTGGTCACCGAGAAGTCCACGATCCTCCGCGAAGAGAGCAACGTCATCGCCTTCGAAGTGGATCCGAGCGCGAACAAGATCGAGGTCAAGAGGGCTGTCGAACAGCTCTTCAAAGTGAAGGTCGAAGAGGTCCGCCTCTTCAACGTTCGCGGAAAAATGAAACGCATGGGCCGCTGGGCCGGCAAGCGCCGCGACTGGCGCAAGGCCTACGTGCGGCTCAAAGCAGGCGAGAAGGCGCCCGAGTTCGTCGAGGGCGTGTAAAGGCGAGTGCTGAGTGCTGAGTGCTGAGTGCTGAGTAAAACCGCCGGGTGGGCGGGACTCAGCACCCAGCACCCAGCACCCAGCACCAATCGAAACAAAACACGAGCCGATAAAAGAAAAGATTATGGCTACCAACAAATACAAGCCGACGTCGCCCGGCATCCGGTTCCAGACGCACGCTTCGTTCGAGGACATCACCAAGTCCACGCCGGAGAAGTCGCTGACCAAGGGCAAGCCGAAGACCGGCGGCCGCAACAGCAAGGGGCGCATCACCTCGCGCTTCATCGGCGGCGGCCACAAACAGAAGTATCGCGAGATCGACTTCAAGCGCGACAAGCGCGGCATCCCCGCGAAAGTCGCTGCCATCGAATACGATCCGAACCGCAGCGCGCACATCGCCCTGCTCCACTACGTGGACGGCGAGAAGCGCTACATCCTCGCGCCGAACGGCCTCGCCGTCGGCACGCAGATCACGGCCGGTGAGGACGTCGACATCCTGGTGGGCAATGCCCTCCCGCTGGCGAAGATCCCCCTCGGCACCGTGATCCACAACGTCGAGCTCAAGGAAGGCAAGGGTGGCCAGATGGTCCGCTCGGCCGGAGCCGGCGCTCAGCTCATCGCCCGCGAAGGCGACTGGGCCACGCTGCGTCTCCCCTCGGGCGAGATGCGCAAGGTGCACGTTCGCTGCTACGCGACGATTGGCCAGGTCGGCAATCTCGAGCACGAGAACGTCTCGATCGGGAAGGCCGGTCGCACCCGTCACCTCGGCAAGAAGCCTCACAACCGCGGCGTGTCGATGAACCCGGTCGATCACCCGCTCGGCGGCGGCGAAGGCAAGACCTCGGGTGGACGTCACCCGGTGTCGCCGTGGGGCCAGCCGACGAAGGGCTACAAGACCCGTCGCAACAAGCAGACGAACAAGTTCATCGTCAAGCGGAGAACCAAGTAAATGCGCTCACAAAAGAAGGGTCCGTTCGTGGACGACCACCTCTCGAAGAAGGTGGAGACGATGAACCGCGAGCGCGACAAGAAAGTCATCAAGACCTGGTCGCGCCGCTCGACCGTGACGCCGGACATGGTCGGCCACACGATCGCGGTGCACAACGGCCGGAAGTTCACGCCGGTCTACATCTCCGAGAACATGGTCGGCCACAAGCTGGGCGAGTTCTCGCTCACGCGTACGTTCAAGGGCCACAGCGGCAAGAAGGTCGAGAAGACCGCCAAGCCGGCTGGGAAATAAGGCGCGGAGAGAACAATGGAAGCAACCGCAACTCTCAAGTACTTGAAAGCGTCGCCGCAGAAAGTCCGCCTCGTGGCGGACCTCGTGCGCGGCAAGAAGGTCGAGGAAGCGCTCAACATCCTCCGCTTCACGCGGAAGTCGTGCGCGAAGGACCTCGAGAAGCTCCTCCGTTCGGCCGTGGCCAACGCGGAGAACAAAGAGGCGAACGCGGACGTCGACGAGCTCGTGGTCTCGAAGATCTACGTCAACGAGGGACCGCGTGAGAAGCGCATTCAGCCCGCGCCGATGGGCCGTGCCTACCGCATCCAGAAGCGGAAAGCGCACGTCACCGTGCACGTGTCGGATGAAGTGAAAGCGGTCAACGAGCGCAGCGGCGGCGGCAAGGGCCGCGCCCGCGCCAGGAAATAGGGGCTACTGATGGGTCAGAAAGTCAATCCTTACGGTTTTCGCCTGGGCTTCAACAAGACCTGGCACTCGCGCTGGTTCGCCGGCAAGACGTACGCCGAGACGCTGCATCGCGATCTGAAGCTGCGCCAGGATCTCAAGAAGCGCCTCAAGCACGCCGGCGTGTCGGAGATCGACATCGAGCGCACCGCGAACAAGATGCGCATCAACATCTACACCTCGCGTCCGGGCATCATCATCGGCCGCAAGGGTGCCGAGGTGGACAAGCTGCGCGACGAGCTGCAGAAGCTCGTCAACGGCGAGGTCTACATCAACATCCAGGAGATCCAGCGTCCGGAGCTCGACGCGCAGCTCGTGGCCGAGAACATCGCCACGCAGCTCGAGCGCCGCATCGCCTTCCGCCGCGCGATGAAGAAGGCCATGGAGTCGGCCTTCCGCTTCGGAGCGAAGGGCATCAAGGTCCGCGTGGGCGGACGCCTGAACGGCGCCGAGATCGCCCGCACCGAGTGGTATCAGGACGGACGCCTCCCGCTGCACACGCTCAAGGCCGACATCGACTACGGCTTCGCCGAGGCCAACACCACGTACGGAAAGATCGGCGTGAAGGTGTGGCTGTACAAAGGCGAAATGGCCAAGGCCCGCAGCCGCCGTCGTGAGAAGTAACCCGAAACTGTCTAGGAGAACCGCATCATGTTGATGCCGAAGAAGGTCAAATTCAGAAAGCAGCAGCGCGGACGGCGCCGCGGACTCGCTACGCGAGGCGCGAAGGTGTCGTTCGGCGACTTCGGGCTGCAGGCACTCGAAGCGGGCTGGGTCACGGCGCGCCAGATCGAGGCCGCTCGTATCGCCATGACCCGCCACGTCAAGCGCGGCGGCAAGATCTGGATCCGCATCTTCCCCGACAAGCCGATCACCAAGAAGCCGCTCGAGACCCGTATGGGCAAGGGCAAGGGTGCGCCGGAAGAGTGGGTGTGCGTGGTCAAGCCGGCCCGCATCCTCTACGAGATGGAGGGTGTGACCCGCGAGATCGCCGAAGAGGCGTTCCGCCTGGCCGGCTCGAAGCTCGGGATCAAAACGCGTTTCGTCACCCGCGCGCAGACGGAGGTCGGCGAGTAATGGCCAGCAAGAAAACCATCACAACGCTCCGCGACAAGAGTGTCGACGAGCTCCGGGCCCGCGAGCGCGACCTGAGAGAGCAGCTCTTCAAGCTGCGATTCCAGCGCGCCACCGGCCGAGTCGAGAACCCGATGAAGATGCGTCAGGTCCGCCGCGAGATCGCGCAGATCGAAACGCTGCTCAATGAGCGCGCAGCAACCGCGTAAAGGGCATCAGCAAATGGCAAGCGAAGAAAAGAACACCGAAACCGCTACGCAGGACAAGCGCACCAAGGTCGGCGTAGTCGTCTCGACGAAGATGCAGAAGACCGTCGTCGTCGCGGTGGAGAACCTCGTCAAACACGGGATGTATCAGAAGTACATCAAGCGCACGAACAAGTTCCTCGCCCACAACGAGCGTCCGGACATCAACGTCGGCGACCGCGTGGTCATCGAGGAGATGCGCCCGCTGTCGAAGCGCAAGCGCTGGAATGTGCGGGAAGTCCTCGGCAAGGCCAGCTAGAAATGGAGTGCTGAGTGCTGAGTGCTGAGTGCTTAGTGAGAAACGCCGGGTGGCGGGACTCAGCACCCAGCACGCAGCACTCAGCACCTGGAGATTGTCATGATTCAGATGGGAACGATTCTGCAGGTTGCAGACAACACCGGTGCGAAGAAGATCTTCTGCATCAAGATGATCGGCGGCTCGACCGCCGGCCAGTACGCGAGCCTGGGCGACGTCATCACGGCGTCGGTCAAGGAAGCGTCGCCGGACGGCACGGTCAAGAAAGGTGCGGTCGTCAAGGCCGTCATCGTTCGCACCGTCAAAGAGAATCGCCGTCGCGACGGTTCGTACATCAAGTTCGACGACAACGCGGCCGTTCTCATCAACGACGCGCGCGAGCCGGTTGGAACGCGCGTATTCGGCCCCGTGGCCCGCGAGCTTCGTGAGCGCAAGTTCATGAAGATCATCTCGCTCGCGCCGGAAGTCATCTAAAGGAAGCAACACAATGGGACTGTACGGACGTAGCACAAAACAGGTAGAAACCCACAAGCCGCACCTGCGCAAGGGCGACACCGTGGTCGTGCTTTCGGGGAAGGACCGTGGCAAGCAGGGACGCGTGCTGCGCGTCAATGCCACCAAGGGCACGGCCATCGTCGAGCGCGTGAACTTCACCAAGAAGCACACGCGTCCGAACCCCGGCAAGAACGTGAAGGGCGGAATCCTCGAGCGCGAGTCGCCGATCAAGGTCGACAAGCTCCAGGTGGTCTGCCCGAGCTGCAACGAGGCCTCTCGTCTCGGCTCGCACCGCAATGAACAGGGAGAAGCAGTCCGCTACTGCCGCAAGTGCAATGCGGATTTGAACAAGTGAAGAAGTGCTGAGTGCTGGGTGCTGAGTGCTGAGTGACCCCGGGTGGGCGGGACTCAGCACTCAGCACTCAGCACCCAGCACCGGAAACATCGACCGGCCTCGTACAACGCCGAGGCATCAAAAGGATCCAAGATGGCACCAAGACTCAAAGAGCTGTACCAGAAAGAGGTCCGCAGGAAACTGCAGGACGAGTTCGAGATCAAGAATCCCATGGCCGTGCCCAAGGTCGAGAAGGTCGTTCTCAACATGGGCATGGGCGAGGCCATCTCGAACGCCAAGATCCTCGACGCAGCCGTCGACGAGCTGGCCACGATCACAGGCCAGAAGCCGGTGGTGACCAAGGCCAAGAAGTCGATCGCCAGCTTCAAGCTTCGCGAGGGCCAGTCCATCGGCACGATGGTCACCCTGCGCGGCGAAAAGATGTACGAGTTCCTGGACCGTCTGATCAACATCGCTCTGCCGCGCGTCCGCGACTTCCGCGGCCTGCCGACGAAGTCGTTCGACGGACGCGGCAATTACACCCTCGGCATTCGCGACCACCTGATCTTTCCGGAGATCGATCCGGTCAAGGTCGACAAGTCCAAGGGCATGAACATCACGATCGTCACGACGGCGAAGACGGACGAGCAGGCGCGCGTCCTTCTCCGCGAGCTCGGGATGCCGTTCGGCAAATAGAGGAACCAATGGCAAAAACTTCAATGATCGTCAAGGCTGAGCGGAAACCGAAGTTTTCGGTGCGCAAGCGCAACCGCTGCAAGCAGTGCGGACGTCCGCGCGGGTTTCTGCGGAAGTTCCAGCTCTGCCGCATCTGCTTCCGTCAGCTCTCGCTTGGTGGCTACATCCCGGGCGTGACCAAGTCGAGCTGGTAGCTCGTCTCTTAGACCGATATCAGGAGTCACAGAATGTCGATGACAGATCCCATCGCGGATATGCTCACCAGAATCCGCAACGGAATTCAGTCGCGCCACGATCGCGTCGAGATGCCGAGCTCGAAGCTGAAGATCGAGGTCGCGAAGATCCTCAAGTCCGAGGGTTTCATTAGTAATTTCAAAGTGCAGCAGCCAGAAGACGGCAAGCCGCAGGCGACGCTACGCGTTTACCTGAAGTACTCGGAAAACGGCGAGCCGGTCATCCATGGCATCGAGCGCGTTTCGCGTCCGGGCCGCCGCGTCTACCGCGGCAAGGAAGACATCCCGAAAGTTCTCGGGGGTCTCGGCCTGGCCATCGTGTCGACCTCGAAGGGCGTGCTCTCGGGCGCCGAGGCCGCGCGGACCGGCGTCGGCGGCGAAGTGCTCTGCCAGGTCTGGTAAGGAGATCGATCATGTCTCGTATCGGAAAGAAAGAGATTCCACTGCCGAAGGGCGTGGAGGTCCGTCAGGACGGCGACGCCGTCGTGGTCAAGGGACCGAAAGGCTCGTTACTGACGCCGATTGTCGCCGGCATCACCGTGTCGGTGGAGAACAACGTCGTCAAGTTTCAGCGGCCGGACGAAGAGAAGAAGACCCGCGCGTTCCACGGTCTGATGCGCGCGCTCGTGGCGAACAACGTCAAGGGCGTGAGCGAAGGCTTCAAGCGCGAGCTCGACATCGTCGGCGTCGGTTACCGCGCCGAGGTGAAGGGGAAGGAAGTCGTCTTCCAGCTCGGCTACTCGCACCCCGTGAGGTTCGCGATCCCCGAAGGGATCGAGATCACGGTCGACGCCAAGACCGGTCACGTCACCATCACCGGCATCGACCGGCAGAAAGTCGGACAGGTCGCGGCCGAGATCCGCAGCCTTCGCGAGCCGGACCCCTACAAGGGCAAGGGCATCAAGTACTCGGATGAAGTCATTCGCCGCAAGGCAGGTAAGGCGGCAGGGAAGTAATGAAGTGCTGAGTGCTGAGTGCTGAGTGCTGAGACACGCCCGCCCGGGCGGTGGAACTCAGCACCCAGCACTCAGCACCCAGCACCCTAGTGCGCCGGGCATCCAACCTCGGCACAGAGGCAAACATGGATAAAGCAAGACACAGAGTGGAAGCACGCGGCCGGATCCGCGAACGGATCCGCCGGAAGGTCCTGGGAACGTCGGAGCGTCCGCGTCTCGCGGTGTTCCGGAGTCTCAAGAGCATCTACGCGCAGGTGATCGACGACGCGAACGGCCGGACCATCGTCTCGGCCTCGAGCCTCGAGAAGGACGCCGGCACGAAGGGCTCGAACGTAGCTGCGGCAAAGGCCGTCGGCGCGCTCATCGCGAAGAAGGCGAAGGACAAGGGCATCACCAAAGTCGTCTTCGACCGTGGCGGATATCTCTACCACGGCAACATCAAGGCGCTCGCGGATGCGGCGCGTGAGAACGGACTGGAATTCTAGGGAGATCACATGCAGCGTCCAATGCAGCGTCCAGGACAGCGTCAGGGTGGGCCGGGCTCTCAGCGCGGCGACCGCCGTCAGGAAGAGCGTTCCGAGAGCGGGATGATCGACAAGGTCGTCCACATCAACCGCGTGACGAAAGTCGTCAAGGGCGGCAAGAACTTCAGCTTCAGCGCGCTGGTCGTCGTCGGCGACGGCGCGGGCCGCGTCGGCTTCGGCTCGGGCAAGGCGAAGGAAGTTCCGGCCGCCATCAAGAAGGGCATCGAGATCGCGAAGAAGAACATGATCAAGATCGCCATGAGCGGCACCACGATCCCGCACGCGATCGTCGGCCACTACGGCGCCGGCAAGGTCATGCTCAAGCCAGCCTCCGACGGCACGGGCGTGATCGCGGGCGGTCCGGTGCGCGCGATCCTCGAGTCGGCCGGCATTCAGAACATTCTGACCAAGTCGCTCGGCACGGCCAATCCGCACAACGTCGTCAAGGCGACGTTCGAAGCGCTCAAGAATCTCCGTACCGAGGAGCAGTACCAGGCGCTCCGCGGCGGCGCCGAGGCGGCCGAAGGAGTCGAAGCGTGAGCGCGAAGAAGGCTGAATCGAAGACCATCCGCATCCGCCAGGTGCGCAGCGGCATCGGTTGTCCCGTCGAGATGCGCGAGACCCTCAAGGCTCTCGGCCTCGGCAAGATGCACCGCGTCGCCGAGCGGAACGACACGAAGGAAGTTCGCGGCATGATCGCGAAGATCCCTCACCTCGTCGAAGTCGTCGAGTAGGAACCGGAATGAGTGCTGAGTGCTGAGTGCTGAGTGCTGAGTCCCGCCCCGGGGTTACTCAGCACCCAGCACCCAGCACCCAGCACCGGGAGCTAACTATGGAACTGAGTAATCTCAAACCGAAAAAAGGCGCGCGTCACGCCAAGAAGCGCGTCGGCCGCGGCCCGGGATCGGGTCACGGCAAAACGGCGGGCCGCGGAGAGAAGGGACAGAAGTCCCGCTCCGGCTTCAGCCGCCAGCCCGGCTTCGAAGGCGGCCAGATGCCTCTGCATCGCCGTCTGCCAAAGCGCGGCTTCACCAACATCTTCAAGAAGGATTACGCGGTCGTGAACCTCTCCGACCTCGAGCGCTTCGACAACGGCGCGAACGTCGACGAGACGGCGCTGCGTCAGGCGGGCCTGGTCAAGGGGCAGAACGACGGCATCAAGGTGCTGGGCAACGGCAAGCTCTCCAAGAAGCTCACCGTCTCCGCCACCAAGTTCTCGGCCACCGCGAAGTCGGCCATCGAGGCCGCCGGCGGCACTGTTCAGGAGATCCAGTAACGTGCCCAACGTCGTCGATACAGTCCGCAACATCTGGGCGATCGAGGACCTCCGCAAGCGCGTGCTCTTCACCTTCGCGCTGCTGGCGGTGTATCGCCTCGGTTCGCACATTCCGACGCCGGGCGTCGATCCCGTCGCGCTCTCGGAGTTCTTCAAAGAGATGAGCAGCGGCGTGTTCGGCTTCCTGGACCTCTTCTCGGGCGGCGCTCTGTCGCGCCTGTCGGTGTTTGCGCTGGGGATCATGCCGTACATCTCGGCGTCGATCATCCTGCAGCTCCTCACCGTCGTCTGGCCGTACCTCGAGAAGCTCTCGAAAGAGGGCGAGATGGGCCGCCGGAAAATCAATCAGTACACCCGCTACGGGACGATCGTGCTCGCGATCGTGCAGTCCCTCGGCGTCGCGTTCTGGCTTCGCAGCCAGTCCTCGCCGGGCGGCGCGCCGCTCGTTCCTCAGCACGTGCAGGACGCGCTCTGGGGCATCGGCTTCCCGATCATGACCGTGCTCACGCTGACCACCGGCACCGCGTTCGTCATGTGGCTCGGCGAACAGATCTCCGAGCGCGGGATCGGCAACGGCATCTCGCTGATCATCTTCGCCGGCATCGTAGTCGGTCTCCCGTCCGCGGTCGTCAGCACGGTCGACGACATCCGCGTCGGCGAGCGCAGCATCTTTGCGATGCTCTTCCTGGTGGTCTTCATGGTCGCCGTGACGGCGTTCGTCGTCTTCATGGAGCGCGCGCAGCGCCGGATCCCGGTTCAGTACGCGAAGCGCGTCGTCGGCCGCAAGGTCTACGGCGGCTCGAACACGTACCTGCCGCTGCGCGTCAACACCGCCGGCGTCATCCCGGTCATTTTCGCCTCGTCGATCCTCGTGCTTCCAGGGACGGTTGCGCAGATGATCCAGCAGCCGTGGGCTCAGGCCATCGGCCGCCAGATCTCGATGGGCGAGCCGCTGTACTACCTGCTGCAGGTGGCCGGCATCATCTTCTTCGGTTACTTCTACACGTCGATCGTCTTCAACCCGGTCGACACGGCCGACAACATGCGCAAGTACGGCGGCTTCATCCCCGGCATCCGCCCGGGCAAGAGGACGTCGGACTACATCGACCGCGTGCTGACGCGCATCACCTTCGTAGGCTCGCTGTACCTCGCGGCGGTGTGCATCCTGCCGGAGTTCCTCATCTCGGGCGTGCACGTCGCGCAGCTGCCGTTCGGCATCGGCGCGTGGCTGGACAGCGTGCTCCCGCTGTGGGTCACTGAGGGCATGGGCCTGAACTTCTACTTCGGCGGGACCTCGCTCCTGATCGTCGTCGGCGTGGCCATGGACACCATGCAGCAGATCGAGTCTCAGCTCGTGATGCGTCACTACGACGGCTTCATGAAGAAGGGCCGCATCCGCGGACGTAGAGGATGAGGGTAGGGGGATAAGCAAGCAGTGAAGATCATCTTCATCGGCCCTCCGGGGAGCGGCAAGGGAACTCAGGCGAAGCGGCTCGCGAGCCGCTTCGACATCCCGCACATCTCGACGGGCGACATGCTCCGCGAGGCGGTTGCCGACGGCACGCCCCTGGGCGCTCAGGCCGCTCCGATCATGGCCGCAGGTGCTCTGGTGCCGGATGATCTGATGATCGGCATCATCAACGACCGGATGGCGAAGCCGGACGCCCAGAAAGGCTTCATTCTGGACGGTTTTCCCCGGACGCTGGTCCAGGCCGAGAAGCTCGACAGTATCGTCGGGAATGGTGGGTCGCCTCTGCGGGTTCTTCAACTGCTCGTCCCCGACGACGCCATCGTCCGCCGCATTACCATGCGACGGACGTGTGCGCAGTGCGGGGCGATTTACCATCTCGAGAACAACCCCCCGGCGAACGGCAGCGTTTGTGATCGTTGCGGCGCCGAGGTCATCGCGCGGCCCGACGATACGGAAGAGGCCGTGCGCAAGCGTTTGGAGTCGTTTCATCGGCAGACGATGCCGGTGGCGACGTACTACAAGGCGAAAAGCATTTTGCGAGAGGTCGACGGAGTCGGTCCTCTCGACGTGGTCTTTGAACGAATCGAAAAGTCCCTGACGTAATGCTCGACACGATGAAGGGACCGACGCTGAAGAATCGCGACGAGATCGCGACGATGGACCGGGCGAACCGGATCGTCGTCGACATCCTCGAGATGATGCGTGCGATGGTCAAGCCCGGCGCGACCACCGCACAGCTCAACGCGATGGCCGAGGAAGAGCTGGCGAAGCGGGGCGCGAAGTCGCCCTTCAAAGGCTACTCTCCTATGGGCATGCCGCCCTATCCGGCGGTCGTCTGCGCGTCGGTCAACGACGTCATCGTGCACGGCATCCCCAATCGGACGAAGCTGCAGGAAGGCGATGTCGTCGGCCTCGACTTCGGGTCGATCTTCGAGGGATTCGTCGGCGATGCGGCCATCACGGTGGGGGTCGGCAACATCAGCGCGAACGCGCAGAAGCTGCTCGACACCACGCGCGAGTGTCTGGAGCTGGCCATCGAGGAGATGCGTCCGGGACGACACCTCGGCGACATCGGGGCGGCCGTGCAGGAGCACGCGGAGTCCCGCGGCTTCCACGTCATCCGCACCTTCGTCGGTCACGGAATCGGCCGGCGGATGCACGAGGAGCCTCAGGTACACAACTTCGGGCGGCGCGGGCGCGGGCTCGAGCTGCGCGAGGGAATGGTCCTGGCCATCGAGCCGATGCTCTGTGAGATCGGGTCGAAGTTGCGCTCGCGTATCGATCGCGCGGGGGCGAACGGGATGATTCAGGACGTGAAGACGGATGCCGACGGGTGGACGGCGCGAACGGTCGATGGGGCCCTCGCCGCACACTTCGAGAATTCGGTGGCCGTCACGAGCAACGGACCATGGGTTTTAGGAAAATGAGGAAAAAGAATGGTGCTGTTTGATTAGGGCAAGACGAGTTCCCCAACGCGCAGCACCAAGGCCCGAGAAGGACGTCATGTCGAAGGAAGACGCGATTGAAGTGACGGGAACGGTCCTCGAGACGTTGCCCAACGCGATGTTTCAAGTCGAGCTGGAGAACAAGCACAGGGTCCTGGCCCACATCTCCGGCAAGATGAGAAAACACTTCATCCGCATTCTGCCTGGCGACAAAGTGCTGGTCGAGCTCTCGCCGTACGACCTGACTCGCGGTCGCATCACCTATCGATACAAGTAGAGCTGTTAGGTCTTAGCCGGTCTCCTAAGAGCTAACAGCTAAGAGCTAACAGCTGGGGAAACAAATGAAAGTTCGTTCATCAGTCAAGAGAATCTGCACCAAATGCAAAGTCGTCCGCCGCCAGGGCGTGATTCGGATCATCTGTGACAATCCGAAGCACAAGCAGCGTCAGGGGTAGATAGAAACATGTGCTGAGTGCTGAGTGCTGAGTGCTGAGAGTCGAAGCCGCGGTTGGGCGGTACTCAGCACCCAGCACCCAGCACCCAGCACCGGAGATAAAGAATGGCACGTATCGCAGGTGTGGATCTTCCACTCAACAAGCGGGTCGAAATCGGCCTGACGTACATCTTCGGAATCGGCCGCACGCGGTCGAACGCCATCCTGACCGGGGCCGGTGTGGACAAGAACGTCCGCGTCAAGGACCTGAGCGAGGACGACGTTCGCAAGATCCGCCAGATCATCACCGACGAGGGCAAGGTCGAGGGCGACCTTCGCAAGGACGTCGGCCTCGACATCAAGCGGCTCATGGAGATCAACTGCTACCGCGGCATGCGCCACCGCCGCGGGCTCCCGGTGCGCGGCCAGCGGACTCACACCAATGCGCGCACGCGCAAAGGTCCGCGCAAGGGCGCCGTGGCCGGTAAGAAGAAGGCGACCAAGAAATAGCGTAGCCCCCGGCTTCAGCCGGGGGTCACTCGAGGAAACGATCAATGGCAACTGCACGAGCACCAAAAGCGGGCGCGCGACGCGCCGGTACCAAGCGCAAGGAGCGGAAGAACGTTCCGCACGGCGTCGCCTCGATCGCGGCGACGTTCAACAACACGATCGTGGCGATCACCGATCCGATGGGCAACATCCTGTCGTGGTCGAGCGCCGGACGCATCGGCTTCAAGGGCTCCCGCAAGGGCACCCCGTTCGCCGCGCAGGTGGCGGCCCAGAATGCCGCTCAGCTCGCGCAGGAGCATGGCATCCGCTCGGTCGACGTCAAGGTCAAGGGTCCCGGTGCCGGTCGCGAATCCGCGATCCGCGCGCTCGCGGCCTCCGGCCTCGACATCAAGTCGATCAAGGACGTCACGCCGATCCCGCACAACGGCTGCCGGCCGCCCAAGCGGCGGCGAGTCTGACAAGACAGCTGTTAGCTGTTAGCTCTTAGCTCTTAGGAGATCGGGCGATCTCTCGGAGCTCCTAAGAGCCAACAGCTAAGAGCTAAGAGCTAGTACAAGGTTACGCCGAGCAGCAGCCGGCGTATACGCAACGCATCAATGGTGATGCGGGTGCGAAACATTAGGAGGCATAGTGGCTCGTTACACCGACCCCGTCTGCCGGCTCTGCCGGCGCGAAGGGATGAAGCTCTTTCTCAAAGGTGATCGTTGTTTCAAGGACAAGTGCGCGATCGAGCGCCGCAACTACGCGCCCGGTCAGCACGGCCGTCGCCGCTCCAAGGTCCTTGGCTACGGCGTGCAGCTTCGTGAAAAACAGAAAGTGAAGCGCATTTACGGCTTGCTGGAGAGCCAGTTCCGGCTCTACTTCCAGCGCGCCGCGAGGAAGACCGGCGTCACCGGCGACAACCTTCTCCGCCAGCTCGAGCTCCGGCTGGACAACGTGGTCTACTCGCTGGGCTTTGCCGCCTCGCGCGCCCAGGCACGCCAGCTCGTCCGTCACGGCCACATCGAGGTGAACGGCCGCAAGATCAACGTCCCCTCGTACCAGTCGCGCAAAGGCGACGTGATTCAGGTTCGCGAAAAGAGCCGCAAGAACGATCAGATCCGCCAGGCCGTCGAAACGGCAGCGGGCCGCGGCGTTCCGACCTGGCTCCAGCTCGAGCCGGATCAGTTCCGCGGCTCGGTCACGGATCTTCCGAAGCGCGAAGACATCCGTCTCCCGATCCAGGAACAGCTCATCGTCGAGCTCTACTCGAAGTAATTCAATCCCGATGACGTGCCGGGCGCGCACCTTGCGCGTCCGTTCCGTCATCTCACGCGAGGAGGCCGCTCCCATGATGTGGTCAGATTTTCAGAAACCCAAAAAGCTCGATTACGATCCCGAGACACTCACTCCGAACTTCGGGCGATTCACCGCTCAGCCGTTCGAGCGCGGCTTCGGTACGACCATCGGTAACGCGCTCCGCCGCGTCCTGCTCTCCTCCATCGAGGGAGCGGCGATCACGGCTGTTCGCGTCGAAGGCGTTCTGCACGAGTTTTCGTCGCTCCAGGGCGTGGTCGAGGACATGACGGACGTCGTCCTCAACCTCAAGCAGATCCCGTTCAAGCTCCACGGCTCCGGTCCGAAGACGCTGTACCTCGAGAAGAAGGGGCCGGGCGTCGTCACGGCCGCCGACTTCGAGCAGGATCCGGACATCGAGATCCTCGACTCGACCGCGCACGTCGCGACGCTGTCGAAGGAAGGCTCGCTCAAGCTCGAGGCCCGTCTCAAGAAGGGCCGCGGCTACGTCGTCGCCGACCGCAACGCCGACACCGACCTGCCGCTCGGCTACATCCCGGTCGACTCGATCCACTCGCCCGTCCGCCGCGTGAACTATCACGTCGAGGGCGCGCGCGTCGGCCAGATGACCGACTACGACAAGCTCATTCTCGAGGTGTGGACCAACGGTGCGGTCTCGCCGCAGGAGGCCATCAGCCTCGCGTCCGAGCTGCTCGGCGATCACCTGCGCATCTTCAGCGCGTTCGAAACGCGCGCCGAGGAGCGTGAGGAGGCCGCGGCGCCGGAAGTCGATCCGCGCCTGGCCGAGATGCTGGCCAAGCCGATCGAGGAGCTCGACCTCTCGGTCCGCTCCGCGAACTGCCTCAAGAACGCGAACATCCGCACCCTCGGCGATCTCGTGCAGCGCACCGAGCGCGAGATGCTCTCCACGAAGAACTTCGGCCGCAAGTCGCTCGACGAGATCAAAGACGTACTCGCCAGCCTCGGCCTCTCGTTCGGCATGACCCGCGTCCCGGTCGGCTCCCGCGCCGACATGCGCGACTAGGAGATTTCAATGAGACACGGAATGGCACATCGCAAGCTGGGACGGACGAGCAGCCATCGCTCGGCGATGTTCCGCAACCAGCTGGCTTCGCTCATCGAGAGCGAGCGCATCGTTACGACGCTGCCCAAGGCGAAAGAACTGCGCCCGCAGATCGAGAAGCTCATCACTCTGGCCAAGAACGACAGCGTGCACGCGCGCCGTCAGGCCGCGCGCCAGATTCCCGATGACGCGCTCATCGCCAAGCTGTTCGAGACCATCGGCCCACGTTTCTCCACGCGCCCGGGCGGTTACACGCGCATCCTGAAGCTGGGCGCGCGCCGCGGCGACGCCGCGGAGATGGCGATCCTCGAGCTCGTCGAGCGCTCGGCCGAGAAGACCGAGACCAAGGCGAAGGCGGAAGCGCCGAAGGCCGCGAAGAAGAAGGCCGAGCCGAAGCCGAAGGCCGAGGAGCCCGCGGACGAGGAGGAGAAGCCGAAGAAGAAGGCCGCTCCGAAGAAAGCAGCGCCTGCTAAGAAGGCCGCCGAGGAGAAGCCAAAGAAAAAGGCCGCTCCCAAGAAGAAAGAAAAGTAAGTTCACTCAAAAACGCCCGCTGAAAACAGCGGGCGTTTTGTTTCTCCCAAGTGGACCGCCGCCGTCCCGGCGGCTGATGTGGCGGCGTCCCGCGCCGCCACCCAGGGCGGGCGGCGCGGGACGCCGCCCGGTCAGCCGGCGAGGACGCCAGCGCTCCGCTGTTGGATTACCACCTCGCCCGCGCGCGTGTGATCGTCACGTCCCCGTCTTGATTCGGAATCGCGGTCGACGCCTTGCGCGCCGCGATCAGCGGCGCGGCCGCCGCGGGCAACCCGAACGTCATGTCGCTCGCGATCGCTTCGACGCCTCCGCGCGCCGTGCATTCGACGATCATCTCGTCCACTCCGTTCGCAGCCGCGAGATGCCACCCGGACGGCAGACGCTCGCGGAACCTCGCGGGCTTCGGCGGAGGCGTCACGCCGTTCACGCGAACCACCCTCGCGTCGCCATGCAACAGCAGCGTGAGGCGATCGGCATTCCGCGAGGAGCGCACACGCACCGTGAGCCGCTCGCCCTCGCGCGTCGCGGAAACTTCCACGCGCGGCGCGATGCGCGGCGCAGGCGCGGCCCATCCGTCGCCGCGCAGCTTGTCCTCGAACGCAGTGAAGCGCGCCGCCGCGCGCAACTCCGGCGTGAGCGTCCCCGTGACCCACCGCGGCGATGCATCGTCGACATGCGAAAGCGAGACGCGGCGCGGCCGATCGGCCGTGTACGCCGGCTGCAGCATCGCGACCACCGCGCACACGATTGCCATCACCGCTACCGCCGCACTCGAACGCCAGCTCGCAAACAACGGCGCGAACAAGGTCGCGAGCGTGCCGATGACGAGTGCCAGAGCGACCATCAATCGCCCGCCGAGGGCGTCGTACAACAACAGCGCCACCGGAAACATCAGAACCGCGGCGACCGTCGACGCGACCGTGCTCGTCACCGTCTCCCGCGCGCTTGCGAGCGCGCAGAGCGCGAGTGCAACCGCCGGCACGACGAAGAGAAACGCCGCGCCCGGAATCGTCAGCGCGAGCGCGATCCCGATCGCGTGCCACACGATCCCGATGCCGTACAGCATCGCCAGCGGCTGCGAGCGTTTGCGGAACAGCGAAGCCGCGAGCAGCGCCGCCGCGATGCCGATCAGCCACATTGCCGCAATCGAAAACGCAGGCTGCGCGACGAAGTTCAGTCCTTCGCTGCCGAGGCGCGCGAGCCAACTGACACCGTAGCCGAGAAGGCCCGCGAGCGCGATCGCCGTGAACGCGGTCAGCACGCCGAACGTCATCTCCCGCGGCGACGTCTTGCGCGCGGCGATCAGGAGCAGGAGCAATCCGACGACCGCGATCCACAGCGTCCATGCCTCCGGCCACCAGACCAGGTGAAACGCGAGGATGTCGAAGTACGTCGCGTCGGTGTTGCCGCGCGCGTCGAGGTCCGCGTTCGCCAGCGCGCGCACGGACGCGAGCACGTTGTCGCCATGATGCTGCAGCGTGCCGGTATTCACGTGCGCGAGGTCGTCGTACGGCGTGTGATACCAGTTCACGCCGCGGATCGCTGCGAAGTTGATCGCGGCTTTTCCGGCGCGCTTGAAGATCGTCACGTCGGTGTCGTTCGGCAGGAGGTTGTAGACCGCGTAGAAGAACGACGTCGCTTGCGGCCGCTCCAGCGCGCCCGCGAGGTGGCCAATGAGCCAGCGGTTCCCTTTGCTCGTCTCGAACAGGTTGCTCGGCCCGTAAGTGCCGCGCATCTCGACGTTGACGATCACTTTGGCTTCAGACGCGAGCGACTCGTCGGCGACGAACGCTTCCGCGCCGAGGAGTCCGGCTTCCTCGCCGTCGGTGATCAGCAGGGCGACCGGATTGCGGAAACGCTGTCCGCGCAACGCGCGTGCGACCTCCAGCAGCGTCGCCGTGCCGTATCCGTCATCCGCAGCGCCAGGTCCCGCGCCGACGGAGTCGTAGTGCGATGTCAACAGGACGACGTCTCGTCGTCGCGCGTCGCGCTGTCTCGCGAGGAGGTTCTCGACCATGCCGCATACCGCGGCCGCGTTGCACGCAAAGCTCCGCTGGACTTCGACGTCGTAGTCCAGCGCCTGCAACCGCGCGACGATCCGATCGCGCACGCGCGCGTTCGCCGCCGTCCCGACCGGATGCGGCACTCCCTCGGCGAGCAACTCGCGCAACGTACCGTTCGCGCGTTCCGCAGAGAACTCGGCGTCCGCGGCCGAAGCGGGCTTCGGCGCGGGTCCCTGCGCGCGCCAAAGCGCGAGCGCAAACACGACTGCGAGGGGGAGCAGGACGGCGATTGCACGGCGCATGAGTCCGCCGATTGTAGGGCCTGCGCAACCCTTCGCCGCTCCGTCCGTATCGAGATGCGGAGGATTCACCCATGAAGCGCAAGCTCCTGATGGCCGCACTCACCCTCGTCGTGGCGGTTTCCGCCTCCGCGGCCTCGCTCACGCAGACGATCGACAAGACCTTCGACGTAAAGCCTGGCGCGAGCGTGAGGCTGACCAACGTGAATGGCCGCATCAGCGTCACGGCGTGGGACCAGCCGCGCGTGAAGGTCGTCGCGGTGAAGAAGGTCGAGGCCGACCGCGATGACGTGCAGCGGGTGATGAACGAGCTCCGCGTCGACCTCCAGCCGCGCGACGGCGGCCTGACCATCACTACGAAATACCCGAAGCGCGACGAAGGTGTTGGCTCGATCTTCTCCTGGATCATGGGCGACGACGTGCAGGCTCAGGTCACGTTCGAGCTGATGGTGCCGCGCACGATGAACGTCGACGTGACGAACACGAACGGCAGCATTCATCTCAACGACGTCACTGGCAGCCACGAGCTCGACACGACGAACGGCAAGATCGAAGTCGCGCGCTGCGCGGGCTCGCTCGACGCCTCGACGACGAACGGCTCGATCCACGCCGAGCTGACGCGCGTAAACAAGGGTCAGCCGCTGCGCTTCGAGACGACGAACGGACGGATCGAAGTGGAGCTGCCGTCGGACCTCGCCCTCGACGTCGACGCGGGCACGACCAACGGCTCGATCCACACCGACCTCCCGATCGCGACCACCCGCGTCGGCCGCAACTCCCTTCGCGGCACGATCAACGGCGGCGGGACGTCGCTGAAGATGCGGACCACCAACGGCGGGATCGAGATCCGTTCTCGGTGATTCTCAGTTTTCTCAGTTTATCCCGCGCGTAGACGCGGGATCTCCAGTGCCCCCGCGTGGCTCGTGGCACGTGCGCTGCCGGTGTTACCGCGCGCGGGGACGAACTCTGTCCAGCCGACAAGTCGCAGCCGAACACGTGCGCGTCGTCCGGATCGTCCACACGATCGCCGGCACGCGCAGGAACCGGAAGATGTCCAACGCCGCGATCGGCGTGAGGTTCATGAATGCGGTGAGGATCGCGGCGCGCATGAACTTAGTTTATCTCGCGCATAACGCACGCGCATCGCGGGGGCACCGGAGATCCCGCGTCTGCGCGCGGGATAAACTGGCGAGAGCCAACCTACTCCGGCGTGATGTATGCCGAGGTGATCCCTCCATCCACCAGGAACGACGTCCCGTTCACGAACGACGACTCGTCGCTCGCGAGGAACAGCGCTGCGTTCGCCATCTCCTCTGGCTTCGCGAAGCGTCCCTGCGGGATGTGCACGAGCCGGCGGTTGCGCCGCGCGGGATCGGCGAGGAGCTCCGCCAGCAGCGGCGTCTCCACCGGTCCGGGACACAGCGAATTCGCGCGGATGTTCTTTCGCGCGAACTCCACCGCGATCTCGCGTGTCATCGCCAGCACACCGCCCTTGCTCGCGGTGTAAGCGATCTGCGGCACAGCCGCGCCCATGATCGCGACGAACGACGCCGTGTTGATGATCGACCCGCCGCCCGCGCGCAGCAGCGCCGGGACTTCGTACTTGCAGCCGAGGAACACGCCCTTGAGGTTGACGTCGATGACCAGGTCCCAGATCTCTTCGCTGGTCGTCGTCACCGACTCGTCGTCGTTGTGAAAGATGCCGGCATTGTTGAACGCGACATGCAGCGCGCCGTACTGCTCCTCGGCGAACGCAACCATCGCCTCGCAGTCCTTCGCCTTCGACACGTCCGCGGCGAACGCCTTCGCGTCGCCGCCCGCCGCGACGATCTCGTCGGCCGTCGCCTGTGCCGTCTCCTTCTTCATGTCGACGACGACCACCTTCGCGCCTTCGCGCGCGAACAGCAGGCACGACGCTTTGCCGATGCCGCTGCCACCGCCGGTGATCAGCGCAACCTTGCCGCTAAGCCTGTTCAAAGTATCTTCTCCGCTCCCAGTCCGTCACCACGGCGTCGAACTTCCGCTGCTCGGTCTTGAAAAAGTGCAGGTAATGCTCGACCACGTTTTCGCCGAACACTTCCCGCGCGAACGCGCTCTTCTCCAACTCCGCGATCGCCTCCGGCAGCGAGTGCGGTACCTGCGGCAACTCTCGCGCGCCGTAGACGTCGCCCTCGAACGCGGGTGGCGGTTCCGTCCCCTTGTCGATTCCGTCCAGTCCCGCCGCGAGCGTCGCGGCGAATGCGAGATACACATTCGCGTCCGCGCCCGCCGTGCGGCATTCGATGCGCAGCGACGAGCCGTGGCCGACGATGCGAAATCCCGCCGTCCGATTGTCGTGGCTCCACGCGATCCCGGTCGGCGCAAACGATCCGGCCACGTAGCGTTTGTACGATGACGGGTATGGCGCATAGAACGGGAACAGCTCGCGGATGTGCGCCATCCATCCGCCGAGGAAGTGGCGGAAGATTGGCGTTTCTCCGGCGAACAGCGCCTCGCCCTCCGGGTTCCAGAGGCTCATGTGGATGTGGCAGCTCGAGCCCGCGTAGCGCTCGTCCCACTTCGCCATGAACGTGATCGCATGTCCGCTCTGCCACGCGATCTCCTTCGCCGCGTGTTTGTAGATCGAGTGACGGTCGGCCATCTCGAGCAGGTCCGCGTACCGCAGTCCGATCTCCTGCTGTCCCGGTCCCCATTCGCCTTTCGACGACTCGACCGGCACGCCCGAGCGCTCGAGATGCCGGCGGATCGCGCCGATGAGGTGCTCTTCCTTCGTGCCCTGGAGGATGTGGTAGTCCTCGATCACGCGCCCGATCGGTTCGAGGTTCACGAAGCTCTTCTTCGCGACGTCTTCGTACGAATCCTTGAACACGTACAGCTCGAGCTCCGACGCGCCCATCGCCGTGTAGCCGCGCTCCGCAGCGCGCGCGAGCTGCTTGCGCAGAATCCCGCGCGGCGCGTACGGCACGAGCTCGTCCGACTCCTCCTCGTACACGTCGCACAGCACGAGCGCCGTCTTCTCCTGCCACGACGCGACGCGCATCGTCGTGAAATCAGGCACCGGCCGGAAGTCGCCGTAGCCCTTCGCCCAGCTCGTGAACTGATACCCCGGCACCGGGTCCATGTCGATGTCGCACGCGAGGAGGTAATCGCACGCGTGGATCGCGCTCTGCTCGAGGAAAAACTTCGCCACGATGCGCTTGCCGACCAGCCGCCCGTACATGTCCGGAAACACGACCAGCACCGTGTCGATGTCGTCGTTCGCCACCAGGCGTTTCAGTTCTTCTACGTCAATTTTGCCTTGCATAGTTCACCGGTGCTGAGTGCTGGGTGCTGAGTGCTGAGTCCCGCCCACCCACTCATCGCTCATCGCTCATCACTCATCACTCATCACTCAAGTAGACCGTCTTCCACTCCGTGTAATGGTCCAGCGCCTGCAGCCCGAGCTCGCGTCCGAGGCCGCTGCGCTTCACGCCGCCGAACGGACCTTCGACGTGCACGCTGCTGCCGGAGTTGATCGAGAGATTGCCCGTCTCCACCGCGCGTGCGACCCGCAGCGCGCGGCCGATGTCGCGCGTCCAGATCGAGCCGGAGAGTCCGTACACGGAGTCGTTCGCCAACGCGATCGCCTCGGCCTCGTCGCGGAACGGCATCACCGCGACGACCGGCCCGAAGATCTCCTCGCGCACGATCGTCATCTCCGAAGTCGCGTCGAGAAACACCGTCGGCTCGAGATACGCCCCGCGCTCCCGCGCCCGGCCGCCGCACGCGAGCGTCGCCCCCTCGGATTTGCCGCTCTCGATGTATTGCATCACGCGCTCGCGATGTGCGGTCGTGACCAGCGGTCCCATCTCTGTTTCCTCGCTCAGCGGATTGCCGACGTTGATCGCGCCGAACTTCTCCACGAGCGCTTTCGAGAAGCGGTCGTAGATCGACTGCTGCACGAGGATGCGCGAGCGCGCGCAGCAGTCCTGTCCCGCGTTGCCCAACGAGCTCGACGCCGCGGAGTCGACGGCTTTGTCGAAGTCCGCGTCCTCGAAGATGAGATTCGGCGATTTGCCGCCCAGCTCCAGCGACACGCGCTTGACGTCGTCCGCTGCGAGGCGCATCACGTTGATCCCCACCTCCGTCGAGCCGGTGAACGTGATCTTCCGCACCAGCGGATGTTTCACGAGCGCTTCCCCAATCACCGACCCCGAACCGGTGACGACGCTGAACACGCCCTCGGGGATCCCGGCTTCGAGCGCGAGCTCCGCGAGCCTCATCGCCGTCAGCGGCGTCTGTTCCGCGGGCTTGAGCACGACCGTGTTTCCCATCGCCAGCGCGGGCGCGCTCTTCCACGCCGCGATCGCGATCGGGAAGTTCCACGGGACGATGATTCCGCACACGCCCACCGGCTCGCGGAACGACAGCAGCACGCCCGGCGCCGCCGCGGGGATGGTCTGTCCGCCGACTTTGTTCGTCGCGCCGGCGTAATACTCGAACACGTTCGCCGCAAGTCCGACCTCATCGCGCGAATCGCGGATCGGCTTCCCGACGTTGCGCGACTCGAGTCGCGCCAACTCTTCTCGGTTCTCGCGGATCAACGCCGCGAAGCGATTCAAGAGCTGGCCGCGCTTGCGCGTGTTGATGCGTCGCCACTCGCCGCGAAACGCCTGGTCTGCCGCGCGCACCGCGCGGTCGAGATCTTCGGTGGTGGCTCGCGCAACTTCCGTGAGCGGCTCACCGGTCGCGGGCTCGATGAGAGTGGTCGTCATGTCAGTCAGGAGCCGGCATGTCCGTCGCCGGCTCGCCCTGCATCGTATGCCAGCCGATTGCCACCAGCACGATTGCCGCGCCGGCGATGGCATACACGGACGGTTTTTCGCCGAGGAAGAGCAGCACCCAGATCGGATTCGCCACCGGCTCCAGCATGCCCGTCAGCGACGCTTGAGTCGCAGTCACATACTGCAGGCCCTTCACGAAAAACGCGTAGGCGAGGCCGATCTGGAAGACGCCGAGGAAGAGCATGGCGAAGAGCGATTTCGTCGTGAGGGCGAGGTCGTTCGAAACGAACGGGAAGAGCGCGAGCGAGAGGGCTACGTTTCCCCAGATCACCGCCGCGCGCGACGCGTGATGCTCGCGGCGGAGCGCCATGATCATCGTCGCGAAGAAGATGCTCGAGACCAGCGCCAGCGCGTTTCCGGCCATCCCCCGGGTCTCGAACTTCCCGACGAAGAACAGCGCCATGCCGATCATCGCCGTGACGATCGCGATCACGTCGCGGCGCTGCATCTTCTCGTGCAGCACGAGCGGCGAGAGGAGCAGCACCCACACCACGCCGGCGTACTGCAGGAAGATCGCGTTCGCGGCGGTGGTCAGCTTCGTGGCAAAGACGAACGTGGTCAAACACACACCGTAGCTGACGATCGCCACCAGAAAGGCCGGCGTGGGCCGCACGCGCGCGTGCCGTGGGAAGATGAGGAAGAGCGTGACCGCCGCAAAGACGGAGCGGTAGAACGTAACCTTCAGCGCCGAATCCGCGACTCCCTTGATCCCGATGCCGCCGGTCGACCAGAGCAGCGCCGCAACGACGATGTAGAGGATCCCGATCCGCCGCGAATTCACGCGCGGAGTCTACTCATCCTGAGCCGCAAAGCGGCGAAGGATCAAGGGAGCCCTCTCGATGCACGTCGATAGCACGCGTCGCGTGAGGGCTCACTTGACCCATTCGCTTCGCTCAGGGTTGAACGCAGAGCTAATTTGCGATGTACGACCCGCGGTCCAGCCGCGTGCGGATGTCGCTTTCCGCGGGTGGGCAGGGGAGGGGATCTTCCGGCGGCGGCACGACCAGCGCGCACTCGCGCACGAGCTCCGCCAGCATGTCGATCTCCAGCGGCTTGCTCAGCACGGCCGAGACGTGCGCGGGATCGAGGAACTCGTCGCTGCGTCCATCGCGGACCGCGAGCACGAACGACGTCGCCTCGGGACGCTCCTCGAGGAAGCGGCTGAGGAACCGGGACGCGGCGGGGACGTCCATGTCGATGACGATCAGCGCGTAGTCGCATTTCGTGACTTTGTCGAACGCGTCGTCGGCCGAGGGAGACGTGTCGACGCCGACCGGCTGATGACGAAGGATGGTGAAGAGCATCGCACGCAACGCGTCGTTGCTCTCGACGATCAGGACTCTCGGTTCAGTCATGCCCCCTGCAAATTCCAAAGAACGTGCCTAATTTGTGGTTGTGGCTGGCTCGTTGGTGGACAGATAGCCGGTCACGATGTCGAGCAGCAATTCGATGTCGAAAGGCTTGTGCACCGTGCCGATGACCAGATCGGAGTCGAATGTCCGCGGCTCGAGTCCGACACTGAGGATGAGGACGCGCGGGCGGGTCATGACGGATTCGCGCGAGAGCGCATCGAGCAGCTCGTGGCCGTTCATGCTCGGCATCATCAGGTCGAGGATGATCAGCGCGTAGCGCGCCGCGGCGAGTCGTTCGAGCGCGTCGATGCCGTTGCGCGCGCCGTCCACGTGAAATCCGCGGCGCCGAAGCACCGTCTGAACCAGCGCGCGGATCGCGTCGTCGTCATCGACGACCAGAATGCGTTGTCCGTTTGTCATCTCCCCCACAACGAGAGCAAGCACCGAGCCGATGGAACGCCGCCGTCCCGGCGGCTGGCCAGGCGGCGTCCTCGCCGCCTCGCAGAACGCAGGCGCGGGACGCCTGCGGACCAGCCGGCGAGGACGCCAGCGTTCCGCACGACCGCAGCAACCGGTATGAGCCGCTCCTATCGTTGCGTTCGAGGCGTACGGCTATTGTTCCAACAACTTCTTCAATCCGTCGAGCATCATCTGCCAGTTCTTCTCCGAATGCTCCCGCGCCTCCTCCGTCGCGTTGTTGTCCTGCGACAGCGTCACCTCCGTTTGCGCGCCCTTCTCCGCGAGCTCGATCGTGATCGTGTGCACCTCGTCCGAGCCCGCGCTCGAGTGCGTGTACTGCAACCGCCGATGCGGCTCGATCTTCTGAATCACGCCCTTGTCTTCGTACGCCTTCCCCTGCCACTCCCCCTTCCAGACGATCGGGCTTCCCTCCTTCCAGTCCGACACCACGTTCGTGCCGAACATGTACTCCTTGATGATCGAAGGAGTCACGAGCGCGTCCCACACGATCTCCGCGGGCGCGTCGACGGTCGTCGTTGCCTTTGCGATGAGGTCGGCCATTCGTTCACCCCGCGAGCGCGTGGATGTTCCCGTCCGGGTCCTTGAACCACGCCAGCTTCTTGTCGCCGGCAATGTGCAGATCGCCCACGACCTTCGTGTCCGGCAGATTGTCGTAGTGCTCGAACTTCACGCCCTTCGCAGCGAGGGCCTTCACGAGGCCTTCGACGTCGTCGACGAACCACGTGACCGCCGTCGCCTGGTTCGTGCCGGCGTACTGCGACGGATAGACGAAGATCGTCGACTTCGCCGTCTGGTACGCCAGCGTCCCAGGCTCCTGATCCGAGGACGGATGCAGCCCGAGCGTGCCTTCGTAGAACTTCTTCGCGACGTCGATGTCCTTGACGGCCACTGTGACGATCGCGTCTTTGTCTCCAAGCATCGGTTCGTTACCTCCTGTCGCATACCATGCGACAGTCACACCACGCGATGGAGCGGCTCCTTCCCGCGAAGAAACAGCAACACATTCGTCGCCGCGATCCGCGCCATTGCGGTACGTGCCTCCTCCGTTGCCGAGCCGATGTGCGGGAGGATCACTACGTTTTTCATCCGCAGCAGCCGCGGGTTCACCTCGGGCTCGAACTCGTAAACGTCGAGGCCGGCGCCGCGCAGGTGGCCGCTCTCGAGCGCGTCGCAGAGGGCGTCCTCGTCGACGAGCGCGCCACGTGCCGTGTTGATCACGTACGCGCCGCGCTTCATCTTCGCGAGCGTCGTCGCGTTCAGCAGATGGTGCGTCTCTCGCGTGAGCGGCGCGTGGATGGAGACGATGTCGCTCGTCGCGAGGAGCTCGTGGATATCTTCGTGGGGGGTGGAA
>DASYGV010000122.1:0-5758 GCA_035999335.1 Thermoanaerobaculia bacterium | reverse complement strand
TCGCCGACACTCGCTGTTCCACGATCGTCCTCGTCCGTAGCGCCATGCCCCTGCATGCGCACGTTGCCGATCAAAGTGTCAACTATGTCCCTAGAACTTAGTGTCCACTATGTCTCCGGGTTGAACCCCCGCCGGAGGCCCCCGGTCGGTCCCCTCGTGGCCCTACTGCGTCAGCAGCGCGAAGCCGATCATCTTGTAGAGCAGGCGCGCGCCGACGTTCGCGTCCCATTCCGTCTCGCCGGGTGATACCTCGCAGAGATCGAGGCCGACGATGCGTTTCTTTGCGCGGCGGATCGCGCGCAACAGACCGATCGCTTCGTTCCAGGAAAGACCGCCGGGAACGGGCGTGCCGGTGCCGGGGCAGAGCGTAGGATCGAGGCCGTCGATATCCCACGACAGATAGACGTCGTTTGGCAGCGCTGCGACGATCTCGTCGGCAAGCCGCGCGAACGGGATGCCGTCTTCCTTCTTCGCCGCGAGCTCGGCGTCATAGAACGTCACGATGCGGCCCTTCGACCCGTCGATCATTGCGCGCTCGGCCTGGCCGAGGTCGCGGACGCCGACCTGCACGAGCCTGCCGACGCCGTCGATCCTGCGCATCACGTTGTTGAAGATCGACGCGTGCGACCAGGTGAATCCTTCGTACGCGTCGCGCAGATCGGCGTGCGCGTCGAGATGGAGAATGCCGAGGCCGGGAACCTTTTCCGAGTACGCGCGGATCGCGCCGAACGGCACGGCGTGATCGCCGCCGAGAATCACCGGCATCTTGCCCGCGTCGAGCAGCGCCTTCGTCTGTTCATAGACCCAATCGTTCAGGCGCTCGCCGTATTTGTTGACCTTCTCCGCGGCCGCGCGCGTTTTGCGGTCAACGACGCCGCCTTTCTCGATCACTTCCGCGGCCTGTCTTTTCGCGGCCGCGTTCCAGCGCAGGACGTTCTTCGGGATGTCGAGCATCGCGATGCCGGCGGCGTATGGACACCCCGTCTCCTGATCGAAGAGGTCGACCTGCTTCGATGCTTCGAACACCGCCTGCGGTCCGGTCGAAGTTCCGCCGCCGTATGACGTCGTCGCCTCGAACGGCACCGGCACGATCACGACCTTCGAGTCCTCGGGCGCGAAGGGCAGTCCGTAGATGCCGCTTTCCGCTCCGGCGGCGGCGTCGGGATCGAATGATTGAGGAAGGATTTTGCGTGGCTTTGTCATGCACCCATCAGGTGCTGAGTGCTGGGTGCTGAGTGCTGCGTCACGCCCTCCCGACTCAGCACTCAGCACTCAGCACTCAGCACTGCTTTTCAGTCCATGTCCATCGGATTGACATACTTGTCGTCCGACTTCTCGGCTTGTTCGAGCGCGGCCTTGAACTTCTCCTCGAGGATGCGCGCGTGGTCCTTCTGACTCTCGAGCTGCCGGTCGAAGCGCTTCTCCGCCTCGCTCTTCTGCGTCTCGAGCCCGGCGACCATCGACTCCAGCGAGCCGGTCGTGCGCCTTTCCTTTGCCTTGTGCAGGAGCACTTCGCCGCTGAGGCGATCGACCACGATCGTGGCTTCGCAGCAGGGGCAGATGATCTCGAAGTTTTTCATAGACATTCCCAGGAACAGCATCGTAACGCAGGCAGGGCTTAGACTTGATGTCCGTGCTCACCCTGCTCGCCTTCCTCGGTACGTCAGCCCTCGCGGCGAACGCCGCGCCTCCCGCCGAAGCGGTCGCGACACCGTTCGTACGCGCGCTCGCGTCAGGGGACATGGATGCGCTCGAGGCGCTGAGCACCGCGGAAGCGACGGCGTCCCCCGATTGGCAGTTGCTGCGCAACACGCTCGAGACGTACGACTGCGTTTCGATCGCGTCGCACGAGGTCATCGTCGAGGGCGCGACGGAAACGGAGTCGACGCTGGTCGTTGTCGTCCGTGCAACGGCATTCGCGCGCGGCGCGACTCGGACGCCGCTGCGGTTTCCCCATCGCTGGCGGCTGGAGGCCGTGCGCGCCGCGGACGGGTGGAAACTGCGGAGCATCCTCGCCGAGGAGCACGTGATCGCTCGGCGCCTTGCGGCGCGGAGCGATCTCACCGCGGAGATGATCGTCGCCGCCGCGCGCGACGCCGATCTCGAAGCGGTGCTGGTGAGGCTTGGGGAAGATCTGTACAGGTCGCCCATTGCCGGGAAGTCTCAGGCGCTGCAGCTCATCCAGTCCGTCGCGCGGAGCGAGGGCACTGTATTCGCGGAGGTCGTGACATTGCGCTTGCAGGCCATGCTCGCGGTCTTCGAGAAGCGTTTCGCGGAAGGCGTCGACAAAATACGCGAAGCGCGCGAAGTCGCGGAGGCAAGCGGTATCGCGGACGCGCGCGCGGTCGCCTTGCTCGCCTCGGGAACGCTCGTATGGCAGAGCAACTTTCCCGATGAAGCGCTCCAACACTACGACGCCGCGGCCGCGTTGATGGAGGAAGCCGACGATCCCCGTGCGTCGATGAAGGCGCTGTACATGCGCGGCGGGTTTCTCATTCAGCGCGGCGCGCTTCGCGACGTCGTGATCTCCTCGGCTGCCCTCGCGCAGTCCGCCGCGCGTTTCGAATGGACCGAAGGCCGCTGCATCGCGGCGTTTCAGCGCAGCAGTCTGTACGGCCTGCTCCAAGACGTGCAGACCGGGCGCCACTACGCGGCGGAAGCGCTGGAGTGCTCGGAGTCCCTGCGGAATCCTCAGCACACCGCCCTTGCCCTTGCTGATCTCGCGCAGTCCGAACGCGCCGCCGGCAACATCGAGGCCTCCGAACGCCTGATGAGGCGGACTCTCCCCAAAACGCCGGGCGACAAGAGCGGTGAGCTGGCACTCGCGGCGATGCGAATCGACCTCGGGCAAGTCCTGACCGAGGCGGAGCGTTACGACGCGGCGGTCACGGAGGTGGAGTCGACGCTCCCGATCCTGCACAAGTATGGGGAGAAAATGTTCGAGGCCGACGCGCTGCGGTTTCTCGCGCACCTCCGCCTGTTGCAGGGACGGCACGACGAAGCCCTGCGCCTCGCGGAAGACGCGGACGCGATCATCCGCAATGCGTCCAACGTCGTCGGCTTCTATCGGGACGATCCGTCGTGGTCCGTGCGGGCCACGCTCGGACGTGCACTCCGGGCCGTCGGCAGGTTGCCGGAAGCCACCGCCGCACTGCAGTCGTCGATCGAGCTCATCGAGTCGCGGCGCACGATTCTTGGCACGGACGAGCTGATGGTGGCCGGCTTCATGCGCGACAAGGCCAACCCCTATGGCGACCTCGTTTCCCTCCTCGTCGAGCGCGGGCGGCTGCGCGACGCGGTCGTCGCCTCCGAACGCTTCCGTGCACGGGCACTGGCCACGGCCATCGCACGCGGCCATGTCGATCGCCTGCCCGCGATGACCGACGCCGAACGGGAGCGTCACGACAAACTGAACGAAACGATCGCAGAACTGAACCGCAAGTTGCTCGCGTCGGGCGACGATCCCTCGAACGCCGCGCTGCGCGAACGGCTGACGGCGGTTCGCGTCGAGCAGCGCGAGTTTCTCAACACGCTTTACGCCAGCAGACCGGACATCCGCGCCCGGAACATCGACGATCCACAGACCATCGTCGACGACTCGCGGCGCCTGTTGCCGCGCAGTGACGAAGCGCTGCTGACGTTCTCGGTGCACGACGCGGAGACGTTCGTCTTTTATCTGGAGCGCTCAGGCGACGATCTCACTGTAAACGTGCATCGCGTCGCGATCCGCAGGAAAGAGCTCGAGGAGCGCGTCCGCGCATTCGGGCATCAGATCGAAAGACGCGATCTGCAGTACCGCCGCTCCGGCGGCGCGCTGTACGAGCTGCTCGTGGCGCCGTTTGCCGCGCGCATCGGATCGAAGCGGCTGCTCACCATCGTGCCGGACGGGCTGCTGTGGAGCCTTCCGTTTCAAGCGCTGCAAGCGCCGGGCGGTAAGCATCTGATCGAACGCGTCGCGGTCGCCTATGCGCCGTCGCTCACGCTGCTGCGCAACGACCGCCGCGAGGATCGCCGCAGCGTCGCGTCGGGCACGGTGCTGGCCATCGCCGATCCCATTCTGCCGCCGACCGCGGAGAACGCCGTGCGCGCGGAGATCCGCGGCGCGAGTCTCGCGCCTCTGCCCGATGCACGCACCGAGGTGCTCGCGATCGCGAAGATGTACGGCAGCGAGAGCCGGACCCTGATCGGCTCCAATGCGACGGAGACCGCCGCCAAGAAGCTTGCCGCGGACTTTCCCGTACTGCATCTGGCGACCCACGGCGTCATCGACGACGTGTCGCCGATGTACTCCGCAATCATCCTCGGAGCCACCGAAAAAGACGACGGTCTCCTCGAGGCGCGCGAGATGATGGACCTGCACCTCGGCGCCGATCTGGCGATCCTCTCCGCCTGCGACTCCGCCAGCGGCGACCTCACGCCCGGCGAAGGGATCATCGGCATGTCCTGGGCGCTCATGGTGGCGGGCTGCAGGAACACCGTCGTGAGCCAGTGGAAAGTGGACTCCGCGAGCACCGCTCAACTGATGATCGCCTTCCATCGCCAGATTCGCAGCGCCAACGCCGATTACGCGGAAGCGATGCGTCAGGCCCAGTTGGCGCTGTTGCGGGACGAGCGGTTCAGCCACCCCTACTACTGGTCGCCGTTCGTCCTCATCTCGACCTCTCAATAATTTTCAAGACGCCGCCAATATCCCCCCGCGGTCTTCGTCTCCAGGAGGCATGCGGAAAACACTGATTGCAATTGCTCTTTTTTCGGCCGTTTTGATGGCGAGCCCCGCTCCGGCAAGTGAGGCGACCCGCGTTTCGGACTTCGGGATGCTCGGCACCATCGAGGTGCCGCGCGTCGAGCGAGGTCCCACCGTCAATGCCGCGAGGACGCACGATGCGTGGCGGGGCGCTGCCGAGACGTTCGTCCTCGGCTACACCGGCCGCCGCGGCGCGGCGGGAAGCGAGTCTTTCAAAGCGCGCAGCGTGCTGCAGGACGAGCTCGGGCAGATCCACGTGCGCGTCCGTCAGAGCATCGCCGGACTTCCGGTCGTCGGCGCGGAGCTGATCCTGCACGTCGAAGCGAAGAGCGGCAAGGTGATCGGGATCAACGGATCTTTTGCTCCCGATTCCGAGCTTCCGCGAAGCGCGGCGGTGAATGCAGGCGCGGCCATCGAGTACGCGGCAGCGGAGTACGGCATCGACTCGAGCCTCGTGCTCGGCGCGCCGGAGCTCACGTACATCGTCGTCGAAGACGGCTCCGTCCGCCTGGCGTGGACGAACATGGTGAGCTATCGCGACGAAGAGGGTGAACAGATCGACCGCATCTTCGCCGATGCGCTCACCGGTGCCGCGATCGCGCGCCATCCGCAGATAGATCACGCCAAGTATCGCGAGATCTTCACGTGCAACAACACCACGGTCCTTCCCGGCACGCTGCTTTTCACGGAGGGCGGCTCGTCGACCGACTCCACGGCCATGGCGGCGTACAACAACCTGGGTATCGCCTACGACTACTACGATGACAATCACAACCGCGACTCTTGGGACGGTGAGGGCGCGACGATCCGGGCGAGCGTCCACTACGGCGTAAACGTCAACAACGCGGCGTGGGCGCCCCAGCAGCAGTTTTGGTTCGGCGACGGCAATGGCGTGCTGTTCTCGCCTCTCGCGTTCTCGCTGGACATCGTCGCTCACGAGTTCACCCACGCCGTCGACCAGGAGACGGCAAACCTCGTCGGCGGCAGCAGCGAGCCGGGCATGCTCAACGAATC
>DASYGV010000096.1:0-34155 GCA_035999335.1 Thermoanaerobaculia bacterium | reverse complement strand
GGTGTTGACGGTGTTCTTGAGCTCGAGGATCTCGCCCTTCACGTCGACCGTGATCTTGCGCGACAGATTGCCGGCCGCCACCGCCTTGGTGACGTCGGCGATGTTGCGCACCTGCGCGGTGAGGTTGCCGGCCATCGCGTTGACCGAGTCGGTGAGGTCCTTCCACGTGCCCGCGACGCCCGGTACTTCCGCCTGTCCGCCGAGCTGTCCTTCCGTGCCGACCTCGCGCGCGACGCGCGTGACTTCCGAGGCAAACGAACGGAGTTGGTCGACCATCGTGTTGATGGTGTTCTTCAGCTCGAGGATCTCGCCGAGGGCTTCGGCGGTGATCTTCTTCGAGAGGTCGCCGTTCGCGACGGCCGTGGTGACCTCGGCGATGTTGCGCACCTGCGAGGTCAGGTTCGCGGCCATGTAGTTGACCGAGTCCGTCAAGTCTTTCCACGTACCGGAGACGCCCTTGACTTCCGCCTGCCCTCCGAGCTTGCCTTCCGTGCCGACTTCGCGCGCCACGCGCGTGACTTCCGAGGCGAACGAGCGGAGCTGATCGACCATCGTGTTGATGGTCTCTTTCAGGTCGAGGATCTCGCCGCGTGCATCGACGGTGATCTGCTTGGAGAGATCGCCGTTCGCGACGGCGGTGGTGACGGCGGCGATGTTGCGAACCTGGTTCGTCAGGTTCGAGGCCATGTAGTTCACGGAGTCGGTGAGATCGCGCCACGTGCCGCTGACGCCCTGCACGTCCGCCTGGCCGCCGAGCTTTCCTTCCGATCCGACTTCACGCGCGACACGAGTGACTTCCGACGCGAACGAGCGGAGCTGATCGACCATGACGTTGATGGTGTTCTTCAGCTCGAGGATCTCGCCGCGGACTTCGACGGTGATTTTCTTGGAGAGGTCGCCGGTGGCCACTGCCGTAGTGACCTCGGCGATGTTGCGCACTTGCGAGGTGAGGTTCGAGGCCATCATGTTGACGGACTCGGTGAGGTCCTTCCACGTGCCGGACACGCCTTTGACGTCCGCCTGCCCGCCGAGCTTTCCTTCCGTGCCGACCTCGCGCGCCACGCGCGTGACCTCGGACGCGAACGACGCGAGCTGCATGACCATCGTGTTCACGGTCTTCGCGGTGCGGAGGAACTCTCCTTTGAGTGGACGCCCGTCGAACTCGATGGCCATCGTCCGCGTGAGGTCGCCCTTCGCCACGGCGCCGATGACGCGCGCGATCTCGTTAGTCGGCTGCACGAGGTCGGTGATGAGGTTGTTCACCGAATCGGCCATCACCGCCCACTGGCCTCCCGTCGCCGGGACCTGCGCGCGCTGATTGAGCTTGCCTTCCTTGCCGACGACGGTGGAGATGCGCTCGATCTCCGACGCAGAGCGCTCGTTGAGCTCGAGGATGTCGTTCAGCGTGTCGGCGATCTTGCCCTGCACGCCGACGAACTCCACCGGCATGCGAACCTCGAAGTCGCCCTTCTTCATCGATGTGAGCGCGCGCAACAGGAGGCGCTCGAAATCCTTCGGCCCCAGCTCGGTGGCCTTCTCGACGCCGATGGTCGTCATAAGACGGGTTCTCCCTCCGTGGGAACTTCTCTATTCGATTGTGCTGAAAGCGTTTGCCGCTTACCGCCCGCGCACGATCACCGCACGCGGATCAGTCTTGGCGGGGAGGCAGAATGCAAGTGGAGCGCCACGCGGTTGAGGGCGGTTGAAACATGGGACGTGGCTTCAGCCTGGCTTCAGCCCACCTCCTCCGGTGCAACGCTGCAGAACGCAAACTTCCCCGCCCCCTTCCGGGAGGGGGCTTCCGGTCGGCGGAAGGCCACGGCAGCTTCGTCAGCGCCCGCGCCGTGTTGCAATGCTGCACATTGCGCCGCACGAACATCCCGGCATCGCCGTCTTCATCGCGCTCTACGTCGAGCACTGCGTCCGCGCCTACGAGATCGACAGCGTCATGTTACGGAAGACCGTTCCTCGGAACTCGTCCGCCTAGCCATCCGCGACTTCTCTACTCGATGCCCAGCTTCGCTACACGGTCGACCCGTGATCGACGTGGCCGCGCATGCGGAGACACTGTAGGTTGCGCGTGATGTGGCAGCCGCAGTACCTGCGACACTTCACGGCGCGATTCGAGCCGGGGCTATAAGCTGAAGGTCGGAGCGGCGCCAGCTTTCGCAACGTGTCGTCCCACGTACTCGAGTTGCTTCTTTGAATACGTAAGGGTCGCGGCGATCCAGCGTTTCACACCATCCGCGCTCGTCGCGATGTTGTGATGCGTGCCATCGTGGTCGTCTTCGTCCATCCAGCGGGCACTCATGGCGAAATGTACCCGGTTGGTCGGTAGCTTGAGGTCTGGTTCGTTTGATCCAATACTAAACGCCTCCGCCAACTGCGAACCGTACACATGCCAGTGCGGCTGTGCGTGGGGCGATTCGTCAGCCTCCCACTCGGCGCGAAACACCTCTCTCGCGTCGTTGGCCAACGTGCCGGCGAGCACGAGAATCCCCACGTTGTCGAGCACCAGCGACCCGCTTCGTGTCTTGAATGCGAGATCGATCGTAAACCAGAAGCGAATCGAAAACTCCACAAGCAAAGGCACGGCAGAATACGATGAGCCGCCCGATGTGATCGGTTCACCGGGACTGATGTAAAAGCGAGCACCCTTCATAGTCAGCTCATGAGCGAATCCGACCCACGGATGCCCGACAGTCTTCAAGGCCGAACGAGTCGCAGTCAGTTCGGCAGGGTACGGGTACTGATCGGGTCCGATTTTGATCCGAGGCGGCATCTATAGACCCGACGGAAGACCGTACGCAGCATTCACCAGTTCGTCGAGTTCCTCATGGTCTTCGACCGACAGCGCCGCCAGCCCGCCATCCTGAATCAGCGCGCCGATGCGGCTTACATCATCGCGCAAACCGGCGTCGAGCTTCAGAACATCTGGCACGGGAATCGGACTGACGAACCGTTTGGACAAGTTCCACTGGCCCCCGCCTACGTTATTTGAGTGAGCTGAAAGCAACTGCGCGAACGACCTGCTATTGAGAATGGCGAGTATTGCCAGCCACGCATGAGTAGTCAGATTGACGGGCGCGGATCGTCGCGGCCGTGCGAGCCAAGCGTATCCTTGAACCACCGCGATGTCACCGCGATCGTCCCAGGCGAAAGAACCACGATCGCCGAAGTAAGTCGAAACGATCTTCGGCTGTTCTTTCTGTTGCCATTTCGGTCGGTGCTCTGCGAGTGTCCACCAGTTTTTCATCGATTTTCGTTGGCGAGCAACGAGACGAGCCTTCTGCGGTCGCAGCATCGTCTCGTAGTAAGTCGGCAGTCTCGTCGTTAAATCCTGTTCTGATTCGATCAAAGTGCCGCCATACGGATAAAAGACCCAAGAGGTAGACGTGATCCGTCCGCCGGTGATCGATTCATTCACGACCGCACGGCGAAACGCGAATTGCTCATCGCGCGGGAGCCGTTGGAATTGATCCTCCGTGAGAAGAAAGACGGTGTTTGCACCCGTAAGGATTCCTTGATGGACGTCGAATAGCGATCCTACGGTGGGCAACCCCCGCACGAGCTGTGTTGTTTTCCATGCGTCGTACGGACGAGGCGCCCAACTGTTCGACGTATGGCCAATCGACGGATTCTCGTAGATGTTGAAGCCATCACGGATCACAGGAAATGCGTCCACCGTAGCGGCGCGCCGGAGTGTTCGAAGCGCCCCTGACGTCGATGCTTCACGATGATCAGCCCACACAGCGATCGCGACGCCTTTCCGATCGTTTGTTCGTTTCGCGATGTACAGTCCGGCATCGACGCGCGCACCGGCAAAAAGCTGATGACTTCCAAGCCGTGCGATCAGAGTTGGGTTCAGCATTTCGCCTAACGCGGCGCGGATCGCGGCCGAGGATGTGCCGTCGAGCATCGACGCAGGAACGACGGAGCCAATCACAGCGCCGTCTTTCATCACACTCGCGGCACGCATGAGGAACGGTGCTGCGAGGTCGGGCCGGTTGCGCGCGAGGTCTCCGAGCAACTGCGTGACGAGCTGCTTTGTCTCGGGTGACATATCCAGCCATGCACCGAATGGTGGATTCATCAGGATGATGTCGACGTCGGTTGGCCAATCGACCGTCAGTGCGTCCACACACCGAATATCTACCTCGGTCGTTATGGAAGTGTGGCCGTCGTCGGTATTCCTTTCGGCTGCGAGTGAGAAACGGGCCATTGCACACGCAGCCTCTGATATGTCGAATCCGATAAGGCGTACCGAACCGACGAATCCGCCCAAACGCAATTGCCGAAGCCCTTCCCGCAAGAATTCGCCCGATCCGCAGGCGGGATCCAGAATCGTGAGCGCGTTCGGGAAACCGCCGCAGGTCATGAACGCACGTTCTACGACTGACCTTGTGATCGAGGCTGGGGTGAAGTGAGCGGAGCTCGACGTTGGCTTTCGCTGGATGGTCACCGGCCGGGGCGCCGTCGGAATGAGTTGCATCTGCCCGGTCGTATCGAAGATGGCTAAATGATGCGCCTCCTGAAAAAGAGCACCGGAAGCATGCCGCAGCATGAGCTGAACATCAGGCCGCAAGTCATCGAGCGTTCGTCCGGCCATAAGGTAGTCCGCGACGGCTGTCCACGTGTCAACGCTGATCTCGTTGGCCACGGCACTTGCGCGTTCCGGCAAATCCCAGCGCCAGAGATCGACCGAACGGCTTGCGCCGTCTACGGCATCCGCGAGCATGAACAGATACGCCAATAACACGTCCGCCGACGAGAAGTGCTCACCGAATGCCTGGCGCAACCTCCGGAACGTTCGGATGCCGTGAGCTACGATGGATAGATCCGCTGGAGGCGCATCACGCTCCAGGTGGCGATGGAACTTTTCCAGATCCCGACTGACGGCGGTCACGGCGAATAGCTCTGGCTCGCGCCTGTCCCATCGCTGCACGCGCACATCGCGACCGATTACGGCCACACCGTGGCCTACATTTGTGGACCACGCGTTCGAGCGAAACTCCGAAGTGGGCTCCGCCACGCGCGGCAAATCAAGGTAGAAACTGCCCCGCGCACCGTTCAGGAGGACGTAGCCGGTTCCTTCATTCGCACGCAACGGGACGGGCATCAGGCCCAGATGCCGCCGCCACGCGGATACGTCGCTAAGATCAAAGTTCACGCTCATCTGCTATGGCTATTCTAGGGAGTTGCGGCAGCCGAGTACAGAAGTAACTGTCCGAAGCCGACTGCAACCGGTTTTGTGCACGACTTCTGGGTCGCAGAGCATACCAACCCTCGCCAGCTCTACTCACCGAAGAGCTCAGCGGTCGTGCATCCCGGATACGTTTACGGCGGTCGAGCCTGTCCGCTGCCAGGGTCGCGCTGTACGCGATCGCCGGCGAGAAATCACCTCATCGCGCCGAACGCGATCTCGAGCCACCCGGCACAAGCGCGCGGTCATCCAGACATCACGATTGCTGGCGGGAGCCGCGAAACGCAAATGAAAACGATCGGCCTCATCGGCTCCATGAGCTGGAAGTCCAACGTGCCGTATCCAGAGTCCGTCGTGCGGGGGAGCAGTCGTGATCCCGTTCACGATCGCGTATACCGTCCTCGGCTGCGCCGTGCCCACCGATACGTCGGTGGTCGTCAGTACGGAGGTCGAGACACCGGCGTGAACGACGATCTCCTTGTCGTCTCGGTACAGGTGAAACTCGCCCGAGCGCGCCGTCGACGACGGGATCTGGTTGACGAGAGCAATGGCGGACATGATCCGCGATCCTACTCCCTGACCCACACCTTGTACCGATACCGCACCGTCACCGTTCCGCCGGCCGGCAAGAGCACCTGCCATTCGAGCCGCTCGCTCGGGTTGACCGCCTTCGGCTGTAGCGCGCGTCGCGTCACCTTCCCCTCGGGCGCGCGCAGGATCGATTGCCCCTCGATGTTCTTCGTGACCTCGATGGTGATCGCCTCGCGCTTGAAGTTTCGCATCGTCAGCGTTCCCTCGATGATCACCGCGTCCCAGGTGTAGCCGAAACGCCGGAGGTCGCCGGGCTTCCGTTCGACCTCCACCTCTTCACGCTCGACGGCGACGTCGGTGGCGATGGTGAGCTTCACCTCCGCGGCCGCGCCGGGCGCGGTGTACGCGAGCGTGTCCTGCGCCAGAGGCTTTCCGTTCGACACTACCAGCGCCGGCGCGGTCGTCCATGGCGTGGTGCCGCTGTTCGTCAGCGAGACCGAATGCCACACCTGATCCTCGAGCGCCTTCCGCGGCGCGGCGCCATAGCTGCGCGTCTCTTCGTTTTCGTCCGGAATGGTCCATCGATAGAGATGGCGCATCGGAACGACTTCATTGAGGATCGGATAGAGGGAGCGCTCGCCCTTCGCGAGCGTGACCCCTTCCTTCTCGTAGAAGAAGAGATCCTCGGCCGACTCGCCGGTCGTCGGAGGCCCGGGGAAGACGGCCGCACTGTCCCCGATGTAGGTGGCGGTGTTGGCCATCTGCTGCGTCATGACGTTGTCGAAACGATTCGGCGCGCCGGACGCGTCGCGTCCAAGGCTGGCCAGGAATTCTTGCAACGTCTGCTTGAGCGTCATCGGTGAAGGGACGCCCGCGAAACTGAAGTTCGGAAAGCCGACGGCGAACCGGAGACGCGCGTTGCGCAGATCTTCTCCGTCGTTGATCAGCGTCGCCTTCATGACCACCCGCGCGCGCTCATCGTCCAGCAGCTCGATCGAGTATTCGGGAATCCAGCTCATGCCGGAGCGGAGATAGCGGATCGTCGCGGCTTCGGCGCCATCGCTGCCCTTCGCGTGGATCGACAACATCGCGCGCGTCCCCGGCCGCGCCGCGCTCAGGACGGGAGGCGCCGCGAACGCCACCGACTTCACGTCGTCGCGGTTGAAGGCGCGCACTCTGCCGTCGACCTCCAGCAGGACGAGCCGTTCCGCGTTCGCGGGAACGGCGCCGCTCCAGTGCGCGACGGTCACTGCATCGGGCGAAGATGGCGGCGGTTCGGAGGCAGGCACCGCGAGCAGTTTCCCCGTGTACTCGCGGTCGTCGACGAGAAGCGTCACCATCCTGCCGGCGTTCGCCTCCAGCAATGCGGTGACCGATGTGGCCACGCTCTCGACCGTGATCGCCTCTTTCGAGGCGTGGACGACGTCGATTCGCCGATTCCCCGCGGCGATCCACAGCGTTCCGAGCAACGCCTCCGGCGCCGGAGCAACGATTGCCTGCCCGTCGCGAAAGGTCAGCGGTCCCTGCCGCGTGAGAAAAGCGAGCCCGTTCTTGAAGACGATTGCTTCAGCGACAGGGATCTCGCCCGGCGACTCCGGAGTAGCGGCCAGCAAGGGAAGAGCGAGGACGAACACCAGCGGCGCGAGCTGTTTCATGAGGCGAGCATACGAAGCCCGAGGCGAGCGGTCCATCAGCGGTGTGTAAAAATCGCCTGGCGGGCTGAAGCCACGCCCTACGTGAATCAGGTAACATCCTCCGCCTCGAACAAGGAGGGCTGTGATGGATTACGCGTGGTGGGTCCCGGTGGTGTATGTACTCGTCCTCGGGCACGCGACCAACATCTGCGTGACGCTCTACCTTCACCGTTCGATGTCCCATCAGGGCGTCGTGTTCCGGCCGGTGGTCGTGCATGCGATGCGCTTCTGGCTCTGGCTGACGACCGGAATCAACACGCGCGAGTGGGTGGCCGTCCATCGCAAGCACCACGCCTTCCCCGATCGCGAGGGCGATCCGCACTCGCCCGCGCTCGAAGGCCTGATGCAGGTCCTTTTCGGCGGCTACTTCTGCTACCGCCGTGCGATGCACGATCCAGAGCTCTTCACACGATTCGGCCAGGGCACGCCCGACGACTGGATCGAGCGCAAGTTTTACTCGCGCTTCAACGTCCTCGGCATTTTCGTCGTCCTCGCGATCAACATCGTTCTCTTCGGATGGATCGTCGGTCCGCTGGCGTGGCTCGGCACCGTCACCTGGATCCCGCTCTTCGCCGCTGGCGTCATCAACGGCCTCGGCCACGCCCTCGGCTACCGCAACTTCGACACGCGCGACCGCAGCCGCAACCTCTATCCCATCGCCATCTGGATGCTCGGCGAGGAGCTGCACAACAACCATCACGCCGATCCGCGGTCGGCGCGCTTCAAAGGGCACTGGTGGGAGTTCGATCTCGGCTGGATGTACATCCGCATCCTCACCTTCCTCCGTCTTGCGAAGGTGGTGTACGCGCGAACGATGGCGCCGGCGCAGTTCAGCGCGCAGCACTATTGAACGAGTGATGAGTGATGAGCGATGAGCGATGAGCGGAGAAGCTGACGATGACCGAAGAGGCGAACGTGGCGACTGAGCCCCACTCAGCACTCAGCACTCAGCACTCAGCACTCGGTCGTCACGAACAGTTCGTCAACGCGGCTTCACGGCTGTTCGGGTCTTTGAGCGAAGACACGCTGACGGCGATCGAACCGCTCGCGAAGTGGATCCAGCTCGTGCGCGGCGAAGCGCTCTTCCAACAGGGCGACGCGAGCGACGGCCTGTGCGTCGTCGTCAGCGGCCGGCTGCAGGTCGTCCGTGAGAACAAAGACGGCACGTCCATCGTCATCGGCGAAGCCTCGCCGGGCGAGAGCATCGGCGAGATGGGCTTCTTCACGCGCGAGCCGCGCACCGCCGACGTCATCGCCATCCGCGACTCGCTCGTCGTCAAATTTTCGACGGAAGCGTTCGAGCGGATCATCGCCTCGCATCCCGAGATCGTCCGCGACCTGATGCGCATGCAGATCGGGCGGCTGAAAGGCATCGCGATCCGGCCGCACGCCGCGGCGACGAGCATCGCGATCGTGCCGCTGCGCTTGAAGACTTCGTTCGACGAGGTCGTTGCGCGGATTGGGAAGGCGATCGGGACGGATCTTCATGTCGACTCCGCGGAGATCGACCGCCAGCTCGGTGAAGGGACCGCGCAGCTTCGCGAACAGGATCCGCGCTCGGCGCAGCTCGTCGCGTGGCTCAATCAGCACGAGAGCCGGAACGGCGTCATCGTCTACGAAGCCGATCCCGGGCCGACGGAGTGGACCGAGCGTTGCCTCCGCCAGGCCGATCACGTCGTGCTCGTCGCCGACGCTTCGGAAGATCCATCGCTCGCGCCGATCGAGCACCTCCTCACCTCCGGACCGGTCGGGCCGCGGCGCACACTCGTGCTGTTGCATCCGAACGGCACCCGTCTGCCCACCGGCACGAAGCGCTGGCTCGACGCGCGCCGCATCGACGATCACCATCACGTCCGTTGGGATCGCCCCGACGACTTCGCGCGCGTCGGGCGCTTCCTCACCGGCCGCGCCGTCGGTCTGGTCCTCGGCGGCGGCGGCGCGCGCGGCTTCGCGCACATCGGCATCCTTCGCGCGCTGCAAGAAGCGGGCGTTCCGATCGACATGATCGGCGGCACGAGCATGGGCGCGTCGCTCGCGGCGCAGCACGCGATGGGCTGGACGCCCGATCACGTCGAGAAGGTGAACCGCGAGGTCTGGGTCGAGATCGAGCCGCACAAGGAATTCACGCTGCCGATCCTGTCGATCGTCGGCAACCGCGGCTCCACGCGTTGCGGGCAGATGATGTACGGCGACGTCCAGATCGAAGACCTCTGGACCACGTTCTTCTGCGTGTCGAGCAACCTCTCGACCGCGTCCGCGCGCGTGCATCGCGCGGGATCGCTGCTATGGGCCGTGACCGCGAGCGCGTCGCTGCCCGGCATCGCGATTCCGGTACTCGACAACGGACAGCTCCTCGTCGACGGCGCGCTGCTGAACAACGTCCCCGGCGACATCCTCCGCGAGCTCGGATGCGGCCGCGTGATCGTGTCCGAGGTTTCGGTCGAGCAGGACCAGGCGTTCGCGTGTACTCGCGTGCCGACGGCGTGGGAAATCGTGAAAGGCAAGTTCACGCGCAAGAAACTGGGCACGCCGTTCCCGTCCCTGGTGGAGGTCCTCCTGCGCGCCGCGACGCTGGCCAGCGCGCGGCGCGAGCAGGAGATCGTGAAAAACGCCGATCTCGTCTTCCACCCGCCCATCAACCAGTTCTCCCTGATGGACTTCCAATCGCTGCACGCGATCGTGAAAGTCGGATACGAACACGCGCAGGCGGAGATCGCCGCCTGGCGCGACAACGGACAGCTGAAGAAGGTGCTCGATGTCTGAAACCGCCGCATCGTTCTCGGTCGTTCTCCACAACCAGGCCACGCGCACCTTCGGGACCGGCAAACACGTCGCGCGGATCGTCGCGAACAATTCGCGCGGCACGCGCGCGCTGGCGACGCTCGACATGAATGCGATGGGCGAGGCCTATCTCGCCGGCGACATCGACGTCGAAGGCGATCTCGAACAGTTGCTCTCCGTGCGCGACCAGTTCCGCGATCGCAAGGGCTTCGCGTCGATCTGGCGGTTCATTCGCCCGCTGCTCTACGGACAGCCCGACAGCGACAAGGCCTGGATCGCCGAGCACTACGACTTCGATCCCGACTTCTTCCGCCTCTTCCTCGACAAGCGCCATCGCTGCTACTCGCAGGGTGTGTTCGCTTCGGACGACGAGTCCATCGAAGATGCGATGACTCGCAAGCTCGACTTCGGGATTCAAGCCGCCGGCATCGAGCCGGGGATGCGCGTACTCGACATCGGCGGCGGCTGGGGCGCGTTCCTCGAGTACGGCGGGCGCAAGGGGATTCACGTGACGTCGCTGACGATCTCGAAGGAATCGGAGACGTTTCTCAACGAGCTGGCCTCACGCGAGAAGCTGCCGGTGAAGGTCGTGCGCGAACATCTGTACGAACATCACGCCGAGCCGTACGACGCGATCGTGAACATGGGCGTGACCGAGCACCTCCCCGACTATCCGGAGACGCTGCGCCATTATCAGAGATTGCTGAAACCGGGACGCGCGATCTATCTCGACGCCAGCGCGGCGCGCAAGCGCTATGACCTCTCGACGTTTTTCATCCGCCGCATCTTCCCCGGAAACGGCACGGTGCTCTGCCTGCACGACTACCTCGCCGCGACTGCGCAGACGCCGTTCGAGATCGAAGGCGTTTGGAACGACCGCCACAACTACGAGCTGACCACGCGCCATTGGGCCCGCAACCTCGACGCAAACGCCGAGGAGATCGAGCGCCGCTGGGGCCGCGCGCTGTACCGCACGTTCCGGTTGTATTTATGGGGCTGCGCTGACGGGTTTTCGAGGGACATGATCACGGCGTACCGGTGGGTTTTGCGTTTGCGAAGATAACGGCCACCCCGTCTAGCGATTCCTGACGATGTCGATCCCGTCCGCATTGGAACGGTCGGCGATCACGAGATTGTCGAAGAAATAGCCGGGGCGGGACGCGCTCAATGTGATGGTGTTCGCGTTGTCAAGGCCCGTTACGCCCTCACGTCTCGCATCCGCATTGCTCTTGCCGGTCTTGGCGTCGTAGTAAGCAATCCGCGGCGGGGGAGCGATTTTCCCGCCGGCAAGCGGGCTCGCGTCGACCCACAGCGAGAGCACCTTCTGGTCCAAATCGTAGCAAGCGCGGATGCGATACTTTCTGTCGGGCTCGAGGCTGATCCGCGAGGACTCAGTCCCGCCCTGTTTCAACTGGATTTCGTTGCTGCCCTGCTCCTTCGTTACCTTGAGCACGGGGTTGGCGACTCCGACGCTGAAGTCCAGCGACCACCAGTCACTCTGCTGGACGGCGGCAGCGCCCACGCGGAGATCGATACTCACAAACAATTCCTTCGTCGCGGCCGGATTCTTGAAGTTCCGGTGGGATTGAACATCTGGATCGTCGCTGCTGCGCCGATTCAGCTCGCCAACGATGACCGCCATCCCGTTCCCGATCCATTGAAAGTCCCCCCAGCCGGTCCCTCCCTTTCGATCCGCTACCAAGCCGTTGGGATACGAGAAGTCGTCGGTCAAGAGCGGTTTCGGCAGCTCGATCGAGTCACCGTATTTGATCAGGTCCCGCAATCCGAGGCTACCTCCGATGAGGATGAGGATCGCGGCTCCGATGACGCTGATCACGATCGCTGGGCGTCTCATGGTCTCCCTTTCCGCTTTGCCGTTCGATGGACGGATCGCGCGCGGCGATGACCAGCGCGCTCAAAGCTCTCTCTCGAATGGATAGTGCAGGAGACCGCGAATTCGTTTCAGCGCCCAACGTGATCTTCCGGTATGGCCCAGCGAACACTCGAAACCCCGTCGCTGCCTTCGCCGTCCACTCCTGCAGAATGCGTGACCTGACCAGCGCGAACGCGATGATCATCAAGGCGGCTCTGCTCGCGGCCGTCGGAGCGATGTCCGCGACGCTGCTGTTTCTTGCGGCGCCCGGCGTTCGTACGTTGCTGTTGATCGTTCTGACCGTGTGGGCGTTCGCGCGCGTCTACTACTTCGCGTTTTACGTCGTCGAAAAATACATCGACCCGTCTTTCCGGTTTTCGGGCGTCGGGTCGGTGGTGGCGTATCTTTGGCGCGTACTGCGGAACAAGCTTCAGCACACCGTCGACTCTTCGTCCGACGACCCCTCCAACGGCAGCTGAATCGTTCGCGTCATGCGCTCGTCGCGGTGCAGTGCTGCGCAGTCGCGGACCAGGTCCACCACACGCTCCACGTCGAACGGCTTGTGCAGCACGGCATGCACGCGGTTCGCAGGGAGCTTCTTCAGCGCGCCGGAGTCGAACGCGGTCATGACGATGATCACCGGCTGCGCGTCGCCGCGCACCGAGTCGAGGCTCTCCAGGAACTCGTACCCGTTCAGCCGCGGCATCATCAGGTCGAGCAGGATGACCGCGTAGTCGTTCGCGCGCACACATTCCAGCGCGGCCAAACCGTCCCCGGCCGTGTGCACGTCCAGCGGCTCACGCTTCAATGCGGAGACGATCAGGGTACGGATGGCGCTGTCATCCTCGACGATCAAGATCCGGGCTGCCGACATCGTTTGGGCGACGATGCAAAGTGCACACCGGAATGAGCGTCAGGGACGCTTGGAGGACCGGACTCGCTTTGCCGACGGAACCGCGAAGCCGATCGGGCGCCGTCTCCGGTCCGGTGCTTTCATGAGGCCGCGGATCGCGTCGAAGATCGCCCGGAACTGCCCGTCGTATCTCTGCTCCAGCGCTTCGACTTTGCGCAGGAGCTCGGCGTGCGACGCGAGCGCCTCGCGCAGTCCGACGAACGCGCGCATGATCTCGATGTTGACGATCGTCGCTCGCTTGCTCCGGAGGATGCTCGACAACATCGCCACGCCGTGCTCCGTGAATGCGAACGGCTTGTGACGCCGGCCGCCCCATGAACTTGAGATCACAGATTGTGATCTCAAGATTCGCATCTCCGCCGCACTCACTTCGAACATGAAGTCCACCGGAAAACGCGCGAGGTTGCGTTTGACGGCCTGGACGAGAGCGCGCGTCTCGACGCCGTACAGATGCGCGACGTCGGCGTCAAGGATGACCTTCTGGCCGCGCACGATGATGATGGAGCGGATGATCTGTTCCCTCGGGACGAGCGCCTTGGACTGCTTTGCCATGCGCTCGAAAGTACCTCGGAAAACGGGAAGTACGACGAAGTACTACCTTGCGTAGAGCACCCACTCACAATCTTGACATCACAATTTGTGATCTCAAGATTCACTCGTACCGCAGCGCCTCGATCGGATCCAGCCGCGCCGCCTTGAACGCGGGATACCAGCCGAAGCCCGTGCCGATGAGCGAACAGACGATCAGGCCGGTCAGCGCCCAGCCCCATGGGAACACCATCGCGATGTCGAGCCAGAGCGCGATGCCGTTGCCGCCGACGACGCCGAAGAAGATGCCCAGGAGGCCGCCGAGCTCGGAGAGCACGATCGCCTCGAGCAGGAACTGCCGGACGATGTCCTCCCTCCGCGCGCCGATCGCCTTCCGCACGCCGATCTCGCGCGTGCGCTCGGTGACGCTCACCAGCATGATGTTCATGATGCCGATGCCCGCGGCGAGCAGCGCGATGACGCTCACCACGAACGCGCCGATGCGGATCGTCCCCGCGATCTGCGCGAACGCGGAGACGAGCGTGTCGTTCGAATAGATCTCGAAATCGTTGTCCTCGCCGAGCTTCAGGCCGCGCGCGGCGCGCATCGCGCCGATGGCCTTGTCGAGGGTCTGGTTGTACGTCGCCTGCGACGTCGACTGCACGGCGATGTTGACGGTGCGGTTCACCCGTCCGTAATCGCCGATGAACCGCGTGATCGGCACGATCACCAGACGGTCCTGACTCTGTCCGAACGACGAGCCCTTCTCCGCGAACACACCGATGATCTGGTACGGCTTCTCGTTGATCTTGATCGTCTTTCCGATTGGCGTCTCGTTCGAGAACAGCTTCTTCTGGATGTCCGCGCCGACGACCGTGACGTTGCGCGCGAGCACGACGTCTTCCGGAGAGAGATTGCGCCCGTATCCGAGCGTGAAACTGTTCGCGACGAGGAAGTGCTCGTTCGAGCCGACCAGCGTGAGCCCCTGCAGCTTCACCCGCCCGTAGCTGGCCGGCTTCCCGCCGTCGAAGATCTTGAAACAGATCACGCTCGCCTGCCCGCCCATCAGCCGTTCGAACTCGCGCGCTTCCTCGAGCGTGATGTTCCGCCGGTTCGCGTACTGCGTCTCCGGATCGCTCGTGTTCATGACCGGGTACTTCGCGAACTGAAACAGATTGCTGCCGAGGAAGCTGAGCCCCGACTCGATCGATCCCTGGATGACGTTCAGCGCCGTCATCACGCCGATGACCGAGAACACCCCGATCGTCACGCCGAGGATCGTCAGCACCGAACGCAGCTTGTTCGTGCGGAGAGCGCTGAGAGCGATGCGGATGGTTTCAGAGAAAGGCATGTTGTTTAGTTGCGAGTTGCGAGATCCGAGTTGCGAGGGCTGTCTCGCCAGCCGCAAATGCTCTCGCAACTCGCAACCCGCAACTCGCTACTCATATCTCAGCGCCTCGATCGGATCCAGCCGCGACGCCGTCAGCGCCGGAGCGAATCCGGAGAAGATTCCCGTCAGGGTCGACACGATCAGTCCCGTGATCACCAGTCCCATCGAAAACCGCATCGGGAACGATGGGAACGCGGCGGCGACGGCGGTCGTGAGCAGCCAAGACAAAGCGAGACCCACGGCGCCGCCGATGAGGCAGATCGAGACTGCTTCGATCAGGAACTGCAGCAGGATCGTGCGCCGGCGCGCGCCGACGGCTTTGCGCGTGCCGATCTCGCGCGTGCGCTCCTTCACGCTCACGTAGGTGATGTTCATGATCCCGATCGCGCCGACGAACAGTGCGAGTCCGGTGATGAACAGCCCGGCCATCGCGATGCCGCTCTTGATCGGGTCGATCGTACTGCGCAGCGCCTGCTGTTCGTTGATCTCGAAGTCGTCTTTCATTTCCGGCTGCAGTCCGCGCACGCGGCGCATCGCGCCCATGAGCTCGCCCTTCGCGGCATCCATGTGCAGCTTGTCACGCACCTTCACGCGGATCGACGTGTCGAGCCGCGCGCTGAAGGACTTCATGAACGCGGGCAGCGGCACGACCGCGTACGTATCGAAACTGAACAGGCCGAGGAACGTCCCCTGCTTCGTGTAGACGCCGAGGACCCGGAACGGCGTGCCGCTGATCATCACCGTCTTGCCGAGCGCAGATTCGTTCGGGAACAGCGCCTCGGCGACGTCGTAGCCGAGGACCACCACGTTCCGGCCGCCGCGCGATTCCGTCTCGTTGAAGAAACGGCCTTCCCGGAACGTCGGCGTCGAGGTGATCAGAAAATCGTGGTTCGTCCCCTGCGTGAACACCCCGCGCACTTCGTTGTCGCCATACTTCACCGAGCGCATCGTGTTGATCGTCGGCACGGCGATGACCAGCCGCGAGTTCGGCGTTGCGTCGATGACGCGGTTGAGCTGCTCCGCGTAGCGCACGTCCATGATCCGGCGGTTGCGATAGTTCCACCAGTCATCGACGTGCCGCCACGGCCATTTCTCGACGTAGAGAATGTCGTCGCCGATGACCGCCAGGCTTCGCTCGAACCCGGTCTCGATCCCCCCGATCGCGGAGCCCATCAGCGTCACGGCGATGATGCCGATGATCACGCCGAGGGCCGTCAGCGCCGAGCGCATCTTGTGCGCTCGGATCACCGACAAGGCGATCCGGAAAGACTCGGTCAGCTCGATGGCTAGATCACGAATGAACATGGCTAGGAGGTGCTGAGTGCTGGGTGCTGAGTGCTGAGTCCCGCCCACCCGGTGCTCAGTTGGGTGGGGGCGACTCAGCACCCAGCACTCAGCACTCAGCACTGGTCACGTCTTCTCCTTCTCGATCTCCACCTTCGCCCCATCCTTCAACTTCCGCGAGATGGCCGTGTACGACCCCGACACCACTTCGTCGCCCGCTTTGAGGCCGCTGCGGATCTCGATGAACGTGTTGTCGGCGATGCCCGTCTCCACCTTCTGCATCTTGACGGTCTCTCCGTTTTTGACGAACACGATTCGCTGAAGCTTCGAGCGCTGCGCACGTTCCTTCTGCTTCTGCGCGGCTTCGTTCGTGACGTCGGCGCGGTTGTCCTCGCGATCGCGCGCTTCCGCGCGCACTCGCTGCCGCTCCAGTTCCTCGGGCGACAGGTTCGACTCCGTGCTGCGCACGGTCACGCTCTGGATCGGCACGGCCACGACGTTCTTCACCGTCGCCGTCTCGATGTCCGCAGTCGCGCTCATGCCGGGCCGCAGCCGCACCGAGCGATCGGGGATGCTGATCTTCACTTCGAAATTCGTGACCTCTTCCTGCGTCCCGGCGTTGCGCGTGAGCGCGGTGCTCGCGATCTCGCGCACGACGCCGCGGATCTCGCGGTCGGGATACGCGTCGACGTTGATCCGCACGGCGTCGCCGACCTTCACGTCGACGACGTCGTTCTCGTTCACGTTCACGCGCGCTTCCATGTTGTCGAGGTCCGCGATGCGCATCACTTCCGTGCCCGCGAACTGGCTCGTGCCGACCACACGCTCGCCGGCGCGGCTGGTGAGGGAGCTGATCGTACCGGCGACCGGCGAGTAGATGACGGTCTTCGACAGCGCTTCATTGATCTGCCGCAGCGCCCCCTCGGCCTGGTGGATGTTCGACACCGCGGAATCGAGCGCCGCCTTCGCGCCGTCGTACGCGGCCTTGGCAGAATTGCGCTCGGATTCGGAGACCAGTCCGCCCTCGTACAGCTTCTCGACGCGGCGATATTCGGACTCCGCCTTCGCGAGCTCCGCTCGGTTGCGTACGCTCGCCGAGCGCGAGCCGCTCAGCGCGGCCTGCTGCGACTCGACTTGCGCGCGATAGCTGTCCGGTTTGATGCGCAGCAGGAGCTGCCCGCGCCGGACGACTTGTCCTTCCTTGACCGGGAGCTCGATGATCTCGCCCGAGACTTCCGGCGCGATTTTCACTTCGATTTCCGGCTGGATCTTGCCGGTCGCCGTGACGATCTCGGTGACGTTCGTGAGGAACGCCTTCTCCGTGGTGATGAGAGTCGGCTTCTCGCGCTTGTTCTGCGCAGCCATCGCGACCACGGCGATCACCACCGCGGCGAGGATGCCGATCCAGATGAACAGTTTCTTCCTGGAACGCTTCGGACGTTCTGCCATGCCATCAGCATACGTCTCCTACAAAAAAAGTTCTCGTGCGACAATGTCTGCCAGTGCGACGGGTGTTGTGGCTGATGGTCGTCTTCGGGATAGCGGGTACCGCATCCGCCTGGCAGCCGTCACTTGCCGTCGATTCGGTCGTTCCCACCATCGCCGGGCCCAGGGGCGGCTCTCTCGTTCGCATCACCGGCCGCGGCTTCACTGCGCCAATCCGCGTTTTCTTCAAAATGGACAATGTGAGCATCGAGGCGTCCGTCGCCTCGATGACGACGGACGGCAGGCAGATCGAGATCATCTCGCCTCCAGTGCTGCTCGGACCGGAACAGCAGATGCGCACTGCGGAGATCGAGGTCGAGTCCGGCGGCAACCGCGTCACGGCACGGGACGTGTTCGTCTTCGAGAATGAGACTCAGCAGCCGAAGATCATCGTCGCGACGCCCAACTCCGGACCGAAGCAAGGCGGCACGCGGGTGACGATTTTCGGCGAGGGCTTTCAGCAGCCGGTGCAGGTTCTGTTCGGCGACGCCGAGGCGCGCGTCTTCAGTGTCACGCGCGACCAGATCATCGTCGAATCGCCGCCCGCGTCCGAGCTGGGCGCCGTCGCGATCACCGTGCGAAACATCAATTCATTGACCGTGGAGACGCTGGAGAACGCGTACCGTTACACGATCGATCCCGCGCTGGTCAGCGTCGTGCCGAACCATGGCCGCCCGGGAATGAACATCACCATCAACGGTGTCGGATTCAACGCGCCGGTAGCCGTCACGTTTGCCGGGATCGCGGCGCAGGTGATCTTCGTTTCGGGAACGCGGATCATCGCCCGGCCGCAGCCGCCATCGATCTGCTCGTCGTTCACCGGGCCGGTGGAAGTGATCAACATCGCCAACGGCGCGATCGCGACCGGAATCGATTTCACGTACGAAAGCGAGCTGTCCCCCGTGATCACCGCCGTGAACCCGCGCGAAATCGTCGCCGGAAAGACGATGACCGTGCAACTCGAGAGCGCACAAGACGCCGCGTTCGAGATCGGCGGCGTTCCCGCCGAGGTGATCGCGCGCGTCGGCTCGACGTTCCGCCTGCGCGTGCCGACGGCGCTCTCCTTCGCGACCGGCGCCTGCACGCTCCGGGACATCCAGGGCACGGGACCCGTCACGTCGCGCTTCGATCTGAGAGTGACCGATCGCCTGAGCAGTTGCACGACGATTCGCCGCGACGCGCTCACGATCACACCCGCGGCGTCGGCCGCCTGCACGCTTCCGCCGCTCGTGACGGTGCTGCCGCGGACGTGCTCGAGCCGCACGATCACGATCGCGAACGAGCGCGGCCGGGCCGATCTCATGGTCACCCTATTCGATTCCGGCAGGCAACACATGGCCATGGTCCCCGGCGGTTCGAATGTAACGTTCACCGTCAAGCCGCGCGCGCAGCTCGAAAGGCTTCGGATTACGACGAACGATCCGCAGCATCCGCTGCTGCTGATCTGCGTTTCGCCGTAATCATCAGCGCTCCGAGCGCCGACAGCGTGGCAAGCACCGCCGAGGCCAGCGTCGTCACGCGGAACGCGCGCACGAACGAATGCTTCACAGCGTCGTCGACAATCAGTGCGGTGCTCGCGCCATGCGGCGCGCGCGCTTCAGCCAGACGATCGGCTTGCGCGGCCATAAACCGTCGCATTTCCGGATGCACTCGGGCACTCGCCAGTCGCGCGTCGAGATCGCGCGCGAAGATCGTCACCGCGACCATGCCCAGGACCGCGACGGCGAGCAGGCCCGCCGCGCGCGCGACGGCGTTGTTGATTCCTGATGCCGCGCCGGCGTGGCGCTCATCGTCGATCGACGTCATCACCGTCGTCGTCAGCGGCGCGACCGTCACCGACATACCGAGACCGAGAACCAGAACGCCGGGGAAGAACGTCGTCCAGTACGAGCCGCCGATCCCGGGCAACGCGAGCAATGCCAGTCCTACCGCGGCGATCAGCGGTCCGGTGATGAGCAGCGGACGCGGGCCGATGCGATCCGCGAGCGCGCCGCTCCACCGCGAAAGCAACGACATCGTCCCGACGAACGGCAGAAACGCCGCCCCCGCTTCGGCCGGCGTATAGCCCTGCACCTGGATGTAGTTGAACGGGAGGAGGAACGTCGCGGCGGTGAGTGCCGCGTAGAGGAGCAGCGTGAGCACGTTCGCGCCGGTGAACGCGCGCGAGCGGAAGAGCGAAAACGGAACGATCGGATTCGAGACGCGCCGTTCGACGAAGAAAAACGCGATCAACGCCGCAACGCCGATGATGCCGGCGATCCAGACGCGTTCGATGAACGCGTACGCGATGCCGCCGAGGCCGACGGTAACGAGGAACGTGCCGGTCCAGTCGATCGCTCCATTGCTCGAGACCTCGTCCTTCGGCATGTGCCGCAAGACGATCCAAAGCACGACCAGCGCGATCGGCGCGTTGATGAGAAACACCGCGCGCCAGGAAATCGTCTGCACGAGCACACCGCCGAGGAGCGGTCCGGCGATGATCGCGAGCGACGTGAGCGCGGACCACGTACCTATGGCGCGTCCGCGCTCCTCTTTCGGGAACGTCGCCGCGATGATCGCGAGGCTGCCGGGAACGAGCATCGCCGCGCCCGCGCCCTGCAATGCGCGCGCGATGATCAGTTGCGTGCTCGACGGCGCCATGCCGCACCAGATCGACGCGCCCGCGAAAACGACGACGCCGAATCCGAACACGCGCACGCGGCCGAGGCGATCGCCGAGCGCGCCGCCGGCGAGGATGAGCGCGGAGAGGACGAGCAGGTAAGCGTCGATGATCCACTGCGCGGCCGACACGTCCGCGTGCAGATCGCGCTGCATGATGGGAAGCGCGACGTTGACCACGGTCGTATCGATGAACGCCATCGACGAGCCGAGGATCGTGGCCGCAAGAACCCAACGCTTCATTTGGGGAAGTATTATGGAGTGCGGTGGCAACGCCACCGCTTTCGAATGCGTGGCAAGCGCGGAACGCCTGCGCTCTTGCCGCGTTGTTCGAAAGCGGCGGCCTTGCCGCCGCACTCCAAAATGCTCGTCCTTCATGCCGCGCTCGACGGCGACTCGCTCCTGCTCTGGACCGAGCCGCACGACGACGTCGAAAGCGCGCTCGCCCGCGCCGAGATCCGCGTGCGAGGCGAACAAGTCGAGATCAACGCCAAGCTCCCGGCAACGCCCTCCACTCCCCTCGTCGGCAAGAGCAAGCGCGGACCGAAGCAGGCCATTCGCACGCGCGACTTCATCCCAGTCCTCACGAAAGCCGCCGGCGAGCGCGTCCTCGCACCGGCGGTGCTCGTGGGCGCGGACCTCGCGTGGTGCGCGATGGCGATGCGCTACGCCGCCGCGATCGTCGCGCGCGGACACGTCGCGCCCGCGGTCGACGGCGATCGCGCGGTGTGGATTCCCGTGTTGATCGGCGATGAAGCTCAGCGATTCGCGTCCCTGATCGCGAGCATCCCGCCGGTCGCACTTGCGTTCCGAAAGACTGATCCGCGTGCGTTCCTGAAAGCCCTCGTCGACACGATGGTCCGAGACTCCGCGATGCCTCGCCTCGCCGGACGAACGCACTCGCTCCATGACCGCTGGCTCGCCGCGCTGACGACGCGCGACGGGCGCATCGACGCCGACGAGACCGAGCTCGCGCGGCTGCGCGCATCCGTCGACGCGTGGCTGCGTCCCGTGCTCGCGCAGGCCGCCGCGCCGTTCCGTCTCGCATTCCGCCTCGAAGAACCGACCGACGATGACGGCCCGTGGCACGTCGCGTATCTGATGCAGGGACGCGAAGATCGCAGTCTTCTTCTCCCGCCGAAGAAAGCGCCGCGCGAATTGCTCCTGCGATCCCTCGGAGAAGCAGCATCGATCAGCAAAGCCGTCGAGCGCGGATTGCAGCTCGGCAACGTCGAAGGGCTCGACACCGACGCGACCGGCGCGTTCGCGTTTCTCACGCGCGACGCGGCCGCGCTCGAATCCGCCGGCTTCGGCGTGTTCCTGCCGTCGTGGTGGAGCCGCAAGGGAACGAAGAAACGGCTCACTCTGCGCGGCACCGCGAAAGCACCGCGCTTCACCGCGAAGCAGGGGCTGACGTTCGAGTCGATCGTAGCAGTCGACTGGCGCGTCGCAGTCGGCGACGCGGAGCTGACCGAGAAAGAGCTGAAGCGCCTCGCGAAGCTGAAGACGCCGCTCGTGAAAGTGCGCGGCCAGTGGGTGCAGCTCTCGGCCGAGGAGATCGGCGAGGCGCTGCAGTTCCTTCGCAAAAAGGAGAAAACGTCCGTGCGCGAGTTGATCCGCACGCGGCTCACGGAAACGAGCGGCACGCTTCCTATCGAACAGATCGAAGGCACGGGCGCTGTGCGCGATCTCCTCGAGCGACTCGAAGGAAAGCGCGAGTGGGAAGAGCTCCCAGAGCCGGCGGGCTTCACGGGAACGCTGCGTCCGTACCAGAAACGCGGCTACTCATGGCTGCGTTTCCTCGAGCGCGCCGGCCTCGGCGCGTGTCTCGCGGACGACATGGGCCTCGGCAAGACAATCCAGACGCTCGCGCTGCTGCAGAGCGACTGGCCGGAACATCGGCGTCCCGTACTGCTCATCTGTCCGACGTCGGTGACCGGCAACTGGCTGCGCGAAGCGCAACGCTTCACGCCGTCGCTGCCGGTGATGCTCCATCACGGCACGGGCCGCGCGCGCGGCGAGAAGCTCGCGCAGAAGATCAACGAATCCGCGCTCGTGATCTCGTCGTATTCGCTGCTGCATCGCGAACTGGAGACGCTCGACAAAGTGCAGTGGCGCGGCGTCGTGCTCGACGAGGCCCAAAACATCAAGAACAGCGAGACGAAACAGGCCAGGGCCGCGCGCTCGCTGAACGCGGACTACCGCATCGCGCTGACCGGGACACCGGTCGAGAACAACGTCGGCGATCTCTGGTCGGTGATGGAGTTCCTCAACCCCGGACTCCTCGGCACCGCGTCGGAGTTTCGCTCGTCGTTTTTTCTCCCGATCCAGACGCTTCGCGACCCCGACGCGACGGCGGCGCTGAAGCGCATCACCGGACCGTTCATCCTGCGGCGCCTGAAGTCCGACAAGTCGATCATCGCGGACCTGCCCGAGAAGAATGAGATGAAGGTCTTCTGTACGTTGACGAAAGAGCAAGCCACGCTCTATCGAGCGGTCGTCGACGAAGCGCAGGACGATCTCGCCGGATCGGAAGGCATCGAACGCAGAGGTCTCATCCTTGCGATGCTGAGCCGTCTCAAACAGGTCTGCAATCACCCCGCGCATTTCCTCGGCGACAACTCGGAACTGCCGGGCCGCTCAGGCAAGCTCGCGCGGCTCACGGAGATGCTCGACGAGGCCATCAGCGCGGGCGACTTCGCGCTCGTCTTCACGCAATACGCGGAGATGGGAACGCTCCTGCAGCGCCATGTCGCGGAGTCGCTCGGTCTCGAATCGCTCTTCCTCCACGGCGGCACACCGCGCAAGCGCCGCGATGAAATGGTCGAACGGTTTCAGAACGACGCCGACGCACCGCGCATCTTCATCCTCTCGCTGAAGGCCGGCGGCACGGGACTGAACCTCACGCGCGCGAGTCACGTCTTCCACTTCGACCGATGGTGGAATCCGGCCGTGGAGAATCAGGCCACGGATCGCGCGTTCCGCATCGGGCAGACGAAGAACGTGCAGGTGCACAAGATGGTCGTCGCCGGCACGCTGGAAGAACGCATCGATGCGATGATCGAAGGAAAACAGGAGCTCGCGCGAAACATCGTCGGCACGGGCGAGGGATGGCTCACCGAGTTGTCGAACGCGCAGCTCCGCGATTTGCTGACGCTGAGCCGCGAGGCGGTTTTTTAGTTTATCCCGCGCGAAGACGCGGGATCTCCGGCAACACCGGCAGCGCACGTGCCACAGGCGTCGCGGGGGGCACCGGAGATCCCGCGTCTACGCGCGGGATAAACTTAAGAAATGGACATCCCCTGGTGGCTGCGCGAGCGTCCCGCGAAGCGGATCGCCGTGGCGGATGGGATCAAGGCGCGCTCGAAGCGCGGCGCGTTCGCGACGCAATGGTGGGCGAAACGCTGGATCGCGGTGCTGGAAGGCTTCAACCTCGGCGCGCGCCTGCAACGCGGACGCACCTACGCGCGCGGCGGACAAGTCCTCGGCATCGACGTGCAGCCCGGACGCGTGGAGGCGCGCGTGCAGGGCTCGCGCAAGGATCCATATCGCGTGACGATCACGATCAGGCCGTTCACGAAGGACGAGCGCGCCCGCTTCGCCGCCGCGCTCTCGGCGAGTCCGCTGCATCTCGCGAAGGTCCTCGCCGGCGAGATGCCGCAGGACATCGAGTCGGTGCTCGACAAGCAGCGCGTGTCGTTGTTCCCCGCGCGGCAAAGCGAACTGCAGACGGAGTGCTCGTGCCCCGACTGGTCGAACCCGTGCAAGCACATCGCGGCTGTGTACTACCTCCTCGGCGAAGAGTTCGACCGCGATCCCTTCCTGCTGCTGAACGTGCGCGGGATTTCTCGCGACGAGCTTACGGGTCCGTCTGAGCCGGCACCCGTCATCGCGCCACCGGTGAGCGACAACTTCTGGGAAGGGACGAGACCCACGCTCGACTTCATTGGCGACATGGATCCGCGCGCGCGTCTCGCGCTGCTCGACCGCCTCGGCCCCTTCCCGTTCTGGCGCAGCGAGCGCTCGCTCGCGGAAGTCGTCGCGCCGATCTTGGAGGAAGCGGCAAAGCGAGCTTCAAACTAGGAGAACACAATCACGTTCCGCAGCGCTTCACCTTTCTCCATCACCTCGATCGCTTCGTTGATCCCGTCGAGCGAATACCGCGCGGTGATCAATTCATCCAACTTCAACCGCCCATCGAGATACAGCGCGACATACCGCGGCACGTCCTCGTGCAGCGAAGTCCCGCCCATGCGGCTGCCCATCAGCCGCTGCTCGCTCCAGACGAGATCGAACACACGCACCTGCGCGGTCGTGCGCACGCCCGGCATGCCCACCACGACGACCGTGCCTCCCCGGCGGATCATGCGCAGCGCATCGACGACCGCCTCGGGACTGCCGACCGCGACGAACGCGTAGTCGACACCACGCACGCTCTTGGGGTCCATCGTCGTCCGTGTCGCGCCGAAGCGCGTCGCGGCTTCGAGCTTCGCGTCGAGACGATCGATCGCGGTGATCGACGCGGCGCCCGCGAGCACCGCGCCTTGAATCGCATTCAGACCCACGCCGCCCGCACCGATCACGACAACGGAAGCGCCCGCCGGCACTTGCGCGGTGTTCAACACCGCGCCGATGCCGGTGATCACGCCGCAGCCGATGAGCGCCGCGCGATCGAACGGCATCGAGTCGGGGATCGGCACGACTTGCGATTGATGGACGATCGTCTGCTCCGCGAACGCCGTCGTCTTGATGCCACCGTGCTGCATCGCGCGCCCTTCGACGTCGTGCATGCGGCTCTCGGAGTCGATCGCGAACACACCTTCGCAATTGTGCAGCGCGCCGCGAGCGCATTGCGCGCATAGTCCACACGAACGGACCAGCGACACGACCACGCGATCGCCCGGCTTCACGTGCGTCACGTCCTCGCCGACTTCCTCGACCACGCCCGCGGCCTCGTGTCCCGCGACGATCGGGGTCGCGCCGCTCCACTCGCCGCGAATGAGGTGCACGTCGCTGTGGCACACCGCCGTCGCCGCGACGCGCACCTTCACTTCCTCGGCGCGCGGCGCATCGAGCGTGACGTCGACGACTTGCAGCGGCTCGCCGAACGTGTAGCAGACCGCGGCCTTCAACGACGCTCCATGTCCCTCGCGACAGTGCGCGTCGCGGCGAAGAGCACGAACGCGAGGAACAGGCTCAACACCGGGACGGCGTACATCGCCGCGTGAAGTCCCGCGCCGCGGAACGGCTCGAGCACCACCGCTCCCGCGGCCGCGCGACGCGTGAAGAAGTCGCTGAGCATCCCCGTCGCCAGCGGACCAAACGACGCGCCGAGGACGTACATCGCGAAGAAGTAGAGCGCCATGGCCGTGCCGCGCAGCGAAGGCGCGACCACGTCGTGCAGCGTCGCGTAGACACTCGCGTAGTACACATACATGAACGCGCAAGCAAGGCTGCCGAGAATGACAAATGCCGTGATGTCGCGCGCGGGCCGCATCAGCGCGAGCACCATCAGCGGCACCGAGACCGCCGCCGCGATCGCCGCCACGAGCAACCGTCCGTCCTTTCGCCGCATCGACCACCTGTCCGCGAGCGCACCGCCGATCAGCAGCCCGGGGATGCCCGACAGGCCGTACACCGTCATCGAGATCAGCCCCGTCTGCCGCAAGTCGGTGCCGTGATAGCGCATCAGCAGTGGCGCGAGGAACGAGCCGAGCGCGTACATGTTGAAGTTGTGCAACGCGCCGGAAGCGATCAGCCACCACAGCGTCGGGATCGACAGCAGCGTCTTCCACGGCGATCCCGTTTGCACTTTCGCGGGCGCCACTTCCTTTGTCCCGCGCGCGGGCTCGGTGATGAACAGCGCGGCGATCGCGGCGATCACGCCGGGGATGCCGGCGACGAAAAACGCCGCGCGCCAGCCGTACGAGTGCGCGACATAACTGCCGACGAAGTACGACAGCGCGATTCCGATCGGGAGACCCATCATGAACACCGACATCGCGCGCGCGCGTTTGCTCGGCGGATACAAATCGCCGATCAGCGACGTCCCCGCGGGCGCACAGGCCGCCTCGCCGACACCGACGCCGAGGCGCGTCGCGAAGAGCTGCCAGTAGGTGCGAGTGAGACCAGAGACCGCGGTGAGCGCACTCCAGACGAACACCGCCCCGGCGAGAATCCACTTGCGCGGCGCGCGATCGCTCAATCGTCCGAGCGGAATGCCGACGAACGCGTAGAGCAGAGTGAACGCGGTGCCGAGCGCGCCGAGGGCGCTGTCGCTCAGGTTCCACTCGCGGCGGATCGGCTCGCCCAGCGCGCCGCCGATCACGCGGTCGAAAAAGTTCATCGTGTTGATCAGGAAGAGGACGGTGAGGGCGTACGCGGCGCGGCCATTTTCGCTTTTCATTTGCCTTCGAACTCCGGCTTGCGCTTCTCCAGAAACGCGCGCATCCCTTCTTTCTGATCGGCGGACGCGAACAGCAACTGAAATGCTTTTCGCTCGAGCATCAACCCGGCCTGCAGCGAGGAGTCCTCGCCCGCGAGAACCGCTTCCTTGATCTGCAGGATCGCGAGCGGAGGCATCGCCGCGATCGTCTTCGCGATCGCCAGCCCTCGTCCGAACACCTCGGCGTCGGGAACGACTTCGCTGACCAGTCCCATCGCCAGCGCGTCCCGCGCGGGGAACGGCTCGCCGGTCATCAGGATCTTCATCGCCCGAAACTTGCCGACCGCGCGGACGAGCCGCTGCGTTCCGCCCGCGCCGGGCATGATCCCGACCTTGATCTCCGGCTGCCCGAACTGTGCGCCCTCGCCGGCGACAATGATGTCGCAGTGCATCGCCAGCTCACAGCCGCCGCCGAGCGCGTAACCGTTGATCGCGGCGATCACGGGCTTCGGGCAATCGGCAATCGCCTGCCAGAGCCGCTCGCTGCGGCGCATCATCAGGTCGATCGGCGTCCGATCGACCATGTCGCGCAGGTCCGCACCCGCGGCGAAGATCGTGTCGCCGCCGGTGAGGATGATCGCGCGCGTGCTCTGGTCATCGCTGAGTTCGGTGAAATGACGCGCGAGCGTCTCGCGCACGTTGACGCTCAACGCATTGCGCGCGCTCGGGCGGTTGAGGCGGATGACGGCGATCCGATCGTCGGGACGCTCGAGGAGGACTTCGTCGTTCATGACTTCGCTCCGGTTGGGAGTTACGAGTTCCGAGTTGCGAGGGAGGCGGCTCGCAACTCGCAACCCGCTACTCGCAACCTCATTTCACCCTCAGAATTCTTCGCGTCAATCCCGGCAGAAACCTCCGCAACGACACCGCCCAGATCTCGATCCCGCCCACCCGCACCTCCGCCTTCTTCCGCGCCACCGCGTCGATGATCCGCGGCGCGGCAACCTCGGGGAGCATGGCCTTCGCGTGCGTCTCGTCAGTCTTGCCGTGCGGCGTGCCGTCGCCGCGCAGTGCGTTCTCCGACACCTTGGTACGGACGTACCCCGGTACCACGATCGTGATCGCGATGCCGTCCTTCGCCGTCTCCGCGCGCAGCGCTTCGAAGAATCCGTGCAGTGCGTGCTTCGACGCGGCGTAGGCGGAGCGCGTCGGGATGCCGACGTAGCCGATCACGCTGGTGATCGGGACGATCTGTCCCGAGCGCCGCGCGAGCATCGACGGCAACACGGCCTTCGTCAGCGCGATCGTGCCGAAGTAGTTGAGGTCCATGATCGCGCGGTCGGTGGCGAGATCAGTCTGCGCCGCGAACGAACGCTGGCTGACGCCGCCGCTGTGCACGAGCACGTCGACGCGCGGCACATCCTTCGCCGCAGCGTGGATCGCGTTCGTGTCGGTGAGATCGAGTGGCAGGACGCGATGCTTCTGCGGATCGACGCACGCGTTGCGCACACGCTCGAGCTCCGCGGCGTTGCGCGCGGAGAGCACGAGCGTCGCGCCTTCGCGGCTCCACGCGACCGCAAGCGCCTCGCCGATGCCGGAGGACGCGCCGGTGATCCAGACGATTTTGTCCGCAAATCTCATGCGTGTCTCACTGTCATCCTGAGCCGCGTAGACGGCGAAGGACCCCCTGATTTGAACGCGTCGCGTGCTTCGGCAGGAGGTCCTTCGCTGTCTACGCAGCTCAGGATGACAGCCTTACATCCTTTCGAAAATCGTCGCGGCTCCCTGTCCCCCGCCCACGCACATCGTCACCATTCCGTAGCGCGAGCCGCGGCGGCGCATCTCGCCGAGGAGTTGCACCGTCAGCTTCGCGCCCGAGGCGCCGAGGGGATGACCCAACGCGACCGCGCCACCATTCACATTGACGCGATCCGGATCCATCCCCAGCTCGCGCATCACCGCGAGCGCCTGACACGAAAACGCCTCGTTCAATTCGATGAGGTCGATGTCTTCGAGCTTCAGTCCCGCGAGCTTGAGCGCCTTCGGCACCGCGACCACCGGGCCCATGCCCATGATCTCCGGCGGAACTCCGCCGACCGCAAACGATACGAAGCGCGCAAGCGGCTTCAGTCCAAGCTCGTCCGCTTTCTTGCGCGACATCACCACCACCGCGGCCGCACCGTCCGAAGTCTGGCTCGAGTTGCCGGCGGTGACGACGCCCTTCGCGTGGAACACCGGCTTCAGTTTCGCGAGCGCCTCGGAAGTCGTATCCGCGCGCGGCCCTTCGTCCTTGTCGAACGTGAAGCGCTTGGTCTCGTTCACGTCGACGATCTCGACTTCGATCGGCGCGATGCCGTCGTCAGCAAACTTCCCCTCGGCCATTGCCGCGAGCGCGCGCTGATGACTACGCAACGCAAACGCGTCGGCGTCTTCGCGCGAGACGTTGTACTTCCGCGCGACGTTCTCCGCGGTCAGCCCCATGCTGAGGTACACCTGCGGGCGCTCGTCGATCAGCGTCGGGTTCGGGCGGAACTTGTTCGAGCCACGCACCATCGACATCGACTCGGTGCCGCCGGCAATGATCTGATCGGCCATGCCGGCCATGATCCGCTCCGCTGCGTGCGCGATCGTCTGCGATCCCGAGGAGCAAAAGCGATTGACGGTGACAGCGGGCACGCTGTCCGGCAGTCCCGCGCGCAACGCGGCAATGCGCGCGACGTTCGTTCCCGACTCTCCCTCGGGCGTCGCACATCCGATGATCACGTCGTCGACCTGATCGGCCTGGAGCTGCGGCGTCTTCGCCAGCAGTGCGTGGATCACCTCCGCGGCGAGATCGTCCGGACGGGTGGTGCGCAGCGAGCCTTTCGGCGCTTTGCCGACCGCGGTGCGCAGTCCGGCGACGATGACGGCTTCGTTCATTGGTTTTCTCCTGTCGTGTCTCGGAAAAGGATGCAGGTGACGGTTCCGTGCGCGAACAGTTTCCCGTTCGAGTCGACGACGCGTCCCTCGGCGGTCGCGGTCTTGCTGCCGGCGTGAACGACGTGGCCGACGCACGTGAGCGGCGCGTCGCCCGCACGGATCGCGCGGATGTAATTGATCTTCATCTCGAGAGTGGTGAAGATTTTTCCGGCGGGCATGACGGTGTTGACCGCGCAGCTGAGCGCGGTGTCGAGCAGGGTCGCGGCGAGGCCGCCGTGCGCGATGCCGAGGCCGTTTTCGTGCTCGCGCCGGACCTCGTCGATGACGATCGTGCAGCGGCCCTCCTCGACTTCGGTCATGCGCATGCCGAGGTGACGCACCATCGGAGCGCCCTCGAATTCCCCATGCGCGACGCGGCGCATGTATTCGAGGCCGGACATCTGGGCGCGTTCGTGTTTGTGAAGGGTCATCTTCGTTCGCAGTGCTGAGTGCTGAGTGCTGGGTGCTGAGTACCCGCCCGCCCGGGTGGGTGGGACTCAGCACTCAGCACTCAGCACCCAGCACTTTTCTCAATTCCTCAGGGGCTTCCCTGTTGCGAGCATGTGCTGAATCCGCTCGTGCGTCTTCGGCTGCTTCGCGAGCTCGACGAACGCCGCGCGCTCGAGGTCGAGGAGATATTGCTCATCGACCCACTGTCCGCTCGTCAGCGCTCCGCCGCAGAGCACGTGTGCGAGGCGGCCGCTGATGAACGCATCGTATTCGCTCATGTAGCCGCCCTGCTGTAGTACGTAGATCCCGGCCTTCAACCCCGCAAACACGTTGCGTCCCGCGGCGTAGCAACTCGGCTCGCGCACGGGCGGCGTGTACCCGGCGGCGCTCATCGCGAGCACCTCGGCTTTTGCTTCGTGCAAGAGGTGATCGCGATTCATCACCACCCGATCGCTCTCCGACAGGAATCCGAACGAGCGCGCTTCCTCCGCACTGGACGAGACCTTCGCGGCGCCGACGGTCTCCAGCACCTTCTGCACGTGCGGCAGAGGATCGGCGCCGGGCGTGTGCTTCATCGCGTGCGACACGACGCGGCGCACCATCTCTTTGCAACCGCCTGCGCCGGGGATCAGGCCGACGCCGACTTCGACGAGGCCCATGTAGGTCTCGCTCGCGGCGACGATGCGTGCGCCAGCCATCGCGACTTCCACTCCACCGCCGAGCGTGCGGCCGAACGGCGCGGTGACCACGGGCTTCGCACAGAAGCGCACTTTCATCAATGCGTCCTGTGTTCCTTTCACCGCGGTCTCCACATCGCCGATTGCGCTGAGATTCGCGCCGACGCAGAAGTCCGCGCCTTCGTTGCCGATGACGAGGCCCTTCCAGTCGCCGCTCTCGACTTCATCGACCGCCGCGACGGTCATCGCGCGGATGTCCTCGTCGAGCGTGTTCATCTTCGTGTGGAACTCGAGACAGAGCACGCCATCGCCGATGTCGATCAGGCTCGCGCCCTTGTTCTCCTTGACCACCTGGCCTTCGCGGAGAGAGACCTGTTTCGGATCGCGCGGCACGTGGTTGTACATCCGCGAGCCCGGGTCGTAGACGAATCCGTCTCGATAGAAGCTCTCCTTTCCGTCGGCGAGCATCTCGCGCACCCACGGCGCGATGGTGACGCCGTGCGCCTCCATCGCGTCCGCGGTCGCTTTCAAGCCGAGGGCGTCCCAGAGCTCGAACGGTCCGAGGTCATGGGAGAAGCCCCAGCGCACGGCGCGGTCGATGCTCACCAGGTCGTCGCTGATCTCCGGCACGCGACGCGACGCGTAGCCGAGAGAACCGTAAACGATGTGCCGCGCGAGCGCGCCGGCTTTGTCGTCCTGCTGCAGCACGAATGCGAGACGCTTCGGCAGGCTCTTGATCTTCGACGCCTCCGCGAGCGACGGGATGTCGGGCTCGATGCGCTCGCGGTATTCGCCCGTGTTGAGATCGAGCGTCTGGATGTTCTTCTTGTCTTTCTTGTAGAAACCCTGCCCGGTCTTGTCGCCGAGGCGGCCGCGTTCCATCTGACTCTTGCGGAGCGCTTCGACGCGCGGAGACTTGAGCACATCGCGCGATTCGTCATCGGGGATGAGGCCGTAGAGGTTCGTTGCGACGTTGCTCGCGACGTCGAGGCCGACCAGGTCCTGCAGACGGAATGCGGCTGTCTTCGGACGGCCGATGATCGGGCCGGCGATCGCGTCGACTTCCTCGACGGTGTAGCCGTGCTCGAGCGCGAAGTCGGAGAGCGACGTACCGCCGATCGAGATCAGCCGGTTGGCGATGAAGTTCGGCGTGTCCTTGCAGAAGACGACCGATTTGCCGAGGCGCTGCTCGGCGAAGTCGCGCACGAACTCGGTGATCTCCGGATTCGTATCCGCCGTGGGGATCACCTCCAGGAGCTTCATGTAGCGCGGAGGATTGAAAAAGTGCGTGCCGAGGAAGCGCGACTTGAAGTCAGCCGACGCGTTCTGCGCGACCTGCGCAATCGGCAGGCCCGACGTGTTGCTGGTGATGATCGCGTCGGGCTTGCGCGCGCGGTCGAGGCGCGCGACGAGATCGCGTTTCGCGTCCATGTTCTCGAAGATCGCTTCGACGATCCAGTCGGCCTCGCCGATCCATTCGTCGCTCAGACCGCCGACCGTGACGAGGTCAGAGGTCTCGGGCGTGAAGAACATCGGCGGCTTGTGCTTCTTCAGGCGATCGAGCACGCCCTTCGGCTCGATGTCCATCAGGTAGACCGCGATCCCGGCGTTCGCGAAATGCGCGGCAATCCCGCCGCCCATGGTTCCGGCGCCGATCACGGCGGCGCGGGTGATGGTATGACTCATTCGGTCCGCTCTCCTCTGTCATCCTGAAGCCGCGCAGACGGCGAAGGATCTCCTCCGGCTGCGCGCAGTGCTGAGTGCTGAGTGCTGAGTCCCACCGCCCTCTCAGCACTCAGCACCCAGCACTCAGCACCATTTCTTGCTACTGCGTTCCGACTTCTTCCCTGAGAACTCTCCGCAGCACTTTCCCGACCGCGGATTTTGGGAGACTCTCACGAATCTCGATCTGCACGGGCCTCTTGAATTCAGCGAGGTTCGCGACGCAGTGCTGGCGCAGATCGTCCACCGTCGCGGGCGTGCCGGGCTTGAGGACCACGAACGCCTTCACCACTTCCCCGCGATACGAATCGGGGACACCGATCACCGCGGCCTCCATCACAGCGGGATGCGTGAAGAGCACGCCCTCGACTTCGCCCGGATACACGTTGAAGCCGGACACGATGATCATGTCTTTCTTGCGCTGCACGATGTACGTGAAGCCATCCTCGTCGATCGTCGCGACGTCGCCGGTGTACAGCCAGATGCGTCCATGTTCGTCCGCGCGCAGCGTGGTCGCGGTCTCGTCGGGACGATTCCAGTAGCCCTTCATCACCTGCGGACCGGCGATGCACAACTCCCCCTGCTCGCCCGGCTTCACTTCCGTCAGCCCTGTCTCGAGGTCGACGAGCTTTTGATCGGTGTCCGGCAGCGGGATTCCGACGCTGCCCACCTTGCGAATCGAAAGCGTCGGGCTGGTGTGCGTCACCGGTGATGCCTCGGACAAACCGTAGCCTTCGCTGAGCATGCCGCCGGTGAGGTTCTCGAACGCGTCGAGCACTTCCAGCGGCAGCGGTGCGGAACCGCTGTTGAACGCGCGGATCCGGTCGAGGCCGGACTCGCGCGCCTTCGGATGATTGAGAAGCGAGATGAAGAGCGTCGGAACTCCGGGGAAATAGGTCGGCCGATGTTCGCGCACGGCGGCGAGCAGCATCTCGACGTCGTACTTCGGGATGAGGATCTGCTGCGCGCCGAGCCAGGTGCCTGCCATGAGGCCGACGGTGAATCCGTAGATGTGAAAAAACGGGATAACCAGCAGATATCGCTCGTCGCCGCGGCGCAGCGACGGGATGTGCAGCGTCGTCGACTGGATGACGTTCGAGAAGATGTTGTAGTGCGTGAGCATCGCGCCCTTCGGCGTGCCGGTCGTTCCGCCCGTGTACTGCAACACGGCGACGTCGTTCTCGGGATCGACGGTCATGCGCGGGAGCTCCGGGATGTCGACGCTCGCGATCAGCTCCTCGAACGAGCCTTGCGCACCGAACGAGGTCACGACCAGTTTCTCGACTGCTGACTGCGCGGCGGGCGCGAGAACATCGAGCACGACGAGCATGCGCATCCCGGAGTCGTTCGCCACGACCGCGATCTCGCGCGGCGTGTAGAGCGGATTCACGTTCACGACGATCCCGCCGAGGCGAAGGATGGCGAAGGTCGCGACCAGGTACTGCGGACAGTTCGGCAGCATGATCCCGATGCGATCGCCCTTCACGACGCCCATGCGATGCAGCGCGGTCGCGAACTTGTCGGCGCGGCGCTTGATCTCGCCGTAGGTCAGGTTCGCGCCGAGGAACGTCGTCGCGACCGCGTCGGGAACGTCCGCGGCGGCGATGCGGAGGATGTCGGTGA
>DASYGV010000042.1:0-3235 GCA_035999335.1 Thermoanaerobaculia bacterium | reverse complement strand
GCCGTCGGCCAAGTCGGCTGCATCATCGCTAGTGTCCTGGGTCGCACGTGGGGTGACATGCAGATGAGGCTAAGGAATGCGTCCCCCGGGGAAAGCCGCGCCGTTGCATGTCGGCATCTGAATGACACACCACACTAGCGGGACGGCGTTACGTTCGATTGCAATTCGGGAGTCGTGGCTTCGCAACTCCTCGTCGGCAACCGCCGCGCTGCTCCGGGCTTCGGCACGCGGGCCCCGGCCGCGTTGGCGTGGAGATCCGATAGGCCGACGAAGGGTTCGGTCTATGTGCGCAAGATGGGATACGATTCCCGCTGAACTCAATGAAGCGGCTGAAAGTTTTCGTTGCATCACCATCTGACGTCGCGGAAGAACGCGACATCGTTACGATTGTTGTCGAAGAACTCCGTAGGATCGTCGGCAGCATACGCGATGTGGAGCTGGAGGCCGTGCGTTGGGAAACGCACGCGTGGCCCGATGTCGATGACGATGCACAGGCCCTCATCAATCGAATGATCGGCGAATACGATGTATTCGTCGGCTTCATGTGGCGCCGTTTTGGAACTCCGACTCGACGCGCCGAATCAGGTACCGGTGAGGAGTTTGAGCGGGCTTACGATTCCTTCAGGCGATTTGGCCGACCCAAGATTATGTTTTACTTTCGGACCGCACCGTTCTACACCACGGATCTTGGCGATCTTGAGCAATTTACCCGTGTCGTCGAATTCCGCAAGAAACTTGAGGACGCCGGCGTTCTCTTCTGGCAGTACGTTGAGCCGCTGGACTTCGAGCGATTCGTACGAGAGCACCTGCTTCGCCAGATACTCGACATCACCGCTCCGAAGGCTCGCGTGCGGAAGCATGTCGCTGCTTCCACCCCACGTGTAGAGTCACCTCACGCGCTTCAGATTTTTTTGAGTGCAGCGCGGGACGACGTCGAGCAAGTCTTGCCTGTGTATCATGCGCTTGCGGCAGCAGGTTTTAGACCTTGGCTAGATGTGCAGAATCTGCTGCCTGGTCAGCTCTGGACCAAAGCGATCGAGCAGGCTATCGATGAATCCGATCTCGTGTTGGTCTTCTTGTCCCATTCTTCCGTTGGACGCGAAGGCTTTGTGCAGAAGGAATTGCGAATGGCGCTGCAGCGTATGGAGAGAAGAGCAGTCGGCGATACGTTTGTGATCCCTGTCCGTCTGGAGGATGTTGAACCACCAGAGTCTTTACGGAACCTGCAGTGGGTCGACCTCTTTGGCGTAGGAGGGCTCGAATACCTCATGCAAGCGGTCAGAATGGTTGCTGAGCGCCCCACAGCGGCGGTTCGAAAGCGCCGCCTTCGTGTGGCGAAGTAGCGCGGACACCTAACTTCTCGGGACCTCTCTGCGCGGACACATCATCTCGCTGATTCTATGCGAGCCTTGCTCGGCGCCGCGTTGCTCGTCTTGACCATCGCAGTCGCCCAGAGACGCGCCCAAGCCTCTCTCGATCGCGTTCGAACCTCTTGACGATTGCAGTCCGAGTCTGGCGGGCGTGGAGCTCGTTCGAGCGTCCGTCATTGACGAGACCGGATACGAAGCGAATGATGTCCAACTGCTCCACGCCAAGGACGATTGAAAAGCATGCGAATCCTCCTGTTACTCCTCGGTCTTGTGCTCGTGTCTGCGTGCAAATACCGCGAGGCTCCTCTTCCCAAGCTCTCGGATGAGGCGGTCGGTCTGCGCGACCGCCCGGGTGTGGCCGGTCGGCCGTTCGTGCCGCCCGCGGATGGCCGGCTGACGCCCGAACAGATCATGGGATACGTCGACGTGCAGGAGAAGGTCAACGCGCACGCCGAGGAGATGAGCGCCGCGAGCGAGGTCGGCTTCAGCGCAGACGAATATGCGTGGGTGAAAGAGCAGGTGTTCGCGGCGAGCGGCTCGGAGACCGCGGCGCGCGAGATTCGCGCGCGACTGGAGCGCTCCGAACGCTGGACCGCGGCCGGCCTCGATTTCACAAAAGCCGAAATCCAGCAGGCGCACGATGCGGCGACGGACGAGCAGACGCGAAGGGTTTATGCCGCGATGCTCCTGAACTACGATCGATGGCACGCGGAGATGCTCGAGCAACTGTCCCGCGAGACGACGCCGGCCGTGGTCTACAACCGTCAGCTCCTCGCGCCGCACGCATGCCGCGACGACGCCTCGTCACCGACTCATGTGTCGTTGTGCAGAAGTTCGCTTAGTGAGCCATGACGCGTCGCGGGGCACCGCGCGTCAAGTACGCCGGTCCCGTCCGAACGGATCGCCCGCAATGGCCTCGGTGTGGAGGGCGCAACGCCAGCGGCCGTCGCGCCGAATCCACGTCGAAGTGTCCGCGGCGTCGAGCTTCACCGGTTTGCCGTCGACCGTCAGTTCCTCATGAACCGTGTAGGCGAGGATGGCGACGTCGTCCTTGAGCTGTTGAACCTGCTCACCCTTCAGTTCGAAGTCGTGCAATGTGTAGGGAGCGTTCTTCAACATGTCCCCGAGGGCCTGTCTGCTGATCCGCGCCACACCCTGAGCCCCGGTGACGATGCAATCGTCGTCCGTGAGCCGCATGGCCGCGTCAGTGTCCTTCTCTTTTTCAATGCCTGCCAGTACTGTTTCTCGAGATCGAGCAGTTCTGTTGCGAGCGCTGTTTTCGTCATGGATTCATCCACAGGAATGCGTGGGCAAATCGTATGCCCGTGAACGCCGGAATCAGATTACGCTGCGCGGCGTGAACCGCACCCGTGCCTCGAAGATCATCGCGATCGTCATCATCCTCAACGTCGTGATCGGCGGACTCGCCGCGTGGGCGATTCTCTCGCCGGAGTATTACGCGCTCGATCAGGCGATCCGGAAGGGGAAGAGCCTGCCGCCGCCGCCGGAAGGCGTGATGAACGCGGTGGCCGCCGAGCGGCCGTGGTTCGTGAACGGGGCGATGGCGGACGGGTTGCGCGAAATGTCGCCACGCGCGGAGCGCGCATGGCTGATGCGCCCGAACTGCAGTCGGCTGTGTCGCGTCAGGCGCGTCATCGTCATCGCGGTGCGAAGTCGTTTCGAATCAAGCGATGTGATGCTGCGCGCGTACATCGCGACGCGATTCTAGACAGAATGGAGTGACCCGCTCACTCGCGTACATTCGTGGGTTACACCACGTGACGTGAGTGCAGAGCCACATACAGGAGGAGCGGGTCATGAAGAATGTTACCAACTGGATTGGGGTCGACGATCATGCGGACAAG
>DASYGV010000041.1:0-25372 GCA_035999335.1 Thermoanaerobaculia bacterium | reverse complement strand
TTTCAGCCCGCGCGACTATGTGCGGGCTGAAAGCCCGCACCCCTTACAGTGTTATCGTTCTCACCGTTATGGAGTCGTTTACCGGTAACACATCCGACGCCGCCATCGACGAACTGCGCGACCGTCTTCGCCGTACGCGCTGGCCGGATGATCCCGACGCCGAGCCATGGTTGCACGGCACCGACGGACAGTACCTGCGCGAGCTCGTACGCTACTGGATCGATCACTTCGACTGGCTTGCGCAGGAGCGGGCGCTGCATCGCTTCGCGCATTTCCGCGCGAACGTCGACGGCTTCGGCGTCCACTTCATCCACGAGCGCAGCCGCGAGCCGAACGTGCTGCCGCTGATCATCACGCACGGCTGGCCGAGCTCGTTCGTGGAGATGACGAAGATCATTCCGCTGCTCACCGCGCAGGGCTTCGACGTCGTGGTTCCATCGTTACCGGGCTGCGGCTATTCCGATCGCCCCTCGAGGCTGATGTCGCGCGCGCGCACCGCCCAGCTGTGGGCCAAGCTGATGGTCGACGTCCTCGGCTATCGCCGCTTCGTCGCGCGCGGCGCCGACATCGGCGCGACGATGACCTTCCTCCTCGGAAGAGACCACGCCGAGCACGTCGCCGCCATTCATCTCTCCGATGCCCCGCGACCGTATCTCGGCCCCGGCTCCGCTCCGTTGACGGCCGCTGAGGAGCGATTCCGCGCCGAGGAGGAGGACTGGATGCGGCGCGAAGGTGCGTACGACTATCTGCAGGCGACGAAGCCGCAGACGCTCGGCTATGCGCTCAACGACTCGCCCGCCGGACTGGCGGCGTGGATCGTCGAGAAGTTTCGTTCGTGGAGCGACTGCGGCGGCGACGTTGAAACGCGCTTCACGAAAGACGAACTGCTGACGAACGTGACGTTGTACTGGGTGACCGAGACGATCAACTCGTCGGTCCGCCTCTATTTCGATCGCGAGCATTCGTATCCCGAGCCTCGTCCGGACGATCGCGCGCACGTGCCGTGCGCGTTCGCGATGTTCCCCGCCGACATCGATCATCCGCCGCGCGAATACGCTGAGCGCTCGTGCAATGTCGTCCGCTGGACGGAGATGCCGCGCGGCGGACACTTCGCGGCCTTCGAGGAGCCGGAGCTGCTCGCCAATGACGTGTGCGAGTTCTTCCGCGAGCACCGATGAGCAGGTTCGAGCTCATAGCCGGCGCGCGGCCGCTCGATTTCATCAACACGGTCAGTTGGGGCAACGGCGGCGAGGAGCGGCTGCGCGACTACGACGATTTCCTGGCCTGGTGCCGCGCGGCGGGACTGCCTCTCGGGCGCGGCCGCGATGCTCGCGTATTTCGCAAAGTGCTGAAACTGCGCGCGGCGCTGCAGACGATGTTTTTCGCGCGCGCGGAAGGGAAGCGCGGCGATGAAGATGCGCTGAACGCGATCCTCGCGCCGGCGCTCGGACAACTGACCGTGCGTCGGGGAACATGGGCGCTGCGCGATCCGAATCACCCGGAGGCGCCGCTCTGGTGGCTGGCGTGGGAGGCGGCGCAACTGTGGACCAGCGAAGACGCCGGCTCCATTCGCCGCTGCGCGAACGATCGTTGTCTCTGGCTTTTTCTCGACCGCAGCCGCCGCCACAATCGCCGCTGGTGCGACATGCTCGTGTGCGGCAGCCGCGCGAAAGCGCGCGCGTATTACGCGAGACAGAGCGCTCGTTAGCAATCTCGCGAGGCGGCAGAGAGTCGTGAGAAACTGCCCTCTCGGTGAGATCCGCGCGTTTCCTTCCGTTCGCCCTCTTCGTGTGCTTCTTCAGCCTTGCGGCAAGGGTGGACTCGCGCGAACTGACGAAGATGCTCGCGGAAGCGGAGCGGATCCACGCGACGGACGAGCCGAAGTCGCGAGAGATGCTCGACGCCGTCCATCGCGCGCTTCCGGAGTCTGGCGACCCTCTCCTGATCGCACAAGCGCAACTGCTCGAATGCAAGTGGGCGGCACCACCGGCCGCGTATCGTGCGCTCGCGATCGGCCTGCCGGCTGCCGAGCGCGCGAAGAGCGTCGTCCTGAAAGCGAAGCTCATCGTCTGCAGAGCAAACGCGCTTCAGTCCGAAGGAAACGCCACACAAGCAGAACGCGATTACACGACTGCCGTGACATTGGCCAGACAAGCCAGGGAAGGGACCGTCGAAGCCGAAGCGCTCGAGGAGCTCGGCTTTCTTCAATACACCCGCGGCGCCATGGCCGATGCGCTGACGAATGCTCAGGCGGCCTATCGCATCAACACGCGGCTCGGAGACGAAAAGGGGCGGCTCGACACGCTGGCTCTCATTGCGCACGTCTACGCGGACGCCAAGGTCGCACAGTACGACCGCGCGATCGAGTATTACAAGCAACTCGTCGTCGAGTACGAGAAGCATGGGCTGCCTATCGACGTCGCGGACACGCTCTACAACATCGCAAGCACGTTGGAGACGCAAGGAAACTATGCGGCTGCGGAGTTTCACTACCGCCGCGCGCTTGGCGCATTTGAAAAGTTACAGAGACCCGGCGACATTGCGTACACCCAACGCTCGCTCGGCTCGGCGCTCATGAAGCAGGGTCGCGCAAAGGAGGCGCTGTCCTACTTCGACGCCGCCCTCGCCTTCTACGAAAAGGAGCGCGACTCGGGGAACGTGGCGTTCGTCAAGCAGTTTCGCGGGAGCGCGTACCGCAGGCTCGGCCTCGCCGACAAGGCGCTGCAGGATCTCGCAGTGGCGCGCCGGTACTACGAAAGAGAGAACAACACACGATTCCTGGAGAAGAACACCGAAGAGGCCGCGCTGGTCTACGAGCAGCTCGGCGACTGGTGGAATGCCTACGAGTTTCGCAAGCGCAACGCAGCGCTCGGACAGGAGCTCGCAGCCTCCCGGCGCGACGAGCTGTCGTCGCGGCTGCGCGTGGAATTCGACACCGAAAAGAAAGAGCAGGAGAACCGCGCGCTCGCACGCGAGAACACGCTCCGCGCCGCCGCTCTGCGCGAGGCGCAACGCAATCAGAAGCTGCAGCGCGCCGTGATCGCGCTGACCGCACTACTGGCGATTGCCCTCGCCGTTCTCTTCTGGCGGCAACTGGCGAACACGCGGAGGCAGCGCGCGATGGCCATGACCGATGAGCTCACGCGGCTCCCGAACCGCAGGCACATCCTGGCCGTAACGGAAACGACCTTCGCCGCGGCGAAACGCGACGGCCATTCCGTGGCCGTGATCATTCTGGACATCGACGGATTCAAACGCATCAATGACACCTACGGACACGCGGCTGGAGACGAGGTGCTGAAAACGGTCGCGCGCACCTGTCGGCTCACGCTACGCCCGGCCGATCAGATCGGCCGCATTGGCGGTGAGGAGTTCCTCATCGTGGTTCATCCAGCCACCAGCGCGCAGGCGACCGACATCGCAGAACGACTCCGCACCGCGGTCGAGCGGCTCGAGCTCACCGCCATCGCTGACGCCCTGCGAGTCACGATCAGCCTCGGCGTCTGGCTCACGAACGAATACGACGTGAGCGCCGCCATCGCCATGGCGGACTCACTCCTCTATCGCTCGAAGGAGAACGGCCGCAACCGGGTGGAGATGGCGGTGGCCGCTACCGCCGCGCCTTGAATTTCACCGTCGCATCATTCTCTCCGGTCAGCACTCTCACGGAGATCGGCGCCTCGAAGCTCGCAGCCATCTCGTAGATCACCAGAACTCGTATGTACCGGGCGGGATATGCTCGAGCGAGACGCGCCCCTCGGCATTCGTGACGAGAAGGCCGCGCGTCGCCAGCTGACGCGCGATCGCGGGCGGGACGACCATGCCGTCGATGCGCATCAGCAGCCAGAGATCGGAGAACGCATCGCCGCCTTCCGACTTCAACGCCAGCTTCAATGACGAAGATCCCGCGGGAACGCGGACGACGAGGCTGTTAGGTCCGTCGACACGTGCGACGCCGATCGAGCCTTCTTCGGAATCGCGTATACCGCGCCCGAGCCGGAGCCTGGCAATGCAACGCTGCCGCGGCCTTCCGCGCCTGTGACCGACGTCGATTTCACGTGGCCGTCGCAGGCGGTGAACAACGCGGCGTTGGCGAGGGCCAGACCGCGCTCATCGACGACGCGCGCCCGCTGCACGCCGCGCGACAACGTGAGATCGACGCTTTTTCTCGACCTCAGCCGCCGCCACAACCGCCGCTGGTGCGACATGCTCGTGTGCGGCAGCCGCGCGAAAGCGCGCGCGTACTACGCGAGACGCCGCGGATGATGCGCCACCGACCTCACTGATACGGCTGAAGATCGAGCTCCCGCTCGAGCGTTCGCGCAATCACGCCGTGCTCGAATTCCTCGCGTCCGGCGATTCCGGCCGAGAAATACAGGCCCGGTGGTTGTTTCGCGACGAGGACGAGCGATCGTCGCCGCGCGGCCCACGTGATCGCGTTCGAGAACCAGTAGGTCTCGAACCCGAACAGCTCTGCGATCCGGCGGCAGTCGGCGAGCGCGCCGTCACGAAGCTCGCGCTGCGTGAACGCCGCCTGCAGCGGCTGAAGCGCGACGTATCGTGCGTTGAGCATCGGCAGACAAAGGAGCTCCTCGAGTGAGCCGGCGACGTGTTCCTCGTAGTCCGAGACGCGCCGCACCACGGCCAGGTCTCCGCCGGTGCCGGCGCGAAGGAGGATGTCGCCTTCATCATTGAGCGTGGGGATCGCAAAGAGCTCGGTGCCTTCGGCGAGGTTCGCCATCGCATCGCCGCGTTTCGCGAGGAGATGACGCGGCGAGACCGAGTAGTCCCCGAGGTCCAGCGAGCCCGAGTCCTCGCCCATGACCTCGAGAAAACGGCGATGCATGAGACTGAGCGGACGGCCGGCCGCGTCTTCCAGCGCGTCGATGTCTTCGGGAGGAGAGCCGCGCAGAAGAGTGGCAAACGCCGGCTCGAGAAGCTGACAGAACTCGATGCAGCGCTCGATCGTCATTCAGCCTCCAACCTCGCACAACATGCGGCCGAGGATGCGGCGGCACTGTTCGCACGAGCCGATTTCCTGTGGGTCGTCGGCGTTGGACGAAGGGTTATCGAGGTCCAGCCAGACCTCCGCAAGCTCGAGATCCACCAACCCCGCCACACGGGCGGCATTCAACAACTTCGGCGCCGCACAGATGCCGAGCTTCCCGAAGCGGGCCGTCATCGCACGGGTGTTGAACGGTGCGCTATTGTTGACGTACTGCTCGTCGTTGCCGGCATAGTTCCGAATCGTCCGCCGCGTATCGGTATCTCTCCATCCTGCATTGATCGGTGCACACCAATCCCCGTCCGCGTCCCACCAATTGCCGGAGACCGCGTAAAGCCATCGCGTCCCGCGGGCGCCAGTGCCGCGCATGACGCCGAGCATCTTGGGCTCGCGAACGATCCGGAGATACCTCTTCAACTGAGCGGTCAGGAGCGTCTGCGTCGCTCGCGTCTGGGAATTGGTATAGCTCCGGGGCCCGCTATTGTTGTTCTCGAAGGTGCAGATCTCCTTGGCCAGGGCACGCGCTTCCGCGAGGACGGCTGTCGTCAGATTGACGTAGTGGTAGACGGTTCTCGGCCGATTGCGTCCAGCGACCGAGCAGCGGAGGCAGCGTCCTCCATGCTGGTGTCCACCTGCAGCAATGTCGGATATGCCGCCGGAAGGCGCGAGGGTGTTCGTGAACGCGCTCCGCTGCTCTGTGGTTCCGTGTCCGCAAATCAACGGCCTGTCGGCCGCGGTGACGCTCGCTCCTTTCCGACGCCACTTCACGCACGAGCAACCGACGGTGCGGATGCAAACGACGAGCTTGTCCTTCACTTCCAGATCGTGAAGCTTGTACGTGACCTCCACGTCCTGATCGGCCGCGTCGGAGGGGCCCGTGCCATTGGCCGCAGGAAGCGCCGTCATCAGAATCGCGGGCTTGGCCGCGCCATGCTCACCCGATGGTTGCGCCGCCGCTGCGATCACGTGCGTCGACGGCTTCCAGGCATACGTTCCGGTCGATTGCACGCCGCACGTATCGATCGACGCCGGAGCTCCTTCCGCCTCGATGAGAACGTGCCCGAGCTTCCAGGCCGCGGGATCGTTGGTGAGACCCAGCAGGACCTCGGCCTTCTTGTCTGTCGCGGCGGACGAGGTGGTGAGATCGACCTTCGTCCCATTTTCCGGCGTGAAGCTTTTCAGCCATGCGTCGACGAAGACGGCCGCGCCTTCCAACGTCTGCGCAGCCTGGTTCAGCGGCGTGTAGGTGAGGGTCCCGCCCGCCACTCCCGTCTTCGTCGCCTTCACGTTCAACGATGCTTCGTTCGTGGCGCCTTCGGCCTCCGCCTCCGTGCCGTTCGCGGTGATCGCCCACGCATGTCCGGCATTCCCCGGTGCATTGGACTTCAGGACGGCGGTGCTGCCGTTCGTGCGGTCGAGTTGAACCGCGACCACGGGCTTCACCAGCGCGATGTCGGCGACGGCCAGCGGATGTTCGACGTTCTGCGTCTGGCCACCGAGCGAATACGCGAGCTTGAGTTTCTGGCCTCCGCCGTTGTTGTTGCCGGTCACCTCGACGACAGCAGCAGTGGTCGACGCGCCGGTTGTGATGTTGCCGCCTTCGACCGTCCAGGCGAATGCTCCACCCGCGCCGGACGGCGTCGTGACGGCCTTGTAGTCGTGCTTGACCCCACGAAGGATGGACCCGGGCGCGGTCTTGACGCCGTCGCCGTCGAGAATCGCGCACTCGGCGATCGTGAACTGGTGCGCGGCGGTCACCTGTCTGCCGAGAATCGTCGCGGTGACCGAGACTTCGGCCGCGCCGCCGTTCTTCGGTGTGACCGTGACCTCGGCCCTGTTCTGCAGGTGATCGAAGAGACCGGCGCCGGCGGAGCGCGTCCACTGGAACGCCTCGCCGTTGCCCGTGCGCGTAAGCATCGCTTTGAATTTCCGTCGATTGGTCTTGACGACGGTCGTCGCGGCCGCCGCCAACCCGTCTTCCGCTTTGATCGAGAGACCGATGTCCACGATGGTGAGGGTGGCCGCGGCGTTCGTCGCAACGACCGTGTTCCCGTCGCCTGGCGCGGGAAGGCTCAAGGTGATGGCCGCCGCTGATGCCGCAACCGGCTCCGCATAAAGCGACGTCGAGTTTTTCCAATAGGTGGCGGCGAGATCATGGCCCGAGGTCAGCTCTCGACCGCCGCGAGCCAGCGGGAAGACTTTCACCTCGGCGTCATTCCAGGTCAGCACGACGCGTCCTGCGAATCGGCTCGGCGTCAGCGTCGCCGTGAAAGGAATCCTCTTCGTGAATCGACCGCCGACCATGAAAGTCGTTGCCTCGGTGAGCGTGACCCGCGGAACCAGTTCCATCGGACCGCACGACCCGACGGTCGAGCGGCTGACGTGACTGGAGTTGTTGATCGCGGCCCTGCCGCCGCGTCTAGGCATGAGTCTCCATCGCGTCGAGACGATCGAAGGCGGCGTGCTTGAGCCGCAACATTTGCACGTCGCGCTGAACGGCCAGCGAGGCATCGCCGAGGATCTCCTCGGCCCAGGGCTGCGAATCGAAATCGCGGCCGAAGATGAAGGTCAGGTCGACGAACAGGCAGATGTGCGGACCTTCCTCGAGACCGTGCGCCCTGGCCTGTTTGATGGCCTCGCGCACGAGGATCCACAGCCGCTCCATTCCGAGGTCTGCGCAGGCTTCAGGAAAAAACTCGCGCACATGATCGATGATCTGACCTTCGAACCCACTCTCGGTCAGGATCTCGAGCTGTTCAGGACGAATCCGGAACATGGGATGTCGCGAATCGTAACGCCTTGGCGTGGATAGAATGCAGGTATTTGATGGCAACCTTGGGCGTTCCACGATGAAGAAAGTGCTGCTCGTCGTAGTCGCAATCGCCCTCGCCGCCTGGATAGTCTCCTGGTTCCGGGCCCCGGACGCCGTTGCCACCTCGGCCGCTCGGCCGTGGCCGGGAGGGATGGGAACGATCGACTCCGCCGCCGCTCGGTTCCCGCCGCTGCAGGCGAACGGCGCGTCCGTGAAGCTGACGGCGTTCGCCAACGCGTTGCCGAAGAACGAGGCCGTCGGCGATTTCGTGGCGAGAGAGATCGCGCGGGGCGAGCTCACCATCGGCGAGCCGCCGGCGCTCCCCGACGTCTCCGCGATCCGCGAGTTGCTGCTGCGCGGACCGATCGTCTGGACGCGCGGCGAAGGGATTGGCGGCGACGACGACGATTCGGCGAGGCGCACGGTGCAGATGACGGTGGCGAGGGCGCTCGTCGCGAGCGCGCTGGCGAAAGCGCGCGCAAACGATCCCGCGGCATGGGAGGACTTGCACGCCGTGTGGAAGCTCGCGCGCTCACTGGACGGGCATCCGCAGGTGATGGCGCAGACGGCCGCGCTGTCGATGGCGCGAATGGTCAACGCGGCCGCCTGGAAAATGCCGCTGCCCGCGCCGGCGTGGCTCGGCGAGCTGCAGGAGCGCGACAACGTGCGGCCGCTGCTCGAGGCGTATCAGCATCAGACGGCGTCTTACTGGGAGGACGGCGCGCGGATTTTTCCGACGAAGTGGCTCGCCGACTCGGTCGAACACGATCGCCTGATCGCGGAAGAGATGTTCAACACCACGCGGTGCGACGTGAACGCGCGCATGAATGAGCTGGGGACGGACCTTACCTCCGTCTGGCGCCGCGCGTTCCGCTACCGCGCCGAGCGCGAGGCGACGGCGAACGCGCTGCGCGTGCGCGAGGGGCACGCGATCGAAACCGCGTCGCGCTGCAGCGACGGTGGATGGGCGCTCGACGGGACGACGCTGCGCTTCAGCCGCGAGATCGCGACCACCGCGCCGGACAGGCCGATGCCGCTTATGCTGCGGGTTCAGAAATGAATGGAGGATAGGACATGAAGCGATCCCTTCTCGCCCTGCTAGCACTTCTGATGACCGCGATGACTGCCATGGCCGGTGACGCCGAAGACGCCGCGATCGTGGCCATCGTCGACAGCGCCTACGTCCACGGCGTGCACATCGACGGCGACCCCGCGCTGATGCGCTCCGGGATGCACGACTCCTTCGTGATGTTCGTCCAATCGGACAAGGGCATCACCCAGCTCACGCGCGACGCCTGGATCGAGCGTCTGGCGGCCTCCAAGGCGCGGGAGACGAATGCGGCGAAGCCGGAGTTCAAGGCGGACATCACCGTGCTCGATCGCTCCGGCAAGGCGGCCGTGGCGAAGGTCGCGCTCTTCCGCGACGGGAAACAGATCTTCACCGACTACATCTCGCTGTACCGCTTCGACGACGGCTGGAAGCTCGTGGCAAAGACCTTTCACCGGCACTAGCCGGCACGGCCGGCTGCGCTGGTTGGCCTAGCCTTGGGCACGCAACGAACGAGTTCAGTCAGTAACAACTCGTCACATCATGTTCGTCGGTCCCGGCGGCGATCACGGCACGCCGAGGTGTAGGATCGCGGGATGAGCAACAGAAGGATCGTCCTCGCGTCGGCAACCATCCTCCTTCTCATCGCAAGCTCAGTCTTTGCGCACCACGGCTGGAGCGAATACGACGCCGGCAAGACGCTCAATCTCACCGGCGTGATTCAGTCTTCCGGCTACGAGAACCCGCACGGGTTCGTGAAGCTGCATGTCGGTGGCGCAAAGGGGAGAGTCTGGACCGTCATTCTCGCGCCGCCTTCGCGCATGGAGCGGCGGGGGTTGTCGCGCAATTCGCTCAAGGCCGGTGTCACCGCAACCGTAGTCGGCTACCCACATCGCGAGAAGGCCGACGAGATGAGAGCAGAGCGAATCACCATCGGCGGCAAGACCATCGAGCTGCGTTGATGGAGGCGTGGTTTCGCTGGCTGGAGGCCACACCGCTCGCGGTTCGCATCCGCGATGGCGCGTGGCTGTTTCCGGCCATCGAAACTCTTCACATCCTCGGCTTCGTTGTGCTGGCCGGAGCCGCGTTTCTTTTCGACCTCCGCCTCCTCGGCGTCTCACGCTCGATTCGCGTCACGGCCCTCGCGCGACACGCCCTGCCGTGGGCGCGCCGCAGCCTGGCGGTGCTCATCGTTCCCACCGGCTTTCTGCTCTTCACGACTCAGGCGACCGAGCTCGCAGCCAGCGGCGTGTTTCGGCTGAAGCTTGCGCTGATCGCGCTTGCCTGCATGAATGCGCTCGTTTTCCATCGGTATACCGCCAGAACGATCGACGCATGGGATTGCGACGCCGGCACGCCGATCGCCGCGAAATTGGCCGGCGCGACCTCGCTGATGCTGTGGGCGGCAGTCATCACATGCGGACGGCTACTGGCCTACTTCTGAGGTTCGCGACGGGATCGCGATTCGTTTGTCAAAACGCGACCAGCGGCGCACCTGTCAGTTGTACTGCAAGAAAGTTGACGAAGAAGAAGCCGAAGAAGAGCACGTTCGCGATCAGAACCGCGTACGACCACCAGGGCGCGCGTGCCGGGCGCGGCAGCCTTCGGTTCAAGTAGATCAGAACGATCGGATAGATCATCGCCGCGAGGTTCGTCATGTTCGCGGACACTTGGAGCAATTGCGTCGGCAACGCCTGGAAGATCAGGACGCTGATGATCAAGACGAGCGATACCGCCACGAGGTAATAGAACTTACGAGGATCGTCCCCGATCCATCTGCGCAGGCGCGGGCTGATGGCCATCGACATGTCCGTCATGTTGCGGACGAGCATCTCCAGAATCGTCGTCTGCGTCTTCCAAAGAAGGAGCGCGCCCAGGAGCAGCGTGAAGGTGAAGAGCCAGGGAGCCGTCTTTCCGAGCTCGGCCGCGACGAATACCGGCATGTTTGCGGTCGTCGGTTCCGCGGCCCCGGGTGTCGAGGCCAGCGCGACCGCGAGAACGCTCGGAACGAACATGCCGATCATCGCGCCCGTGAAAAAAACCGCCCATTGATCGATGAGGAGAAATCGAAACCAGCGCCTCCAGGTCCTGCTGTTCGCGTCCGTCTCCCGAAATGTGATGCCGGAAGGGAGAACGTCCTGCTTCTGCCCGCCGATCAACCCGGACAAGAACCCGACGCGGTGACCCATTCCGTAGCCGTGATCGCGGTAGTAGTTGATCAGCATGAAATTCATTCCTGAGCCCGAGCCCGTGAATCCGATGATGGCGCCGAGTGCCGTCGCGTCGATTCCACGAGGCGGAGCCGCGGGCGTCACAGCGCTGACGAGCATCGTGCCCCACAGCGCTGCCGGAGCGAAGACGATGGCCAGGACCACGACGGAAACAAGGATGAAGATCAGCGTCAAGGTCTCGACCAGTTCCATCGTTCGCGCGATTCTCTTTCCGAAGAGGTAAAGCGTCAGCGACACGAACAGCAAGGCGATGCCGATCATGCGGACCTGAAGGAGCTCCTGCGCCGATGTCCGATCGAACGTGCGTCCGGCGAAGAGAGCGAAGATGCTTTGTCCGGCCGTCGCCGCCCAACCGCCCCACAACCACACAAGGCACATCATCACGAACGTCAGCGGCATCCACAGGCGCAGGCCCGGCGGCATGCGTGCAAAGCCGACGATCGGCACCTCGCCGGTCGCGATCGTGTAGCGGGCGTTCTCGATGTTGTAGAACGTCTGGAGCACGGCGGACATGGTGACGACGAAGCCCAGTCCCATGAAGCCGTACCTGGCGAATCCGAGAGGACCGAGGAGCCACTCACCGCTGCCGATCGCCACTCCGAGAGCGATCATGCTCGGACCGAGCACGTAACGGATCACCGTCCACGTGTTGAATCGTGCAACTCCGAAGACCTCTTCCGGTGTCGGGAGGTCGGCGAGCGGGAGCGGCGGCCGGCTCACGCCGATCTGGAGCTCATCGTGCCCTTGCGTCATCCGAGAAGGATAGAACGTCGAACGGGATACATCCGAATGGATCATGGCCGCGTAGTTGGCGAACGGAACGCTACACGCGCGCTCACGGCGAGCCCTTGATGCGGCGGAGACGAAGACGCCGAACCGGTAAAGGGGAACGTAGTTGTGCGTGACTTTGAAAAACTGCGGATCAAGACCAACTGCAGTTCGTGCGCCAACAAGTGTTGCAGCCAGCCCCTGGATTGGGTGTACCTGACGGAGGATGAAATTACAGTTCTAGAGGCCAGCTCCAATATCGGGCAACAACACCTTACCGAGATCCCCAAGAACGAGATCAATGGTCTCGAGTTCACGACCCTTCGGCTACTATGCGCGTTTCTGAATCGAGACGGCGGGTGCGATGTGTATGGTGCGAGACCGCTGTCGTGTCGCCTCTTCCGGTTCTATCCGGATCCTCTCGTTACGCGCGTTATGTTTCTTCCTGCAGGGTGTGGCGACCTGGTCGTGAGCGCTGGTGACGATGACGACACGGTATGGTCCGCGGCCGAATATGCGAAAGCCCTCGACCGTAGGTTCTCGACACTCTGGGCCGAAGCGGGAAGCCGGAGCACGTAGTCATCAACCCAGAACGTGGTGCGCCAAATACACTGTTGCCGGCCACGACTCACGAATTTTTGTCAGGTGGGTAGGGAAATCCGCTCCGCCGTCACTCCTTCATTGAGTCCCAAAACTTCGGAAGGAGACGAATGGTTATGCCTAAGCGACCGCTTGCGAGCGTGTTTTTAGGTCTCTGTCTTGTCGCGTTGTCGCTCACATGCGCGAAAACCAAGGAGGTCTCGACCACGACCGCGGCCGGCACGGCTGGACCTGCGCCGCGCGAACTGCGGATCGGTTACCTGCCAATCGCGGAGTGCGCTCACCTCTACGTCGGGATTGCCAAGAAGTTCTTCCAGGAAGAGCAGCTCACCGTGAAGTTGCAACCGATGAAGGGCGGCGCCACGATCTTGCCAGCCGTTCAGTCCGGCGATCTGGACGTGGGCTTCACGAACGTCGTGTCACTGGCAATGTTTGATTCGCGCCTTCGGCCGGACGATCCGCACTACTTGAAAAGCGTGTGTTGCGCAAGCTATGAACGCCCAAACTATTTGAATCATGCGTTGCTTGTTGCGAAGACCTCGCGCTTAGCACCCAGCGATCTCGTGAAGCCGTCAACGCGAATCGGGCTGAATACGATTCTCAACATCGAAGAATTGATGCTTCGGCGCTACCTCGCTTCCCGCGGAACCGCCGCGGCCAATCTCAACGTTCGGCAGGTAGCATTCCCCGAGATGCTGAACTTGCTGCGCAACAATGATCTCGATGTCATTTCCACCGTCGAACCCTTCATTGAGCCGAACGTCAGAAAGGGCGATGTGAGAATTCTCGCTCGCCAGTACATCGACGTTTCACCTGAAACGTTGGTTGCTACGTATGCGGTGTCGACGGAATGGGCGCGGGAAAATGCCGATGTTCTCGCGCGTTTCTATCGTGCGATGGCTAAAGCCGACACGTTCATACGGTCAAACAGCGCAGAGACGCGGCAGATCATAGGTACATTTACGCGAATACAGCCGCAGGATCTCGCGGTGATGGGAATGCCGGCTTTCGAGCTTACTGTGAACCCTGCACGTCTCCAGGAAACAGTGGAGCAAATGCGCCGTTTCCAGTTCATCAGCCAGTCGCCATCGGTCGACTCGATGATATGGAAGCCGTAGGTATGAAAGAGGTACTGCGTCTGGAGCACGCTTCATTCTGGTACGACGTGAGCCAGCCGCCGGTGGTATTCGATTGCAATATGAGTGTCGACGCATCGCAGTTCGTAGCGATCGTAGGACAATCGGGAAGCGGGAAAAGCACTCTTCTCCGACTCAGCTGCGGGTTACTTCAGTCAGATCTTCGTGCATATCCTAACGACGCAGCGCGGTTCGGTGGCAAAGTTCGCTTTGATGGACAGGAGGTCGACGGCCCTACGTCGCGGCTGGGGTACGTTCCGCAGAGCTTTCAAGCCGGAATGATGCCGTCCAGGACAGCCCGCGACAATATCCTTCTGGCGGTTAAGGAGGACGGGATTAGCGAACTGGAACGGCGCACGGCAGAGGAATTAATCCGTCAAACCGGTATCGCAGACGCCGCGCGCCTGAATATTCGGCAACTGAGTGGCGGTCAGCAGCAGCGCGTAGCCATTTGCCGTGCGCTCATCACACGACCGAAGCTGCTGTTCATGGACGAGCCGTTTGCAAATCTCGATCCGACACTTAAGCCCGGCATGAACCATCTACTGCAGTCCCTCAGAGCCGAGTATGGGCTGGCTGTTCTGATGGTGACTCATGATGTATATGGCGCTGCCTCCCTCGCAGATGTAATCATTGGTGTCAAGCCGGGGTACGGACGCCCCTCGTATAGCACATGGTTACGAGGAAGCGGTCCGGCCGACATCGAGGATTGGATGGCATCATGACGCTCGGTCGCGACGTCATCTTTACACCAGCTGCGCTGCGCCGGCGTCCGCTAACACATCTCTTGCTCATGATAATCGCGCTAGCGTTAGCGTGGGAGCTTGCATCGGCCGCCCACCTCTTGCGCGATGATACTTGGCCGCCACCGTCGACGATTGTGCGCACTCTCTGGGAGGATCTCTGGACTGCCGAAAGTGCGGAACTTGGTGATCAGAATCGTGCATTGCCACTGGCGGGACATCTACTACTAACACTGCAGAAATGGGTCATCGCTTTTGGCGTGGCGATTGTGCTTGGCGTTGCGGTTGGCGCCACTTTGGGGACCTCGCGAACTCTATTTGCTATTGGCTATCCCGTAGTAAGCGTTTTGCGCGCTATGCCGAGCGCTGCCATCTGGCCTATTTCTGTTCTGCTGATTGGGCTCGGTTCCAAGTCGCAACTTGTCACAGTCGTTTTTGGCGCCGTATGGCCGGTCCTTCTTAGCACGCTCAACGCGCTTACATCGCTAGCACCCGAGGTTCGCGATTCGATGCAGTTCATGCAGCTTTCGCCATTGCAGAAACTATTCACGCAGATTCATTGGGCGCTGCCTGGTATTTTTACAGGCGTTGAGCTCAGCTGCTCCGTGGCGTTTCTTCTCGCCGTCACGGTTGAGGTATTCGATAGTTCTAACGGCGGCGTCGGATGGTACATGGATTTTCATAAGCAGACGTCGGAATATGCTCATATCTATGCCGGCGTTTTGCTCACTGGCTTAATCGGCTGGGCGCTCAATTCGCTCATGCATTTTGCGCGGGGCGCCGTACTATTTTGGGAGCGCGGCGCAAACCAGCGCCTCGATATTGTAAGGCGTGGCATCGCTGCGATTATGCCGCGGCGCAAGATCGGCTTTCAGCTGGCATCAAAGATCGGCGACGAGCGCCTGCGGGACCTGATTACTGTGGACGACGTGTCGACGCATCTTACGTCCGCATTTCGCGACTGGAAGCTGGAGCTCATGTATCTCGGACCGCCATATTACTGGCCGGAGGATACTAAGGGCCTTGCGCAGGCTACGTGCGTCCAGCGAGATATCCGTATTATCGCTCCATTTGGGGCTGAAGGACGGCGCCCCGTACTCGTTGCGCAATCGTGGCTCGACCAAGCGACGTTTTCCGAGCCGGGTCGAGCCGCGCTCCATGCCGGCGGCCTTACGCTTGGGCAAATCGTGCGCGGGGTGGAATCGGGGCTTGCGCTGACCACGGACCGGGTGGATGCGTGCATTTCTGAAAAACTAGGCTTGGCATTCGGGACAAATGGCGCGGTAGAAACCGTTCAGCGAGTGCGAATGTTGTACCGTGGCACTAAGCGCGTCGGCGTCGTGTATGAATATGTCCCGGTCCTTCTTGGCGACACACAGGTATTCGCGTCATGATTCTGGCCCAACTGGTGGTGACGGCTGCATTGATGACCGCTCCGTCACAGTTGGCCCCCATGAATGTGGGGCCGGTAGCGGCCGACGAGGAGTTCCGATTTTCGCCAGCGGCGCTGCATGCTGGAAAGTATCGCTTCACTGGTAATGAGGCGGTGCGTCGCACAATCCTGGAGGCGCTCGCACGTCCGGATCGCGATGCCATCTTAGAGCGGCTGGTGACGACAGTGGTGGTTGCAGACGAAAAGTGGTTCGATCTACGCGGCATCACCGTGGGGCCGGGAGAAATTCAGCGTGGAGCGTCCCTCAGCCGGATCTGCTGGGATGCTGCTCGGTTTATCGGACTAGACGTCGACGCGGCAGATTTCTCGTTCGCACTACTACGTGGAGCCGTATTCGAAGACTGCGCTATGCCGAACGCGAGCTTTCATCAAGCCTTCTTAGAATGCGTGAGTTTCAACAATTGCGACCTCCGCGGTGCGTCGTTCAAATTGGCGCGTTTTGGACACGATGAGGGACAGTTTCGCTTCTGCAGGATTGACCGCGCCGCGTTTGACAACAGCCGAGGACTTCGAGGCGTGTATCACGGCAAGGCGTTCGCGGCGACATTTACGGATGCTGTTCTCCGGAGCGTCAACTTTACACAGGTCGATTTAAGTAGAGCGAGTTTTGTGGGGGCGGATCTTAGCGGCGCGGATTTTTTCGGGTCAAGGGTAAGCGGCGCGGATTTCAGTCGCGCGCTACTGGCGGATGCGAAGTTGAATTTTGACGCGGGCGGCGGGTCGCCGCGCTTTAGGGCCTCGAGGTTGCTACGCACCGAACTAGGTGGAATCGATCTAAAGGCCGTGGATGTGGATTCCTTTGATTGGAGCGGCGGATCCTTCGAGATCGGTGAGGAGATTCGTGCGGACGACATGAGCAAGGACGTGAATCCCGAACTCAGCTCCGATTTAGCCCGGGCGCAGATGTATGCGACGGCGGAGGTGATTTACCGAACGCTTGCTCATGCGTATCGTCGACTGGGATATTCCGAAGAATATCTGCAACTTCGCTATCGGTCGTTGGAATCGCGACGAAAGTTACTGCAGCTTCGGTCAGGGTCCACTCTCACGATTGAACGAGTGTGGCTCAACTTGTGGCGATGGTGGGATCATTACGGTACCTCCGCCCAAGTTGTCCTTCGTCGCTATATGGAAGTCGTAGTCGCATTCGCCATGATATATCTGGTGAGCTGGACCGTGATGGGGCGCCGGTGGGCGATTTGGAAAACGATCAATAGTCAAGGACAGTTAGTGGAAAGCAAACTAGACAGTCCATCCGAAGAGTTCAGCCGCGCAATCGGCGCACGTCGAGTCACGAGCTTTTTAAGGCTGATTCCGACGGCGATCCTGTTCAGCTTTGTTGCCACATTAATGTTTGCTGAGAAACTGGTAGATATCAGGCGGGTTGTCGACTTGATCCAGATGCGTGACGAGCGGTTGGTACCGGTGGGCGGAGGACGACTGGTGGTAGGGTTGGAGGCGCTGCTCGGCGCTTTGTTTTTGTATTCGATTGTCACGCGCTTCGTTTTGTTGTTGCCGGATTGAAGTAATTGATGCGATAGAAACGGCGTTGCGTTGCACTGGGGGCGGGGCGAGAACTCGGATCGTGATGCGAGACTCCTAACATGCATGAACGTGAGTAACCGTATAGAGATGCGCGGTCGCAAATAGGCGCGTTGCGGGCTCTAGATCTAAATTTGGAGAAATGACGCGAGACTTGTCCAGGCCGGATGAGGGCGTGAGTCGTCGAAGAGAAGGCGTTCTTGGATTCGGATTGATGAAGCTTTTGCGTGACAAGATTAACCACCCCGACTGATCGCTCAGCTTCCGGGACGGCAGAATGGCGCATGGTGTTCTCTAAAGAAACCCGCGATGGGAGAAGGGCCGCCATGTCGACGAGGTTCATGCGCGTGATCGTTGGCATCGCCTTGGGCGATGACGATTTTTCGCGGTCTCGCGCAGCAAACCTACCAGCGACCGCCCAAGGAGATTATCGAACTGCTCGATGTTGTAGAACGTCTGGAGCACGGCGGACATGGTGACGACGACGCCCAGTTCCATGAAGCCGTACCTGTCGAATCCGAGGGGACCGAGAAGCCACTCACCGCCACCGATTGCCACGCGGAGGGCGATCATGCTCGGTCCGAGCACGTACGGATCACCGTCCGCGTGTTGAATCGTGCAACTCCGAAGATCGCTTCAGGGGTCGAGGTCGGCGAGCGGGAGCGGCGGCCGGCTCACGCCGATCTGGAGCTCATCGTGCTCTTGCGTCATCCGAGAAGGATAGAACGTCGAACGGGATCACGCCGCCGAATCCACGGCGTCTGACGACCGGATACATCCGAATGGATCGAGGCCGCGTAATTGGTAATCAGATCGAGTGAAGAAAGGAATCCATCATGGCAATCGTCGTTCTTTTTACTCCGCCTTCGTTGACCGGACAGCAGTATGACCAGATCATCCAGCGCCTCGAAGCGGCCGGCGCCGGCTCACCCCAGGGCCGACTCTTCGGCGTCGCCTTCGGGCCGACTGACGCCTTGCGGGTTTCCGACGTTTGGGACTCGCGGGAGAATTTCGACCGCTTCGCGCAAACGCTGATGCCGTTGCTGCAGGAGATGGGGATCGATCCCGGCACACCGGAGTTCATCGACGCGTACAACTACATCCCCGGCTCGTAAGCGGGTCGCTCAATTCACCGGCAGGACGTTATCCGCCGAATTCCGGTCGATGTAGAAATTGTAGGGATCGACGCCCGCATAGCTCGGCTTCTGATCGCTCACGAACCGCAGTACCTGCGCGCCCGAGCGAATGGGGTGGCGTTCCATCAGGACCACGTTTGACTGATCGAAGACATCGCGGCCGGGTTCGGCGGTGAACAGGCCGATTTCGATCCGCTCGGCGAGGGGCGTCTCCGTCTCACTGCCCTTTCCGTCCGCATAGAGTTTCTTGGCCTCGACCGGTACGGTGACGTCCCACTTGCCGTCTGCGCGACGGACGGCGGTGGGTTGGGTGACCTTCAGGTCGTAGAGCGTGATGCGCTCGAAGAGGTCGGTAATCAGTGCCTGCTCTTCCGCGGTTCTGGCTTATTGCGCGAGGGTCTCGGACAGCACCGCCGCGCCCTCCATTTCCGCGCCGATGACCTGGTGCGCCCAGTACTGATGCGCCAGCTCGTGCGCGGTCATGCCCGTGACGTAGTCCATCGTGTCCGGCTCGTTGAAATCAGAGATGAACCCCACCGTTTCCGAATACGGGATTGTGCCGCGAACGCCTGGGCAAAGTCGTGATAGCCCGGAAACTCGACGATCCGGACGTGGTCGAACTAGCGGGTTCCGTTGGCGTAGACATGGCTGACGTCGTGAAGCTCCAGCATCCATCCCCCTCGATCTGATCGCGACGTGCTGATTTCGACATCCTGGAGTAGATACGCAAACGAGGAGGGAGGGTTGACCTGCTCGCCGCAGCCGTAGATCGTCGCACGCGGTCCACACGTGCGCATTCCTTGGATCCTGAATGGCTGACTCCCGCGGCGACGCCCTGAAACGAAAAAAGCCTCCAAGGAGGCTGGGCCAACAAGCGCTCCGGGCCGTGCCCGGTGGCTGGGAGACAGGGAGTCGAACCCCGATTCACCGGTCCAGAGCCGGTTGTCCTACCATTGAACGATCTCCCAGGACGGCAGGGGGTGGGATGCTACACGGCGCCTAACGCCAGCGTCAACACACACATTCCAGCGCCCGGGCTTGCATCACGTGGCACAATCCTCGGAGAGAAGACGACCCATGCTACCCGAGGTTTTCGAGTGTCCGCAGTGCCAGCGCCAGTTCGTCGTCGAGCTGGTGGAGAACGCTGACGACCAGTCCATCCACTGCCCGCAGTGCAAGCGCTACCTCGGCGAGAAAGACCTCCACTTCGTCATCGTCTCCGAGATCGACGAGCTCCTCGAGCGCCTCCAGTTCGAGCGCGACCGCCTCGAGCGCGACCAGGCCGTCTACTCCATGACCGACTGCGATGCCGAGCTCCGCACCTACGGCGTCGAGGTCCACAAGGTCGTCAACATCCTCCGCAAGACCCTCGCCGACCTCGGCCAGCTGCGATCGACGTATCGGTGACCACCCACCTCCTGCCCATCGGCCCGCTCGAAGGCATCCTCGTCGCCGACTTCACCCGCGTCCTGGCCGGCCCGCTCTGCACGCAGCTCCTCGCCGACGAAGGCGCGCGCGTCATCAAGATCGAAGAGCCGGCGCGCGGCGACGAGACCCGGCACTGGGGACCGCCGTTTGAGGATGACGTGGCGACGTACTTCCTCGCCGTCAACCGCAACAAGGAATCGATCGCCATCGACCTGCGCAGCGACGAGGGACGCGCCCTCGCGCACGCGCTCATCGAGCGCGCCGACGTCGTCATCGACAACTTCCTCCCTTCGCAGCGCGAGCGTCTCCTCGATGTCCCGGCGTCGAAGATCCACTGCTCCATCACCGGCTTCGATCCCGACACGCCGGACGCGAACACGCCCGGCTATGACCTCCTGGCGCAGGCGGGCGCAGGTTTCATGTCCATCACCGGCAACGCGGAGCCGACGAAGATCGGCGTCGCGCTCGCGGACGTGCTCACCGCGCACTACGCGCACGGCGCGATCCTCGCGGCGCTGCACGCGCGCGAGAAGAACTGCAAGGGCGCGCGGCTGGAAGTCTCCCTCTTCAGCGCGGCGCTCGCGTCGCTGGTCAACATCGCGCAGGCCGCGCTCAGCACGGGCAGCGAGGCGCAGCGTTTCGGCAACGCGCATCCGTCGATCGTGCCCTATCAAGTCTTCCACGCGCGCGACCGCGTCTTCGCGATCGGAAGCGGCACCGACCGCCAGTTCCGCATGCTCTGCGAGCGCGTGATCGCGCGTCCCGACCTCATCGAGCCATTCGCGACGAACGCCGTGCGCGTGACCAACCGCGAAACGCTCGTGCCGCTGCTCGAATCGATCTTCGCGACGAACGACGCCGAGCACTGGGTCGCACGATGCCGCGACGCGAACATCCCGGCGTCGCTCGTGCGCGGCGTCCTCGAGGCGCTCCGCAGCGAAGAAGCGAAACCGCTCCTCGCGCGCCTCGGCGACTACGAAACGGTCGGCCATCCCGTGCGCTTCGACGGCCAGCGACTCCCCGTGCGCACGCCGCCGCCGAAGCTCGGTGAGCACACTGAGGCGATCACCAATGAACTGCGTACGACAACGCGAACAGCAGCACGGAGCAGACGAGCAAAACCACCACGAGGACGGCCATGAGCCCTAGGCGGGGTTTCGCGTCGAACGAACGGAAGAACAGGGCGAGCACGATCGTGGCGACGCCCATGATCATCGAGCCCACGCCGAGGACAACGGTCAGTGCGCGCTGAAACTCCGGATCCACGAATCGACGTTAGCACGTTCGCCGCAGTCATCCTCGACTTCGACGAGACCATCATCGACCTCGAGCCGCAGCACACCGCCGCGCACGCTGCGCTCTGCCGCGATCAGGGCTCCGACTACGCGGACATGCCCGAAAGCTTCCGCATCGGCAGCGGACGGCGGATCATCGACGACGTCCGCGAGATGCGCGCGCACTTTGGATGGAATGAGCCCGAGGACGAGCTTTTCGCGCGGAGGCAGGAGCATTTCGATCGCGTCTGCCGCGAGGCGGACCTCCAACCGATGCCGGGCGTGCGCGAGATGATCGCGAAGCTCACCGAGAAAGGAATCCCGCTCGCGATCACCTCCTCGGCGGTCGCGTCCTCGATCGACGCGATCCTCACGCGACTGGACCTCCGCGGCGCGTTCACGCTCATCGTCGACGGCAGCGAAGTACAACACGGCAAGCCCGATCCCGAGGCCTACTTGCTCACCGCGCGGAAACTCAACGTGCGGCCGGAGCAATGCGTCGTCTTCGAAGACTCGCATGTCGGCGTCGTCGCCGCGAAACGCGCGGGCATGTTCTGCGTGGCGGTGCGCAATCCGCGCGCGCAGGAGCGTCAGGACCTGTCGGCAGCGGATGTGATCGTGGAAAGCTTTTTCAGTTTATCCCGCGCGTAGACGCGGGATAAACTGCTGGCTACGACACGCTCAGCTCCGCGACGAGACGGATCAACTGCCGGCCCTCTTCGTCGGACTGCTCGTACGTCCGGCAGAGAGCCTCGAGCTCGGTCTCGTCTTCCCACGCTGCGACGGTGAACCCGTCCTCGGGCTGCATCGGCGAGTCGGTCGGCACGCGCCACCACATCGAGTCGCGCATGCGATAGCTGACGTAGCCGCGCGTGCGCTTGCGGCGCGCGTCGCCGAGGGAGGCGAGGATCGCGTCGCTCGTGGAGTGGTTCTCCTCGCCGGCGGCGTTCGCGCGTTGCGCGGCGAGAATGCGTCCGACGAACGTAGCGATCAGGTCCTGCAACAGCGCCGCCGCGTTGCCGACCGGCTTCATGAAATGAACGCCCGTATGCGAGAGCGGGCTCTTGCCGTCGCCCGCGGGCTTCCGCACGACCGTCGTGCGCACCACCTCGCAGACGAACGTCACGTCCTGGGCTTGCCAGCGGAACGTGAGGTCGAACTGCCGGCCGGACTCGGTCGTTCCATAGTGCTCGATGTGCGCACCGGCCATCCCGATATCGAGGATCAGCGCATTGGAAGAATCCATCATGGCCAGGATCGGCTTGGCCAGTCTGAGGCGTTGAAACTCGCGGCGGTCGTGATTCACCATTGTGGGCGGATGGAAATATAGCAGCCGGCGTGGCTTTGATAGGAAGTGGTGCGGCAAAGTCAGCCTCGGAGGGACCGCACGTGGCTAAGGCTTGGCCAACCAGCGCAGCCGGCCGTGCCGGCTGGTAGGAGCTTTGCTGGCATTCTTCGGAAGAGTTGAGACCCCCGAACACCATCGAGCGACGCAGCATCTGGCGCGTCGGGCCGGAGAGCACCTGGACGACCATCGTTCCAGTGGTGTTCATCATCGTCTCTTTGCTCTCGCTGGTCATCCTCCCCATCATCGTCTCTCGCAAGACCGCGACCACGCGCGAGGAGATCTCCCGCATCGCCGAACCAGCGAGGCGGTCTGCGAATCAGATCCAGACGGACCTCTCCGCCGAGCTCGACAAGATCATCGCCTGGCAGGTCACGGGACAGGAGAACTATCGCCGCGAGTACTTCGCTCTCGTCGAGCAGCAGGAAACGAGCCGGCGCAACCTCACGCGCCTGCTGCCCGAGCTCGATGAGGACCTGAACCGCCATCTCACCGCGCTATTCGTGCAGACCAGCCAGTGGCACACGAGCGTCGCGCAACGCGAGCTGATGACGCGCAAGATGCCGTACGAGGTGTTCCTCAACCGCGTCTACGAGAGCCATCCCGCTTACGAGAAATCGCTCTTCGCGGCCTCGGAGCTCGAGCTCGAGCTGCAGGGCGCAATCGAGTCGCGCCTGCAGACCATCCGCGATGCGGAGCAGCTCAATCTCTGGCTGACGATCGTGCTCACGCTGCTCGCGCTCACGTCCGCAATGCTCGTGGCCGGGCTGGGCCGGCAGATGCGTCTCCTCGCCCGCGAGGCGATGGAACGCCGCGTCGAGGCGGAGCGCGAAGCGCACGAAGCGAAGTTCGCACGCGCGGCCGCCGAGCGCGAAGAGCGCCGCGCCGCATTCCTCGGAGCCGCCGGACAGGAGCTCGCCGCATCGCTCGACTACGAACAGACCATCGCCACGCTGGCGCGTCTCGTCGTGCCGAACCTGGCCGAGATGTGCGCGATCGACATCGCCGAGCAGGACGACACGCTGCGGCGCGTGGCGATCGTGCATCGCAATCCGGAGGACCAGGCGCGCTACGCATCGCGGGTCGGTGCGGTCCTGCGCGAGGTGCCCGAGGCGCTCTCGCGGATCATGAACAGCTCCGAGCCGGCGCTCGTCGGTGCGGCGTCGGAGCTCTACGCGTATCTGACCGGGGAGAAGAACGGCGCGGGGAGGACGCTCATGTTCCTTCCGCTCGTCAGCCGCGGACAGAGCATCGGCGTGGCGGCTGCCATCTCATCGCCGGCGAAGCCGTTCACCAACGACGACGTTCCACTCTTCGCCGAGCTGGCGCGCCGCGCCTCGCTGGCGATCGACAACGCGCGGCTCTACCGCGAGTCGCAGCAGGCCGTGCGCACGCGCGAGGAAGTGCTGGCGATCGTCTCGCACGATCTCCGCAATCCGCTCAACGCCGTCACCCTCGGCTCCTCGCTGCTAAAGATGTCGGACACGCTCTCGGACGAAGACCGAGAGCAGGTCGAGGCGATCGAAGTCGCCGGGCGCCGCATGGCGCGGCTGATCGAAGACCTGCTCGACGTCACGCGGCTCGAAGGCGGCAAACGCCTGCCGATCGAGCCGGGGACCGTCGAGCCGGCGGAGCTGATGCGTGAAGCCGAGGAGATCTTCCGCGTGCAGGCGGCCGTTGCGTCCGTAGTGATCGACTACGACACGGACGAATCGCTTCCGCCCGTGCACGCGGATCGGCATCGCGTCATGCAGGTCATGTCGAACCTCATCGGCAACTCGATGAAGTTCACGCCGCCCGGAGGGCGCATCGAAGTGCGCGCGGCGTTGGGAGAAGGAGAGGTGATCTTCTCGATCAGCGACACCGGCCCCGGCATCCCGAAGGAGCACCTGAGCCACATCTTCAGCCCGTATTGGCAAGCCAAGCGCACCGAGCGTCTCGGCGCCGGGCTGGGATTACCGATCGCGAAGGGAATCGTCGAAGCGCACGGTGGCCGCATTTGGGTGGAGAGCGAGCCCGATCAGGGAACGGACTTCTATTTCACGTTGCCTGTCGCACGCTCCGAATCGGCGAGCGCGCTCACATCTGCTGCGGCGGGATCCGGAGGACACCGCTCACACTCAGCTCCGCGAACAGGCGAATGAGCCGGCGGCCTTCGTCGTCCGAGGCTTCGAAGACTTCGCAAAGACGCTGCATCTCTTCCGCGTCCTCCCCTCGGGGAACGGTGAATCCCGTCTGCGGTTGCTCCGGAAGCAGCACCGCTCGCCGCTTCCACGCACCGTTCTCGAACTGATAGGTGAAGAAGTGCGCGTCGCTGCCGCGAACGGTCTTATCGCCGTCGACGGAGCGGATGCGCAGGCGCGTCGCGGACGAGTCGTGCTGAAGCTCGAGCGCGACTGTGACGAGCCGCGAGAGCATGTCGCGAAGGTGATCGCCGGAATCACCGACGGCCGCGAGGAAACGCAAGCCCGATACGTTGCCAGTCGTTCGCACGATCTCGCAGCGCATGTCGATGAGGTTTCCGTCAAATGAGAATCGCAGTTCGTCGCGCGAGCTCTCGAGCGGAGCGGAATGCTCGATGCGCGCGCCGAGGATCCCCACCTCGACGACCGAGACGTCCGAGTCCCCGAACGTGCCGGCAATCGGCGTGTCGAGATGGAGACGCTGGAACTCCCGCCGCTCCACACCCTTGTTCATGGGGGGATTTTAATCTAGACAGAATGGAGTGACCCGCTCACTCGCGTACATTCGTGGGTTACACCACGTGACGTGAGTGCAGAGCCACATACAGGAGGAGCGGGTCATGAAGAATGTTACCAACTGGATTGGGGTCGACGATCATGCGGACAAG
>DASYGV010000023.1:0-3178 GCA_035999335.1 Thermoanaerobaculia bacterium | reverse complement strand
CTGCTGGCGAACAGAGCGACTGCGAGAGAGAGCAGAACCGTCCGTTTCATCTTCCCGTTTTCCTCCTGTGCGGAGGGGCGGACACTTCAACAAGGATGCCGTACGTGTTTTCAACGGTTTAGATGCTTGAAGGGTCGCGCGTTGAGCCTTTTGGGCTCTGAATGAGGGTTCATTCTTGATCGCGAGGGTCGAGTTTTAGACCGCTACGTCACACCAATGAGCTCCGGATGGCGTAGCCGATGATGTCCGCGTTGGTCTTGAAGCCGGTCTTCTCCATGATCCGAGTGCGATACGTGCTCACGGTTTTCACGCTCAAGTTCAGCGACTCGGCGATCTCCGTCGGTTTGCGTCCGATGGCGATGAGGCGAAAGACTTCGAGCTCACGCGACGACAGCCGTTCATGCGGGAGCTCGCGACCGCGCGTGACCTCCTCGGTCAGCAGCTCGTTCAGGCGCGGCGTGATGTACCTTGCGCCGGATGCGACGGCGGCGATGGCGTCGAGGATTTCTTCGGCGCTGCCGCATTTCTGGATGTAACCGTTCGCGCCCGCGCGCAGGGAACGCACTGCATACTGCGCCTCCGGGTGGGTGCTCATCATGAGCACGGGAAGGGTGAACCGTTCACGGCGAATCTGCGCGAGCAGTTCGAGGCCGCTGCGCTCCGCGAGCGTTACATCGAGGACGAGCACGTCGAAGTGTTCGCGACGCAGAGCGGCAAGCAGTTCTTCCGCGTTCGCAGCCTCGGCAGCAACGCGCCATCCGGCGCGCATCGCGGCGATCTGATGAAAGCCTTTTCGTACGATCGCATGGTCGTCCGCAACGATGAGTTTCATTGGGCCGTCAAGAATGCAATCCGTAAGACACCGAATGGAGGCCAGTGTGGCGCGTGCATCGACGTTCTATGATCGCCGCGCATGCCGCGCTACCTCCTGTCCTGGTCGACTCCCGCCGACCGGCTCTACGACGTCGCCGTTCGATTCACGGCGCCGGTGGACACGCCGCGGCTGCTGTTGCCGGCGTGGCGTCCGGGGCGCTATCTGCTGCAGAACTACGCCGCGAACGTGCGGGAGTGGACCGCAGGGGAGGCGCGCGCCTGGAAGGACGGCAAGACTTCGTGGCGCATCGATGCGCGCGCGGGCGAGGAAGTCACGTTTCGCTATCGCTACTACGCGGGAGTGCTCGACGCGGGATCGAGCTTCCTCGATGACGACGAGGCGTACTTCAACGGCACGAATTTGTTCATGCTCGTCGAGGGATTGCGCGGCGAAGAGCATTTGCTGACCATCGCCGCGCCGTCGGACTGGATGATCGAGACGCAGCTGCCGCGCGAGGACTCGACGTTTCGGGCGCGCGATTACGATCACCTCATCGACTCCACGACCATCGCCGCAGCCACGCTCACGCGCCATTCGTTCAGCGAGAGCGGCGCGCGCTTTCATCTCGTCTTTCGCGGCGACGAGGGCATCGACACGGAGGCGTACGTCGGGCCGCTGCGCGCGATCGCGAAAACGCAGGCGCGGCTCTTCGGAGGGTTTCCGTTCAGCGAGTACCGCTTTCTCTATCACGTGCGCGATCGCTGGCACGGCGTAGAGCACGAGGACTCCTGCTCGATCGTCGTCCGGCGCTCGGCGATCCTCGGCGGTCAACTCGGAGACGAGGGCTTCGATCACGTGCTGTCGATCTCGTCGCATGAGCTCTTTCACGCGTGGAACGTGAAGCGGATGCTGCCCGCAGCGTTCCTGCCCTACGACTACTGGCAGGAGGCGCCGACGCGGCTGCTGTGGGCGATGGAGGGGCTGACGTCGTACTACGGCGATCTGTCGCTGGTGCGTTCGGGCCTGTGGTCGGTGGAGCGATATCTCACACATCTCGCGAAGGAGATCGAGACGCTGGAGGGGCTGCCGGCGCGCGAACATCTCTCGCTCGCGCAGGCGAGCTTCGACGGCTGGCTCAGCGACCCGGCGCAGATGCACGATCATCCGAATGCGTTCTTCTCGTTCTACAACAAGGGCGAGATCGTGGCTGCGCTGCTCGATCTGACGATCCGCCGCGCGACGAACGGGATGAAGTCGCTCGACGATGTTCTCCGATTGTTGTGGGAGGAGTACGGACTCGCCGGGCGTGGAATGGAGGAGGACGCGGTGGAGCGCACGGTCGCACGCGTCGTGGACGTGGGCGATTTCTTCGCCCGCCATGTCGAGGGCACGGACCCGCTCCCGTACGCAGAATTGTTCGCGACGGCGGGTGTAGCATTCGCAACCGCCGCGAGGCAGCCGGATCAGGCCTCCCTCGGCGCCAAACTGAAGATGCAGGACGGACTGCTGATCGTCGAATCGGCGATGCGCGGGGCGGCGGGGGTGGAGGCTGGATTGCTGCCGAACGACGAGTTGCTCGCGCTGGACGGCAACCGCCTCACGAACATCGCATCGCTCGAGAATGCGATGCGCGCACTGAAGCTCGGCGACAGTGCGGAGCTACTCATCGCGCGCGCGGGTGTGGTCCGGCCGCTGTCGTTGAAGGGACGTCCGGACCCGAGGCCGACGGTGGCGATGAGAGCGATCGGCGCGAGCGAGTTGCGGCGCGGTTGGTTGTGGAGAGACGAATGACGGAAGCGAACGCGGTGGAGCTCACCGAGAACCGAGTGCCTTTCGCGGGCATCGAAGACGCGATCGACGAGCTCGTGGAGATGTACGGCGGTGAAGTGACCGCGAGGCGCGAAGGCGCGCGCGACTTCCTTCTCCCGCTTCGCCGCGGCGTCGCCAGCAGCGGCGCGGTGGAGTGCACTGTTTCGTGGGCACCCGACGATGAGCGCGACGCAACGGTCCGCATGGTTACGAACCGGAACGTGGATGCCCCGAAGACTCAGCGGGTTCTTCTCCTGCTCGCGGGCGTGATCGGATCGGTGATGTTCATGCTCTGGCCGTTCTTTCCCGGCGAGCGTGCCTTCGGCGGTCTCGCCTGGATCGGCGGCATCATCGCCATCGCGGTGTACATGATGACCTTGCGCAAGTCGAGCGGTGGCATCGCCTACGACTTCCTTCAACGACTCGCGGCGCGCCAACGCAATTCGCTGTCATCCTGAAGCCGCGCAGACGGCGAAGGACCCCCTGCCGGATGCACGATGAGCGCCCGAATCAGGGGGTCCTTCGCCGTCTGCGCGGCGCAGGATGACAGAGCTA
>DASYGV010000135.1:0-4093 GCA_035999335.1 Thermoanaerobaculia bacterium | reverse complement strand
CGCTCGGGGTGGACGCGGCGGAAGTGGGCGTGGACGACGTTGAACGCGGTCACCGCCGAGTAGCCGTTGAAGTTCGCAATCAGATGGCGCGCCGGATCGGGCTTGATTTCCTGCAGCCTCCGGATCAACTGGACGATCGCTTCGCTGAAGAGTTCTTCCCGCTCGTTCGCGGCGACGGTCGCACCGGCTTTCCCGCGGATGACTCCCTCGATGACGGGCGTGACCCGGTCGATCAGGCTCCGGAGCGCGTCATGCTCCGCCGCGGACTCGAGCGGTGCGTTGAGGAAGGGCTCGAGAACCGGGTCCAGCGCTTCGCCGGTCAGTCGCTCTGGAGGCATCTCGGACTCGGGTTTTTTCGGAAAGCGAGATCGTACCACCGCGGCCGGTGCCAATACGGCGGCAGGCGACGCCATCTTCATCGGCGACAGGTCCAAACACATTTCGATGGGAGTAACGAATGACGAGTGGCTGTCCCACGTGCGCGCCCTTCGACAGCCTGACCGGCCTGCCGAACCGCCGGTCCTTCCTCGAGCGTCTCGAACACGTCATCGGCGATGCGCGCGCGCAGCGGTTCGATCTCACGGTGCTCGTCGTCGACGTCGACCGCCTCCACAAGGTGAACGATTCGCTCGGACATCGAGTCGGAGACAAGATCCTCGAGACCGTCGCCTCGCGCCTGCAGCAGAGCCTTCGCCGCGACGACACGGTTGCGCGATCGGCGGGCGACGAATTCCTCGTGCTTCTTCCGCGGTCGGCCTGGTCGACCGAAGTCGAGCTCGTCGCGCGCAAGCTCCTCGCGGCGATCGCTGAGCCGCTGGAGATCGACGGATATGTCCTGCACATCACCGCGACGATCGGGATCAGCGTCTTTCCCGGCGACGGTCTGGACGCCGAATCGCTCGTCCAGCATGCCGCCGCGGCGCTGCACCGCGCGAAGGGCGATGGGAACAACCGCCTCGCGCATTACAGCTCCGCCGACGCCCGCCCGATCGCGTCTCCTTTCTGGAGAGCGGTCTGCGCCGCGCCGTCGGGCGCGGGGAGTTCGTCCTGCACTACCAGCCGATCGTTCACCTCGAATCAGGGCGCGTCTCCGGCGCGGAGGCGCTGCTCCGCTGGGAGCATCCGCACCTCGGCACTCTTCCGCCGGCGTGTTTCCTCGGCCTGGCCGAGGAGACCGGGATGCTCGTCCCGTTGGCCACATGGGCCGTGCGCGAGGCATTCGCGCAAATCGCGCGATGGGACGAACAGAACCTCGACGTCGGACGTCTGGCCGTGAACATCTCCGCGCATCAGTTGCGGGAGCCCGGCTTCGCCCGGACGATCGGACTCATCGCCGAAGACGAGCGGATCGACGCGCAAAGGATCGAGCTCGAGGTGACGGAGAGCGTCCTCGTCGCCGACGACCATCGCAGCATCGAGACGTTGCACGACCTCAAGGCCCGAGGCTTTCGCATCGCCATCGACGATTTCGGCACCGGCTATTCGTCGCTCAGTTACCTGCAGCGGCTTCCCGTCGATCGTCTGAAGATCGACCGCGCATTCGTCCGCGATGTCGCCTGCAGCGAGCAGTCGGCGGCCATCGCGGAACTGATCATCGCCGTCGCGCGGCGCCTTCGCCTCTGCGTGACGGCCGAAGGCGTCGAGACCGCGGGACAACTCGAGTTCCTCCACGCGCACGGCTGTGACGAGATCCAGGGCTACTACCTCGGCGAGCCGGGACCGCCCGCGACCATCGAGCGCGCGGTAATACGGCCGCCCGCGCGGCCTTGAACTCGAGGGAAATCGAGGGGAAATTGAGCTCGTACCACTGGGCAGTAATACGGCCGTTCGCGCGTCATCTTCAGCCCGCAAAGAGAATGATGGAGGCACGCGTGACACGAATCACACTCGCAATTGGTTTCGTCCTTTGTCTCCTGGCCGTGCCGCTCGTTGGCCAGAACGCTCCGGAAGACGTGCCGAGGCTCGAGGTTCAGTCTCTGACGCTCGGCCTGCGCTATCGCATGCTCGAGAATCATCTCGGCTCGCGTTTCCAGAACTGGAGCGATCATCATCAGTGCCTGAAGCTCCGCCTGAAGCTGGACCGCGCGGCGCGGTATTCGCTGACGGCAGTGGCCTTCAACGGCGACTCTTTCCAGGCGAGTTGGAATCTGCGCGGGCTGCAGGACGGGCAGTCGTCCAACCGCGTGTTCCTCAAGCAACTCTTCGTCACCGGTAAGCCCCACAGCGGCGTCGAGTTTCAGTACGGCGGACTTCCGATCGTCCGCGGCGAGTCGAGCGAGATCACCTCGTATGACAACGACGGCTACGTCATGGGACAGCGATTGGCGCTCTCTCCGAAACGCGTCGTCGACGAGCTCACCGTCACGGCCGGACACCTCGGCGACTTTCGGACCCCGAGCGTGACCCGTCGTCTGCACCGTCTCTCCGAGATCAACTATCGCCAGCTGCTCGTCAAGAAGAAACTGAGTGATCGTCTGACCGCAACTGCCGACTTCACCGATGAAGATGGAGAACGGACTCTCCGGCAGGGAGTCGCATTTCGTCCCGCCCGCGGTATCGATCTGATTCGCATCGAGGCGTACGAGCGCGTGAGTGGATCGCGCGGCGCGGGCGGCGCCATCACCGCTGAGAAACCGTTCGGACGGACGCGCATCGCGGCGTCATTCGCCTCGGTCGACGACCGGTACCGTCCGGTGAATGGTGATCGCTACGGACGCGGACAACGGATCTCGCTGACCAGCACCACCGCCCTCAGCCGCGACCTTTCCCTGCAGGTCTTCGTGACCCACGCGTTGGACGACGACCTGGTGATGGCAAATCGAACGCGCATGGACGTGCACATCCGCTACGAACTGGCGGCCCTCCTGCGGCAGATGGCGGGGGACTAACCATGCGCTTCCGTGTCTTCGTTCTCGTCACGTCCGCCATCGTTGCGGCGTTGCCTCTGTTCAACGACCTCCGGGCGGGGCTCTGGAGACGCTCCGGCAGGGTTCGGGTCGATACCGTGAGCTCGCTCCCGGGAGGGCTCGGACGCCTCCCTGCGCTTCCCGAAGATCCGGCGAACCCGATCACGCCGGCAAAGTTCGAGCTGGGACGGCAGCTGTTCGAGGACGCGCGTCTGTCCGGCGACGAGAGTCTCAGTTGCGCGTCCTGCCACCCGAAGGAGATGGGGTACGCCGATCCGATGCCGTTCTCCGAAGGCGCCGAAGGAAAGCTGATGCCGAGGCACACGCCGACGCTTCTCAATTCGGCGTACTCCCGCTACATCAACTGGGACGGCAAGTTTGCGAACGTTCCAGAGCTCGTTTTGGCAGTGATGGCGAATCCAAAGAACATGAACATGCAGGACGAAGGCGCTCTGGTCACCCGGCTAGAATCCGTGGCGGAGTACCGCGCGCAGTTCCGCGAGGTGTTCGGAGGACCTCCGGACAAACAGCGGGTGGCCCTGGCGATCGACGCCTATGTCCGCAGGCTCACCACGCCGAACTCGCGGTTCGACCGCTACGCGGCAGGCGACAAGAGAGCGCTGACTGATGCACAGATGCGCGGCCTGGTGCTGTTCGTCGGCAAGGCAGACTGCGCGATGTGTCACCGCGGTCCGACTTTCGCCGACGACCAGTTTCATGCGCTAGGCCTGCGGGGAAATGATCTGGGCCGTTTCCAGGTCACCCGCGTGGAGGCCGACCGCTACGCGTTCAAGACTCCGACGCTGCGCAACGTGGAGCTGACCGCGCCGTACATGCACGACGGCAGCGTGTCCACTCTTCGCGGGGTGATCGACTTCTATGACGCCGGCGGCGGCCAACAGCAGCCGAAGTCCCCGCTGCTGCGCAAGCTGCATCTTACGGAGAGGGAGAAGTCCGATCTGGTGGCGTTCCTCGAGTCGCTGACCGGGACGGTGGAAAAGTTGGAATCGCGAACGGCGGCCAAGTGATCAGTGAGCATCTGTCATCCGAGCGTGAGTCGAAGGACCTGGGCGGGTGGGGCATGAGGAACGAGTCGACGAGTCGACAAGTCGTCGAGTCTCACAGCCGCATAGCCTCAACGCCTGCCTCGCCGCCTCATCCTCTTCATAGCCTCAATAGCCTCAATA
>DASYGV010000105.1:0-21647 GCA_035999335.1 Thermoanaerobaculia bacterium | reverse complement strand
AGCTGGTCCCGCGGCAGCATGTATTCCTGATGCGTGGACGGGCTCAGAGGCAGGCAGGTCCCGGTTGCGAGAGAGGTGAACCGCTGGCTGGGATCGGTGGTCTGGGTGGGGGCGTGCCCCCACGGAAAGAGCACGAATTCGCTGAAGGAATGCACGTCCAGGAAGACGTCGATCCGAAACGTGTCGCAGAGGTGCTTGAGGTTGAGCGTCTCCGGCTCGGAAAACGGCCCGCTGCCGACGAACGTTTCGCTGCATCGATTGCACGACGTGTTCGACGTGGTCACGCCCCACACGACGTCGCAGTTGCGATTGACGTCGACGCCGATGCTCGGTGCTCCACCGACACAGGTGCCCCCCGTGGGCCGCCGGTTCGGTCGCCACATGTTGTTGACGTTCATGACGAAGTCGCGCCCGTCGGGGTTCGCACACGGCAGCGTCCAGACGTCGAGCGACTCCAGCATCGTTTTGATGTCCAGCGCCGAAAACGACTTGCCGCCGTAGGTGAGACCGGTCTCGTTCAGATAGGCCTGCACCAGGTCGAGCTGCAGTTCCGCGATCGCGTCCGGGTTCATCAGCTCGCGCGCGTGCAGCCCGGCGAGGAGCAGCACGCCGCGACGGTTCGTGGCCGTGCCGGCGTGGATCCTCAGCGCGAAGATCGGCCTGCCTTCGACGGACCGGTGCGGCAGCTCGACGCGGGTACACACCTGCGGGAAGAACAGCGAGAGGATGTTCATCACCGAGTCGAGCTGTGCGACGGTGCGGTACATCAGATGTCCAGCTTCGCGTCGTCGGGAAGGAGGCCGTGTAGCTTCTCTGAAACCCAGCGCCGGACGGATTCATCGGTCTCGATCAGCGCGCGATCGAGCGGGCGAATGGGATGGGCGTGATGGAGCCGCACTTCGAAGCCGAGGTTGAGCAGGCGCACGCAGTCGTCGGCGGTGAGCAGGGCGCGAATGAGACCTTTCGGATCGGGTACGCGGTCGATGTCCAGCTGCGCGATCGCGTCGACGTTCAGATCCTTCCGTCTGGAATGGAGCGTCGCCTCGAACAGCACCTGCGCGGGCACTTCGTCCGGAGTGCTTCCCTTTTTCGAGGCAGCCATACGGAATGATGTATAGGTCGCAACGCCGCGCCCCGCAAGCGGCAGTTTTCGAAACCCGCTTCGTTACAGTCTAAGAACCGATGCGCTTGCTTGCCGTTTTCATCGCCTTTCTCTTCGCCACCATCCTCCCCGCCCAGCCCTGCCGCGTTGCAGGCGAAATATCGCCCCGCGCGGGTGGATCGAGCACGGTAAGGCGACTAGAGGCCTAGGACAGCGCGTTTTCACGGCGCCAACGCGGGTTGGAATCCCGTCGGGGACGCCAACCTAAACCGCTTTGGAATCATAGGAGTTTCGCGACGACGATCCGTAGAGCGGCCCCGCGGGGAGCGAGCGCACCACGCCACACGTCCGCGGTCGCGCCCGGGAATCCAGTCGCGGACACGTCGACGGCACCGGTCGCGGCCGGTCCCGATATCGACGGCCGATAGTTGGCGTCGAGCTGCGGATTCCCGTCGATCCCTGACGCCTCGAAGCCAGGTGCATAGAAGGTTTTGGAATCGGTCGTTACCAAAGCTTTGAGGGTAGCGAGCGTCGCCACGTCCTGCTCGCCGGCCGACGTGTGTACCCGGTTCCAGAACGGCGCGGCTGGCGGCATCGCGTAGTAGAGGTTCCCGTCGTAGATCTCGCTCGCCAGATTGGAGGTCAGTAAATGGACCCATATCTGATTGAAGTCGATGACGAAGATGTTGTTGTAAACATCATGGGTTGGGCTTGCCGGATCGCCCGCAGGCCCCCAACGACCGAAGCCGACTTCGCCGGCCGGGTTCATTCCGATGATGACCGTGTTGTTATAAAACTTCCATGCGTCGCGGAACGCTGAGTCTCCATGACGCGAGAGCGGGATCGGATGCTGCCAGCCCTGGAAGTTCGATTCGTTGAGACCGTTGGGGTCGTGTCGCGTCCACATGATCTCGAACGTCGTGTTGTCGATGACATTGTGGTGGATGTATTTGGTGCCTGGCGCCGGCGCGGCGCCACCGGTGTCATCGTGCGACGGTCCCGCGCCGTAGATGAAGTTGTGGTCAATCTCGATGTTGTAGTGCTTCGAGTAGATCTGGTACATGTCGTCCCAGATATGGGAGAACACGTTGTGATGCACGCGGGAGTCGTGTGCGTCTTCGGTCAGAACGCCATCGAACACACTGTCGACCACACAGTAACCAACGTCGCAGTTGTCGCCGATCTGGATACCAAACTTGCGTATGCTCTTCGCAGGTTCCTCGCCGCCCTTCACGTCGGTCCACGCGAGCCACGGCGGCATGTACCCGTAGACTCGACAGCGGTCATACACGACATCGTTCAACAGGCGAAACCCCTGCATCCCGCAATGAACCGTCACGTCACGGAATTCATGGTCGTGTATCGCCCCCGTCGAGCTGGAAGAGGTTGCACCTTGCCAGTACGTGAGATCGAACCCGTCGATGAGCACATAAGCGCAGCCTTGTAAGAAAATCCCGGTGTGCGGACCCATCAGCGTCAGGGCATTCTGACCTGGGTCGAGATTCGTAGCCCGCGGCAGCCCACGGCCGTGGACCGATACCAACGACGACGGCTGCAGCCGTATATAGATTTTCTCGTCGGTAGGATTCCAAGCGGTGCCGGGACCCATGTAGCGGGGGATGTTGCGCTCGAATTGCTCGAAATCGGATGACAGGTAGTCAATCGCAGGAATCGCCGCGGACGTTTCGGTAGCCTTGCGCGCTCTGTAGGGGATCAAAGAATAGCGGTTGCCATCATTGGCAGTGAAGAACCCGACGATGCCCGCTTCCCCAGGGTTCCGGTAGCAGGCGACACTCTTGTAGATGTTCCTGTTCGGATCGTGCAGTTCCCATGCGGGGTTACCGACTGTACGGAACTCGGGATAGCTGCCATTGAGATGAGGCTGTTCGTTGCCGTAGCCGCAGACGATCGTGCGACGCGACTCGCTGCCGGTCGCCGCATGGCGGACCGTCGCACCCTCCGGCTCGTTGTATTCGCCACCCCGCACGTACAGGACATCGCCGCTTTTCAGGCGTTCGGCTGCGACACCGACATTTCGCCACGGATCATCAATCGTTCCTGCTGCGCCATCGTCGCCGTTCGTGGCGACGAAGTAGCCGGGACCATACCGGGCAGCACGACGGTGATTGGGAACTGTCAACGGATCGGCTCTCAGTGATGCACGATCGCGCACGGAACCGCGTGGAAGTTCGTGAGCTGGATCATCGTCCCGACCACCACCAGTTGGTCCGAGGTCACTCGGATCACGGTGGGGATGTTGCCCCCGGCCGCGACGTCGCCGATCCCGGTGAACCATTTCACGACACGCGTGTTGCTCGGCGCCACGGGAACGGTCGTCGCGCCGGTCTCGCCCGGGTACACGGGTGCGGGATCGCCGGGAGGCACGGGCGCGCCGGGCACCAGCTGACCGGCCAGGTTCACACCGTCCTTGTTCAGCCACTGCGCGGAGACGTTCGCCGTCGAGTCGCTGCCGTTGAACACCATCAGCGTGGCATTGGCGCTGCCGGCGTTGTTCCAATTGATGTTCGTGCAGACCCACACGAACGGCGGGCCGCTGGCGGCGTCCTCGCCGTCTTCGCCGTCCTCACCGGCGGGTCCCGGAGGTCCCGCGGGGCCTTCGCTGTTCCACTGGATGCGTGTCTCGGAGGCGTGGCACACCGTGGTCGCGGAGACGATGCGCACATTGCCGTTTGTTTTGTGGACACAGGCCTCGATCACGGCGGCTGCGAGCGGGGACGTTCCCCACACCAAAAGAATGAAACCGACACTGCGGGCCAGAGTCTTCATACAAAATCTCTCCTCGAGCGGATACCAGTAATCTGGTGCCGCAATCGCCGAGTGTCAACGTGCCGAAGCAGGGCACAATGTGCTCCGCATGAGAACGCTTGTTCCGCTCCTCCTTCTCACCGCCTGGACGGCCGCCGCCGCCCCACAACTCACCCCTTTCACCGCGGACACCGGTGCGCCGCGGACGCCCGAACAGATCGCCGTCAGCTTCGAGGCTGCGGATCTGCAACTGCGCGTCGATCCTCGGCGCAAGGCCATTCAAGGCAACGCCGCGCTCACGTTCCGCGCGGAGTCGCCGGTCGATCGACTCGTCGTCGAGCTCGATCGCAATCTGCGCATCCGGGGAATCGACGTCGATGGAGTCGCGCTCGCGCCGCGGGCCTGGAGCAATCCCGACGGCCGGCTGTTCATCACGCTTCCGAAGCCGCTTGCGGCGGGCGAGCAGACGACGGTCCGCATTCGCTACGACGGAAAGCCGCACCGCGCGAGACGCGCGCCGTGGGACGGAGGGGTCGTCTGGGCCAAGACCCCTGACGGCAAGCCGTGGATCGCGACGGCGTTGCAGGGTGAGGGATGCGACCTGTTCTGGCCCTGCATCGATCATCCCCTCGGCGAGCCCAAACGCATGGACCTGCACATCACCGTGCCGGCGCCGCTCGTCGCGGCGTCGAACGGCATCGACCTCGGGATGGACGAGAAGGACGGCTGGCGCACGTATCACTGGCGCACTCGCGACCCCAACACCTATGCGATCGCGCTCAACATCGCGCCGTACGCACTGATGTCGGGCGAGTACAAGAGCCGCTTCGGCAACACGATTCCGCTGCGCTTCTACTACCTGCCGGCGAACGAAGCGAAGGCGAAGGAGCTCTTCGCCGAGCTCACGCCGATGCTCGACTTCTTCGAGCGCACGATCGGTCCGTACCCGTTTGCCGACGAGAAGGTCGGAATCGCGGAGACTCCGCACCTCGGCATGGAGCATCAGACGATCAATGCGTACGGCAACCACTTCGCGAAGTCGCCCGAAGGGTACGACTGGCTTCTGCAGCACGAGTTCGCGCACGAGTGGTTCGGGAATCAGATGACGAACGCCAACTGGGACGACATGTGGCTGCACGAGGGATTCGGGAGCTACATGCAGCCTCTGTACATTCAATCCCTTCAGGGCGATCGCGCGTACTTCGCTCTGCTGCATCGCACTCGCGCAGGAATTCAAAACAAGGCGGCGCTGGTGTCGGGAAAGCCGCGTACCGGGTTGGAGGTCTATCGCGCCGATCGCGGTGGACCGGGTGGCGACATCTACACGAAAGGCTCGTACTTCCTGCACGCGTTGCGCAATCTGATCGGAGACGATGCGTTCTTCGCATCGACCCGCCGGCTCATCTACGGAACGGCCGATCCCCGCCCGGGCAATTTCGTTCCACGGTTCGCGTCCACGCGGGAATTCGTGCAGATCGTGAACGAAGTCACGGGACGCGATTATGGATGGTTCTTCGATGTCTATGTTTTCGACGCGAAGCTTCCCGAGTTGCAGAGCACGCGCGACGCGGCAGGCCTGACGCTCGTTTGGAAGACCGCCAATGACCGCCCGTTCCCCGTGCCGGTGGACGTTCGCGTCGGTGACGTCGTGAAGACGCTTCCGATGACCGATGGTCGCGGACAGATCGCGATGGCACCGGATGCGACGTTCACGATCGACCCGGGATCGAAGCTCTTTCGCCACGAGCCGCACATCGACGCATTTCAGAAGTACGAGGCGCAGCATCCCCGGGCGAGGAGAAGGTAGAGAGAGCGGTGGGCTGAAGCCATCACATCACCAGCGTCGGCGCTTCCGCTGCGCGATCCAGAGCCCGATAGACGTCCATCGCGAGGCGGAAACGTTTCGCGGGGTCGTGCTCCAGACAGGTCAGGATCGTTTCCTCCCATTCTTTCTTCAGATTGGGAACGAAATGAGCTGGCGACCTGGGTCGCTCTCGAAGGCGTTTCGCCAGGATGCTCACCGGTGTATCGCCTTCGTACGGAAGTCGCCCGGTGACCATCTCGTAGATGACCATCCCGAACGCGTAGATGTCCGTCGCCGCGGTCAACGTCGCGCCCTCGATTTGTTCCGGCGACATATATGCGGGCGTGCCGATGATGGCACCCGTTTTTGTGAGTGATTGATCGCCCTCGCTGGGATTGCTGAGGCACGCCACGCCGAAATCCATCAGAACGGCGCGGTCGCCTTTGTCGGAGAGCATGACGTTGCCGCTCTTGATGTCCCGATGAATGAGCCCCGCGGCGTGCGTGGCGTCGAGAGCGGCGGCGACGTCCCGAATGATTGCCAATGTCTCGGGCTCGTTCAGACGGCCTTTTTGTTGAATGACCGTCTTCAAGGGCACGCCGGTGATGTATTCCATGCTCACGAAGATGGTGCGCTCCCCCGGGCCGCTGACGTGGTACCCGACGTCGAAGATGCGGCAGACGTTCGGATGCGCGACGCGGCGCGCCAGCTGAATCTCCTTCTTGAAGCGCGCCAGGACTCTTTTCGAATCGGTCGGGGTGAGGATGGTTTTCAGCGCGACGAGCTCGCCCTCGAACTCGCGATCCTCGGCGGAGTAGACCGCGCCCATGCCGCCCTGGCCGAGGAGACCAACGATTCGATACCGCTCATCGATCATCTCGCCCTGCCTGAAATGCATCGAGCCCGAGCTGGATTCCGCCGCGGGTGTCTTGATGGTCGTTCCGGGGACGGTGACGGGGACGGTATCCGCGACGGGATCGTCGGACACCGTAGGAGTGCGGCGCCTCAGAATGAAGAGCAACAGCGACAACAACAACACGACCCCTGCCAGCACGGCGATCGGTACGATCCACGGGCTCGGTGGGACCTGTACCTCGATGATCCGATCGAACGTCCGGATGGAACGCTTACGCTGGATGTTGTTCACGGTCAGAAAGAGGCGGTGTTTGCCATCCTGTTTGGGCGTGACTTCCCATTGCCATTCCGTCGTTTCCGCGGCGCTCACGGCCTGCAATTCCGGAGTGATCGGGCGGATGTCGAATGCGGCACCTGTGAGCCGCGCTTCCACCGAATCCGAGATCTTGATCGTCGCCGTCTCAGTCTTGCCGGGCTCGTGGAGCTGGCGCTCGAGCTGTGTGGCCGGAATCTGGACATCGAGCAGCAGTTTGATCACCCGATGCTCATCGAGATTGATCTGTTCGGGAGTGTTGAAGGCGATGTTCGCAGTCCACTGGAGCTCGTGGTCGGCGGGAGAGAGGTTTCCGCTCGTCGAAGTCGACGTCGGGACGGGCGATGCATCCGGCGGCGGCGGCATCGGAACGGGCTTTGTCACTTCGTCCTTGGCCGCGACGAAGAGCGTGCGTGCCTCCATCGCCAAGTCGTACGCCCGCAGAAACGGAGCGGTGGCCAGCCCAGCCTGGTTGAATGTGTCCTTCGCTTCCTGCAGTAGCCTTTGCCCTTTGCGGTACGCCTCGAGACGGTCGCCACCCGCGCGCTGGGCACGCCTCTGCGCCTCGCCGGCCTGCGCGAAGGCGATTTCCGCCTTCACTTTCGCGATCCAGTTGGGAAGTCCATGCGCGTAGTCGGGGTGTTTCAGCGCCACGCCTTGTTGCTCCGAGATCCTGAATTCGCGGAGTGCTCCGGTGTAGTCGCCAACATAGTATTTCGCGCCGCCGAGCCAGTAGTGCGGCAGGTATACGGTCAACCCGTTCTTCGGCTCCTCGGCAACGAATTCATTGGGCGCTTCGGCGATGGCGCGCTCCAGTTCGCCAACGGCCAGCTTCCAGTTTCCTTGAATGCATGCGTCGAAGCCGCGCTTGTATGCCTCATCCCATTCATCGGCCGCCGCGACTGATGGCAGCGCCAACGCGATGAGTAGCATCGCGCACCGCACTGAATGTACCGGGCCCATGTTTACCAATATGCGTCCTGCGCCGCCGTTGCGCGAGCTGCAAGGAACGCCGGCTTACGTCTTTGGCTGTAGTCCCACTTCCACGTCCCGAGCGGATTGTCTCCGAGCAGGCCCCTCCGCCGCCAACCGGCTACAATTCCTGGATCATGACGCGCGACCGAATCCTCGAGATTTTGCGCGGCAGTCGCGAAGAGTTCCACCGCGACTTCGGTGTCGAGTCGATGGCGCTCTTCGGGTCGGCGGCGCGTGGAGATGCCGGTCCGTCAAGTGACATTGATATCCTGGTCGACGTGCTGTGCCCGATCTCGCTCTTCGGATTGGTTGCACTTCAACTGCGGCTGCAGGAGCTTCTGAATGCGCCCAGAGTGGACGTGGTCCTGAGAGACTCGATCTTCCCGCGGCTCCGCGAGAGGATTCTCGCCGAGGCGCCTCGTGTCGCCTGAGCGGGAATGGGGCTTCCGCGTCGAGCACCCTCAGTGACTCCACTCCCCCACGAGCCGCGACGCCACTTCGCGCGCATTCTCTTCGCTCGGCGACCATACCAAATGAAACACCGGCCGGTGCGCGAGGCGCTCGACCACGCGGAGCGCGTGACTCCAGAGCCACGGATGCGGCGGGACGACGGTCGCGAGGAGCAGCCGCCGCGCTGCTACACGGACATTCAGACGCTCGAGGTGCACGCCGTCGCCGCGCCCGAGGTTGACGAGGGCGCCGAGAGGGAACCGCTGGCGCGGCGCGTCGTCGCGGTCGAGCGATCCCCAGAAGCCGGTCGCGCGGACGTCGTCTCCGCTCACCGCGACTAGTTCGTCGGACAGCGCGACTCCGCCCATCATCTCCGTCATCGTCGACTTGCCTGCGCCCGACACGCCGAAGAAGAGGGCGGCGCGATCGTTGATGATGATTCCGGCGCTGTGCAGCAGCACGCCGTCTTCGAGCGGCAGCCGGCACGACAACGCCGTGCGCAATACGATCTCGATCGCCGTTGCGCCGATGGCGGGATGGCGATGGATCACTGCTTCGTAAGTCTCGGGAGTGATCACGCCGGTGAAACGCTCGTGCGTGACTTGCACGCGATCGCCCTCGACCGTGATTTCCGCGGGCTCGCCGTCGTGCGGGGCGCCAACCACTGCGAGAGGAGGATCGTCGCTCAGGTGAATGACGAAGTCGCGTCCGTCGCCGTCGTCGCTCGACAACCGTTGCAGGACGCGGTGCTCGTCGGGGCTCAGGCGTTCTTCGGGCGTGATGACGAATGGGCGGCCGCCGACGCAGACGCGCAGCGCGCCGCTCACCGCTCTTCCGCGGCGCGCAACTCGGCGGCGACTTCCGCGCGCACGAGGAACCCGGCGTCGGGAATCATCGGATCGCCGGTCTCCTGCATCGCCAGCGCGGGACAGAACGGATACAACGCCAGCGCGCCGCCTTGCTGGAGGAGGTGATCGTTGACGGCGACGGACATCGCCGCCGCCTCCTGCCGAACCGGAGATGCGTGCCACAGCTCGCGCAGCGGAGTCTCGCGAACGTTGCCGAGGGAGCGTTGGCGCCATTGCATGCAGGGGAAGACGTTTCCCTCGGGATCGATGGCCATGGTGATGCGGCCGATGCCGCAGTTGACTCCGCCGGGAGAGCGCTCCGCAAGCGGAACGGGTCCGCTGCCGAGGCCCGCGGCGATGACGCGGCGGACCGCGTCGCGGGACGCCGCGTAGCGCAGCGGTCCGGTGTCGCCGTCATCGCGAGGCGTGATGTGGGGATCGATCTGCAGCGCGAGATCGCGCTGTGCGGCGAAGGCGATGATGTCTTCGATCTGATGCTCGTTGAGGTTCGTGATCGGCGACTTCACCACAACATTCACATTACGCGCGAGCAGACGTTCGATGCCCTGCATGGCCGTGTCGAAGGATCCTGGCTTCGCGGTCGTCGCGTCGTGGACGTCGGCGGTCGCGCCGTGAATGCTCACCTCGACGGCGAGCGGAAGCAGCGCGGCGATGCGATCGGCGCAGCGATCGTCGATGAGGCTGGCGTTGCTGAAAATCCGCAGTGCGAACGCACGCGCGCGTGCGGCCTCGGCGATCGTGAAGAAATCGGGGCTGGCCAGCGGCTCACCTCCGGTGAGCGTGATGGTCAGCGTTCCGAGGGCGCGCAATTCGTCGAGGACGCTGATCCACTCGTCGGCAGTGAGGCGATTGCGATCGAAGTGACGCGGGTTGTAGCAGAAGACGCAGCGCCAGTTGCACGCGTATGTCAGTTCCAGGTGCACAGTGAGCGGCTGCGCCGCGTTGAGAGCGCGAAGTTTCGAGCGATACGATCCAACGCTGGATTGATTGGTCATCCGGCCGCCTCGGCGTCGACGATCAACATGCGCGTCGTCATCTCGGTGAGAAAGGCGTCCGTGTCCGATGCCGCTTCTTCACGGCTCAGCGAAAACTCGCCGGCGAGCGCGGAGGCAAGGGCCGCAACGTCATGCCCGCCGTCGATGTGCGTCCAGAGAAACGTGCCGGAAGGATTGAGACCGACGGTCTTGCCCGAGGCGAGATCGACGACGATTGCTTCGCCTTCGACCACCTGCCACGCGACGTTCGCGCTGATCTTCGGAGTCATGACCACCATCACGGTGTCAGCTGGTCGGGAATTGATTGCAGATCGCACTCTGCCCGGCCATTTTTGCGCATGCGACGGCCAGCGTCTTGCGCACTTCCAGCGTTTCTTCCCACAGCACGGCGGGCTTCTCATAGAGGCGCCGTGGCTGCGGTTTCTTCTGTTCGAGATCTTCTTTTTCCTGTTCCAACAGTCATCTCCTCAGCCGGCGGACCCGGCTGATGCGGTAGCAAGAAACCAGCCGCGCGTCAGCGTGGCGCGACCGCGGGCGCGCCGTCCGTTGGCTGCGCGGACGCCAGAGCCGCTGCACGCATCATCCGCGTGAGCATGGCTCGATCCTGACATCGATAAGGCGAGGCGACGCAGAGCTCGCGGCTGAAGGGCTCGGCTTGCACCGATTCGACCGCGGTCTTCGGCACGGTCAAGGTGCCGCCGCTGAGGAGCTCCAGCGTCGCGTGATCTTCCGTCGTCGACATGGCAACGATGCGCACCGTGCGCGACCCGCTCAACCGGACTACGTCGGCGTGCAGCGCAATGCCGCTCATCGAAAGCGCGAGAAGCGTCAACGCCAAACGCGCGACGAATCTCGACCGCTTCGAGTACGACACCGATGTGGCTGGCAGCCCTTGCCGCATGAACATTCTCTCCAATGGCAGCCGAACCATCCCGGCATGAGCCGGGACTTCAAGCTTTGCGTCCCTGCCTCACGACAGGTTTGCTATTTTCACCGGACGCGACTTGCTGCGTCTGGACCTGTGGAATGTGAGGAATGGTAGCACGAAGGAAATTCGCTCCACCTTTATTTCCACTGCGGCAGGGCGTACACTGCGAACAAAATCCAACGGTAGCGTGCGCGGCGAGCCGGGTCTTTGCCGCTTGATTTTTTCGTGGGACGTTCGGCGACCTCGGTCACCGATGAAGGGGCAAACCTGTCGCGAGGCAGGGACGCAAAGCTTGAAGTCCACTCGGATTGTCACGAGGGGATGGTTCGGCCGCCATTGGCAAGATGCGAGGCTCAACAACACCACCGCAATCCCGCCCGACGCTCCGACTTCTCGTGTTGGGCACGCTGTTCGCGTGCCTGGCCACTTGTGCGCGCCAGGCTGCTACGTCGTCCGATCAGGCACCGCGGATCGACGGTGAGTGGGGAGGTGCGAAAGCGAGAGTCGCCGTCACCCCGGAAGGCGCGATGCTCGAGTTTCCCTGCGCCAATGGCCGCATCGAGCGGTCCATTCATCCCGATCACGACGGGCGGTTCGACGTCGAGGGCACTTATACGCCGCTCCGCGGCAATGCTCCGTCCGACGATGCGGGCGTGCCCGCGCCGGCGAGCGAGCCGGTGCGCTACATCGGCCGGGCCCATGGAGATGAGATGACGATCTCGATCCGCTTCCGCGATGCCGAAAGCGAAACATTCGTGCTGAAGCGCGGCGCGTCCGCGACGGTTCCGCTATGCAGCGAGATTCGGAATCCGATTCTGAATCCAAAAACGGAGACAACGATATGAACGGCAACGGACCGATCTCCAACTGGGCGCGCGCGTTCCTGGCCACGGGATTCCTCTTCCTGGTCACGACGCCGACTCTCGTCGTCGCGCAGGAGCCGCCGCGAACCGTGCAGGACAACGACGATAACGACACGCCGAACGCCTACGAGAAAACGTACCAGCCGATGGTGGTGAATCCCGAGGTCTTCAAAGCGCACGACGAGTGGTTCGTCGAGGTGGCCAGGAAGATCCAGAACGGCACGGCGAAGACCGTCGAGCGCCGCGCGTGGTACGAACTGAAGAAGCGCTATTACCCGTTCACCCCCGATGCGATCCCGCCGTTCGGCTGGCGGATGAAGGCATTCGAACAGGCGAAAGCTCTCGATCCCGCGGGCAGCGCGACGCGTGGCGTGAGCACGCAGGCGGTCACGGACTACTCCTGGGTCGGACTCGGACAGACCGTGGCCTGGTCACAGGGTCAGCCGCCGTCAGCGGTCCAACAGGATCACGGCGCGGGACGCGCCACCGCGGTCTGGGTGAATCCGAACGACAAGCGGGACGTCCTCCTCGGCTACGCCGACGGCGGCCTCTGGAAAAGCATCAACGTTTCGAACGTGCGCGATGCCGCGACGTGGACGGTGCTCACCGACTTCATCCCCTCGCTCTCGGTCGGCTCCGTCGTCGCCCGCGTCAGCCCCACTGACGGCAACCGCCTCGGACCGAACACCGTCATCTGGCTGGCGACGGGCGAAGGAAACTTCAGCATCGGCGACGTGCAGGGCGTCGGCGTGATGAAGAGCGTCGACGGCGGCGCGACGTGGCAGCTCAAGCAGGTGCCGTGGGTCGTCGCATCCGACTCCACGTCGATGTTCGATCGCACGTCCATCCGGCGCATCGCGCTCGACGGACGCAATCCCAACAACCTCTGGCTCGCCGCCGACTCCGGCATTTTCCGTTCCGAGGATGCGGGCGAGTCGTGGCGGCTCGTGACTACGCTTCCTTATTACAAGAAATTCGCCGGCGACTGCTGGTACGTGCACTTCACGGACGTTGTCATCGACGACATCACGCCCGCCGTGGGACAACCTTCCCATGTTTACGTCGCGGCGGGACGCGTCAGCGACACGGCTTGTTCGACCGTCGCGCGCCAGGACAACGCCATCTATCGCTCGACCGACGACGGCGCGGCGTGGGTGAACATTTCCGTTCCGAACGCGAACTGTCCGGGGACGGTGGGCGGCACGACGTCGCGCGGCTACACGTGCGTCGGTACTGGATTCGCGCCTTCGGGTCTGACGAATGCGACGACGGTCAACGGCGTCGTGGGCCGGCTCACGATTGCCATGGCACCGAGCGACAAGAAGCATCTCTACGCGCTCGTGCAGAGCACATCCACCAGCAACTCCCTCGGTATCTGGGAAGCGGTCAACGCCTCCGGCGGAGCGGTGACGTGGACGGCGCGGTCGACGACGGAGTACACGAACGGGCAGGCCTGGTACAACCTTTCCGGCGCCGTGAATCCCGCGAACGCGGCCCAGGTCATCGTCGGCGGACTCGAGGCCTACGTCTCGAACAACAGCGCCGCGACGATCAACCGCACTTCGAACTGGTCGGGTTGGGGAACGGCTGCCTATGCGCACGCCGATCATCACCATCTGATCTGGGTCGACAACACGACGGTCTACCTCGCACACGACGGCGGTTTCTCCGTCGGCACCGTCGTGAATCCCGGAATCCTCAATGGTGTGACGTGGGTGGAGAACAACTTCGGCTCGATGACGATGCAGGGTTACGGCATCGGACAAAGCGCGACGGTCGCGAATCGCATCCACGTGGGGACGCAGGACAACGGACAACCGAAGGTCGTGCTCGACGCGTCGAACAACATCACGCAATGGTGGGAGATCCGTGGCGGCGACGGCGGCTTCTCCGCAACCAATCGCACGAATGACGCCATCGTTTACAACGAATACGTGTACGGCCAGGTCTATCGGGCCACGAACGCGACCTACACCGGTACCGCGGCGTGGAACTGGGCCTGCATCCGCAACTTCGGCACTGCTCCCGCCTGCACGTGCACGGCGGGATGCAACCCAGACGCCTCCACGCAATTCATCGCGCCGTTTACGCTCGATCGCAACAATCAGTTGCGCGGATACTCGGGGTCGCGCAGGGTCTACCGCTGGAACGGCGGCACGTCGGCGACTCCGTGGGCCATCTACAGCCCCGACCTGACCACGACGAACAACACCAACTCGATCACCTGGATCCACTCCGCGTTCAACAACGGGGTGGCGGGGCGATTGTGGGCAGTGACCGAAAACGGACGCGTGTGGACGACCGGCAATGCCACCTCCGACACCGCGAACTCGGCGACGTGGACGGACACGACCAAGGCGCCGCTGCCGAACCGCTCGGCGAACTGGGTGGAGTCGCATCCGACCAACGGCACCTGGGCCATCGTCGCGTTCGGAGGCTTCAACACTCCGCACATCTTCCGAACGAAGGACACCGGTACGACGTGGACGGACATCAGCGGAGGACTGCCGAACGAGCCCTTCGACGCGATCGCGGTCGATCCGAGCAATCCGAACCGCGTCTTCGTCGGCAGCGACTTCGGCGTCTTCGTCAACGAGGATGCGTGGAACACCAATACCTGGGTGCGCATCAACAACGGACAGCTGCCGTACCAGAAGATCTATCAACTCGACTTCTCGCCGGCGAACGGCAAGCTGCGCGCGGTGACGCATGGCCGCGGCATCTGGGAGCTGACGATCGCTCCGGGATCGGGATGCGGCGGAAGCGTTCCGGCCGCGCCTACCGGCGTGATCGCCACTCCGAGCAGCGGCCAGGTGACGCTGACCTGGAACGCCGTCGTGGGCGCGACGAGCTACAAGGTCTACCGCGTCAACGGCGGCTCGTGTCCGACGTCGGAGCTGGGGATCGTCGTCGGCAGCGGCATCACGACGACGAGCTTCACCGATCTCACTTCGTGTACGGGCAACTATAAATACGCCGTCATCGCGATCAACGCCGCGAACTGCGAGAGCCTGCCCTCGAGCTGCGTGAGCGTGACGATGCCGGCGCAGACCGCGCCGACTGGGCTCGTGGCGACGCCCGGCAACGCGCAGGTCTCGCTCACCTGGAACGCCGTGGCCGGCGCGACGCGCTATGAAGTGTGGCGCTACAACAACTCGACCTGTCCCGCGCCGAACAACGGGACGCAGATCGCGTCGAATGTGACTACTACGAACTACCTCGACACGAACGTGACGAACGGAACGCCGTACGCGTACTTCGTGCGCGTGGCAACGTCGTGCGCGGGCGCGCCGTTCTCGTCGTGCTCGACCGCGACACCATCCGCGTGCACTCCGCTCGCAGCTCCGGCGAGCGTCTCCGCGACGGCCACCGCGCCGAACCGCATCACCGTGACCTGGTCCGCGGTCGGCGGCGCGACGTCGTACAAGGTCTATCGCGCCACCGGCGCCTGCACGGCACCCAACGGGAGCTATGTGCTCCTGGCCAGTGGCGTAGTTGGAACTTCGCACAACGACAACACGGTCCTGTTCGGCAATCGCTATTCCTACAAGGTGGTCACGACGACGACATGCGACTCCGCGTTCTCCACTTCGTGTGGCTGGGCGGAGGCCTACGGCGACTGCGTCAACGCTCCGACGTTCGCCGGAGCCGCCACTGCGACTACTGCTGCAGGCTCCACCTGCGGCATCGATCTGACGTGGGCGGCGGGAACGTCGAACTGCCCCGGGAGCGGCAGCATCAGCTACACGATTTACCGCGGCACGGTGACGGGATTCACGGCCGACGCGGCCAGCCGCCTCGTCTCCGGCGTCAGCGGGACGTCGTACAACGACGCGAACGGATTGCAGTCCGCGGCGACGTATTTCTACAAAGTCCGCGCCGTCGACAGCAGAAACAGCGTCGAGGACACGAACAACGTCGAGCGCAGCGCGCTCGCACAAGTGAGTTGCACGTCGGCACCGTACGACGTGCAGGTCTTCACCGTCACCGCCACGGGCAATGTCGGTGCAACCAGCGGTCAGAACGTTCTGCAGTGGGTGAATCCCGCGACGGGCGTTCCTGGAACGACGGTGCGGGTGAACTTCCGCACCGACACGTATCCCACCGGCCCTGGCGATCCTGCAGCGACGGTGCTCTTCACAGGGAGGGCGGTGACGTTCGGCGCGAAGGATTCGTTCACACACACCGGACTCACGATCGGGACGACGTACTACTACGCGATCTGGGTGCAGTACTAGGCGCGGTCACTCGCAGGAGTCGAGCTCTATGCACAGGCAAATGAATCGCACCTTCTTGTTCCTCGCACTGGCGATCTTCACGCTCTCGCGCGACGCCTTTGCTCAGGCTTCCACCGCGCAAGGCGACGCGGTCCCGAACAGCATCCGTCTGCTCGCCGGAACATTCGATCCAAAAAGCGATGTCAAGACGGAGGGTGCCGAATTCCTCCCCGCCATTCCGAAGTTCGTCACGCCCAGCGGTGCGCGCTTCTACCTGGTGCAATTCAAGGGACCGATCCTGCCCGAATGGCAGGAGAAGGTGCGTGCCACCGGCGCGACTCTCGTGAAGTATGTTCCTGACTTTTCGTTCATCGTGCGGATGACGCCCCCGCAGGCGGATGCGGTGACGCAGATGCTCTTCGTTCGTTTCGTCGGCACCTACAAGCCCGTATGGCGCGTCGAGCCCACGCTCCTGCAACAGGCCACCTCGGGAGGACTGGGACCGAATCCCGCCCTCGTGCTCACCGCGCAGAAGGGTGAATCGATCGATCCGGTCGTTGCGGCGCTGCGCAAGAAGTTCCCCGACCTCGTGATCGTGAAGGCCGACTCCGCGCGTCGCGAGGTGGCAATCGTCCGCGTGAGCGCGGCCAACGTGCTCGCGCTGCTGCAACTCGCGCTCGAGCACGAGGTCGTGGCGTGGATCGAGATCTGGCGCGAGCCGACGCTCGGGAACAATCACTCCGTCTGGAAGGGACAGAGCGACGACCGGACGAATGGGCCGACCGAGGCTGGGGCGGCGCAGCCTCGGGAGTACCCGTTGTCGGCGACGATCTGGGCGCGCGACATTCTCGGTACCGGGCAGATCGTCGCGGTGGCAGACAGCGGACTGCGGCACACCAGCGAGTTCTATCGCAACAACAACATCGCGGCGCCGTGGGGCAACGTCGCGCACCAGTTCGTGGCGGCGCCGGGCGTGATCACCGTCGACAACACACAGCGCAAGGTCATCGCCTACAACGTGCTGCCGGGAGCGGCCGACAACGATCACTCACAATGCTCGTTCCACGGCACGCATGTGTCGGGCTCCGTCGCCGGCGACGACATCTCCAATCCCTCGACCCCCACCTCGGCGGCTTACAACGCGGCCGACGGGATGGCGCCGCAGACGAAGCTGATCTTCCAGGACATCGGCACCATCTCGGGGGTCAACTGCAGTCTGGCCGGTATCCCGGCCGACTACCGCGATCTGTTCACTCAGGCCAGGAACGCCGGGGCGCACATTCACTCGAACAGTTGGGGCAGCGCGATCGGTCCGTACGGAGCCGGCGAGCAACAGCTCGACGATTTCGCATTCACCAACGAGGCGTTGCTCATCGACTTTTCCGCGGGGAACGACGACCCCGGCATGACCATGGTCGGCTCGCCCTGCCTGGCCAAGAACACGATGTGCATCGGTGCGCTCACGCACGGCAGTGCGCAGTCGGACGGCGTTCCGACCTGGTCGAATGAAGGATGGACGCTGGACGGGCGCTACAAGCCGGACATCAGCGCGCCGGGCGAGAACATCGTCTCCGCCGGCGGTTTGAGCGACACCGCCACCGCCACTCTGAGCGGCACCAGCATGGCCACGCCGACGGCGTCCGGCTATGCCGCGCTGGCGCGCCAGTACTTCACCGAAGGGTGGTATCCGACCGGCCTGAAGGTCCCGGCCAACGCACGCACCCCATCATCGTCGCTGCTCAAAGCAGCGCTCATCTCAGGCACCCGGCCCGTGCCCAATCACTCCGCGGAGTTCGTCGGCGCCCCGTGCGGCAATCCCTGCCAGGACGCTGGGTGGGGCCGCATCACGCTCGATGACAGTCTCTATTTCAGCGGCGACGTGCTGAGACTTCGCGCGTGGGACATTGCGACGGCGGCAGGGGCTGAGACGAGTCTCATCCAGGAATACGAGGTCGAGAACGTCGCCGCCGGCACGCGCCTCAACATCATCCTGGCCTGGGCCGACGCGCCCGGGGCACTCGGCGCGGCCACCGCGCTCACCAACGATCTCAACCTCGAGGTCGTGGGACCGGGCGGCACGATCTACCACGGCAATCAATGGACAGGCCCGGGAGCGAACGGCACAAAAAAAGCGTCGACGCCCGGCGCCGCGGCGTGGGACACGCTCAACAACGTGGAAGGTGTCCAGATCGCCGCGCCCGCGGCGGGCAACTATCGAGTGCGCGTGCATGGATTCAACGTGCCGGGTGACGGCACGCAGACGCGCCAGGGTTACGCGATCGCGGCCACCGGCGCGCTCAACACGACCTGCTCTCTCGCCGCGCCGACGGGACTCAACGCAACGCCGAACGGCGCGAATCGCATCGACCTCTCGTGGTCCGCGGTCCCCGGCGCGACGCGCTACGCGATCTATCGCTCCGTACGCGGCGCGGCAAACTGCAGCGGCGCGATGCAGCAGATCGGACAGTCGGCGACGACGACCTTCAGCGATCTCACGGTGCAGGGCGGCTATCAGTATTCGTATCACGTGAAGACGCTCGCACCCTGCGACGGTCCCGCGAGCAACTGCGCGACGGCCACCGCCACGGGCAACTGCACGCTCCCGCCGACGTTCGCCGGACTCACCGCCGCGACGAACGCGGGAACCGCCTCGTGCGGCGTGAATCTCACCTGGGCGGCCGCGACGTCGAACTGCCCGGCCGCGCCGACGGTGAGCTACAACGTCCATCGCAGCACGACTCCGAGCTTTACTCCATCCGCCGGCAACCGCATCGCCACGTGCGTCAGCGGAACGTCGTACCTCGACGGCGGCCTCACCTCCGGGACGACGTACTACTACGTCGTGCGCGCCGAGGACGGCACTACCGTCAACGGCGGGCCGTGCAACGGAGGCAATCAGGAGACGAACAGCGTCATCCGGTCGGCCACGCCGTACGGCACCGGCACCACGGTCGGGACATGGACCGATGGAGGCGGCGATACCACGGGACAGATGATTCGAGGAGGCACGTGGTCGATCGTTTCGACCGCGGACGATCCCGCGTATGTGCGGACGGGCACGTATGCCTATAAGTCCTCGCCGAGCACGACCAACTATCCGTCCAACGCCTGTTCCGATATTCGCACGCCGACGCTGTCGGTGGGAGCGGCCAATCCGGTGGTGACGTTCTGGGCGCGTCGCGAGATCGAGTTCGCCTTCGACGGTCTTGTCGTGGAGTATTCGACGAACGGCGGCGGCGCCTGGACGGTGGTCAATACGTTTACCACCGGCGGCTATGCCGGCCGGACGTTCACGAACGCCGGGAACGCGTGCGGATACGCGACGTCGCAAGGCTGCTTCCAGTCGACGGCCGATCCTCCTCCCGCGTTGCCCGTATACGCGCAACACACGTTCACGGCCACCGCGGCAATCAGTGCGAATTTCGTGGTGCGCTGGCGGCTCAGTACGGACAGCGCGGTCGAATATCGCGGCTTCATGCTGGACGACGTGTCGATCACGAACATCAGCGTTCCGAATGCCTGCACGAGCTGCACGACTCCGGGCGTGCCGACGGGGCTGGGCGTCACCACTCCCGCGAACAACACCATCCGCGCGACGTGGTCCGCCGGATCTCCCGCCGGCGCGACGTACAACGTGTATCGCGCGAACGGCGCATGCCCGGGCGGAGCGTTCTCGCTGCTCACGAGCGGAATCGCCGGTCTGACGTACGACGACACGACCGTGGCCGGCGGATCGGCCTACTCGTACAAAGTCGCGGCGGTGGACGGCACCGGCTCATGTATTTCCGCGCAGTCTTCCTGCGCGTCGACGACCGCGACCGGCGGACCGGGCCTCTACTCGCGCGGCAAGACCGGTTCCGCGCGGCCGGAGAACACGACCTCGGCGACGTCGCCCACGCGCTGGATCTACAACACCGGCGCCGCCGCTCTGGCGCCGCCGGGCGTCGGTTCGGTCTACGCCGTTTCGAACGATCGCGTCCTGCACGGTCTGGCCGGCGGCGACGCCGGCGGCGGAATGTGGCCTTCGCTCTGGAAGCCGTGGCTCGCGAACGCTCCCTCGCAGGCGCGTCCCGCGGTGCCGTCGCTTCCGATCGGCTCCTCGACGAAGGAAGTCTTCCTCGGCGCGCAGGACGGCAACGTCTACGCGATCGATGCGAACAATGCCGCGCTGATCTGGCGCACCGCTTCGCCGCTCGGCGACATGGTGCAGGGCGCGGTCAACGGGCTCTTCAGCGCCTACGGCGGCGCTTTCAATCTGCTCGTCGCCGGGACGAGAAACTCGTCTGCGCCGAACGCGGTCTACGCGCTCAATCCGAACACCGGCGCAACACTGTGGTTGTTCAACAACGGCGGCGGCGCGTCGGGAATCGGCATCGTCGCCGGCGATCCATGGATCGACTACGGCTCCGTCAATCCGCCGAAGAACAAGGTGTACTTCACCAGCCGCGCGCTGACCGGTGGCAGTAGTGGCACGGTGTGGTGTCTCGACATCACCGGAGCGACGGCGAATCTCTGCAGCGAGCCGGGAGCCACCTGGCCGCGCGCGATCGGCGACATCGACGGCTCGCCGACGCTGGTCGGCAACCGTCTCTACGTCGGCACGAACAACGGCTGGGTCTACTGCCTCAATGCCATGACCGGCGCGACGATCTGGAGCACGTCACTCGACGACGGACCGGTCAAAGGCTTCATCTCGCCCGACTGGACCGACAACAGCCTGCCCTACAAACTGTTCGTCGCCACGAGTGGGACCATCACGGCGCTCGTCGACGATACGTCGACGGTGTTCACGGAATGGAACCGCTTCATCGCCGGCCCGTCGGTTCCCTTGTTCACGGGATCGGCGCTCTACATCGGCTCGAGCGACGGCAAGCTCTATGAGCTCACCAATCTCAACACCTTTGCGGTCACGAAGTCGGTCACGCTCGGCAGCGGAGCGAATGCCGTGGGCAGTCCGTCGTACGACTTCATGAACAATCTGGTCTACGTCGGCACCGACGCCGGCAAGCTGTACGCGGTGAAGGTGCCGCTGCCATGACCCGGAACGAGAGGAAGATCATGCGCACGATGACCTGGCTGTTTGTTGCGGCGACGGCTGTGATGACGATGGCAGCACCCCAATCCCGCGCGCAGGGCAAGCCAACGAAGGACAAGAGTTGCCTGGCCCTGCTCGTCGGATCGCCGCAGGTCGAGCCGCGCGAGACGCGCTGGACGAAGAACCCCAGTTTCTCGGCCGCGAAGGTGATCGACCTGGAGGTCGCGATCCTCTTTTCGAAGTCCGTCGCCGCGCAGTTCGACGGCGTCCACATGGTCGAGTTCCGCATTTACACGCCGACCGGCGCACTCTACGAATCGATCGTCATCCCGATGACGACGAATCGGAATCGAGCGGGCGAACGGCATCGCGTGCCCGGCTATCCCGACCTCGTGCCTATGCAGGTTCTGGAGGGGATCAACCACGGCCTGGGACAGGGGATGTTCGCCAAGGTGAAGTTGCCGATCGCCGGCAC
>DASYGV010000102.1:0-57932 GCA_035999335.1 Thermoanaerobaculia bacterium | reverse complement strand
GGCCAGGCGGCGTCCTCGCCGCCTCCGCAGAACGCAGGCGCGGGACGCCTGCGAGCCAGCCGGCGAGGACGCCAGCGTTCCATTGAGCCTTCCAAAGCGGCGGCCTTGCCGCCGCACTCCAAACTACTTCAGCCGCGCCAGTTTCTCTTCCGCACTGCGACGGATCGCTTCGCTCTGCGGTCCCGGAACCTTCTCCACCAGCGCCAGCGCGCGTTCGCTCTCGCGAATCGCGTCCGCCGGTCGGCCCGCGGCTTCGTAGGCGTCGCCGAGGGAGTCGTGGGCGTTCGCGGAGTCGGGGTAGGTCGCGGCGACGAGCTCGAGGATCGCCACCGCCTCCGCAAACTTCTGATCGCTCATCAACGCGTACCCGAGGCTGTTGAGGGTGCGTTCCTGCAACACGTAGGCGTTCGGATGCGTCCGGCGGATCTCCTTTAGCCGCGCGAGGGCGGCTTCCCGGTTTTCGGCGAAGAGCCTTTGCAGTTGCGCGAGCGTCATCGGCTCCTTGCGCGGAGTCGGCTCGGTCGTGAGATGAAACTGCAGGAAGTCGAGCGTCTGCATGACGATCTGCCGCGACTCCGGCGTGTCGTTGTCCAGTTCGAATCCGTGCAGTCCCTCGGGGTAGGTGATGAGCGTGACCGGCGCGTCGAGCTCCACCGCCTGGGCAACCCAGCGATCGATCGAGTTGTTGAGCGGAAGCGCGTCGAGACCGGCGCGCGTGACGAGCACCGGAGTGACGATGTTCTTCGGAGCGGTCTCCATCAGCCCGTAGTAGAAGACGGCGGCGCGGAGGTCGTCGCGCGAGGCCAGCATCGCAGTGCCGAGGCGGACGTTCGCGGAGCACGACCAGATGGCGATGCGCTTCGCATCGATCTTCCATTCAGCCGCGTGATCGCGCACGTAGCGCAACAGCGCGTCGGTTTGCGGCGCGACGTCGCTGCCGGACGTCTCGTACGAAATCGCGGCCATGCCCCGCGCGGCGACGAGGCGCGGCCACGACGTGTACTGGCCCCACTCCTTCAGATCGGGACGCCCGACGCCGTTGAGAAAGATCACCAGCGGGACGGTCGCCGCGTTCGCCGGACGGTAGAAGTCGAGTTTCCGGTCGCCGTCGTACGCGACGTTCTTCCGCACGTCGACTTTGTCCATCCCATCGAGCCGCAACACGACCGGCTGCTCGAGCTGCGCGGCGAGCGGCATGGCGAGGAGGAGAAGGAGAAGGAGCTTGCGCATGCGCGGATGGTACGCGCGCGATATGCTCGGATATGGCGCAAGGTCACGAGCGGGTGACAGCGAGTCGCGAGCGGAAGAGCTCAGTCTGGGAAAACTTCAACGACTTCGCCGGGTCGAGCTGACGCGATAGCACTCTTGATCTTTGCCAGGTGAGGCAGGATGTCGTTCATGCGATTGGGAATGTTGACGATGACAACTGCCGCGATTCCGATCTTTCGCAGGTTCTGCTGATGCCGGAGGCTCTGATCCGCGGAGAAGACCACGGTAAAGCCACGATCGACGGCAGCCCGAAGCAGAACGCCGTTTCGTAGGCCCTTCAGATGCTCGCGGCGAACGATCGACCGCTCGTATTCGGCGAGGTATGGCTCGATCTGTTCGGGAATCGACTCATCAATGAGCAGCCGCAACTGCGGTAACCGCCTCTCGTGCGATTTCCAGCGCAGCAACCGCCTGCTCTCGTGTCACGGTAGGGAAAGCCTCGAGAAACTCTTCGAGTGAATCGCCGGCTTCGAGGTAGACGAAGAGACTCTGAACGGGAACGCGCGTGCCTGTGAAGACCGGCGTACCTCCCATGATCTCGGGATCTGTGTGAACGACATCCCGCGGATTGAACATGGATGCAGTTTACTCCCGGACCGCCCGCCCTCCGTATAATTCGCGGCCGAATTCGATTCCAGAGGAGAAACTCATTGTCATCCAACACACGCAGTCTGTTGTCCGCGCTTCTCGTCCTCACCGCGCTGCTCGCGGGTTGCCGAGGGAAGGAGCTCGCGGAGCCCGAGGCGTTCAGCTTCGTCGTCTACCCGGGCTCGCGCTACCTCGGCCAGCTCACGGAAACGACCAAGAACGCGCACCGCGTCCTGTCGCCGGGGGAGGAGCCGCCGCCGACGGCGATCTACGACACCGACGCGCCAGTCGAACAGGTCGCGGAGTTCTACGCGAAGGAGTACGGCTACAAGGAAGTCGCGCCGGACATGACCAACAACCTCAGCGCCGCGAAGCCGCCGGCGTACTACCGCACCGGCGACCTGGCCACGGACAACCAGGGCCTGGCGTCGCTGCTCCAGCAGATGAACGTTCCGACCGACTTGTCGAAGGCGACCGGCTCGTATCGCGCGGCGGACATCCTGCCCCGCCCGAACCGTCCGCGTGTGACCGTGCAGCGGCCGTACTTCGACGTGACGACCTCGCAAGTCGTGGACAAGACGCTCATCCTGATGTCGAGGTAAGTCGGCGGTCCGCGAAGAATCTCTCCAGCCGGTCCGCGACGTAGCGCGCACGCCATTGCTCCGCCACCTCCCGCCCGCGGGCGCGCAGGCGCTCGCGGAGCGACGCGTCGGAGAGCAGTTCGATGAGGCGCTCGCCGAGCTCCACGGCGTTCGCTTCGGGTGCGAAGACAGCGTAGTCGTGGACGTCATCGAACGAGAGGAACGACGGGATCGACGTCAGGAGGCAAGCGAGGCCGGACGCCATCGCTTCGGCCGCGAAAAGGCCGAAACCTTCTCCGCGATGATTGGGCGCGATCAACACATCGCACGAGTGGACGAGTCGCGTCATCTCCGCTGTCGTCAATGAGACGTGGAACTCCTGCACGGAATCGAGCGGCTCTTCCTTCGACGGCGTCCAGGGCGAGACGCGGATGAGGTCGAGCTTCTGATGGAACCAGCGCGCGTGAGCGACCGCGCCGTAGCCCTCGCCGATGCCTTCGTTCTGCGCGGGTCCGCACAACAGCACGCGCGGCGGCTCGTGCTCGCTCGGGATTCCCGGACGATAGAGCTCGTCGTCCACGATCAGCATCCGCAACGCGCCCTGCACGACGAAGTCGTCGTCGCGCCGGTCGTACTGGCGGACGTCGTCGACGTACACCCACTCCGCGCTCGAGCCGCGCCACGTCACGGGAGCTCCTGTTGTGACGATCCTCGCGCGGTGACCGCGCGCGATCATCGCGTCCGCCTGCGCCATGACCAGCCGCGCCTTCGCGGAGATCGCGGTGTCCTCGAGCATCCACGCCAGGCGCAGCGGCTCAGGCATTCGCTTTCTCCGCCTCGAGAAACATGCTGAGTCCGAAGTCGCGCAAGTCGAGATAGCGCAGCTCGCGCACCGGGGAGGCGTTGTAGCGCACGCGACGCACCCGGAACCCGATGGCTTCCAGCACGTCGATGAGGTGCTCCTCGTCGTAGACGAACCGGTGCTCCCCGTCCATCCGCAGATGCATGTTCAGCGCTTCGCAAGGTCCGTTCGCTTCGAGGAGCTGCCGGCACCAGGCCAAGTGCTCGTGCGCACGATCGATGTAGATCGCCTGCACGAGCGCACGCAAGTCCGGCGTGAGGACGCGCATGACGCCGCCCGGCCTCAGAATCCGATGACATTCGCGCAGGAGCTGCTTGCCCGCGTCGACTTCGAGATGCTCGAGCAGGTCCTCGGAATGCAGCAGATCCACGGATCCCGAGCGAAACGGCAGGGGCTGCAGAAAATCCGCGAGAACGTCGACCCCCGCGGGGAGCACGTCGACGTTGATCCAGCCTTCGATGTGGTGGCCGCCCGCGCCGAGATGAACGCATCTCTTTCGCGGCGGAACGCCTTCGAGCCAGAGCGCCCGCGCACGCGCGAGCGTTGCGAGGTAATCGGGAATGACCGTCGTCTCGCCGCGGACATAGAGCCGCTGCAGACGGCGAAGCTCGCGATCGAGCCTCCACAGCGTGAGCCGTTTCATGCCGGGTTCCTGGCTGTCACATAGAACCCGGTCGGTGCCACGTCCGACTCGACGAATGGCACATTGGCGGCGCGGAGCGCCTCGAGCAGCTTCGCTTGCTCGATCGAGATCGCGAGCGACTGCGGCTCGATCGAGACGACCTCCCATCTCGCGATCGACAACATGTCCTCGATCGACTGGCGCGTCATGAAGCGGAGATGCCCGACGCACGTGAGTCCCATGTAGACATAGTCGAATCGGCCGTGCAGCAGGTCAGCGATGATCGAGGCGTGAGCGACGTTCGGAAGACTGAGAAGTAGTGTGCCTCCGGGCGTGGAGATGTTTCGCAGATCGGCGAGAAACGACCACGGCTCGTCGAGGTGCTCGACGATGTCACCGCCTACGATGCAGTCGAACTTCTCTTTGAGGATCGACACGATCTCGCGCACGTCTCCGCAATAGACGTCGTCGATCCGCTTTCGGGCGATGGCGGCCGCGTCGCGGTCGAGCTCGACGCCGACGACGCGGCAGGTCTGGCGCTCTTTCAGCGCGCGCCCGAGGGGAGCCTCGCCGCAGCCGAACTCGAGGATGTTCTTCGCCGCTGGACTGATTCGGCTGAGAAGATCGTGGCGCGTTTGTCCCCGAAGTGACGCCCAGCGATGGATGAGCACGTTGCGCGCGACGGCGACGTCGCGGCCGTTCAGGACGCGGCAGAGCGGCTCGGTGAGATGCCGCAGCGACTCGGTGGCGCAAAGGAAGACGCCCGGATCGTGCGATTCCCACTGGATGCGTTCGGTAGCGCCGTCGAGAGCCGCCGCGCGCGCCTCGAACTCGCGCAGGGTCATATAGGGCGCGACGTCGACCTTCTGGCGTGGCTCGTCCGACTGATTCGCGCTCGGCACCGCGGCGAACGCGTCGCCGAGGGCGCTTTGCAGGCGCTCGCCGAGTCGCGCTGAGGGGAGGAGCAGCGGGTCGGTCACGACCACAACGAATGGCTCCTCGATCCCATCGGATGCGCAGGCCGCGGTCTCGTCCCGGTCGTAGTACACAAGCGTTCCGAGCTCGCGCCGGAGGAGCATCTGCGACTGCCAGTATGCGTAGCGCTCCTCGAGTGCGTCGTGGTCGAATGTGGGGACGAGAACGGCTGGAGGCATCCGTCGCGCTCTTTTGCACGGCGCGGGCGGAGAAGTCAAGACGGAAGAGAAGCATGGGATGAGGGGTTTCGAGGGCATCGAATGAGCTCCGCCATGAACCGGCCGTGGACCGCGAATCCGTATCTTCATCACGAGGAATCGCGGATCTACAACCCGCTGACGGACCGCAGCCTCGCGCCCGGCGACGGCGCGTTCGCGAGGTTCCGCGCGTTCGAGGAGAGCGGCGAATGGGACGAGTCGCTCGAGCGCGACGGCTGGATCATCCCCTCGGGCGAGGACCTGTCGCGCCGCTTTCATCTCAAGATCGTCTCGCTCGAGACCGTGACCACGTGCAATCAGAAGTGCTACTTCTGCCCGGTCTCGGTCGCGCCGCGCGAAGACGAGGAGATGCCGACGGAGCTCTTCGAGCGGATCGTGACCGAGCTGGCCGAGTTCCGCGGCTCGATTGACGGCGTGTTTCTGCAAAGCTACAACGAGCCGACGATCGACCGCCGCTTCGTCGACCACTGCCGGACGCTGTTCGAGGCCGGGCTCCCGGTCGCGGTGCTGAGCAACGGCACGGGGCTCACTCCGGCGAAGGTGGACGGCATCCTGAGCGCGGGCCGCCTGCGTTTCCTCTGCATCAATCTATCGACGATGGATGCGGAGAGCTACGCGCGCGACCGCGGGGAAGATCACTTGCGCATCGTCCTCCGCAATCTCGACTACGTGAAAGATCTGCCGCTCGCGGAGGAGATGCGCATCATCGTCCTCGGCGGCGGCGACGACGAGCACCGCGCGAATTTCGAGGCCGTACGCGAGCGCTACGCGGGGACGCGCTTCGACGTGCAGCAGCACCTCACCGTCGATCGCGGTGTCTGGCATCTCGAGGTGGCGAAGAAGGCGACGCCGCGTCCCGGCCGTCTGGCCGGATGCGAGTTGATCGGCTCGCGCCCGCTGCAGCACCTCCACATCACGGCCACCGGGACCTCCATCCTCTGCTGTCAGGACTACGACGAGAACTACGTCGTCGGGAACCTGCATCAGCAAAGTGTGCGCGAGGTGCTCGAGGGCGACGTGATGGCGAAGATGCGCCGCTGGGCCTACGGAGTCGAGGACTCGCCGGAAGACTTCATCTGCCGCTCCTGCACGTTTGCGATCATGCGTTGAGCGCGCTCATGCGCTGAGCGAACCACGCTTCGAGACGCGCGGCGGTGTTTTCCGCGCGGAACTGTTCCACGACTTCGCGTCCGCGGGATGCAAGCCGCGCCTGCAGTTGCCGGTCTTCGAGCAATCGCGCGAGCGCGTCGCCCATCGCGAGGCCATCTCCTTCTTTCACGAAAAGCGCGGAGTCCCCGCGTTCGTCCCACGAAAGAAACGACGGGATCTCCGAAAGGACCGCCGGCAGGCCGCTCGCCATCGCCTCGGCCGCGGGAAGTCCGAAGCCCTCTTCACTGCGGCTCGGTCCGAGGAAGACGTCGCAGGAGGAGAAGAGAGCGGCCATCTCCGCGGTCGAGAGGGCGACGTGAAACTCCTGCGCGAGATGGACGGGCTCGGATTCGTCCGGCGTCCATTGCGACGCGCGGACGAGATCGAAGTCCGCGCCGAGCTCGCGCGCGCGGCGCGCGGCGTCGTATCCGACGTCGATGCCCTTGAAATCCGCCTGCGCGGGACCGACGAGCAAAACCCGCCGCTTCGAGCTCGCGCCGCCATGAGGCTGATAGAACTCGTCGTCGACGATCTGTCCGATGTACGTGGCGTCCGCGTAGAACGCGCGGCAGACGGCGACGAGATGGGGCGAGACGGTGATCTTCGGCAGCGGCAGTGAGTACGCGGCGTCGATCTGCGGCTTCAGGTGGCGATAGGCCGTGAACGAGCCTTCGTATCCCTGGCAGAAATGTACGCCGCGCGATCCGCCGAGCGCGTAAGCGGCGGCGAGCGTCGTCCAGAACGTGCCGACGACGAAGTCGAAGGCGCTGCCGTCGACCTCGTCGAACGACTGCACGTGCATCCACTTCGCGTGCGTGCGGCGCCAGGTGAGCGGTCCGCCGGTGGTGATCAACGTGACCTCGATGCCGCGATCCGTCAGCGCATCGCCGTGTGCCGCGGCGACACGCATGCCGCCCGCGATCTCAGTGTCCGCAATGAGATAGGCGATTCTCATCGGACATGTGACATTGTTGATGCCGGTTCGGATGGAGGGAATTCCGACGTTATTGTGACCTTTAAAGGGCAAATGCAAAAACCTTTCGTTCTCATCTTGATGCTGTTTCTCTCTCTTTCAACGGTTGTCTCTGCCCAGGTCACCTGTCCCCCGGGTTTCCCCGCCGAATCGCCGGTCGCCTCATCCAGTCCGGACGATATCCCACCGACGAACATCGACATCATTACGTATACCGGCTCCCTCGCGCCCATTCGCGCCAATCACAACATCGCGTACGTCGAGATCACCCCGAACGATCAGCGGGTGTGGTTCGGCGTGGACTCGCACCCCGGTCTGAACCGGATCTTCTACAACCGCCGCGTTCGCGCGAATGAATCCTCTCCGTGGCAGTGGCAGTATTCGTACAGCCCGGTCGTGATCACGTTGCCGGCTCCGTCGTCGGCACTGGCGTCGTCCGTCCTGTACAGCGATACGCCGCGCTACCGCGACCCGCTGACGAACACGTATTACAAATTCCTCATGTACCTGGTGTTCCAGCCTTCATCGTGCGACGGCCAGGTCGCGGGCTTCATGTACTACGCTTTCTCGGACGACGGCATCTGCTGGACGACCCCGAGGGCGGGGACTCGATCGGGCGGTCCGAGTTTCAGTTGCCACCCGATCACGAACTCCGTTCCCATTCTCCAAATGGCCGCACTGGATCGGGGAACGACTCTCACGAATACCCTCACTCTGGTCGGCATGGAAGGAAACCTCGCGGAGCTCGTTCCCGGCGATCAGTACTTGCGCGCGGCCGCGATGGACCGGACGCAGACGATTCTCGGCCATGCTTCGCGTCTGAATCCCGGAAGCGTGAGCGTCGATGGGGAGCTCAGTGATCGCGGGATCTTCCAGCCGAGAGGCGGCCCGGTCATCCCCGGCGACACATGGCCTGATCGGTACGAGCCCTATGCCTACTTCACGAATTTCCAGATCGCGTATGACGCGCCGTCGGGCAACTTCTACATCGGCCGCGGATATCCCTATCCGTACGCGCGGTATTGGGACTATTACGGCAGCACCACTCCCACGTTCAGTCAGACGAACAAGACGGAGCTGGTCGGACCTCACGGGCCGTCGCCCGTGGTCGAATGTGCCGGCGCTCCCGCCACTTTCCCCAATCGCATCCAGATTTACCGCATGAACATCGGTTCTCTGGACAACGTCACCAACATCACCAACCCGTCGTTGTCCTGGACGAAGGTGCTCGATTCGGGAGGGCCGTTCGGGTTCGCGTTCAACACCTGGCCGGGAGGTCCTCCGCCGACCGCGCAGACGCCGCTGGTCGCCGGAATGACGAATGAGGGACGCGATTGGGCGTCGGTCTCGTTTCTCCGCGACCGCACCGGAAATCTCATCCGGTCCGGCTCGACGGGGTATTTCTTCGCCGGCGATACGTTCAAGCTCTCCAAGGGCAGCAATGCTCCCTGCCGCATCACCGGAACCGAAACGAACACACTTCGTACCCTGACGTTGCCGTAGCCTGGAAACGTTCCGTCAGCGGCGGCACGGGCCGCCGCTGACGGATTTCTTGTCAGCGTCAGTGCCGCGACTGCGTCGCGCGGCTCACTTAGTACAGTTCCCCGGAAGAGAGTGTCCAGTGCGCCGGTCTCGCTGTCATCCTGAGCTGCGCAGACAGCGAAGGACCCCCTGATTCGTGCGCTCATCGTGCATCCGGAGGGGGTCCTTCGCCGTCTCCGCGGCTTCAGGATGACAGTTGTGGACACTCTCTTCCGGGGAGCTGTACTTAGTTGATCCCGCGTCTTCGCGCGAGATGAACGGGAGTTCCGATGCGGATCGCGTGATTGAACGAGTCCGCGATCAACAGCTCGCCGGTGTTCATCAGCGCGAGTCCTTCCGGATACGCAAATCGCGCGCGTGCGCCGGTGCCGTTCACGTTTCCGGGTGTTCCATTCAGCCCCGCGACCGTCGTTATGACGCCGCTGTTCGTGACGCGGAAGATCACGTGATTGGAATCGGACACGTAGACATTGCCGGCGGCGTCGGAGGCGATGCCGTTCGGCCTGAACATGCCCGCCGACGGAACGACGATCGTCGAGACCATTCCCGTGGCGAACGAGATCTTGCGGATGGCGCTGTTGCGCCAGTCGGCGACGTAGACATTGCGCGCGGCGTCGAGGGCGATGCCGGTGGGGGAATCAAAGCGGCTCGTCGCCGCGGGTCCGTCGAGCAGGCCTGCGCTGCCGGTGCCGGCCAACGTCGACACCATGCCGTCGGAGCTGATGAGGTGGATCTTGTTGTTCGAGAAGTCGGTGACATAGAGATTGAGGAGATTGTCGACCGCGATGCCCCATACGAAGCCGAGACCGTCGTCCTGGTCCGCGATCGTCGTGACTACGCCCGACGTCGTCACGCGAAGCACGGCGCCGATCTGGACCGCGGCGACGTACAGATTGCCGTCGGGACCGTAAGCAATCCCGGTGACGTCGCCGAAACTCGTGCCCAGTGTCGTCGTGACTCCTCCGGGCGTGATTTTGCGGATCGACCCGCTTTCGCCCACATACACGTTCCCGGCTGGGTCGGACGTGACCGCGTAGGGAAGCAGGAAGCGCGCGGCGATGCCGGTCCCGTTCCCCCATTCCGATGACGGCATCGAGCCGGCGAGCGTCGTCACGGCGCCGTCCGGCAGCGCGATCCTGCGGATCGCGTGATTGAAGGCGTCGGTGAGGTAGACCGCGCCGTCGGGCGCGAACGCGACTCCCGACGGATGATGGAAGTCGTTGGCAGAGAGGATCGTCACCACGCGCTCGGGCGTGATGCGGCGGAGCATGTGGTGGTCGTGATCGGCGACATAAAGGTTTCCCGCGGCGTCGGCATCGATTCCCCACGCCGAGCGGAACGTTGCCGACGTGTTGTTGCCTGCGAACGTCGTCACAGTGCCGTCGGGTGTGATCGCGCGAAGGCGCGAATTGCCAGTGTCCGTGACGTAGAAGTTCCCGGTCGTCGGATCGCGCGCGATGTCCGAAGGAGTGCGGAAACGCGCCTCGCCACCGACACCGTCCGTCGATCCGACCGCGAGAAGTTTGCCCGCGAATGTCGTGACGATGCCATCCGCAGTGACGCGTCGGATCGCTTGGTTCTGCGTGTCCGCGACGTACGCGATGCCGCTGTTGTCGACGATGAGGCCGCGCGGGTAAGCGAACTTTGCAGCGGTGCCTTGCGCGTCCGCGGATCCCGCAACGCCGGGCTCGCCCGCAATGGTCGTGACCGTGCCGGTCGGCGTCATGCGCCGAATGACCTGATTGTCTTTGTCGGAGATCCAGATCTCACCGGTCACCGGATCGACGGCGATGCCGGCGGGGTAGCGGAAGCGTGCGGCGGAGCCGGAGCCGTCGGCGAAGCCCTGGACGCCGGGGTCGCCCGCGATCGTCACGACGTCGCCCGCGGGCGTGATCCGGCGGATCACGTGGTTGCCGGTGTCGGCGACCCAGAGATTGCCGGCCGCGTCCGCCGCGATCGCGCGTGGCACGGAGAACCGCGAGAAGACGCCGAAGCCGTCCGCGAATCCGCCGCCGTTTGTCGAGCCCGCGAGCGTGCGGATGCCGAGCGGCTGCGCGGAGAGCTGAGTGACGGTGAGAGCGGCGAGAACGACGGCGATTCGCAGGCGCACGGCGAGAGACTAAGCCAGCGGCGTGCCGATGTCATTTACGAACCGCGCGTCGCCGAGGCGTCGCGCGGAACGTGAACGCCGCCGGAGACGAGGTACTGCCCTTGTTCGTCGTGATCCCCACCGCGACTGCGCCCAGGGCATGCGCGGGAGTGACGGCTGTGAGCGTCACCGCATCGATCACCGTGACGTTCGTCGCGCTGGTGCCGCCGAACTTCACGTCGAGGCTGACCGCCGTCGAGAATCCGGCGCCGGTGATCGTGACCAGCGTCCCGCCGGCGCTCGATCCGCTGATCGGCGCGATCGTCTGGATCGCAGGCGGGGGGACGACCCAGGTGAACTGTCTCTGCGCCGTCGTCGAGTCGGGGTTCGTGACCCGGAGCATCGCGGGCAGCGGACTGGAGAACGTGAACGGCCCGCGCGGCGCCCTCGCGCGGATTCGCGTCTCGCTCACGACTTCGACGTCGGCCGCGTCCCGGCCATCCATCGTCACCGTGGCTCCGGCGACGAAGCCGGTGCCGTCGATGGTCAGCAACGTGCCGCCGCTCGTCGGCACGAGCGACGGGGTGACGTCGGTGACTGTGGGCCCGATCTCGCCGATCACTCGGAAAACACCATGCATCCCGTTGTGCCCGAGGCCGCACACGCGCGTGCAGAAGTAAATGAACTCTCCGGGCGTGGACGCCGTGAATTGAATCGTCACCGGACTGCCGGGATGCAGTTCGTGCTGGGTCGTGTCGGCGTACTCCTGCATCGAGAAGCCGTGCCCGGAGCCGCCGTCGCCGTCGTCGCTGGCGTTGATCGTCAGCGTGACCACGTCGCCGAGGTTCACTTCGAAGGGGAGAGGAGTGACGTCGAACTCGAATTGATGCGCGGTGAGCGTGAAGGATCGGTTCTCGGCGGCGAGGGAGGATGCGATCAACAGCGCAACGAACAGCACCGCACATCGCAGGGGAGGGGGCATGGGGGAATCATAACGTAGGGGAGCGGGCTTTCAGCCCGCTCGATGCGCGGGCTGGAAGCCCGCGCCCCAAAAGCTCAACAGCCAATACCCGTACGTTCCGTCCGCGTACCGCGCGCGGTACTTCACCCCGTTTTCGATCAGGTGCTCGATCTGTTCGTTCGTGATGCCGAGGTCGGCGATGAGCCGCTCGCGGGATGCGGGAATGCGGTCCGTGAAGTAATCCATCGTCGGCGCGGCCTTCGACGAGAGGTCGAGCTCTTCGACGACGCGGAATCCGTGGCGCGACGCGGCCTCGACGAAACCGGCGAGCGAATGCAGCGCGCCTTCTTCGTCGAGCGGCTTCCGCGCGAATTCGTCGAGCACGATCACGCGCGGCGCGAGTGCCGCCGCCCGCGCGAACAGCGCCCCGGAGTCGATGTACTGCGACGACTCCTGGAACAGGAGCGCGTCGTAGGTCCGATCTGCATCGAAGGTCTCGAACGCAGCGCATCGGACGGGGAGAGAGCCGTATCGCTCTCTGAACAGGGCGATCTGATGCTCATCCGGCGTGATCCCCTCGACTTCATATCCGAGAGCGAGGAGGCGCGCGAGCGTGGTGCCGAGGCCGATGCCCACTTCCAGCAGCTTTGCGGGCTGCGGCGGAAGGCGTGACAGCAGCAACTCCGTCGACCGTTCCTGCGCGGCGAGGAGCGCGTCTTCCTCATGCTCGAACAGCCCGTAGTGCAGATACCGAACGGCCCCTTCCTCGTGCATGAGGATGTGCATGAAGACGTTCAAAGGGAATGTGAATCCACGCCAGGGTGGCGGATCGGACGACACCGGTGCATTCTATGCGCAGACGTGAAACGGTCTGCATCCGTGGTCTTCCTCATGGCCGTGGTCCTCGTCCTCTATCGGAAGGTGACGCGGCTGTGGTGGACGTACGACGATCCGTGGAACCTCCACGTGACTCTCGTGCGGCGATGGACCGACGCCTTCACCATGCCGGACATCTGGCCGCAGCGTTTCTTCATGCCGCTGCTGATCGCCACGTACGAAGCGATGCTCCGCTTCGCCGGTCTCGATCCCGATCATTGGTACCGCATCCAACTGGTGCTCCTCGGATTCTGCGGCGTGGCGGTGTTCTTTGCGCTTCGTCTCTACGTCGACACGCTTCCCGCCGTCGGCGGGGCACTGGTGTTCGTCGGCGGACCGCCGCTCTGTGCTTTCGCGACGCAGCTGATGGTCGTGCACTATCTCGAGTCGATCCTTCTCGGCACGCTGGCCACGATCGTGTACGTGCTGGCTTTCCGGCGACGCTCCATCACGCTGGAGCTGCTGTCGGCGCTGCTCTACTTCGGCGCGGTGCTGGCGAAGGTGATCGCCGCGCCGCTGCCGCTGCTGCTGCTGATCCTCCCGGAGAACACGCTGCGCGTGCGCGCGCGGCATCTCGTCTTCCACGTGGTCGCGCTGGCGGGCTATTACGTCTGGCGCTATCAGGTGATCGGGACGATCTTCGGCGGCTATGGCTGGGCGATCTCGCCGAGGGAGGTGCCGCAGCTTCTGGGCATCCTTCCTTGGAAAGTGATCCTCGCGTTCGCGGGCGCGGGCGTCGGCGTTGGACTGGTCGCGGTCGGGTTGCTGTCGATCGGAGTCTCGCTCGCCATCCGCACGCGGCAGGCTTTGCTCTTCGCGGGCGTGACCCTGCTCTTTGCGATCCTGCCGATCATCCCGGGGTCGAAGCAGATGTTGGCGTGGTATGCGGTCCTACCGTGGCTCTGGCTCTGCTGTGTCTTCGCCCTCGGCGCGGCGCGATTGAAGAGCTCTTCGCAGGTCATGCTACTCGCGGCCGCGGGCGCCGCCGTGATCATCGCGAACCGGCAGGAGTGGACGCACGAGTACGCGCGCGCGCTGCGGATGAGCGACGAGGCGCGCGCGTACATGACTCTCGATTCGTCATCGCTGCTGCGGCGTCCGGCGATCCCGCCGTCGTCGATGCCGGAGCTGCGCTGGTTGAAGGAAGAGCATCTGCAGCGCGCGCGCGGCGCGGGATGGTTTTACGACGATCTGTATCTCTGCGGTCCCACTCTGACGGGGAAGCGGGTTTACGAATATCTGCCCGCGCGCCGCGAGGTGGCGGAGGTGACGGCGCGCATCCCGGACCTCGCGCGCGCGTATTGCGCGTCGATCCGCGACAGCGCGCCGATGCGCGTCGAGTTCCATCATCACGACGAGACGCTGCAGTGGCGTTTCGCGCCTTACGTCGACGGGCGCTGGAGTGTGGTCGTCGCGGGCGGGCTGATGGCGTATGACGTGCGGCGCGAGGACGGCTTCCGCCTCACCGGTGTGCCGGGTCTTGCGCTGCGCGTGCGCTACGAGTCGCCGGAAGGCTGGGTGACCTATTCGCCGGAGATGGCGCTCGATTTCGCGCGGCAACCCGACCTCGTCTGGCATCGGTGAGCCGGCACGGCCGGCTGCGCTGGTTGGCCTAGCCTTGGGCACGTGCGGTCGCTCCGAGGCTGACTTCTGCCGCGGGCTCCTAGCCCCCGGCTTCAGCCGGGGGAACGAGGGCGATGTTGTATTCAGAGCCCGCGTAGCGGGCGGAAGATTCTGTCGTCCGCTACGCGGACTCTCATCCGGTGCCGCGCCGAATCCCCCGGCTGAAGCCGGGGGCTATTGATTAAACTACCCCCTCCTTCGGAGTCCAGGCACCCCCTTCGGAATCAGATGATGCGTCTCTCGACCGCACTCCTGCTGGGTCTGGCGGTCCTTTCGCGGACCGCAGCACTGGAGTCTCAGCCGCGCTATGTTCGGCAATCATGGACGACGGCACACGGACTTCCGCAGAGCTCCGTCCGAGCGATCGTGCAGACGCGCGACGGGTACTTGTGGCTGGCCACGCATGGCGGTCTGGCGCGCTTCGACGGCGCGCGTTTCGTCGTCTTCGACACGGCGAACACGCCGAACCTGAAGAGCAATCGCATTCTTGCCCTGTTCGAAGACCGCAATGCCACGCTCTGGATCGGAACGGAGACCGGCGGGCTTTCGAGCCATCGAAGGGGAGAGTTCCAATCGTTTTCGACGAAGAACGGTCTCCCTTCCGACGAGGTCACGGCGATTGGCGCGAGCCGCGACGGCAGTCTCCGGGTGAACACGCCGGCCGGAACGGTGCGACTGCGGAACGGAACATTCGAGAAGGATCCTCGCGACGAACGCTTCGGCGTGCGTGAGCCGCGCCTCGACGCAACCGACGGAACGGTCTGGTTCGATGATCACGGCGTCGCCGCGCAGTCTCGAAATGGCGTCGTCGTACGCCACGATTCGATTGCACTGGATCGATTCCGCGCCGGCACGTTTTCGATTTTTCCCACCATCGCGGAAGACCGGCACGGCGTCGTCTGGATCAACGCAAAGACAGGCCTGTTTCGCGTCTCCAATGCCGTGAGCACGCTCGTCGCCAGGGCTGGCGAAGTCGTCGCCATGTGCACCGACCGGGAGGGAGAAATCTCGCTCCTCACGTTGCGAGGTCTTTCTCGCGTCGTCGATGGTCATCTGGAGTTGGTTGGTGCAATCGAATTTGCCGTTGCTCCGGTGGACGATCTGTACGGCATGATCGTCGACCGCGAGGGAAATCATTGGGTCGGCACCGCGACGATGGGCCTTCAACGACTGAAGCGGGCCCGAATCACCTCTTATGCGGAAGAGGAAGGATTACTCGACCCGAGTATCGTCGCGATCACCGGCGACGGCGACGGCGGGCTGTGGCTCGCCCATCGACATCTCTACCGCCTTCGCCACGGAAACCTCGAAACCGCCGCGCCGGACCTCCCCGCGAGGGCGCTCCATGCCGATCCGGACGGGAGCCTCTGGATCGGCTACAACCACGGCGTCGAGCACGTGGTCGATGGGAACGTTCGAGAGTCGTATCCGCAGCTCGGCAAGGTCAGAGCCATTCTGCGCGATCGGTCCGGAACCCTGTGGGCCGGAACGTTCGGATCGACCGCAGGTCTCTACCGGCTGGTGAATGGAACATGGCAAAAGTATGAAGCGCCTGGAATCGCCGGCGCGGATGTCAATCGCATCTTCGAGAGCCGTAGTGGGGCTTTATGGATTGGAACCTACCGCGGCTTGACGAAAATCGACGGCAACACCAGCCGCCATTACACGACGAACGACGGGCTGTCTAATGAGTATGTGAGGGCCATCCACGAAGACGCGGACGGCGTCCTGTGGATTGGAACGTACGGCGGTGGCCTCAATCGCCTGAAAAACGGCGTGATTCGGTCCATTACACGAGAGGCGGGGCTTTACGACAACGTCGTCTCGGCCATTCTGGAAGACGACCGCGCCAATCTCTGGATGAGCTGCAATCGGGGAGCCTTCCGCGTCAGCAGGAGCGAGCTCAATGCGTACGCCGATGGCCGGAGCCGCTTGGTGCACAGCATTCCGTATGGAACCGGAGACGGGATGAAGTCGGCGGAGTGTAACGGCGGCGGTGACCCCGCGGGCTGGAAGGACCGGGAAGGCAAATTGTGGTTTCCGACGATCGGCGGAGTCGTTGCCGTCGATCCGACGCTGGTCAACACCGTACCGCCGCCGGTGGTCATCGAGGATGTACGAGTCGACGGCGTTCGATCGATTCCGCAGTCGGCGGTGGTCATCCCGCCCGGACACAGCGATCTGGAAATTCATTACACCGCATTGAACCTGACGGCACCGGAAAAGACGCGCTTTCGCTATCGGCTCGAGGGTTACGACCGCAACTGGGTCGAGGCGGGCGAACGGCGCATAGCGTATTACACGAACGTGCGGCCGGGGACGTATCGCTTCATGGTGACCGCAAGCAATGACGACGGCGTCTGGAGCCCGGGCGGTGCGACGCTGGACATGCGGTGGCAGCCCCGCTTCCATCAGACGCGGTGGTTCCTCGCGCTGTGCATCGTTCTCGCTTTGCTCCTCGCGCTGGGTGTGTACTTCCTGCGCGTTCGACACCTCGTTCGGCGAACGAGAGTCCTCGAGGCCAGGGTTGCCGAGCGAACGGCCGAAGTCCTGGAACAGAAGGATCAGCTCGCGGGCATCAACGAGATGCTCGTGCGCAGCCACGACGACATGTTGTCCATCCTCAATCAATGGCAAACAGCGGTCCTCGCGACCGATGCCGATGGACGGGTCGTCTTTCTCAATCGCGCGGCGGAACATCTGATCGGGCGTGGACTCTCCAATGACGGCGATCTCCACTGGCACGACGTCCTGCCGATGGAGGAATCCGACCGAAGGCAGTTGACGGCGCTCATCGAAACGCCGGCGGAGCGGCGCACCGGAACGACGATTCAACTGCGCGGCCGCAATGGAGCGCGCTACTGGGTCGAGGCGGAAGTGGAAGACGATCCTCGTTTGGCGGGTCGAAAGATGTTCTTCCTCTACGACGTGACCGAGATCTACGACCTTCGCAGTCTGTTGGGAGAAAAGGCCAAGTATCACGATCTCGTCGGTCAGAGCACGGCCATGGCGCTGGTCTATCAGCAGATTCGCGATCTGTCCGGCGTCGACACGGCGGTGCTCGTCGGCGGAGAAACAGGGACCGGCAAGGAGCTGGTGGCGAAGGCCATTCACAATACGAGCGGGCGACGATCCAAACCGTTCATCGCCGTCAATTGCGGCGGTCTGACCGAGTCGCTGCTCGGCTCTCAGTTGTTCGGCCACAAGCGCGGTGCGTTCACCGGCGCGATCGCCGATCAGAAGGGCTTGTTCGAGGCCGCACACGGCGGGACGCTGTTTCTCGATGAGATCGGAGACATTCCGCTGCCCATGCAGGCCAGTCTGCTGCGCGTCCTGCAGGAGAAAGAGATCACCCGACTAGGCGAGACACGACCGCAGAAGGTCGACGTGCGCCTGATTGCCGCCACGCATCGCGACCTCGATCACGAAGTCGCCGCGGGTCGATTCCGCCAGGATCTGTTGTATCGCGTGCGTGTCGTCGAGATCCGGCTGCCGCCGCTGCGCGAGCGCCCCGAGGATATCCCGCTGCTGGTCACGTGGTTTCTTGGCGAGCTTCATCATGAGCGTGACGAGCCCGTGCCCGAGGTGAGCCGCGAGGCGATGCGCGCATTGATGGCGCATGCGTGGCCGGGGAATGTGCGCGAGCTGCGCAGCGCCATCGAGGCGGCGCTGATCCGGCGGCGCGGTCCGATCCTGCAGGCCGACGACTTCGCGCTCGCTGCTTCCGATGCGGACCATGCCGTCGCTCCGTCTCGCGACGCGCGACGCAATCGCGTGCTCGAGGCGCTCGAGCGAAGCGGAGGCAATCGCGCCGCTGCCGCGCGTCACCTCGGCATCGGACGGTCGACCTTGTATCTCTGGCTCGAAGAAATGGGCATCCAGCGAAGCTGATCTGTCACGCTCGACGCCGGAGGCGTCACAGAGGATAGCCGGTGGCAAGCCGCGAGGAGCGGCGCCGCCACCGGTTCAGGATGGGAGAGGATTCGCACCCCGCGTAGGGGTGCCAGAGCGGTCTTGCGCCCCTGCCGGGGCGCGATGGGTTGCGCGCGTCATTCCGGTGGCTGCGCCGCTTTTCGCGGCTTGCCACCGGCTACCCTCTGTCGTCCCTCCGGGACGCTTCGCTGCGTCCGACGCGAGTGCACAGCGTTGGACATGCATTGGACACAATCTGTCCAGTCAGGACACGTCAGTAAACGCCTCAATCCCGCCTAACTCCTTTCGCCATTAGCGGTTGACCGATTCGACCGGGTTGGCGGCGTCCTTGCCCTCCGTGGACGCCCATCCATGACACCGCTTCTCCACGCCATCGTGAATGGTGACGTCGATCTGGTCGCGCGACTTCTTCAGCAAGGCGCCGACGTCAATGCCGCCGCGCGCGACGGATGGACGCCGCTCATGAAGGCGTGCCTCTGGGAGCGCATGGAGCTCGTCGCGCTGCTGCTCGATCACGGCGCATCGATCGAAGCGCAAACGGTCGACGGGTGGAGCGCTCTGACCATCGCCAGACACAAAAGAAACGACGACATCGTCCGGCTTCTCACACGGCACATGCCGTCCTAACGGTCCACGACAGAGAAAGGAGAATGAACATGAAAACCCTACCTTCGAGGAACCTCAAACGCCCCTTGTCTGCCCTGTTGGCGGTCGTCGTCTTCCTGCTTCCGCTTGCAGCTCCCCCTCAGGTCAACGCCTTCACCCAGAGCGGAGTGGCCACCTTCATCGGGAACGGAGTTCCCATGGGACACGAATGGCTGACTCGGCGTGCGGCCATCGAGCTGCTGCTCGGGCCCAACAACGACCCCGTCGTTCCGAAAGACCCGAAAGACCCTCGATGGAACCCGACGACCTGGACGCAGGGGATGGCCAAGAACCTCGACCTCAGCCAGGCGCAGTCCGAGGTGAAGCGGATCAAGGGCCTGCCGTACAGCGATTCGCGCTACGCGTCCACATACAAGCCGATCTTCGACTCGATCATCGGCGAGCGTTGGGTCGACCTCGGCGGGTTCAACGTCACGACCTCCAACATCGGCTCGTACAACTGCTTCGACGCCGTGGCCCAGGAGCCGGTCGAGGTGCAGTACGACCACTTCATGCGCCAGTACAACGACTCGGGCAACGGGGGCGGTGTGAACGCGGCCACGCAGTCGCAGAAGCGCTTCGTCCAGTACTTCGTTGCCGCGGCCATGGCGCCGCCGACGCAGATCCTGGTCTGGGACGGAGGCGGCTACGCGGCGCAGTACACCGTCGACCGCAACTACTTCCTCATGGGACGGGCCGCGCACCTGTTTCAGGATTCGTTCAGCCTCGAGCACACCGTGCGTCTCCCGGCCGACAACTACACCACCGTCAAACAGGTGAAGAGCTACCTCTGCGCCCTCGGCTCGGAGCAGCACTCGCACGCGACGCCGAGCAACTTCAACTACGCGAGCGGCGACGTGATCTGGAACGTCGGCACGGCGACGTCCGGGGGATGGTCGAACTACATCCCGAGCAACCAGAAGACGAGCACCCTCGTGGCGATGGAAGCGATGAAGGATATGTGGGCCGCGTTCATCCGCACGATGGCCACGCCGGTCGACCAGCGGCAGAACAAGGCAACGTCCGAAGCGCAGACGCTGGTGAACAACTGGCTGAGCTTCGACCCAAATTCGATGGGGAGCTGGTACTCGAATACCACCAACCGCGACGCAACCTACGTCCTCAACCTCAACGAGCCCCCTCCGGGAGTGAGCCAGACGGCCTGCATGCAGGCACTGGCCGGCGTGCCGAATCAGGGCGACTACGTCGGAAATCTCGAACACCAGCAGAAGGTCTGTCTCTTCAACCTCCAGCCCGTGCCGGGCTACGGCGATCTGGCCGATACGTCGATGCACATGCCGTTCAACTGGCAGTGGATCAACTACGTGACCTGGAGCACGCCGCCCTCCAACTGGACGATCCCCCCGCTCCTCGCCGACACCGGATCTCGCGTGAATCTCCGGAGCGTCAAGACCGGCAACAGCATGACCGGGAAGGTCGGAGCCGACCAGTACGTGAACGTGAACTCGGGAACGAACCTCAATTTCATCCAGGTCGCTACGCCGGACAAGACCGGCTACTACTTCCGTTCCGCCAACGATCCGACGCTCTTCCTCAGCTACACAGCCGTCGCCGGCCAGGTGAAATTGTGGCAAGGCACGACGAACTCTTCGTACACGCTGCCGGCCGCAGGAGGGAACACGGCGATCATGAATCAGTACTACAAGCAGTACATGTGGGTCGACAGCAAGGGCAATGTCTATCTCTCCAGCACGGGCGATCCGACCAAAAACACCGCGCAGTGGACGGTGAAACAAAACGCTTTCTGATGCGGGAATCCGACGGGCTCCATCAGGAGCCCGTCGATTCGATCACCGTGAATGCGTCAGCCACTGAATGCCGCGCGCGCATCGCGTGGACCGCCGGCGTCCTCGCCGGCTGTCGTGGCGGCGTCCCGCGCCGCCACCTCGGGCGGGCGGCGCCATCACCGCCCTCGCATCAACCACACCCGCCGCTGCTCAATCGGCAGCGTCCGCAAACTCTCCACCTGCGTCCCACTGAACTGACTCGCATGGATCTCCGCAAGTCTTACCGCGTACTCCCAATCCGCGCCCGGGTCATACGCCCACACATCCTCGCGCGCGGGCGACAACACGAACCCCGCGCCGACGAACTGCGCGAGCGTCTCGAGCAGATAGACATTCGGCGCGCCGGTCTCGAGCACGAGCGCTCCGGTCTGGCGATGCGCGGGATGTCCGGTCGTGCCGTGCGCAGGGTCGAAGGTGAGGATCATGTCCGGATTCTCGAGCGCGATCACGTCCGCCAACTGCCGCACGAGCGTCTCGCGATCGCTCCACTGCGTCATGACGTCCGGCAGCGACCACTGCGTCAGCCGCGAGTTGAGCAGCGCCGCGGCGCGCGCCATCTCGCCCGAACGCACGTCGGGATCGCCGCCGCCCTCACCACGAGTGAGCACGAGGATCGAGCACGTCGCGCCGCCGCGCACACAGCGCGAGGCGAGATACGGCGCGAGCAGCAATTCGTCGTCGGGATGCGCGACGATCACGAGGACGCGCTCCGGCCGAGGCAGCCACGGCCGGACGGCGCGGACGCGGGCGGCGCTGGACTCGCACACTCCGAAGAGTGCGATCAGAAGGGCGATCAGTCGCATCACTCTCTTGTACGCATTCGCATCGACGTTCGTCGCCTGCAGCTACGAGCCGCCGTCGGCGGAAGGGCCGCAGCCGCAACTTTCGGACGCGCGCGGTATGGCTGCGCACGGACCTCTCCGGCAAACTCATCAGCAACTCGATACGGCGACGGCAGCTGCATGACGCACTTACGCGACGCCTCCCGATCGCAGTCGCAACGCTTCATACGACTCGGTACAGGCATGGACTGGACGTTTCGTAGAGAACTTGCCCAATCGGTCTGACCGCGACCCGGCGGTGGTGATGGGAACCGCGATGGAGAGAGGCGGCATCATCTCGGGCCGCGTCGGCTTCGGCATGCGTGGCTCTGGCCGCACAGCTAGGTGAGATGCGTTAGACAGATTCAAAGACACTTCTCGGTAGAATGGCAGCGCGATGGAACCGGACACCGCAGGCGACCTGCTTCGACGCCAGATCGAAAATGGAGAGCAACTCCTCGCTAATCGTCCCGTGAGCAAGGGCGCGTTCTCAAGCTGGCTGGTGGCAGCACGCGGATGTGTCGAATGGATCTATGGCACGGACTCGGACAGCTTTCGCACGTACACGGCGAGCCCCGGCATCGTATCGGTACCGCTGAATCCTAGCGAGGCCGAAATGCAGGAGCGCCGCGCCGACACGATCGAAGATCATCTGGCAAAATTGACGGGGTTGTTGGATATCCATGTCGCTAAGAAGACTGCAATGCCAACACGTCATGCAGGTTCACCCGGCGCTGCCCATGCGACGCGAATCTTTATTGTTCATGGACACAACCATGAAAGCCGCCTAGAAACGGCACGCCTTTTAGAACATCTGGGTCTTCATCCGATAATTCTTCAGGAACAGGTAAATGCCGGCCGTACACTGATCGAAAAGTTTGAAGACTCTGCGACTGCGTCAGGGTTTGCGGTGATTTTACTCACGCCGGATGACCGCGGCCGCCCCGCTACAGCCCGTCGCTCGTGTCAAAGAGCGCGGCAGAACGTAATTTTCGAACTTGGCTATCTTATTGCCAAGCTTGGTCGGAGTCGTGTCTGCGCGCTCTACGTTCCGGGCGTAGAACTCCCTTCGGATCTACTCGGGTTCGCGCACGTGGAGCTTGACGTCGCCGGTGCGTGGAAGACTGCGCTCGCCAAGGAACTTCAAGCGGCGGGAGTTCAAATTAACGCTGCTGGTCTGACGCAATGACGTCGTCGCGCCTATCGTGCCGAACTGCCTAACCTCGCCACTGCATCTGGCGGCGGGCCATTCGTTGGCCCGTCAACCGAACTGACTTGAGCGTCCCAAGATGCGCGGCGTCACGCTGCTTGCAGAACGCGTCCGCCGACATCTCGTTAGTTGCGGCAAGCGGCGTGCTGCTCTTCCGCTGCCACAGGTGGCCTAGCCGTAGCTGAGTATGATCAGGGCGTTTAGGGCGGACGGAAAGCGAGCGCCTTACGAGAGGCGCTCCTTCCGCCCACCAACACGGTGCGTGGATGAACGCGGCAAGGCGACTGTCGCTTCAAGCAAGAAGCCAAGCGAGAGCTTTAGGCGTGTTCGTTCAAACTCACGACGAGCAGACTGGCATCTGGTTGGATCAGATATCATCACAGGACATGGCTGCGACGGCGCCGCGACGGCTGAAGGTATTCCTTTGTCACTCCGCAGATGACAAACCGGCGATACGAAGAATGCACGGATGGCTTCGATCGGAAGGATACGAGCCATGGATGGACGAAGAATCCCTCATTGGTGGTGACCTGTGGGGTTCCGCGATCCGTGAGGCGCTCAGATCGGCCGACATCGCAATTGTATGCCTTTCGCCGCGATCGGTAACCAAGACTGGCTTTGTTCAGAAGGAAATCGCTATCGCCTTGGACTTTGCCGAGTACCGACCCGAGGGTCAAGCGTACGTGCTGCCGGTGCTGCTCGAGCCTTGTCAGATTCCTGATCGCTTGGCTCGGTGGCATGCGCTTGATCTGAGTCAGATGAATGGCTGGCAGAGACTTCTGCAAGCTCTTGATCGCGAAGCGAGGCGACACCGAGCTCTGGTAGTACCTCACATCGCGCGTGCTTGGGCGAGTGTGGACGCTATGCCGGACGAATTGGTACTCCATGCCGAAATCGAGGGCTCCTACGAGCTGAATGGTTCTTCTGGCTTTCAAATCATCATTCGACGGTTGCTGGATGATCGTTTTGAGATCGTTCGCCCTGACTATGCATGCATAGGCATCTTTCACGGCACAACGTACTTGGGCGCATATCGCAGCGCCGACTCTACCGAGTGGGGAATCATGCGCGCCACGCTCTACAAGCGGGGACAGTTCGTGGTTCACTATTCAACCGCGAACAGTGCAGAGTCGTTACGCGATGAGGTATGGACCTGTACCATGCCTGGATTTGATTCAGCAGGCGGCACACCCGGTGAAGGTGCTGAGTATCCACACACGCTTTCGTATCTAATAGGCGACAATGCAGCCGACCCTTTGACCATCATCCCAATCGGACGCGGCCTGTTTCTCCCACAGACATCATACTATCGTGGGGCGGGTATCTTCGACGGTCAGTACTACCTCGGCGTTTATCGCTATACGCCCGGCGTCGAGAACATCAACTGGGGGTTGCGATCCAACGCGAAATGGATGGACGTTTGGGGACGTCATGAGGGACACATTCAGGGCGAGAACGTTTTGTCAATTCACGGTAAAGACTTAATTGGCATCGACAACTGGTTCGCCACGACGTGGCATCCGAAGGGACTACCCATGACCGCCGCCTAACGTTTCCGTCCGGCTGGGAACATGGGTGACGAAATCAGACCGGTGACATAGGTTACTCCTCGTGGCGCTCGGTCGAGTTGCTCGCAGCTCTTCGGCGGCGAGTGCCTTCGCTGCACGTCTCTTCTTCGATGATGCGCGCCGAAAGAGAGAAAGTGACCCTAGGCGCCAGATAGGACGGAAAGCGGGGTGGATTCACCGGTGTCGAGCCTAAGGTCGAACCTCCACGCTCTGAGGTTGGACCTTAGGTTCGTATGGTTGAACCTTCAAGGTTCAAGGTTAAACCTTCAATGTTCAAGGTTGAACCTTCGATTGCTGAGGTCGAACCTTCGGTTACCGAGGTTGAACCTTTGAGCTCTATGGTTGAACCTCATGTTCGACAGGTTGAACCATCGAGCTCACGCGTCGAAGCACCGGTTTGGGGAAGGCGCGGGCGGCGGACGTCCTGCTTCAGGCGATCTTGGTTTCCTGCAGCTTCGTCTGGAGCTCTTGGAGGGTGCCTTCCAGCGACTTGAAAAGAAGGAGCGTGTCCACGTCGCCGCCCGGTTCCCCGAATGGGAGCGGCTCCGTGCGTCGCGCGGTCAGCATGGCCAGACGCGCCGTCATGGCCATCTGCAGCGCCGTTTGCAAGGCCGCCGTCAGGTGGACGATCGTCTGCATCGAGCTGATGTATGCCTTCTCCGGCTGCGGGAGGATGTCGAAATTCAGTTTCAACTTCTCCAGTAGGGTCAGATTGTCGAGCGGGAGTTGGACCGCGATCTTTCGCAACGTGTCGAGGGTGATGTTCTCGCCCTTTTCCGCCCGGACCACCTGATTGCGGGGGATCCCGGCACGCGCCGCAACCTCGGCCTGACTCAGGCCGGCCTCTTCCCGCGCCCGCCGCAACTCTTCATGTAGGTGCATTGCCTTATTAATGTAGCGCCAGAATCGTATCTTGACAACTATATCTACTAAGACCTATATTTGGGTCGTACTGTACATTTGTGTTGCATAACCGTCTCGATGCAACACGGAGAGGGAGACCATGTCAAACGTATAGCAACAAAGGAGTTAGTCCATGTCAACCACCGAAGTTCCTGTTTCCCACGTGGAAGCTGCACTCCGTCTCCTCGAGAACCTGCGCACCATGCAGAGCTCGATCGACGGGTTCATCATTCCGCCCAGCCCTCTGGACCGGCAATCGCGTCCCCGCGGGCACATGTTGCTGCCGAACGATTTCTTCGTCTCGCTGGCCGTCGCGTTGGAATCGTCGCCGCAGTTCGCCGCGTCGCTCCAGGCGGCGATGATCTCGCTGACACCGGCCGAGATCCGCGACATGCTCCGTTACGGCGAGGCGTATCTGCCCGTCGCCGATGAGTTGGAGCGATTCGCACGCGGCATCCGCCACACGGTCCGCATTCGCCGAGCGAAGATCGGCCGGGTCGCGGCCTCCGCGTATCGGGTCGCGAAGGGCCTCAATCTGCTCGTCGACGTCTCGCTGCCCGTGCCGGAGGTGGAGTCGATGAAGCGCGCGTTCGGCACGCGCCGTCGCAAGGCGGCGGAGCCGGTGCCTGTGCCGGTCAAGGCTTCGCCGTAAGGACGGAGCATCGAGTTGCAAGAGCCACCCGGCGCCGGGTGGTTTCTCGCGACCTCGCAGAAGAACGGAGAATCAACTGCATGCCACGCAGGTCGTGCTGCCGCCGAGGGCTGCCTGGATACAGGTGTTCCAGTTTGCCACCTTCGGGTCCGTTGAACCGATCGTCTGGGTGAACTCCCAGCCGGCCACGCCGCCGAAGTCGCTGTACTTCGATTGCAGATCCACGATCCACTTCATCAACGTACAGAGCGGCGTGTAGCCGACTCCGCCCTGCGGCATGACCGTTGCGCCGCACACGACCTTGTTTGGAGACACGGCTGCTCCGGATGTCTGGCCGCTGACGAAATTCGCGTAGTCGTCGCGCAATGTGGAGTCTCCGTACCATTGCACGTTGATCCAGGCGAGGTTGTCGCCGACCAGGTTCCAGAAGGCCTGGTCATAGGTGGAGAGGAGCCCTGGAACGGGCGCGTGCGTCACGATGGCGGCCGAGTTCCCGGCCACGATCGCGTTGGTGAGATTCCCGATCGTCGTCGCGCTGTATGCAGGCGACGTCTCCCAGTCGAGATCGAAACCCTGCAGGTTGTACGGAGAGTCCATTGCTGCGACGAGGACATTCGCCGCCTGCTGAAGGTCGTCCGTGACGCATTGCCAGGTGCCGTTGCCGGCGCCGCCGAGGAGAGCCGTGACGGTCACGCCCGCGGCCTGCAGTGAGGCAACCGCATCCCAATAGTCCTGACCGACGTCGGGCAACGCGGTGTCGTTGAGATACAACGAATACGTTCCTCCGTCGTTGTGCATGTGCAGCGCCGACAGGATGACGTGAGAGTAATCCTGGCCTGCAATCGCTGAGACCTGCGAGGCGTCCGAGGTCTGACACCAGATGATGTTTCGTCCGGGCATGCTGAGGCTCCTTCCGAACAGGAGAGTGGGAAGTCGGCCGATTCCCTACCTCCTACGAGGGAGGCGGGCTGAAGCCGCGCCCTACGTCAGTTGTGGGTGGGGTCGACGCTTCGGCGATACGGCGCCAGAAATCGCAGACTCTCGATCCGGCTCGTCAGCTCCGTGCCGATGTCTCCCGCGCGCGCGGCGACGTCGCTCATCTCGAGGAGCTTCTGTTTCTCCTCGACGTCGAGGTTGAGCGACATGATCAGCGCGTTCGTGAGCGCATCGAGATCGACGGTGTCGATCTCCGGTACCGCGCTCTGATCGGGAAGGTACTGCATGTATTGCCGCGAGAGGTCGGCGAGCCATTCGCGTTGCGCGTGCGCCTGCGCGGCATCGCGCGCGACCTCGGGCTCGGCGACGACGCGCGCGGTGCGGTAGGGCACGCGCGAGACTTCGTCGAGGATGCGGAAGCGGACGTCGCCGCGCACGACGATGTTGAAGCGGCCGTCCTCGAGCGGCACGGCTTGTTCGATCGTGCCGAGGGTGCCGAAGCCGTGGACCGGCGGGGCGCCGAAGTACTCCGCTTCCCAACCCGAGCGCAGGAGAACGATGCCGAAACGCTGGTCGCTGTCGAGCACGTCCTTGACCATCTGCCGGTAGCGCGGCTCGAACACGTGCAGCGGGAGGCGCGTGTGAGGGAAGAAGACGATGTTCGGCAGCGGGAAAAGCGGCAGCAAAAACTCGCCCTCGGGCAAAGGCGCCATGGGCGAAAACTCTAGCAGAACCACGCGTCGGCGAGCCGTGACACTTCTTCCCACGACGCGCGCGTCCGCTTCATCAGAGCAGCGCCGATCCCCTTCGCGCGTACGGTCGACAGCGCGGCGTCGAGGAGTCGCGGACGCGAAAGCAGCGCCGCGACGCGCCGGCTCCACGCGATGCGCGACGCGAAGAAGTCGCGATGCGTTTGTCGATATTCGTTCTCGATCTCATCCCGCCGAGCCGGATTCTCCAGCAGTCGTAGAATCATCGGCGCGGCGAGGAGCGCGGACTGGATGGCCATCGCCATGCCGTTTCCCGTCAGCGGATCGATGACGCCCGAGGCGTCGCCGATCATGAGCACGCCGCCCTCGACGGCGGAGCGCGCGCGGAAGATCACCGGTTCCGAGGAGAGGAAGTGTTCCTGCGCCGGCTCGTGCCGCGAGTACAACGCCTCGAGCCGCGGCTCCTCGGCGCGGAGGTGCTCGACGAACGCATCCCAGCGTCCTTTGTGTCCCGCGAGCCGGCTCGCGTGCACGAGGCCGCAGATGTTGGTGATGCCGCCTTCGACGGCGTTGACGCCGAGGTAGCCGCGGGCGAAGGAATGCAAGTCGATCGCGCCATCCTCGTGCGCGCCACGATAGTGGCGCTTGAAACCGAAGTTGCGGTCGCGCACGTTGACGAAGCTGCGCGCGAGCTGTTGATCGAATCTTCCCCAGCGTCCCCATGCACCGACGATGACCGTTGCCTTCGGCAGCGCGGCGACCGTCTCGGTGCGAATGATTGCGCCGCGCGCAGCGGCTGTGCGCACGAGCAAGTCGTCGAAGAAGAGGCGCGACACGCCACGTGCGGGATGGGGGAACGCGAACTCGTACGTCCGTGCGCCGATGACGCGGCAACGTTCGATGCGCGGCGCGCCGGCGCGGTCGATGGCGTCGAGGACGCCGAGGGGCTCGAGGATCGGGAGTGCGTCGTAGGAGAGGAACTCGCCGCAGAGTTTGTCGCGGGGGAAGGTTTCCTTGTCGAACAATGCGACGCCAACGCCGCGCGATGCGAGGAGTGTCGCGAGCGTGGAGCCGGCGGGGCCGGCGCCGATGATGGCTACGTCCATGGTTGGTTCTTATCCCCGCGCGTAGACGCGGGGATCTCTGGTGCCCCCTCGAGGCACGTGCATCGTGGGGGCACCGGAGATCCCGCGTCTACGCGCGGGATAAACTGAGAGCCCACCGGAACGGCCACTTTCGCACAACCTGCGTCTTCGACGCCTGCACGCGCGCCGCCACGTCGCGCACCTCGGCGACCGTGTATCCCTGACGCACCGAGGCCGGCGCGTCGAGGCGCGTGATGCGTCCGACGGCGCGCAACATGCCGAGGACGTACACGAACAACAGCGGCAGGTAGTGACGCCGCGTATCCGTCGTCGCCACGTTACGCGCGACGCGCAGCGACTCGTTGAGGATGCCGACGTTTTCGTCAGGGGAGAAGTGGTGAAAGAAATGCGACGACGTGACGAGGTCCACGGCACCGTCGCGAAAGGGCAGATGGTGCGCATCGCCGACGACGCGATGCACGCGCGAGCCGTCGCGCAGGTAGAGGAGATGATCGATCTTGAAATCGACCCCGACGCGCAGCGGCACGTGCCCGACCGACTCGAGCAAGTCCGATGTGCCAGTGCCGATGTCGACGATCGACTTCGGCGCGAACTGCCGCACGAGCTTGCGGTAGACGCTCACGCCGCCGCAGTACTTGTTGATGCGCCGGAGATCGCGCAACGAGCGCTCCATGTCCGCGCGCGGAACGTCGTGCTCGTCGAGTAGCTCCTCGGATTCGATGCGTTTCATTGGCAGACGGGTAACGGGCAACGGGTCACGGGCAACGCCTCAACACCAGCGCCGAGTTCTTCGATCCGAAGGCGATCGTGTTGCATACCGCGACGTCGATGCGCTTGCGGCGTCCGAGGTCGGGGACGTAGTCGAGATCGCACTCCGGGTCGGGCGTGTCGAGATTGATCGTCGGCGGGATCAGGTCGTCGCGGAACGCCATCAACGTCGCGGCGACGCCCGCGGCACCGCACGCGCCTTGCGGATGTCCGATCATCGACTTCGTCGCCGAGCCGGCGAGGCGCGTGGCGTGTTTGCCGAACGCGCGCTTCACCGCGCGCGTCTCGACGCGGTCGTTCAGGTCCGTCGATGTCCCGTGATAGTTCAAGTAATCGACGTCGTTCGCGTCGACCTGCGCGTCTTTCATCGCAAGCGACATCGCGCGCGCGGGCTCTTCGCCCGAGTCGTCCATGCGCACGCGGTGGTACGCGTCGCACGTCGACCCGTACCCAGCAACCTCGGCGTAGATCCGCGCGCCGCGCGCACGTGCCGTCGACTCGCGCTCCATCACGAACATCCACGAGCCCTCGCCGAGGACGAAGCCGTCCCGGTTGCGCGTGAACGGACGCGAGCCGCTCTCGGGCTGTTCGTTCCACGAGTTCGTGACGATGCGCATGATGCAGAAGCCGGTCATCACCGCCTCGGTGATCGTCGCGTCCGCGCCGCCGGTGAGGACGTAGTCGCAGACGCCGAGCTTGAGATTGCGGTACGCGTAGCCGATCGCGTCGGTCGACGACGTGCAGCCGGTCGAGATCAGATGCGAGAAGCCGTGGAGGTCGTAGGCCATCGAGAGCTCCGAGGCGATCGTGCCGATCGTGCCGGACGGGATCGAATAGATCGAGGCCTGCTTCGTCGCGCCTTTGTACCAGAGCTCGTACATCCGCTCGCTGAACTCCACCGCGCCGCCGCCGGAGCCGAGCATCACGCCGATGGACTGGCGTCCCTCGAGGTCCATTGCCAGCGGGTCGAGCTTCGCGTCGCGCAACGCCTCGTCCGCGGCGGCGATGGCCAGCGGGACCACGCGCGACACGTGGCGGATGTTCTTCGCATCGACCCATCGCGTCGGGTCGAAATCGACCTCGCCGGCGATGCGGCAGGGGAGATCTCCTGGGTCGAACTGGGTGATGGAGCGGATGCCGCTGCGGCCTTCCGCGGTCGCCGCGAAGTAACTCTCGCGGTCCCCGCCGTTCGGGCTGAGGGCACCGACTCCTGTGATGACGATCGCGTCATTCTTCATTTGCGCCGGTGATTCTCGCATTGCAGACGTTTTTCTGACGACCTGATCACGGAACCGTCCCCGGAAGCGTGTACCATCGTTTTCCGGTCCGAAATGGTTCTCCTCTCCGTTCGTCTGCTCGGTGACCTGTCTGCGGTCGACTACCGCGGGAATGCGCTTTCGATCGGCAATCGCCGCACGCAGGCGCTGGTCGTGTATCTCGCGATGAAGATCGGCAACACGCCGTCGATCCGCGAGATCGGCGAGCTGCTCTTCGGCGATCCCGCGGCGGCCGTGCAGGTTCGCGAGCTCGTGCGCGATCTGCGGTACGCGCTGCGGTTCCTCTCGCAGGACGTCCTCATCGACGACGGCGTGACGGTGCGCTTCAACAAGGACGTCGTGGACGTGGATGTGCAGCACTTCAACGATCTGATCGCGGCGCCGTCGCTGAACTCGATCCGCAAGGCCGCTGACATCTACCGCGGCGATCTGCTCCTGACCTTCACCTCCGGCATCCCCGCGTTCGACGCCTGGATCGCGGAGCGGCAGCTGACGTTCTCGCGCGCGGCGATGGCGATCTTCGGCAACCTCCTGACGGCGCTGATCCGCGCGGGATGGTGGGAAGAGGCGAGCGATACCGCTGCGCGGCTGCTGGAGCTCGATCCTTCGCAGGAAGTCGTCCATCGAACTCTGATCCGTCTGCAACTCGAGCAGGGACGTCCCGAGGCCGCGTTGCGGCGCTATCACGATTGCGCCGAGGTGTTGCGGCGCGAGTCCAACCGCGAGCCGGGCCCCGAGACCGAGCGCCTGCGCCGCGAGATCGAGAGCGAGCTGAAGGCCGCGCCCGCGCCGAAGATCGGGCGTGCGCAGACGAACGGTCCCGTGCTCATCCTCCTCGTCGAAGACGACCTCGTTTCTGCCGCGCTGGTCGAGGGATACCTCACCCAGGCCGGGTACGACGTGGTGACGGTGAAGGACGGCGGGGACGCGCTGATGGAGCTCGGACGACGAGGGTTCGACCTGCTCATTCTCGACATCAACATCCCGACGCTGAGCGGGATGAAGGTGTTCGAGATCATGGTGCAGAAGCGGATCGAGACGCCGGCGCTCTTCATCACCGGCATGAGCGGAACGGAAGTCGAGACCCAGAGCCTGGAGATGGGCGCGGCCGGATTTCTGCGGAAGCCGATCTCGCGCGACGTGCTCCTGCAGAAGATTCGTGGCATTCTGGAGCGCAGCCGTCGCGAATCAGTTGGCAGTTGACAGTTGGCAGTTGACAGGAGAGGGGCTTCACGTCAGCTGCTGTTTGCTTCTGCTCCTGCCAACTGCAAACTGCAAACTGCCAACTGAATCCCATGTCCGACCTCGCCGTCGATCCGCACGAGATCGAAACGCGGCGCCGCGAGCGTGAGCAGAGGCTCGCGGCGTTCGAACTGCCGCTCGTCCGACTGAGCGGCTCGGTCCTGCTGTCGCTGGCGATCTTCATCCACAACCGCTGGGTCTTTCCGCTGCCGATCGGGTGGTGGATCCGCGCGACGGTCGTCGTCGCGATCTACGCCGCCGTCTCGTGGGTGATCCTGGTCTTCTTCCTCCGCCGCACTCCGCCGCGGGACCTGACCGTCGCGGCGCTGGCGGGCGATCTCTTCGTCTGGACCTTCGCGATCTATTGCTCGGGCGCGGAGTCGAGCTGGCTGTTTTTCATCCTCCTGCTGCGCGTGGCCGATCAGACGCAGACGACGTTCCGACGCGCGTTCGCGTTCGCGATGATGGCGACCGCGTGCTACGCGACGATGCTGTTGTGGGTCGCGCTCGTCGACGGGCGCGCGGTCCTGAACGGCGCGCAGATGGCGAAGCTGGTCTTCATCGGCTTCGGCGGCGTGTACATCGCGCTCGCCGCACGCACCGCGGAGAACCGTCGTGCGCGGCTGAAGGAGGCGATCCACGTCTCGCGCGATCTCATCCACCGTCTGGAGCAGGCCCACGCGCGCGCGGAAGAGGCGAGCGCGGCGAAGAGCGAGTTCGTGGCGAACATGTCGCACGAGATGCGCACGCCGCTGCAGGCGGTGATCGGGATGCTGCAGCTCGCGATCGAGGACGCGCCGACGGCGATCGATTCGCGGCGGCTGGTGACGGCGCGGCGCTCAGCCGAGACGCTGCTGTCGATGATCGACGACGTGCTCGACTTCTCGCGCATCGAGGCTCGCAAGCTCGAGCTGGAGCCGGTGTACTTCTCGCTGCGCCAACTCATGCACGAGACGATGAAGTCGGTCGGCGTGATCGCGGCGGCGAAGAAGCTGACGCTGTCGTATCTCGTGCAGCCGGACGTCCCGGAGACGGTGTGGGCGGACGCGGTGCGGTTGCGGCAGATCGTCGTGAACCTGGTCGGCAATGCGATCAAGTTCACGCACGCGGGGGAGATCTCGGTGGTCGTCGCGCGCGCGGGCGAGAAGGTGCGCTTCGACGTGCGCGACACGGGCGTCGGGATCGCGCCGGCGGTGCGGCAGCGGATCTTCGAGCCGTTCGCGCAGGCGGACTCGTCGCACGGCCGCCGCTACGGCGGCGCGGGCCTCGGGCTATCGATCGTCGCACGACTGCTGGAGGCGATGGGCGGATCGGTGCAGGTCTCGAGCGAGCAGGGGTCGGGGAGTGTGTTCTCGTTCCTGGTGCCGCTGGCAACCGACGCGGTCGGCGCGGCGCCGGAGCGGAGGCCGTGGGAGAGCGCGCTGCAGGGGAAGGCGATCCTGGTCATCGAGCCGGGTGAGATGTCCCGCTCCGCGGTCGCGCAGATCCTTCGCAGCCGCGGTGTGTTCGCGGGCGCGTTCTCGCGCGCATCGGACGCGCCGCGGGGCCGATTCGCATGCGCGGTGACGTCGGATCCTTCGGTGACGGTCCGGCCGCAGGTCGTGATCACGTCGCCGCTCGACACCACGGAACATGCGATCCGTGTAACGCGCCCGGTGAGCGAGCGCGAGCTGATCGACCAGGTCGGCCTGGCCCTCGGCCTGACGGAAGCGGAGCCGGAGTACACGCTCGAGCCGGTGGCGAAGGATCGCGGCTCGTTGCGGGTGCTGGTGGTCGACGACAGCGACGTGAATCTGGAAGTGGTCTCGGAGATGCTGCGCCGTCTGGGGCACGAGGTGTTTGTCGCGGCCGATGGCGAGGTGGCGCTGGTGACGATGACGTCGCAGGCGCTGGACATCGTGTTCATGGACGTGCAGCTTCCGGGCATGGACGGGCTGGAGACGACGCGGCGCTTCCGCGACAGCGGCGGGAAGACGCCGATCATCGCGCTCACGGCGCACACCTCGGCGCGCGACCGCGACCGCTGTCTCGCCGCGGGGATGCAGGCGGTGCTGACGAAGCCGGTCGACACGATGCAGCTGGCGAAGTCGATCGAGACGGTGACGCACCGCGACTCGATCGCGGACGTGGTCGGCGGAAACATGGAGCTGCTCGCGCGCGTGCGGGACGCGTTCGCGCGCCAGACGCCGGAGCTGCTCGCGGGAATGCGCGACGCGATCGCGCGCAAGGACGCCGACGCGCTCGCGAGTCACGCGCACAAGCTGAAGGGGTCGATGAGCTACTTCCCTGCCGAGCGCGGCGCGGACATCGCACGGAACGTCGAGCTGGCCGCGCGAGCCGGCGACGTGCTGCGCGCCGCTGATCTGCTGCCGGATCTGGAGCGCGCGGTGGTCGAGCTCGAGCGCGCGCTCTCGAGGACGAAGTAGAATCCCTGTGTGACGGTGAAGGAACAGGTAGTCCACAGCGACCCGGAGATCATGGGCGGCGAACTGGTGTTCATCGGAACACGTGTGCCCGTGTACAACCTCTTCGATTACCTCGAAGCCGGAGATTCTCTCGATGAGTTCCTCGAGCAGTTCCCGTCCGTGACCCGCGAGCAGGCGGTGGCAGCGCTGGAGTTGGCGAGAGAGGCTGTCGTAGGCAGTGCGAGCTCTCGTTGACGAGTCGTTGCCGATCGCGATAGCGGGCGAGTTGCGTGGCCACGACGTTTCGACGGTGCGCGCGCAACGATGGCTCGGCTTGCGAAATGGAGTTCTTCTCCGCACAGCGGTTGATGCCGGTTTCGAAGTTCTCGTTACGGCCGACAAAGCGTTGCGCTATCAGCAGAACCTCGCCGCGATCGGAATCGCAGTTGTTTTGATCTCTGGTGTTCGCAATCGCATGCAGGATCTGCGGCCGATGATCCCGCGGATCCTCGCTGCGATCGAGGACGTGCAGAGGGGTCAGTTGATCGAAGTACGTGGGTGACCAACGCAACGTAGGGCGTGGCTTCAGCCCGCCTCTCCGTCGCCGCCCGCCCGGGGGTGGCGGCGCGGGACGCCGCCACGACAGCCGGCGAGGACGCCAGCGCTCCTTGAGACCTGTTAATCTCTTCCGCGTCAGACCCCGCACATGGCCATTCGATTGATCATCGCGGACGATCATCCGATCGTTCTGGACGGGCTTGCGTATCTGTTCTCCGCCGAGAGCGATCTCGAGCTCGTGGTGCGCTGCACGAACGGGGAAGAGGCGCTTGCGGCGACGCGGCGAGAGCCGCCGGATGTGCTCGTGCTGGACGTCCACATATCGGGCTGCAGCGGTGTCGAGGTTCTGCGCAGGCTGAGCGAGGAGAAGAGCCGCGCGCGCGTGGTGCTCTTCAGCGGACAGATGACCGACGCGGAGATCCTCTCCGCGATCCGCCTCGGCGCGGCGGGAATCGTGCTGAAGGAGAGCGCGCCGCGGGAGCTGCTGGAGTGCGTGCGCGCGGTCGCCGTGGGTGAGCGATGGCTCGACTCCGGCGCGGTGCAGGCGGCGCGCGACCGGTTGGCGGCCGTGGACGACGCGCTGACAACGCTCACGCGCCGCGAGCTCGACATCGCACGCATGGTCGCCGTCGGCGCGCGCAACAAGCAGATCGCCGAGCACCTCGGGATCTCCGAGGGGACGGTGAAGATGCATCTCCACACCATCTACGAGAAGTTGGAGATCTCGGGACGGGTGGAGTTGAGCATCTACGCGCGCGAGCACGCGCTGGTGTGAATTCAGTTTTCCAGTTTCGCGTCCATGGTGATGGTCGTGTTGAGGAGGCGGGAGATCGGACAGCCGGTCTTAGCGTTGTTGGCGGCGGTCGCGAACGCGGCCTCATCGGCGCCGGGCACGCGCGCGACGACGTCGAGGTGAATGGCCGTCACCGTGAAGCCGGCGTCGGTCTTCTCCAACGTCACCGTTGCCTGCGTCCGGATGCTCTCCGGGGGCAGGTTCGCGTTCGTGAGCTGCCCCGAGAGCGCCATCGAGAAACAGCCCGCGTGCGCCGCCGCGATCAGCTCCTCGGGATTCGTCCCGACGCCGTCTTCGAAGCGCGTGCTGAATGAGTACTGGGTGTCCTTCAGGACGCCGCTGTCCGTCGAGATCGTGCCCTTGCCGTCTTTGAGTCCGCCGTTCCACTGTGCCGATGCTTTTCGTTTCATGGTGCGAACTCTATCGCGTATCATCGCTTCCATCACCCCCCAATTCCGTTGAGATGGCATGAAGGAGGCCGACCCATGTTCGTGCTCCGATCCCTCGTCATCCTGCTGCTCGTCGCGCCGTCGTTGTCGTTCGCTCAGCAGCTTCCATCGCCGCCGCCCGCCAATCCGCAGCTCGTCCAGCACAAGAACTGGTTCGTGCCGGCGCAGGTGTGGGATGTCCAGAAGAATCCGGTGCTCTCCAAGTTCCGGCCGCCCAACCTCAACTATTCCGCGTACAGCGCGGTGGGATACAGCCTCGCGAACACGATCGCGATCATCGGTCCGACGAAGGAGATCGTGATCATCGACACGCTGGAGAACGTCCAGACCGTGAACGACGCGATCGCGGCCTACCGCGCGGCGAACATCTTCCCGGCCGGGCCTTTGCCGATCCGCGCGATCATCTATACCCACAATCACATCGATCACATCGGCGGCGTGCAGGCTTACATCAGCGCGGCGCAGATGAAACCGTGCCTGCCGGAGCGGCAGGACAACGCCGGCAGCGACGACGCACTCGACGCCGACGCGCTCGACTGCATCTCGATCATCGGCCAGGAAAACATCGTCAGCGGCGTGAACACGACGGCGACGATCAGCGGCACGATCATCAACGCGCGCTCGGCCTACATGTATGGAGGCTTCCTTCCCGCGAGCTGGCGCGTGACGAACGGCATCGGCCTCTCAGTCTCGGAGGGCACGTCCGACTTCGTGACGCCGTCGCGCACGTTCTCGCAGAAGATGCAGCTCACTGCGGCCGGCGTGAACATGGACGTGGTCTACGCGCCGAGCGAGACGAACGACGAGCTGGTGGTCTTCATCCCCGACGCGAAGAACGGCGGCAGCGGCGCGGGCGGATTGCTGCAATCGGCGGAGGTGCTGCAGGGACCTTCGTTCCCGAACCTGTACAGCCTCCGCGGGACGGCCTACCGCAATCCCGCCGTCTGGTATCAGAGCGTCGACATGTTGCGGAAGTACGACACGTGGTGCATGTTGCCGAGTCACGGAACGCCGCTGTGCGGCCAGGACAACGTGCAGAAGCTCATGCTGCACTTCCGCGACGCGGTCCAGTACACCCACGATCAAGCCGTGCGCTGGATGAACCAGGGCTACACGATGGAGGAGCTGCCGGGACTCATCCCGATGCCGCAGTACCTGATCGACGAGCTCTCGACGATCCAGACGGCGAAGGGCAACACCGTCACCGATCCGCGCGACTATCTCCGCTTCTTCTACGGCTCGGTCCCACAGGCCGTCCGCGAGCTCTACTTCGGCAACGTCGGATGGTTCCAGGCGGATCCGGTGGCGCTCGCGCCAACGCCGCCGAAGGAGTACGCCGCGCGTATGGTGGCGCTGATCGGACTCGACAAGCTTCACTCGATGACCGACCTCGCGCTCGTGAACGGCGAGTATCAGTGGGCGGCCGAGCTGGCGTCGCTGGCAGTGACCGCGAATCCGAACGACCAGGCCGCGCGCGATCAGAAAGCCGCGGCGTTCATGAAGCTCGCCGAGCCGCAGACGAATCCGAACTGGCGCAACTGGTATCTCACCGGGGCGAACGCGTTGAAGAACATCTTCCCAACGCCACAGACGCCGGCGTTCGCGGGAGGACTTACCGCGCCGGGCATCGTCGCGGCAATGCCGTACGACGACTGGGTCGGGTACTGGCCGCTGCGCCTGAAGGCGGAGACGACCATCCAGGGGAATGTGAATCGCATGATGGGCATCTCCTTCGGCCCCTCCGCGGCGAATCAATCGCCGGAGGGCTACGTAATGCACGTGCGCCGCAGCGTGGCGGAAGTGATCTCGACCGGCGCCGATCGCGCGGAGCTCGCGAAGATCTCTCCGTTCTTCATCGAGATGAGCAAGGCGACACAGACGAAGCTGGTCTACGCGGACGTCGCGGGAAAGGACTACAACTTTCCAACGGTGCTGTCGCAGTTGATCGACTCGGGGGAGATCAAGGTGAATGGAGGGACGAAGACCGACGTGACGTCGTTCTTCGCGATGTTCGAGCGACCGCCCGCGACGCAACCGGTGCTCGTCGCGCGGTAGCCGGCACGGCCGGCTGCGCTGGTTGGCCTAGCCTTAGGCACGTGCGGTCCCTTCGAGGCTGACTTTGCCGCTCAGCCTCTAGACGATCCCGTCTTCGACGTTCTTCAAATGAAATGACAGCGACTCGAGATTGATCCGGAGGTCGACGCTCTTCACCTTCACATCCGGCCGTAAGCGCAGTTGCACGGGCGCGAAATTCAGGACCGCGTGGACGCCGGCGTCGGCCAGGGCGTCGTAGACGCTCTGCGCGCTTTCGGCGGGGACGGCGATGATGCCGATCTCCACGCGGTTGCGGCGGACGATGTCAGCGAGGCGCTCCCACGCGTGGACGGGGATGCCCTGGCGTGACTCGCGTCCGGTCTTCGCGGGGTCGGCGTCGACCATGGCCACGACGTGGAAGCCGTTCGTGTTGAAGCCGGTGTAGTCGGCGAGTGCCATGCCGAGGTTGCCGGCGCCGACGATGATGACGGTGCGGGTGCGGTCGATGCCGAGGGTCTCGACGAGCTGCGCCTTCAGGCGCGTGACGTCATAGCCGACCCCGCGCGTGCCGAACTCGCCGAAGCAGGCCAGGTCCTTGCGGATCTGCGCGGAGTTGAGATGGAAGCGTTTCGCCATCTCGTGCGACGACACGGTCTTCTGGGCCTGGCTCTCCAGGAACGTCAGACAGCGGAGGTAGACCGACAGACGGCCGGTCGTCATCTCCGAGATGGTTTCGCGGTCGTTGTTCGAGCTCATAGACGGCGCGCTACTGCTGCAACAGTACGCGCGCCGCGTTTCCCGCAGCCTGAAAGAGCGGACTCGGATAAATGCCGATGGCGAGGATGCCGACGACGGCGATCATCAGCGCCCCGGCGGCGAACACGCCACCTCCCGCGGGCACGGCGTACCCTTCTGCCGGTTCTTTCATGTACAGGTAATAGACGACGCGCAGGTAGTAGTAGACAGAGACGATGCTGGTGAGGATGCCGATCAGGGCCACGGTCGTGTGTCCGGACTCGATGGCCGTCTTGAAGATGTAGAACTTCGAGATGAAGCCGGCGGTCGGCGGCAGACCGGAGAGCGAGAACATGCAGAGCGCCAGGGCGAAGCCGTAGAACTTGCGGCGGAAGCCGAGGCCGGCGATGTCGTCGAGGGTGTGCGGATCGTTCTGGTTCTTGATCAGCATTGAGACGACGCCGAACGCGCCGATGTTCATGAACGCGTAGGTGATGGTGTAGACGGCCACCGCCGCGACGCTGTCGTCGCGCACGGTGAGCATGGCGATCATCATGTAGCCGACGTGGGCGATGCCGGAGTAGGCGAGCATGCGCTTGAGGTCGCGCTGCACGATGGCCACCGCGTTGCCGACGATCATCGAGAGGATCGCCAGCGCGGCGACCATGTTCATCCAGTTCACCTTCGGGAGCACGGGGGCCATCGCGTCGAAGAGACGGATCAGCGCGACGAGCGTCGCCGCTTTCGGCGCGACGGAGAGCCAGCCCGCGACAGGCGAGGGTGCGCCCTGGTAGACGTCGGGCGCCCACGGGTGGAACGGCGCGAGCGCGAGCTTGAAACCGAAGCCCGACATCATCAGCACGAAGGCAACGGTGAGGAGCGGCGTGGCCTCGTTCGCCGCGAACCAGGTGCCCATCGTGCGGATGTTCGTCGACGCGGTGGCACCGTAGAACAGCGCGATGCCGTAGAGGATGAACCCCGTGGCAAACGCGCCCATGAGGAAGTACTTGAGACTGGCCTCGTTCGACACGGCCACGCGGCGGTGGTAGCCGACGAGGATGAAGATGCAGACCGAGAGGATTTCCAGCCCGAGGATGATGATGAGCAGGTCGAGACCCTTGGCCATCATCATCATGCCGACCGTGCCCCACGCGAGGAGCGCGTAGAACTCGCCGCCCTCGATGCCTTCGCGGTCGAGATAGTCGCGGCCGAAGAGAATCGCCAGCATGCCGGCAAGGAGGAAGGTGAGATCGAAGATGCGCGTGATCTCGCTGATCTCGTACGTCCCGCCGAAGAAGACGCCGCCGGTCACGAAGATGTTCTCCGCCCACGCCGCGGCGATGAAGATGATCAGCGCGAGCGGACCGAGCGCGCCTTTCGCGCGCGGGATGAAGGCGTCAAAGAGGATGAGGAACATGCCGCCGACGCACAGCACGACCTCGGGGAGGATGGCGGTCAGCCAGCCGGGCTCCAATAGCGGGTGCAGATTCACCGGGCACCTCCCACCGCCGGAGTGCTGAGTGCTGAGTGCTGAGTGCTGAGTGGCTTCTGCGCCAGTACGGGCTCGCTCGACGTCTCGCCGTGAATCGTCCTCACGAGATGCGTGACGCTCGGCTCCATCTTCTTCAGAAACGTGTTCGGGTGGACGCCGATCCAAACCATGAAGATCACCAGCGGGACCATGGCGGCCACTTCGTGCCAGGCCATGTCGGGGATGTTTTTGTTCTCCTCGTTCGTGATCGGGCCGAAGAAGACTTTCTGCACGAGCCAGAGGAGATAGATCGCGGCGAGGATGACTCCCGACGCGGCGATCGTCGCGGCGATCGGGTGGGTTTTGAACGAGCCGGCGAGGATGAGGAACTCGCCAACGAAACCGTTCAGGCCGGGCAGGCCGACGGACGACAGCACGGCGATGACGAAGAACGTCGCGAAGACCGGCATCGTGCGCGCGATCCCGCCGTAGTCGGCGAGGAGGCGCGTGTGCCGCCGCTCGTAGATCACGCCGACGAGGAGGAAGAGCGCGCCGGTCGAGAGACCGTGATTGACCATCTGCAGGATCGAGCCTTCGATGGCGGTCTGGTTGAAGGCGAAGATGCCGAGGACGCAGAAGCCGAGGTGCGAGACCGAGGAGTAGGCCACCAGCTTCTTCATGTCGGGCTGGACCCACGCGACGAGCGCGCCGTAGACGATGCCGATCACCGAGAGCGTGATCAGCACGTTCGCCCACTTCATCGACGTCTCGGGGAAGAACGGCAGCACGAAGCGGAGGAAGCCGTACGTGCCCATCTTCAGCATCACGCCGGCGAGGATGATCGAGCCGCCGGTAGGGGCCTCGACGTGCGCGTCGGGGAGCCAGGTGTGCAGCGGGAACAGCGGCACCTTGATCGCGAACGCCAGCGAGAACGCGAGGAACAGCAGCAGCTGTGCGGTCGGCGTCAGCGGCGTTCCGTAGAGCTCCGTGATCGAGAACGTCGGCGTGAGGTTGTTCTGGTGATAGTTCTGGAAGACGAGGTAGATGATCGCCAGCAGCATCAGCAGCGAGCCGGCGATGGTGAAGAGGAAGAACTTGATCGCGGCGTAGATGCGGTTCGCGCCGCCCCACACGCCGATGACCAGATACATCGGCAGGAGCATCAGCTCGAAGAAGATGTAGAAGAGAAGAAGGTCGGTCGCGAGGAACGCGCCGATCATCGCCGTCTCCATCACCAGGAAGGAGATGACGTACTCCTTCGGATGTTTGTGGATCGCCTTCCAGCCGGAGAGGAAGATGATCGGCGTGAGGAACGTGGTCAGGAGGACCAGCCAGAGGGTGATGCCATCGATGCCGAGCGCGTAGCGGATCCCCCATTGCGGGATCCATTCGACGCTCTCCACGAACTGGAATCCGGCCTGCGCGTCATCCCAGGTCTTCAGCACGCCGAGGGAGACCACGAACGTGATCAGCGAGACCGCGAGGCCGAACACTTTGATCGCGCCGGTGGCCGCTCGCGGGAAGAAGGCCAGCAGGATCGCACCCGCGATCGGCAGCCAGAGGAAGGTACTCAGTAAAGGCATCAATAGATCCTCATGGTGCTGAGTGCTGGGTGCTGAGTGCTGAGTCCCACCGCCCGGTTGGGGTGGGCGTGACTCAGCACCCAGCACTCAGCACCCAGCACTCTCTTTTCGCTCATACGAGAAACGCGATGAACACGAGTACCCCGACAAAGAACATCAATGCGTAGTTGCGGACGTTGCCGGTCTGGAAGAAGCGCAGGATCTCGCCGAAGCCGCGGGTGACGTAGCCGAGCATGGCCGCGAGGCCGTCGATGACGGCATCGATGCCCTTCCAGAAGAAGCGCGAGAGCGCCGTCAGCGGACGGACGATCGTCGCGTCGTAAAGCTCGTCGACGTACCACTTGTTCTCGATCGCGCGTGCGAGCGCGGGTGAGCGTTGTTCGAACGCGACGTCCGAGGCGAGCGCTTTGTCCTTGTACAGACTCCGCGCGACCCACCAGCCGAGGATTGCGATGACCGTGGAGATCGCGGCGATCGTCAACTCGGTCGACAGATGCAGCTCGATTTCACGGAACGTCCCCGCAACCTCGGGGATCACCGGATGCAGCCACTTCGAGATCGACCAGCCATGCCAGAACGCGTGCGGCAGTGAGAGCAGTCCGCCGAAGATCGAGAGAATCGCCAGGATCCAGAGCGGCACCGTCATCGACGGCGGCGACTCGTGCAGGTGATGCTCCTGCTCGTGTGTTCCGCGGAACTTGCCGTAGAACGTAAGGTAGACGAGCCGGTACATGTAGAACGCGGTGCAGAACGCCGCGAGCGTGCCGAGGAGCCAGACGAACTTGCCGACGCCGGGGAAGTAGGGCGTCGACCAGGCCGAGACGAGGATCTCGTCTTTCGAGAAGAAGCCCGCTGCGAGCGGCAGACCGGCGATCGCGTACGTCGCGATCGCAAACGTGCGGAACGTCTGGGGGATCTTGTCCTTCAGTCCGCCCATGTTCCGGATGTCCTGCTCGCCGCTCATCGCGTGAATCACCGAGCCCGATCCGAGGAAGAGGCAGGCCTTGAAGAACGCGTGCGTGACGAGGTGGAAGACTCCGGCTGCGAATGCTCCGACGCCGACAGCCATCATCATGAAGCCGAGCTGCGACACGGTGGAGTAGGCGAGGACTTTCTTGATGTCGAACTGCCTCAGACCGATCGTCGCCGCGAACAGCGCCGTCAATCCGCCGATGACCGCCACGACCATCATCGCGCTCGGCGCGAGTCGATAGAGCACGTTCGAGCGGGCGACCATGTACACGCCCGCGGTGACCATCGTCGCCGCGTGGATGAGCGCGGATACCGGCGTCGGTCCGGCCATTGCGTCAGGGAGCCAGACATAGAGTGGGAGCTGCGCGGACTTGCCGCACGCGCCGAGGAAGAGCAGGAGACAGATCGCGGTGAGCACACCCGCGGGGACGCCGCCGCTCGCGGCGAGGTTCGACACGCGTGCGAAGTCGACGCTGCCGAGGTACGCGAACATCAGGAACATCGCGACGAGGAACCCGAAGTCGCCGATGCGGTTGACGATGAACGCTTTCTTGCCCGCGGCCGGCGCGTAGTCGGTCTGGTAGTAAAAACCGATCAAGAGATACGAGCAGAGCCCCACGCCTTCCCATCCGACGAACATCAACAGGTAGCTGCTGCCGAGGATGAGGATCAGCATCGCGACGAGGAAGAGGTTGAGGTAGGCGAAGTAGCGCCAGTACCCCTCCTCGTGGTGCATGTAGCCGACGGAGTAGAGGTGGATGAGGAAGCCGATCCACGTCACGACCATGAGCATGACGATGGAGAGGGGATCGAGCTGGAAGGCGACGTCGGCGCCGATGGCGTTGACCTCGCCGCCGCTGCTGAACCACTGGTAGACGAAGTCGACGTGGCGCTCGCCGTGGTGGTAGTGAGCGTTGTACTCGACCACGGCCACCGTACCGAGCACTGCCGCCGCCAGCGACGCCAGCAGCGCGACCGCGGTGACGAATCCCTTGCCGGCGCGCTTGCCGAACAGCCCGTTCAGCAGGAAGCCGAGGAAGGGCAGGATGGGGATGAGCCAGAGGTTGTTCAACATTCTCGGGAGCGATGAACGATGAACGATGAGCGATGAACAAAGGCTGAAGCCCGTTCATCGTTCATCGCTCATCGCTCATCGCTTGTTCTCCTCGCAAACCGCGAGGAAAACCCCGCGGTGTCTATCTCTCGTTACGTGTCCGATCCTGATAATCGTCCGAGGACGCAGGATCGAGCTCCCACCGCTTCTCATCGCGGCTGCGCTCTTTGTCTCCGAACTTCAGCTCTTCCGAATCCTGATACGTGACTCCCATCGCCGCCCCGATCTCGTCTACGACGTTGTTCTCGGGGGAGGGCATGCTCGAACCTGCGGCTTCATCGCCGCTGAACTGCGCCGATTCCCACTGCACGTCGAGGTCGCCGGCGGTGATTATCGGATCGGCGAGCGAATCGTTCCGCAGCCGGTGCGACAGCTTCGAGGCGCTGGCCGAGATGTCGACCGCGGGCGGCTCGATGTCGTCGCGCAACCCGTTCCGATTGCGGTCTTTCCGCTCGTCCTCTTCCCAGTCAATGAGCTTTTCTGTCTTGTCCATCGTTCAGGCTCCTGCCTGAACAATTGCGACAGACGTGCCGTCTTCGCGGCAGTGCTGAGTGCTGGGTGCTGAGTGCTGGGGTGGGGTGTGACTCAGCACTCAGGACTCAGCACTTCTTACTTACCAATGCATCAGGTTGGCTTCATCCACATCGATCGTGTCTCGGTGGTGGAACAGCGAAATGAAAATTGCCAGACCGATCGCGGCTTCCGCGGCGGCGATGGCCATGATGAAAAAGACGAAGATGAGGCCGTGAGCCTGGCCGAACTGTTTGGCGTAGGCGAGGAACGTCAGGTTCACCGCGTTCACCATCAGCTCGATGGACATGAAGATGGTGATGCCGTTCCTGCGCGTGAGCACGCCCATGACGCCGATCGTGAACAGGATGGCGCTGAGGATCAGGAACCAGTGAATCGGGATCACTTCGTCACCTCGGACGCCCGCGTCCGCCCGCTGAGCAGCAGAGCTCCGACGATCGCGGCGAGCAGAAGGATCGACACCATCTCGAACGGGAAGATGTAGGCCTCGAACATTCGCACGCCGATGTCGTACGCCGTCGCGCGGAACTCCGCGGCGGGCGGTCCGAGGACAGCGTACTTGACGATGAAGTAGACGAGACCGATGCCGAACGCGGCGCAGCTCGTGTAGCCGAGGAACTGTTGGATCGGACGGGTTGGCGGCTCGGCGACGTGCTGCAGGTTCAGCAGCATGATCACGAACAGGAACAGCACCATGATCGCGCCCGCGTAGACGATCACCTGCAACGCCGCGAGGAACGGCGCGTCGAGCAGCACGTACATCACCGCCAGCGCGAAGAACGACGCCACCAGCGAGAGCGCGCCGACCACCGGATTCCGGTGCAGCACGACCACCAGCGCGAAGATCACGGCGATCGCGGCGAAGAGGAAGAAGATGGTGAATTCCATATCGTCAACTCTGAGCGAACGCCTCGCTCAGGATTTCATAACCAGCGAGCCGCGACGAACGCGGCAACAATCACGATGTTCAGGAACGCCAGCGGCAGGAACAGCTTCCAACCGATGCGCATGAGGATGTCGTACTTCAGGCGGGGGATCGTCCAGCGCACCCAGACGAAGACGAACATCAGGAAGCTCCACTTCGCGAGGAACGCGAGGAAGGAGAGCAGGAAGCCGACGAACGTCGCCGGCTCGTTGTACCAGGGGATGTCCCAGCCGCCGAGGTAGAGCGTGGTCACCAGCGCGGCCATCGTTCCCATGGCCATGTACTCGGCCATGAAGAAGAGTGCGAACTTCATCGACGAATATTCGGTGTGGTAGCCGGCCACCAGCTCGGCCTCCGCTTCCGCGAAGTCGAACGGCAGGCGGTTCGTTTCCGCGAATGCGGAGACGGAGAAAATGATGAAGCTGAGCCACATCGCCGGCGAGAGGACGTTCCACGCCGGGAGCTTCAGGAAGTCGAAAAGAACGAAGTAGCCTGTCTGCTGCGCGACGACGTCGGTCAGCTTCAGCGATCCCGCCGCGAGCAGCACGCTCACCGCGGCCAGCGTCAGCGCGAGCTCGTACGAGATCATCTGCGCCGACGCGCGGATCGCGCCGAACATCGAGTACTTGTTCGCCGACGACCATCCCGCGATGGTGATGCCGTAGACGCTGAGCGACGCCAGCGCGAAGACGACCAGGATCCCGGCGCTCACGTCGGCGATGACCGGCTCGAACCAGCGGCCGCCCTCGAAGAGCTTGCGGCCGAAGAGCGTCATCTCCGGGATCGTGAAGCCGCGGCCCCACGGCACGACGGCGATCGTAGTCAGAGCGGGGAAGAGGCCGATCGTCGGCGCGATCGTGTACAGCAGCCGGTGCGCCTGCGCCGGCACGATGTCTTCCTTCATGAGAAACTTCAGCGCGTCGGCGAACGACTGCAGAAGTCCGAAGGGTCCGACGCGGTTCGGCCCGGGCCGGTCCTGAATGAGCGCGCTGCCGCGGCGCTCGACCCACACCATGATCGGCGTGATGTTCAGCCAGATCCCGAGAATGATCGCGATCTTGAGGATCGAGAGCAGGATGTCGGTGGTGTCGAAGGCCATTACGCGGGGACCTCCGCCAGTTCAGAGAGAGTCTGGAACGCCTCGTCCTCGGGGAACAGACGCGCGCCGACGCGGCGAAGCGCCTCGAGATCGGTCTCGGCCTGTCCCTTCGGTGCGAACGCCTGGTGGATGCGCTGCTCGCGTCCCTGTAGGTTGGTGAACGTGCCTTCCTTCTCGGGATGGATCGCGCCGGGAATGAGCACGTCCGCGAATTCAGTCAGCGGATGGTTTGCATCCCATGAGTGCACGATGAGGAACTTCGCCTTGCGGAGGTTTGCGACGACCGCGGGATCTTTTGCGCGCTCGCTGAACCTCGCGTCGCAGATGTAGAGGACGTCGATGCCGTCGGCGCCGTTCGTGAGCAGATCTTCGACAGATGTATCGCCGAGGACCGCGCTCACGCCGCGATAGTTCGGCGCGCCTTGCTCGCCGAGGATCCACTCCGTGCGCGATTTCATCTTGATCGGGCCGATCGGATCGACCATCACTCCGACGCTGGCGTTCAGTTTCTCGAAGAGCGTCTTCGCCATCGCCGCTTCTTCGTTAGTCATGTGGGCGGATGCGATCGCGGCGACTTTCTTCGCGTTGCGGACCGCGGTCTCGATGCTGCCGAGCGCCTCGTCCCACGTCGAGATGCCGAGGTAGTCGTCCTCGGTGCGCACCTTCGGAACGACCACGCGGTCCGTTTCGTATTGTTCATAGGAGAAACGGCCGTAGTCGCACAGCCAATGATCGTTGACTTCGGGATTCACGCGCGGACGGTAACGGTAGACCTGTCCGCTGCGGTGTCCGATGAACATGTTGCAGCCGACGTCGCAGCCGTTGCAGATGGACTCGGTGGAATTGAGGTTCCACACGCGCGATTCGAAGCGGAACTCGCGCGGCGTCAGCGCGCCCGTGGGGCAGATGTCGGTCACGCACGCGCTCATCCAGTTGTCGAGCGGCGTTCCCGGGAACACGCCGACCTCGGTCGACGCGCCCCGCTTGAAGAATCCGAGCTCGCCCGTGCCGGTGATCTCCGCGGTGAAGCGGATGCATCGCGTGCAATGGATGCAGCGGTTCATGTTCTGGATCACGTGCGGCCCGATGGCCGTGCGGTCCATGCCGGGGTAGGTGCGTTTGAACTCGCCGTAGCGGGATTCGACGGAGCCGTAGTTGAAGGAGTAGTCCTGCAGCGGGCACTCGCCGGCCTTGTCGCAGATCGGACAGTCCAGCGGGTGGTTGATGAGCAGGAATTCCATCTGCCCCTTGCGCGCTTTGTCGACTTTGTCGTTCCAGACGAAGATCTTCATCCCGTCCTTGACCGGCGTCGCGCACCCGGCCTGCAGCTTCGGCATGCCGTCGACTTCGATGAGGCACATGCGACACTGGCCGACGACGCTGAGGGAGGGGTGATAGCAAAAGTGAGGGACGTGAACGTCGGCCGCTTTGGCGGCTTCGATCGCGTTGATGCCATCCTGGACTTCGACTTCGATTCCGTCGATGGTAACTTTAGCCATAAAGGTGCTTCGTCGATGCAGATTGAGCGCCCGACGCGCGGGCTGGCTGCGGGGCGAATTTGGAAAGCTCCCACAGAGGGTCCGTGAAAGATTTCACAAGCGCGCAGCATACTCACCGAGGTGAGGAGCGTCAACGCGCGTGACGCGATGAAGTCGCAAGGCCATCGCGCGAAAGGAACTCGTGAGAAAAGACATCGTCATTGCCGTAGCCGCCGTCCTGATCATCGCAGCCGTCACGTTCGGATTGGCGAAGATGCGGCCCGATCTTCCCGGCACACCTTCAAATCCGTTCAGCACTTCCAAGGACGATTCCGAGTCCGCGAAAACCAGCGGCAAGGTCGTCATGCGCGTGAACGGCGATCCTGTCACCGAAGCCGAGTTCAACGCGTTCGTGAGCGCGGTGCCGGAACAGCAGCGGGCGATGCTCTCCGACCCCGCGGGCAAGCGCGAGCTCGCGAATGAGATCGTGCGCATGAAGGCGCTGGAGCAGGAAGCGCAACGCCGCGGTATCGACAAGGACGCCGAGCTCGTGGCGCAGTTCAAGCTCTTGAAGACGCAGCTCATCGCCACGCGCGCGTTGCAGAAGCTGGTCGACGAGCGCGCGGAGAAGCAGATCCAATCGATGTACGAAAAAGAGAAAGGGAGCTCGCTCTCGCTGCGGCACGTCGTCGTCGCGTACGAGGGTGGGATGATGCCGCCACGCGGGAACGGCAAGCCGCCGTCGGGCGAGGCCGCGATGAACAAGGCCAACGCGCTCGTGGCGCGTCTCCGCGGCGGCGCGGACTTCGCGGCCACCGCGCGCGCGGAGTCCGACGATCAGCAGAGCGGTCAGCGGGGCGGTTCCCTCGGCCCGTTGAAGGCGGACATGCTTCCGCCCGAGGTGGCGGCCGTCGTGACGACGCTCAAGCCGGGACAGATCAGCGATCCGGTGAAGACGCAGTTCGGCATCCACATCTTCAGCGTCGCGCAGCCGACGCTCGAGGACATGCGTCCCATGCTGCAGCAGCAGGTCCAGAACCAGATTGCGCAGGAGGAAGTGAACCGACTGCAGCAGGCGGCGAAGGTGGATCTCGATCCGCAGTTCTTCCCGCCGGCACCGGCGGCACCGGCGACTCCGTCGCCGTTCCCCCAGACGCAGACCGCCGCTCCGCGGCCGGCGCCTCGGGGGCCGGGTTAGCGGTACACTTTCTCGAATCCCGAAAATGACTGCGCGGAAGATTCTCGTCGTTGAAGACAACGACATGAACATGCAACTCGTCGAGTTCCTCCTCGAGGAGGGGGGCTACGACATCGTGAAAGCGACCAGCGGCGAAGAAGCGCTGTCGCTCACACGCGAAGGCGTCGCGCCGGATCTCATCCTCATGGACATTCACCTTCCGGGCATGGACGGCCTCTCGGTCGTCCGTGCCATGAAGGCGGACACGCGCACCGCGCGCATCCCGATCCTCGCGCTGACCGCGCACGCGATGCGCGGGGATCGCGATCGCTTTCTCGAAGCGGGCTGCGATGGATATATCTCGAAGCCGATCGACGTGAAAACGTTCCTCTCGGCGATCGAGCAGTATTTCTAGGAGTGCGGTGGCGAGGTGGGCCGGGCGGCGGGAAGCCACCGCTCTGGTAGGTCGGGTGGGCGGCGCACTAACGTACCAGAGCGGCGGCTTCCCGCCACACATCCGCCCTCGCCACCGCACTCCTATAGAATCCGCCGCCTTATGCGAATGCTCGTTCTGGGCGCCGGCCGGATGGGTCTCGGCGCTGTCCACGATCTCGTCTCTCAACCCGACGTCGACGGCGTCACCGTCGCCGACTCTGAATTGTCGAAAGCAGAAGAGATGGCGAGCCGCTATCCTCAGAAAGTGCGCGCCGCGCAGATCGACTGCAACGATCACGCGGCGGTCGTGGAGCTGATGCGCGGCCACGCATCCGCGATCAGTTGCGTCAACTACTGGCTGAACGAGAAGCTCGCGCGCGCGGCCATCGAAGCGCGCACGCATTTCTGCGACCTCGGCGGGAACAACGACGTGGTCGATGCGGAGCTCGCGCTCGATGCCGAGGCGCGGGAGGCGGGGATCAACATCATCCCGGATTGCGGACTCGCGCCGGGAATGGTCGCGGTGCTGGTCGCGCACGCGGCGCAGCAGTTCGAGAGCATCGACGAAGTGCACATCCGCGTGGGTGGTCTGCCGCAGACGCCGAAGCCTCCGCTCGACTATCAACTCGTCTTCTCGGTCGAGGGCCTGATCAACGAGTACATCGAGCCGGCGCGCATCATCCGCGACGGGAAGATCACGACCGTCGACTCGATGACCGAGCTCGAGTCGCTGACCTTCCCGGAACCGTTCGGGAAGGTGGAAGCGTTCCAGACCTCGGGCGGCACGTCGACGCTCGTGGAAACGTTCCTCGGCAAGGTGCGCGAGCTCGATTACAAGACGATCCGCTACCCGGGCCACTGCGCGAAGTTCAAGGCGATGATCGACCTCGGCCTCTGCGACTCGGCGTCGATCGAGGTCGACGGCGCGAAAGTGAAACCGCGACGCGTCCTCGGAGAGCTGCTCGTGAAGAACCTCCCGCACGACGAGCCGGACGCGGTGCTCGTGCGCGTGGAGATGACCGGCGGCGGCAAGCGCCTCCGCTACGACATCATCGACCTTTCCGATCCCGAGACCGGCCTGTCCGCAATGATGCGCACGACCGCGTTCCCGGCATCGATCGTCGCGCTGATGATGGCGCGCAATCAGACGACGTCGAAGGGCGCGCTGCCGCAGGAGCGGTGCATTCCGCCGGACGCGTTCATGGATGAACTGGCGGCGCGGCGTATTCAGGTGGATGTGACCTAGCACACGGCTTCAGCCGGGGGAACTGGGAGCGATGTTGGATTCAGAGCCCGCGTGTAGCGGGCGAAAGACACTCTCATCGGGTGCCGCGCCGAATCCCCCGGCTGAAGCCGGGGCTAGTGATCGTGTCAACGGGCGGCCGCCACGGCGGTCCGCACAACATCCCGATACCGCCGCCCTACCGGAACGATCGCGCCGTCGTTCATCGTCAGGCCGTCGCTGCGGACGCCGCTCACGCGGTCGAGGTTTGCGATGTACGACCGGTGCACGCGCGTGAACCGTGCCGGCAGCAGCGACTCGAGTGCGGTCAGCGTTTTCTCGTGCAGATGCACCGAGCCGTCGGCGAGGTGGAGCTCGGAGTAGTCGTCGGCGCCGCGGACGAAGACGATCTCCGCGACGGCGACGGTGCGCAGCTCGCGGCCTTTGCGCACGACGAGCGTTCCCGCGCGCGGCGACGTGCGTCGCGCAACGCGATCGAGCGCTTGCCGTAGCCGCGCTTCCGTCCATGGCTTGGCCACGAAATCCGTCACGCCGTACTCGAACGCGCGCAGCGCTTGATCGTGATGTGCGGACACGACCACGGTCTGGAACTTCGACGCCGCCGCTTCCTCGAGCAGGCGGAACCCGTCGCGGCCGTTGAGATTGAGATCGAGGAAAAGCAGGTCGAGTGGCCTGCGCGTCGCATCGAGCGCGTCGTCGAAGGATGCCGCCAGCTCGATCGTCGCCGTGCCGACGATGTCCCGCACCATTCGCTCGAGGCGTCGTGCCACGACCGCTTCGTCTTCGACGATGGCGATCCTCACGCCGGTACCTCGATCTCCGCGCGCCACAGCGCGCCGATGCGTCGCTGCTCGAGCGACCACGCATCGCCCCACACTTCGCGCAGCCGCGCTTTGATATAGCGCGTGCCACCGCCTTCACGCGCTTCGGCATCGCGGCCCGCCGGCGACTCGAACACGTAGCGAACCCGATCGTTTTCTTCGCTCGCGAACAGACGCAGCGTCACGCGTGCCGCCGCGGGCGCGTGCGTGACCGCGTTCTCGACGAGCGTGTGAAACACGGCCGGGGGAACGAGCCGCTCCGCGTCGACGCCGTTCACTTCCAGCGTGTACGCGATGTCTTTGCGCAGGCTCATGTTCGCGAGGTGGGTCTCGCAGAGACGCAGCTCGTCGCCCGCGGTTACGAGGCGTTGCGCGGACATTGTGCCGAGGAGGCGGAGTTCTTCGGCGAGCGACTCGATCATCCGCACGGCTGTCTTCGGCTCCTGCTCGATCCACTCCGACAGCGCCGTGAGCGTATTCATCAGGAAGTGCGGCTGCAGGTGCCGGCGCACCATCTCCACCTCCAGCCGCGCCTTCTCGTCGTGTTGCCGGCGTACTTCCAAGGCGTGGGAGATCAGCAGACAGACGAAGAGAAAATCGAGAGCGAAGTAGACGTAGTAGTCGAGGAAGAGTCCCGGCTCGAGAAAGATTGTCGCCGTGGCCGTGCCGACGCCGATCAGCGCCAGCAGGCTGCCGTGCATCCGCCGTTTCACCGCGAGGAGCGCCCAGGCCGAGGCGACGATGCCGCATGCGAGAAAGATGTAGATCGATTTCGGGTCCCAGCCACGCGGGATGAACGGAATGATCGTGGCCATCACGGCGGACGCGAGAACGACCTGCCGCCCGTGGCGCATCGGGAAACGTGTGACCACAAGCGCCACGATCTGCACGCCGACCAGCCACGAGCAAGCGACGACGCAGCGCAGCCGTACGATGTGCCAGTCATACGTGTACCCGAACAGCGGGCGCCAAGCCTCGGCGATGAGGAGTGCCGCGGCCGCGAGACAGAGCGTGCCCAGGAGGAGAAAGCTGCGGTCGCGGCGCGAGACGAAGAACATCGCGAATGCGAAGACCCCCGTGAGCACGATGCCGCTCAGCGCCATCAGGGCCATGTGTGCGTAATCGGTGCGGCTTTTGACGATTGCGTCGTAGTCAGCGACGAAGACCGCCCAGTATCCGTGCGCGGGCGAGAAGCCTCGATGAAACGCGGACGAGCGCATCTCCAGCGTGTGCAAGCCCGGTGTCGCGAGATGCTCGGGGATCGCGTAGTGCGCCTCGATCGGACCGGGCACTTCCTCGGCTTTCGTACGGCCAACGATTCCGCCGCCGCCGATGCGCACGCCGTCCCAGAAAATCTCGTGCGATGCGAGGGATCCGTAGTAGATGCCGTACGGATGTCCCAGCTCGCGCTCGACCTTGCGCAGATCGATGGTCTGGCGAAAACGCACTTCGCCGATCTCCTGCACGGAGCTCATGTCGTCGAATCGAACAGTTGCGCCGAGGGGGACTGTGCAGAGGAAAAGCGCGGCCAGCATGACGTTCACCGACAACCGCGGTCGTTCACCGACGCGCCTGCATCCCGCGGCGGGAGACCCCGTACGTTGAAGCGGAGGAAAGGTCATGTACAACAAGATACGCACGGCGCTGCTGACAGTTTTCATCGCGCACACGGCAATCGCGCAGCAGGTCACGTTCAAGCCGCACAAGTTCGAATCCGCGAGCGGGCAGGTCGTCGACGCGGAGAAGGGCGAGTTGATCGTTCGGGAGAGCCGCGGCAATCCCGATTCGCGAACGATCACGATCCGCTTCGTCCGCTTCAAGTCGACCGCGGCGAAACCGGGACATCCGATCGTCTATCTCGCCGGCGGGCCGGGAGGCTCAGGCATCGGCTCCGCGTACGGTTCGCGTTTCCCGCTGTTCATGGCCCTGCGCGAATTCGGCGACGTGATCGCGTACGACCAGCGCGGCACGAACGAGTCGGGTCCGAAGATGACCTGCGACGAGCAGTACGTCTTCCCGCCCGGCGCGCCGCTCGACCGCGCCAAAGGCGGCGCGATCCTCGCGGCGGCGCTGCGTCCGTGCGTGGAGAAGCTCCGCGCTGAGGGTGTCGACGTTGCGGCGTACAACACGCGCGAGAATGCGGCCGACCTCGAAGACCTCCGCAAGGCACTTGGCGCCGAGAAACTCGTGCTCTGGGGTATCAGCTACGGCACGCATCTCACCATCGCCGCGCTGCGCGACAACAGTGCGCACATCGATCGCGTGATCCTGGCCGGCATCGAAGGTGCGGACGACACCTACAAACTCCCCAGCGATCAGCAGTCGCTCCTCGAAGAAATCGCCCGTCGCGCGCCCGGCGATCTGCTCGCCTCGATGCGCAACGTTCTTCACGAGCTGCAGAAGAGTCCGAAGACCGTGTCGCTCACACATCCCCTCAACGGCATGTCCGCGGATTTCGTGCTCGGGCCGCTCGACTTTCAAGTCGCTGTCGCGGACTCGCTCTTCGCGCCCGAGAACTTCGCGAAGCTGCCGGACTTCGTGTCGCGCCTCGAGCGCGGCGATTGGACGGCGCTCGCCCTGGCCGTGGGCGGGCAGCGCTTCGGCTCCGCGCCTTCGGTCATGTCGGTGGCGATGGATTGCGCGTCGGGCATCACCGCCGCGCGAAAAACGCTCATCGAGAACGAGGCCAAACGCACATTGCTCGGCGATGCCATCAACCTCCCGTTCCCCGAAGTCTGCGCCGCGGTCAACGTGCCGGACCTCGGCGACGCGTTCCGCGGGCCGCTGCGCTCCGACGTGCCGGCGCTCCTGATCAGCGGGACATTGGACGGGCGCACTCGGCCGCGACAGGCTGAAGAGCTGCGGACGGGGATGCCGAACGCGCGGCATCTCATCATCGAAGGCGCCGGCCACAGCGATCCGCTGTTTCTCTCGTCGCCGAAGATTCTCGAGGCGATGAAGGCGTTCCTCCGCGGCGAGCCTCTCGTCGAGAAGACCATCACGCTGCCTCCCATGCAGTTCGCGCCGATGCGCACCATCGCCAACGTGAGCGACGAAGTGCTCGCGCGCCACGTCGGAACGTACCGCGTCGATGAAAAGACCACCCGCCGCGTGATCAAGGCCGGATCGCAGCTCTACACAGTGCGCGGCAACAATCCACCGTTTCCCATTCGACCCATCTCCGAAAACGAGTTCTTCTACGAGAACACGGGCGACACGGTGCGCTTCGAAGAAGGCGCGATGATCTATCGCACTCTGGCCGGGGAGGAGCGAAGGGCGAAGAAGGAGTGATCGGTCGGCGGATGGCGGTTGACGCTCCGATCTGGCAACGCGCGGGCATAGAATCCTTCCATGTCGCTCATCATCCGCTGGGTCATCAACACGCTCGCGCTGCTGCTCGTTGTGAAAGTCGTCCCTGGATACGTGTACGACGGATGGTTGTCGCTGGCGATCGCGGCCCTGGTGCTCGGGCTGCTCAACGCGATCGTGCGTCCGATTCTCTGGTTCCTCACGCTTCCGATCACCGTCATCACCCTCGGGTTGTTCCTGCTGGTGCTCAACGCGATCATGCTGGAGCTGACGGCGTGGCTCGTGCCGGGGTTTGGAATCGAGGGATTCGGCTGGGCGATTCTCGGCGCGCTGGTGCTCTCGATCGTGTCGCTCTTCACCGACCGGATCGGCCGCAAGAACGAAGAACGTTGATCGAGCGCGCCCGGCCGAAGCTGATCCTCAGACGACCAGGCATGGCGAAGGCTTGGCCAATCAGCGCTACCGGCCGTGCCGGTCTGATACACTTCGGCCCGTTCGTATGAATATCATCAAGAATCGGGTCAATGACGTCACCGTCCTCGACATCCAGGGCGTAATCAAGCTCGGCGAGAGCGCGCGCGAGTTCTCCAGCTACCTCGAGAAAGTGCTGAACGACGAGACCGGTCCGGTGATGATCAACTTCGAAGCGATCAACTACATGGACTCGACGGGTCTGGGCGAGTTGATCGGCTACTTGCAGAAGTTCGAGGACCGCCAGCGCAAGATGGCGCTGGTCAAGCCGTCGCACCGCATCCTGGCGCTGCTGAAGATCACCAAGCTCGACACGGTCTTCAAGATCTTCGACTCGCGCGAGACGGCGATGACGTACCTCACCGAATCTGTCGCGTAAGACGGGCGCTCGCCAGCAGCTCGACGAAACGCGGATCGCCATTAAGCGCGTCCAGCTTCGGGTCGACTCCCGCCAGGGGAAACGAGAGATTGCGCGAGTCTCTCGCCTTCGTCAGCCAGACGAGGGCGTTCTCGCGATCGCCGTTGAGTGCGTACGACACCGCCGTGCTGTACGGATCGCGCGATTCGGTTGCAGGCCTTGGCCGGTGTTTTCCGGCGAGCATCTCCGCACTGTGAATGCAGCCGAGCGCTTCCTCGAATTTTGGATCGAGCGCGAGTGCGCGGCGCGCCTCGCGGATCGCGTCGTCGTAGCGCCGGGTGTAGATGTACGCCCAGGCGACGTGCACGTTCGCGCGCGGCGACACTGGATCGAGCTCCTGCGCGCGGCGGATCTCGGCGATGCCTTCGTCGAACTTCCCTTGCGTGATCAGCAGCCAGCCGTGATCGTGCAGCGCGCCGGGTTCATTCGGATTGAAGCGGATCGCGCGCTGATAGGCATCCTCCGCGGCGTCCCAGTTCCATTCGTACCAGAACGCGTGCATGGCCGCGATGTCGTGTGCTTGCGAGAGCGACGGCGCGAGCCGCATCGCGGTCTCGCTGGCTGCTCTGATCTCCTCGCCCGCGACGCGTGCATCCACCAGCTCACGCATCGCCTCGATGTGCAGTGCCTCGGCTAGCGCGACGTGGGCCAGCACGAAGCCCGGCTCGAGCTGTGTCGCCGTCCGAAGCTCTTCGACGCTCGATTGCTGCCGGCCGCGCAGATACGCCTCGTGCGCGGCGGGGGATCGCGCCGAGAGTGTGTCGTCATTGAGTAGTTCGATGCGCAGGGCGCGCGCGATCCGCTCCGCGACGTCGCGTTGAATGGCGAGGGCGCCCGCGCCCGTGCGGTCGAACGACTCCGACCAGAGCTGCGTCTGATCGCGCGTGTCGATGAGCTGCGCGGAGACGCGGACGCGCTCGCCCTCGCGGCGGACGCTGCCGTCGACCACGTAGCGCACGCCGAGCTCGCGGCCGATGTCGCGAACGGACTTCTTCGTGTCGCGATAGAGGAAGACCGAGGTCCGCGCGATCACGCCGAGCCGCTGCGGCTGCAGGGCGCCCAGATGGGTGATCAGCTCCTCGGTCATCCCGTCGGCGAACGGCGCCGCGCCTTCGAACGGGAGGACCGCGAGCATCAGGCGTCCGGTCACGACCGGCTCGTCGCGCTGCCACGCGATCGCGGCGAGGACGACGAGCAGCGCAGCGGCGGCGACGAGCCAGCGCACGGGACGGGCTGAAGCCCGTCCCACATTCGCAACGAATCGATAACCGCGGCGAGGCAGGGTCTCGATGTACTGGGGGTTCTTCGCGTCGTCGCCGAGGGCGGTGCGCGCCTGCAGAATGCAGAAGTTGAGGCCGCGCTCGAAATCGACGAACGTCTCGTCGCCCCACACTTCGCGATGGAGCTCCTCGCGCGTCACGAGCTCGCCCGGCCGGCTGGCCAGCGCGAGCAGCAGGCGGAACGGCTGCGGCGCGAGCGGCACCACCTCGCCGTCGCGGCGAAGCTCGCCGTTGCGCGCGTCCAGCGCGTACGGTCCGAACCGGATCGGCTGCATGAGACGTCATCGTACGCCGATCTAATGCACTTCTAATGGACGCAAATCGGTGAACAGACGCATCTTGCGTGCATGAAAACAACGATCGCATTCGCAGTGCTGCTCTTCACATTCACCGTTTTTGCCGCCGACGAGGTCACGCTCACCGGCGAGATCGTCGACCTTCACTGCTACACGAGCCGCGCAGCTCGGGGCGAGGAGCACGCCGGCTGCTCGAACGCGTGCATCAGCCGCGACGTCCCCGCGGGATTGCTGACCGAAGATGGGACGCTGTATCTGCTCGTGAACGAGAAGCCGGTGTCGGTGAAGGAGAAGATCGCCGGCAAGGCTGGGAAGAAGGTCACGGCGCGTGGGAAGGTCGTGGAGCGCAGCGGGGTCAAGGCGCTGCAGTTAGTCTCGGTGGAGTAAGGAATGGAGCGCCGGCTTCCAGCCGGCCGCTACGCCGGCAT
>DASYGV010000049.1:0-35157 GCA_035999335.1 Thermoanaerobaculia bacterium | reverse complement strand
CCGGAGACATTCCTGACAATCGTGTACAGGGACATATTTGACAGTCGCGTGGCGGCGTGGGCGAGCGCCGGACGGCGACAAGGACGCGGAGCGTCAGCCCTTTCCGCCTCGGAGGAGCTCGAGGTCATACGAACAGTTTCTGCGCGTCGCCGAACCGGCCGATGACGAATGAGCCGTAGTGGACGCGCCAAGTCTCGTAATCGATGCGTTCGAAGGCGATCGGCTCATTGGCAAACGCATCCGAGAAGTAGATCCGTTCGCCCTGCCATGAGATCCGGCCCCTGCTGTCGACCGCCTGTATCTGGAAGTGCGGCTCGTACTCGACAACCGGCACTTGCTCTGGAAAGACTCTCGGTGATCGGCGATATCGAGAGACCGGCCGATCCTGGCCCAAGCCTTCATGGGGCCGCTCCTCGTTGAACATCCGCTGGAAGTCGTTGAACAGAACCTGCTGTCCGGCGTTGTCGTGCGCCGGTTCGATGGTGGTGCTCTCCATGAGCGTTTTGTTGAGTCGCTCATGCCGGCCGTTGTCTTCCGGATGCCCGGGACGGTTGTAGACCGGCTGGATGCCGTACTTCATCAGCCGGACGCTGATGGTCGAGAAGCGGCCGTGCCCCGATGTCCCGAACGGCATGCCGTTGTCGGTGTGCAGGATGTTCGGCAGTCCGTGCTTGCGGAACACACCCACCAACGTGGTCCAGGTCTGCTCGAGTGAGATCCCGCTGAAGGCATCACAGGCCAGCAGAAACCGGCTCACCGGATCAGCTACCAGCAGCGGATAGCAGTACCGGCCGTTCCTCAGCCGGAACTGGCCCTTGTAGTCGGCCGTCATCACCTCGCCTGCAACCGTGCCCTCATACGTGCGACGTGCTTCGACTGGAGCGAACCGTCGTCGTACGGCCCTGCGCCCACGAACCAAGCCTGCACGCTTGAAGATCGCATCGATGGTCGACCGCGGCGGCCACGCCACGTCCGGCTCCTCGTCCTGCAACCGCCGCAGGATCTTCTTGGACCCGAAGCCCCACCGCTTCCGCTCCTCGATCACCCGTTGCTCGATCGGCTCGGCCGTTCGGGTCGGCGTGGTCTGAGGCCTGCGCGAACGATCGTTCAAACCAGCTTCCGGATCGTCTCGGTACCGCGCCTTCCAGTCGTACACCGCCTGTCGGCTCACACCCAACCGCTGAGCGATCTCGCTCACCCCAATCCCTGCCGCAACCAGCTCCATCGCCGACACTCGCTGTTCCACGATCGTCCTCGTCCGTAGCGCCATGCCCCTGCATGCGCACGTTGCCGATCAAAGTGTCAACTATGTCCCTAGAACTTAGTGTCCACTATGTCTCCGGGTTGAACCCCCGCCGGAGGCCTCTGGTCGTCTCCTTGCGTGGGCGATTTAGAGATTCTTCTCATACTCTTCGAGCCACCGCGTCCACTCTGCGACCGCGCGCGAGCGCGTTTCCTCGCTGCCGTCCGGCGAGAACCCCTTGGTCTGTCCGGTGTGGATCTTCAGCGCGAGGATGGAGATTGAGCGCACCTGCTGCTTCGGGTCTTTCAGCCCGTCGATGAGCTTTCCGTACAGCTGCACCTTCTGCTTCTCGGTGAGATGGATTTGATCGTACGCCAGCGCGCAGGCAGCTTTGTCGCGGAAGAGCGCATTCGGGTCGTTGCGCATGATGTTGGCCAGGATGTTCACCACCTCGGTGTCGTCGCTGACGCGGCCCAGCGCCCACTGCACCTGCAGGCGCAGATTCTGGTCCTGCGTGTCGATGTCGCGCAGCAGGGCCGCGCGCGCCTCCGGCGACTTCCAGCCGAGGCTGTAGAACACCCAGGCGTAGGTCGCGCGGGCGCTCTGGTCCGGTGTGCTTCCGTAGATGCGCACGAGATGCGGCAACACGGCGGGTCCCATTGCCTTCAGCACGCCGATGTCGATCTTGTCGAGCGGAGTGAGCGCGGCGCGCACCGCGCCCTCGGTGAGCGGCCTCGTCGCGCCGCCGAGGGTGACCGCCACGAGGAGGCATAGCAGCAGTCGTTTCATCGGTGACGACAGAGTACGCGAAATCCTGCTCTCTATCTCTCTCGTAACGCGACCGCGACCGGCAACCTTGCCGCGCGGATCGCGGGGAACAGTCCTCCGATCACGCCGATCACGACCGCCCACACGATGCCTTGCACGAGCAGCGGGCCGTTGACGTCGAACGAGAACGCGACCTGGCTGAAGGTCTGCCAGTTCAGCGTTGCGGCGCGGAAGCCGTCGAAGGCGAGCCACGCGCCCAGTGCGCCGACCACGCCGCCGAGAACGGCGAGCAGGATCGACTCGATCAGCACCGAGATCACGATCGGGGCGCCGCGGAAGCCGATGGCCTCGAGCGTCGCGATCTCGCGCGAGCGCGCGGCCACGGCCGTGTACATCGTGTTGAGCGCGCCGAAGATGGCGGCGAGGCCCATGAGCGTCGTGATGATGCCGGCGACGACGTTCACGAGGCCGACGATCGATCTCGACTGCTCGGCGTAGTACTCCGTCTCGCGCACGATCTTCAGACTCACACGCGGATCGGTCATGAGCGAGTCCTTAAAGGTCTGATAGTTCCCAGCCGACGCGAGGCGGACGACAGCGTTCTGATAGGAGGTACCGCGCCGGTACGCCGGCGCGAGCACCGCTGCGTCCGCCCAGATTTCCGACTCGGAGATCGAGCCCTCGGCCTCGAAAACACCGACGACTTTCCAGAGGTTGGGTCCGAACAGCAGATCGGAACCGAGGTCCGTGCCGGCGAACTGAAGCTGCGCGGCACGACCGACGATCACTTCGTTGCGTCCCGGCTGAAACTTCCGTCCCTGGACGATCTTCACCTCGTCACGTACGTCGAACGCGGTCTGCTCGATGCCGCGCATCGGCACGTTCGCATCGGTGTTCGTGGAGCGTTTCGGCAGGTTGACCATCACGAACAGCTCCGGCGACACGAGCGCCTTCCCGTTCTTGCGCGCCACGCCCGGCGCCTCGGCGATGATCTGTGCTTCCTCGCGGGTGAGAATGCTCGCCAACTCCGAGTCCGCGCCCGTACGGAGTACGAACACGGTGTCGGGTGAGCCGGCGATCGTCATCGTACGGCGGAAGCCCTGAGCGATCGAGAGCAGGCCGACGAGCACGGCCACGACGCCGGCGATTCCGACGATCGCCGCCGCTGCAGAGCCTTTGCGCGACGGCAGCGTGCGGATGTTGAAACCCACCAGTGCGGCAATTTGTGCGAAAAATCGCATGATTTTCTCCTGACTACTCTCGACGGAGCGCTTCGACGGGATTCATGCGCATGGCCTGTAGCGCAGGCAGGAAGCCGCTCACAAGTCCGAGCAGGAAGACGCAGACGACGCCAAAGATCGCGTGGGACGGCTGCAGGATGAAAACGGGAAGCGCGCCTTTGGTCGGGTCGCCCTTCGCGACGGCAAGTGCGCCGAGGATGAGGCCGAGGCCACCACCGATGACGGCGATCAACAGCGCCTCCGTCAGCACCATTGCGAGCACCTGCATGTCGGTGAATCCGATCGCCTTGAGCACGCCGAGCTCGCTCATTCGCTCGCGCACGGCCTGCGCCATCGTGTTCCCGGCGACGAGCAGGATGGTGAAGAACACCATTGTGAGAATCGCGATGACGATCGCGCCGATGTTTCCGATCTGCTCGGCGAAGCCTTTGACGAACGCTCCCTCGGTGTCGGTCTTCGTCTCGGCGGGCGAGTTCGCGAACTCGGCGTCGACGCGTTTGGCCACCTCCTCGGCCTTCTCCGGATCCTTGACCCGGATGATGTACCAGCCGACGAGTCCCTCTCCGCCGCGGCGCATCTCGTCGAAGAAGTCGTGGCGGAAGTAGAAGTTCGACGTATCGGTCTCGGGCTTGGCGCCTTCGTAGATGCCTACTAGATCGAACGTCCACAAACGATCGCTTTCCTTCGAGCGCCAGTAGGTGCCCATGAGCGGGATCTTGTCGCCAACTTTCCAGCCGAAACGGTCCGCCGTCGTGCGTCCCGCGATTGCGCCCGTGCGCGTCTTCAGCCAGGCATCCATCTGCTCCTTTGGCAGTTCGAACTCCGGATACATGCGCATGAACTCCTCGGGCTTGACCGGCATCTGGCCGAAGAAGTTCTTGGGGTCTTTGTAGATCGCGCCGAACCACGTCGCGTGCGTCGCCTCGGCGACGCCGTCGATGCGCTCGATGTCCGCCTCGTAGCTCGCGGGGAGGAGCTGGATCAGGGACACCTTGTGCCGCACCATGAGACGGTCCTGGCCGGCGATGTTGGCCCCGTAGTTGAACGCGGTGCGGAACGCGCCGAGGTACGCGAAGAGCACGAACGCGACCATGATCGAGAGGATCGTCAGGATCGTGCGCGTCTTGTGGCGCTTGAAGTTCGAGAGGATGAGCCGGGTGAATTTCATGCGGCCATCTCGGTAGCGAGTTGTCCGTCGACCATCTGCAGGCGGCGCGACGCGCGCTCCGCAGCGTGAGGATCGTGCGTGACCATGATGATGGTCTTGCCCTGCTCCCGGTTGAGGCCCTGGAGCAGATCGAGAATGCCGTCGCCGGTCTTGCGGTCGAGGTCACCGGTCGGTTCGTCGGCGAGGATGAGCGTCGGGTCGGTGACGATCGCTCGCGCGATGCCGACGCGCTGCTGCTCGCCGCCCGACAGCGTGCGCGGCGTGTGCTTCGCGCGATGCGTCAGTCCGACGATCTCCAGCGCCGTCATCACGTGTCGTTTGCGCTCCGAGGCGGAGAGGTTCGTCAGGAGCAGCGGCAGCTCGATGTTGCGCTCCGCGGAGAGCACGGGCAGGAGGTTGTAGAACTGAAAGACGAAGCCGATGTGGCGCGAGCGCCAATGCGCGAGCTGGGCGCGGCCGAGGCTCTCGATGCGCTCGCCCGCGACCTCGATCGTGCCGGCGGTCGGTCGGTCGAGTCCCGCGAGGAGGTTCAACAGCGTCGACTTGCCCGATCCCGACGGACCCATGAGCGCGAGGAAGTCGCCGCTCTGAATCTCGAGGTCGAGATTGCTCAGCACATGGATGTCCTCGGAACCGCGGTGGAAGACTTTTTCGACGTTGCGAAGGCGTACGAGGGGTTCGGACATGGTTTCTCCTGTTGCGAGTTGCGGGTTGCGAGCAACTCGTCACTTCGTTTTGACTTTTACTTTGTCGCCATCCGCGAGCTCTTCGCCCGCGATGACCACACTCTCGCCGGCGGCGAGGCCGGACGTGACGCGGGCGACGTCGCCCTCGGTGCCGCTGACCTTCACCGCGCGACGCTCGGCCTTGTCGTCTTTCACGACGAACGCGATGTCCTGTTCTCCGTCGCGTCGGATGGCGCTCTTCGGCACTTCCACCATCTCCGTCATCGCGGCCGCCGGTTCGTCGGTGATGAACGTGACCTTCACGCCCATGTCCGGGAGGATGCGCTGGTCGCGCTGGTCGAAGGCGATGCGCACTTTCACCGTCGCCTTCTGGCGATCGGCGGTGGGCACGGCGGTGATCACGTGCGCGGGGATGCGCCATTCGGGATACGCATCGAGCACCGCTTCCACGCGCTGGTTCGGATGCACGCGGTTGATGTAGGCCTCGTTGACGTCGACTTCGATCTCGAGCGAGGCCATGTCGACGATCGTGCAGATGCCGGTGCGGGTGAAGCCGCCGCCGGCGGAGACGGGCGAGATCATCTCGCCGGGCTGCGCGTCCTTGGACACGACGATGCCGTCGAACGGCGCGCGGATGATCGTGTCCTCGAGCGTCTGGCGCTGCAGGTCGACGTTCCGTCGCGCGGTCGTGAGCTGATCGGACTGCGCGGCGAGGCGAGCGCGGACGGCGTCGACTTGTGCGCGCGCGCGGTCGAGATCGGCGCGGCTGGCGATCTCGCTCGAGGTGAGACGCTCGGCGCGGTCGTAGTCGAGCTGCGCTTCGCGGATGCGCACGCGCGTTTCCTCGAGCGCGCTCGCCGCTGCGGCGGCTTCGGACTGCGCCAGGGCGAGTCCGCGCGTTGCGTACGAGTCGTCGAGACGGGCGAGCACCTGCCCTTCCTTCACCTTCAATCCTTCCTCGACGAAGATCTCGGTCACCTTGCCGGTGACTTTCGACGAGACCGTCGCCTGGCGGCGCGCGGTGACGTATCCGCTGGCGTTGAGGACCGCGCCGCGGCTCTCGCTGGCGACGGCTTTGGCCGAGGCCACGGACACTTCCTTCGCGCCTCTGCGCGTGAAAAGCCATGCGCCGAAGGCGAGGACCAGGATGGCGATCGGCGCGATCACCAGCCAGGGCGTGCGCCGACGAGGTTCCGTCTCCGGGCGCGCAATGCGAAGACCATCGAGAGTTGCTTTATCCACCATGATTGCGGCGCGCATTATGGCCGCATGGGCGGCGGATTGTCAGTTGACGAATGTCAACAGTTGGAGGTGTCATCCTGAAGCCGCGTAGACGGCGAAGGACCTCCTGCCTGGAACGCTTCATGTGCTACGGCAGGGGATCCTTCGCCGTCTGCGCGGCTTCAGGATGACAGTAGTCACGGTTCGTTCATCATCGTGACGTTCTTTCACATCGTGTCACGCCTTCGGGAAGACTGGCGATTCGCAAGTCCGCATCGTGTGCTTCATGCGAAGCACGATGCTGTTCCTGATGATGATGAGTGCGGGTGTGTCCGCGCTGGCAGTTCCAACCAAGGTAGACATCGCGAAGCTCGATGGGCCGATCACCGTCGACGGCGAGCCGACGGAGGCGGCGTGGCAGAACGCACGGCGCATCGACGGCTTCGTGGAGTACTACACCGGCGACAACGGCGCGCCTCCCGCGCAGACCGTGGGGCTGCTCGCGTATGACGAGCTGGCGGTGTACGTCGCGTTCATGGCCGACGATCCGCGCCCGGCCGACATCCGCGCGCCGCTGGTCGACCGCGACAAGGTCCTCGGCGATCAGGACTACGTCGCGATCCTGATCGACACGCTGAACGACCGCCGCTCCGGCGTCGCGTTCCGCGTGAACCCGCGCGGCGTGCAGACCGACAGCGTCGTCAACGACGCGAACGGACTGGAAGACTTCTCACCCGACTTTTTCTACGAGGCCGTCGCGCGCCGCACGGAGCGCGGCTGGACGGCGGAGATGCGCATCCCGCTCGCGTCGCTGCGCTATCCCTCCACCGATCCGCAGACGTGGGGCGTGATCATGATGCGCAATTACCCGCGCGACTTCCGCTACATCATGTCCAACACGCCCATCCCGAAGAACTCGGGATGCTTTCTCTGTCATGCGTCCGAGGTGGCGGGGCTGGAGGGGTTGCCGACGGGGAGCCACTTCACGATCGCGCCTTATTCGACGGGGAACTTCAGTCGGCTGCCAACAGCCAACCACTTCGATTCCGACGTCGGTCTCGACCTCAAATGGAACCCCTCGGCGCGCCTGACCATCGACGGCACGCTCAATCCCGACTTCTCGCAGATCGAAGCGGACGTGCCTCAGATCGACGTCAACAATCGCTTCGCGCTGTCGTACCCGGAGAAGCGGACGTTCTTTCTCGAAAGCGTCGACCTGCTCTCGACGCCGATCGTGGCGGCGTACACGCGCAGCATCACCTCGCCCGCGTGGGGCATGCGCGCGACGGGAAACGCGGGATCGAATGCGTACACGTTCCTGGTCGCGGAGGATCGCGGCGGCGGGACGCTGATCCTTCCTGGACAACAAGGTTCGGACTTCGTGCCGCAGAACTTCCGTTCACGAGTCGCGCTTGGGCGCATCCGCCGGAGCTTCGGCGATTCGTTCGGCGCGCTGATGGTGAGCGCGAGAGAGATCGAAGGAGGCGGCTATAACCGTCTGTTCGGTCCCGACTTTCTCTGGAAGCGCAGCGACACGGACAAGATCTTCGGGCAGTTCTTAGCCAGCAGCACGGAGAATCCGGATCGCCCGGAGCTCAATCAAAAGTTCAACGGGCAATCCGCCGACGGGCACGCGTACCGCGTCGTGTTCCAGCGCGATGCGAAGCGCTACGACATCTGGGGAGGGACGTCGGGCTACTCGCCGGAGTTTCGCGCGGACAACGGCTTCGTCGTGCAGAACGACTATCGCCGCACGGGACTCTTCGGCGGATTGCGTTTCTATCCGAAGCGACTCTTCTCGTACGTGCGCTCGTACGCGGGTGCGAACTACGACTCGAGCTTCGATGGTGGACAGAAGTTGCGCGATGGCGTCTACCAGGGTCTGGAGTTTCAGGGGAAGTGGAGCAGCAACGGATGGATGGAGCTGGCTCGGGTGACGGAGCGCGTCGGTACGACTCTGCTCACGCGCAATGAGTTGTGGTTCGATCTCCGCGCGGCACCACTGCGATGGCTGCCGTCGATTCAACTCGACGGCGTGGTGGGCGACAAGATCGACTACGCCGGCGCGCGCCTCGGCAAGGGCGCAACGATCAACCTGAGCGGCACGCTGCGCATGACCGACCATCTGGAGTTGCAGGCGCGGACGTCGCGCGACTGGCTGGACCTCGATTCCGGCCGCCTGTTCAGCGCGCAGATCGACTGGCTGAAAGCGACGTACACCTTCTCGCCGCGATCGCTCGTCCGCGCGACCGCGCAGCAGAAGACAATCGAGCGCGTCGGCTCGACCGATCGCAAGATCACGCTCTCCGGCCTCTACGCTTACAAGCTGAACTGGCAAACGGTCTTCTTCGTCGGCTACGGCGATGCGGAAGACGCGCGCAGCGTGTTCATGAAGGTGGCGTATGCGTTCCAGCGATAGACGAAGTGCTGAGTGCTGGGTGCTGAGTGCTGGGTGCTGAGATGCGGGTGGGCGGGACTCAGCACCCAGCACCCAGCACTTGTTAAATGTTGTGACAATCGAGCCCGACGGAACTGACGGCGTGCCACCATTGCGTTCTCGAACGCCGATGCGCCGTCTCTTCCGCCGCTCCATGATCTGGTTTCTACCCGTGGTGATCATCACCCTCGGCGTGCTGCTGGTCATGCAGTACCGCTTCCTGCGCGCGCTGGAGCAGAAGAGCGTTTCCGCGGAGCGCAACTGGCAGCGCAGCGCGATCGAGACGATCGCGACAGACATCGACGAGCATTTCCGCCGCGACGCCACGGCGGCGCTGTCACTCACGCACGTGCAACTCCTCAGCGTGGCCACCCTCGGGAAGCATTTCCGCGAGCACCCGATCACGAGTGCGCGCCGCTTCTTCGTCATCGAGTTTCACCACGACAAGTACCACGGACGGATGTTCGACACGAACGGCGTCGAGGTGAAGCCCGACTGGAGCGAGAGCGAGGCCGTGAAGCTGACGACGATGGGCTGGCACATGGCGCACAAGTGGGACCGCGTCGCGGAGCCGGCGCTGCAGGTGCACGAGCGCGGCTCGCACCCTCGCACCATCGTCCGCCCGATCGTCGACGAGTCGATGCACGTGGTCGGCGTCGCGGGAGTGATCCTCGACCCGAAGCTCGCGCAGAAGAAGCTCTCCTGGCTCGCGGCCACGCAGTTCAAGAAGCACCATCCGCTGCGCGACATGAACATCCGCGTGAGCGACAATTTCCCGGCGCGCACGCCGCGCGGACGCGACTACATCTCCCAGTCCTTCGGCTTCGTCTTCACCGACTGGCGCGTGGGTGTCCGCGACGCGTGTACGTCCCCCGAGGAGCTGGCGGCGTATCAGTTCAAGCACAACATGATGTGGACCGGCGGCGCGTTCATCGTGCTCCTCGGCGCGATCGGTCTGGCGGGCGGTTCGGTCGCGCGGCAGATGCGGCTCTCGCAGATGAAGAGCGATTTCGTGTCGAACGTTTCGCACGAGCTCCGCACGCCGCTATCGTCGATCCGCGTCTTCGGCGAGTACATGCGCCTCGGACGCGTGACGAAGTCGGAGAAGATCCAGGAGTACGGCGAGTACATCGAGGCCGAGAGCCGCCGGCTCACGCAGCTCATCAACAACATCCTCGACTTCTCGAAGATCGAATCGGCGGAGAAGAAGTACCGCTTCTGTCCGACGGACGTCGTCGAGCTCGTGGAGCAGACCGTGGCCGGTTTCGAGATGCCGCTGCGCGAGGCCGGCGTGTCGATCGCGTTCACCTCGGACGGGAAGCGCCCGCCGCTACTCCCGTTGGACAAGGACGCGATCGCGCAAGTCGTCATGAACCTGCTCGACAACGCGGTGAAGTACTCGAACGGCAACCGCAACATCGAGGTGACGGTGCGCGGCGAGCGCGACCAAGTGCACATCGCGGTGCGCGATCACGGGATCGGCATCGCGGCCGCGGAGCGGAAGAAGATCTTCGAGAAGTTCTATCGCGTCGGCAGCGGTCTCGTGCACGACGTCAAAGGCAGCGGCCTCGGACTCTCGATCGTCGAACATGTAGCGAAAGCACACGGCGGACATGTCGAGGTGGAGAGTGAAGTGGGCGAGGGCAGCACCTTCACGATCGTCCTGCCGATCAAACCGGACGTGATTCCGGCCGCAGCGAAGGACCCAGTTCAGGAGCCAGGCGTATGACCCGAATCCTCATCGTCGAAGACGATCCCGCGATGTCCGTCGCGTTGCGCGACGGTTTCGAGTTCGAGAAGTACTCCGTGGAGATGGCCGCGGACGGCGAGGAAGGCATGCGGCTGGCGACGCGCGGCGATCACGACCTGATCATTCTCGATGTCATGTTGCCGAGGAAGAGCGGCTTGGACGTGTGCAAGGACCTCCGGCGCAACGGGAGCCAGACTCCGATCATCATGCTCACCGCGCGGGGCCAGGAGATCGACAAGATCGTCGGCCTCAAGCTCGGCGCAGACGACTACGTGACCAAGCCGTTCAGCTTCATGGAGCTGCTGGCGCGCGTGGAGGCCGTACTGCGGCGTTCGTCGCGCACGGCCGCGGGCGACGAATACGCGTTCGGCGACGTGACGCTCGACTTCCGCACCTATCAGGCGACGAAAGCGACTCTGCCGATCGAGCTGACTCCGCGCGAGTTCCGTATCCTCCGCTACTTCATCGATCACGTCGACGAGGTGGTGACGCGCGAGTCTCTGCTCAATCACGTCTGGGGCTACGACAGCTCCGCGTTCACACGCACGGTGGACACGCACATGGCGCGGCTGCGGCAGAAGATCGAGAACGTCCCGGGCGAGCCGCGGCACCTGATCACGGTGCATCGCGTCGGGTACAAGTTCGTTCCCTGATCGGTCCGCCAGCACATTTTGTCTCTATCCTTCCGGCCGGCAGGCGGGCCATATTGCCGCCCCGAAAGGAGATTGAACATGACTCGTCGGATTCGCGTGTTCCTGCTGTTGGCGTTGTTGCTCGTCGGCGGTACGTCCCTCTTCGCACTTCCCGATCACGAGGTGTTCATCGAGTACTACACGGACGCCACGTACTCGGAGCTGTGCGGTGAGCGCTGGATTCTCTGTTACGGCATCTATTCGTACGGTTGCGTCACCCCTTACAGAATCGTGTACGACGGTGACGACTGCTGATGAGCGCCGCGACGGATGTGGGGCGCGTTCCGCGGCGTACGCTGCCGGTTCTCAAGACCATTCTCGAAGTCGCGGTCGTGGTCGTGTTCGTGCTCCTCATCTGGAACAACTTCGCGCTGCGGCGGCAGCAGCAGGTCCGTGCCGCCGCAGCCGCGAAGGGCTTACGCGGGTTCACGGTGCGTGAACAGGTCGGCGTGATTCCCGCGACGGCGCTCGATGGCACGAAGCGCGATCTCGATCTCCGCAACACGCGCGCGGTGGTCGCGATCGTCAATCCGAGCTGCGACTCCTGCCGCGAGATCCTGACCTCGGTCCGCAACGCGCCCGACGTACGCGTACTGTCGGTGGCATCGCTGGAGGAAACGCGCGCGATGGCGAAGGACCTCGGCCTCGGAGCAACGACGAGCGTCGTCGCGCAGCCGCTCCCGAAGGCACTCGCGTCGCGGTTGCAGATCTACCCGCAGTTGTTCGTGCTCGATCGGGGAGAAGTGGTGCGCACGTGCGCACGAATCGAGGAGTGCCGCTGACGAATGTAGGGCGTGGCTTGAAGCCACGCCCTACGTTTGTGTGGCGCTACGGTTTGATGCACACCTGATTCGGATTCTGATCGTGCGGCACGTGCACCGTGAACACGGCCACCGGCGTGCTTTCGTTGCCGCAGCCGTCGATCGAGGTCATCAGCAGTGAATACGTGCGGCCCGCGGGATCCGTGCCCGCGCGCTCGGAACGAACGGTGAGCCGGTCGTTGAGCGGATCGTAGAAGCAGTCGTTGATCGTGTTGCCGTCGCCGTTCTCTCCCGGTTTCGCGGGACACGGTGCGTCGTCGCACTGATTCGACACGCACGTGATCGACGCGGCCTCGGCATTCGGATCGCACGCGTCGACGATCTGCACCGCCGCCGTCACGTTGTCGATCGTCACGTACTTGTGATTCGGCGGCCACAGACAAACTGAATTGTTCGGGCCCGGTGTGACCACGGGTGGCGTGGTGTCGATGGTCTGCACCGTCTGCACGCATGACGACGAGTTGCCTGCCGCATCGGTCGCCGTCCACGTGCGCGTGATGGTCACGGTGCCGCCGCATCCGGGCACCACGTCGTCTTCATACGTGATCGTCGGCGTCGAGCAGTTGTCCGTCGCGGTGGCTGTGCCCGTCGCGGCGGGACTCGTATCGGCCGGACATTCGAGGACGACGTCCGGCGGACAGGTGATGTCCGGCGGCGTCTCGTCGACGACCGTGATCGTCGCCTGACAACTGTCGGAGAGATCGCCGTCGTCCGTGACTGTCAGGGTGACGATCGTGTCGCCGAGGGGATACGGGCCGGGAGGATCGAGTGTGAGTGTGATCGGATCGCCGTCGGGATCGGACGAACCGTCATCGACATCGCCCGCGGTCACGTGTCCAAGGCAATTTGCATCCGCTGCAACGGTCACGTCCTGACAGACGGCGACCGGCGGCTGATTGTGCACGACTTCGACGGAGCCGATGTCGCGCTTCACGCCATCAGGGCGCGTGACGCCGCGCTGATCGATGTTCGGAGAGCCGAGATTCGATGCATCGACGGCTGGGCTGGTCAGCGCGGGCAGATGCGTGTTCGTCGGACCGTCGTTGTCGGCGAGAGGACCGAGCTGCGGATCGGCGCTCGAGGTGATCGAGCCACTGAAGCCGCTCTGCGATTCGATGAGATTGTCCGTGCCGATCGAGGACTGGCTGCCGCCGTTGATCGTCGAGCCGGTGTAGTCGTTGCCGGTTGAGTTCGCGAGGATGGTTCCGTTGATCGTCGCGTTCGCAGCGCCGGCGTCGCCGAGGTTGTAGATGCCGCCGCTGGTGTTGCCGCTGAACGTTGCGGCGAGCACGGTGAGCGTGCCGTTGCGATTGAAAATGCCGCCGCCGAATCCGCTGCCGGCCGCGCCGTTGCGACCGCCGGCACCGCCCTGCGCGGAGTTCGCGCTGAACGTGCTGTTCGTCACGCTCACGGTTCCGCCGTGATTGAACACCGCGCCGCCGAGTCCTGCGCCGCCGCCACCGCCGCCGCCGGGCGTGGTGGAGGGATCGCCACTCGATCCGTTGCCGCCGTTGCCGCCTCCAAATCCAGCGGCGCCGCCGGAGCCCGCGGCCTGTCCGGATTGTCCGCCGCCGCCGCCGCCACCGCCGCCGCCGAATCCACCCACGCCACCATTGCACGCGGGATTCGAGGACGAACCGCCGCCGCCACCAGCCGCGCCGCCGAAACCGCCCGCGCCTCCCACGCCGCAGCCGCCCGCGCCCGGTCCGCCATTGCCGCCCGCTCCGCCGCCGCCTGCGCCGCCAACGCCGCCGATGTCGAACGCGGCATCCGGGCCTGTCGGATTCCCGCCGTTGCCGGCCGTTCCGCCGCCGCCGCTGCCGCCGCGCGGGAAGGTGTCGAAGATGTTCGACTGCGGTCCTCCGACACCGCCGGCAGCCTGATTGCCGTTCAGCGTCGACGCCACGATCTCCAGATCGCCTTCATTGAAGATCGATCCGCCGAATCCCGCGCCGCCGCCGCCCGTGCCGCCGCGATGGGTCGCGCCGCCGTCGAAGCCGCGCGCGATACCGCTCGCGAGCGTGATGTCTTCGAGGCGCAGACTGCCGGCGCCAGAGATGTAGAAGTGGCGCAGACGCGTGACGCCGGCGTCGCGCGAGATGGTGAGCATCGGCGCGTCGTCGCCATCGATGGTGATGTCGCTGGTGACGGCGAGCGCCGACGGCCCGAACGTCGAGTTGCCGGCGATCGACAGCGCGATCGTTCCGCCGGCGAGCGACGCGTCGAACACGATCGTGTCCGCGCCGCTGCCGCTTTGTCCGAGGTCCGTCGCGGTGTCGGCATTTGCCGCGGCGATGGCTTCGCGCAAAGTGACCAGTCCGTCGCCGGAGGTCGCGTTGTCTGCCAGGGAATTGACCGTGAGCGTTGCGGCTTGCGACGTCGCCACGCACAACACGGTCGCCAGAGTCACGGCGAGAGCTCTCATTGCAATCTCCCTCTAAAAGTCGAGAACCAGAGATGCGCTGGCGGCACGGCGCCGCCGTTCCCACGCGCCCACGAAACGGATGCTGACGAGTCTAGCATCGCGGGATTTGCCAACCCTGTTACATTCCGCCTGCGAGTCGCTCGCAACTCGCAACTAGCCCGCGAGCCGTTCCACCACACCCAACACCAGCGCCGTGAATTTCTTCTGCACGCGAACGGTCGTGTCCATCACTTCCTGGTGCGTGAGCTTTTGATCGAGGATGCCGGCGGCCATGTTGGTGATGCAGGAGATGCCGAGCGCAGGGATCTGCATGTGCGAGGCGGCGATGACCTCGGGGACCGTCGACATTCCAACCGCGTCCGCACCGAGAATGCGGAACGCGCGAATCTCCGCGGGCGTCTCGTAGGTTGGGCCGGAGAGGCCGAGGTAGATGCCTTCCTTCAGATCGAGGCTCAGCGTCGCGGCGACTTCCTTCGCGATGGCGCGCAGAGACTTCGCGTACGCGTCGGTCATGTCGGGAAAGCGCAGACCGAGGTCGTCGACGTTCGGACCGCGCAGCGGATTGACGCCCATGAAATTGATGTGATCGGAAATCAGCATCAGGTCGCCGGCAACGAATGACGTGTTGACGCCGCCGGCGGCGTTCGTCACCACCAGCTTCTTGATCCCGAGCTTGCCGAGGACGCGGGTTAGGAACATCACCTCGTCCATCTCGTAGCCCTCGTAGAAATGCACGCGGCCTTGCATCACCACGACCGCCGTTCCCTTCGCGCGGCCAAGGATCAGGCGGCCCTGATGTCCCATCACCGTCGACGCGCGCGCGCCCGGGATCTCGCCGTAGGGGATCGCCACTTCGACGTCGATCGCATCGACGACGTTGCCGAGGCCCGATCCGAGGATCACGCCGACCTGAGGCTCCAACGAGCTCTTCGCGCGAATGAACGAAACGGCTTTCTGAATGGCGTCCATCATGGCGGCGGAGTATATGCGACGGTCCGTTGGCAGTTGACAGTTGGCGGTTGTCAGGAGCCCGGTTCTCCTGCCACCTGCAAACGGCAAACTGCCAACTCAGGTTGACACTGAGTCACGCGCTCTGTTACTAGCTCATCCGTTCGTCCCAAATTCGCCGAAGAGAACGGAGCCTGCACGATGGAGCGTTTCACTGGGCTGATCGGGTTCGTCGCAATTCTGCTCATTGCCTGGCTGCTCTCGACCAATCGCAAGGCCATCAAGTGGCGTCCCGTCGGGTGGGGGCTGGCGCTGCAGATCGTCGTCGCGATCCTCGTGCTGAAGGGGCGTTTGATCGCGGAGATGTTCGCGACCATCGCGCTGCCGCTCGAGCAGTGGGGTGCGGCGCTGATCTTCGTCGGTGTGGCGGTCCTCGTCACGCTGATCGCGAGGCGCATGCCTCCGGGCGGCGTGCGACGCGGTCTCTGGATCGTGTTCGCCGTGTTCTCGCTCTATCTCTTCCTCGCGTTCAACCTGCTCGCGTATCTGTTCGAAACGATGAAGCACGTCGTGAACGGGTTGATCGGCTACACCCAGGTGGGCTCGACGTTCGTCTTCGGCGACCTCGGCGCGCAGAACAGCAAGGTCGGCTTCGTGTTCGCGACGCAGGTCCTGCCGACGATCATCTTCATCGCCTCGATCTTCGCGATCCTCTACTACATCGGCGTGATGCAGATCGTGGTGAAGTTCTTCGCGAAGCTGATGTCGCGCTTCATGGGCGCCTCGGGCGCGGAGTCGACGTCGGTTGCCGCTTCGATCTTCATGGGACAGACCGAGGCGCCACTGACGATCCGGCCGTTCCTGGCGGACATGACGCGGTCCGAGCTGATGACCATCATGACCGCGGGCATGGCCCACATCTCCGGCGGCATCATGGCGGCGTACGTCCTGGTCTCGAAAGTCGACGTCATCCACCTGCTCACCGCGGTGATCATGACCGCGCCGGGCGCGATCATGATGGCCAAGCTGATCGTGCCGGAGGAGGAGAAGCCCGCCACCGGCGGCGATGTAGAAGTGGTCGTGCCGAAGCAGGACGTGAACGTGATCGACGCCGCCGGCCGCGGCGCGATCGAGGGACTGCACCTCTCGCTCAACGTCGCCGGCATGCTGATCGCGTTCATCGCGCTGGTCGCGCTGATCAACGGCGTCTTCGGTTGGGTGCACGGCCAGTGGACATGGTTCCCGGTGAGTCTCGACGTCGTACTCGGCTTCATCTTCCGTCCGATCGCCTGGGCGATGGGTGTGTCGTGGAAGGACAGTCTGATCGTCGGCAATCTCCTCGGCACGCGCATGGTGCTGAACGAGTTCGTCGCCTTCATCGAGCTCGGGAAGCCGGGAGTAGGGAGTGTCCTCGATCCGCGCAGCTTCGTGATCACGACATACGCGCTGTGCGGATTCGCGAACTTCTCGTCGATCGCGATTCAGATCGGCGGAATCGGATCGCTCGCGCCGACGCGGCGCGGCGATCTCGCGCGGCTGGGACTGCGGGCGATGATCGCGGGGACGCTGGCGAATTTCCTGACCGCGACGATTGCGGGCGTTTTGTTGTAGCGCCCGGCTTCATCCGGTGGACGCGCGAAGTTGGTTCAACACCGACGAGAAATCGTCGGGCAATGGCGCGTCGAACGACATCGGCGCGCCGGTGCGCGGATGCGCGAACCTGATCCGCGCGGCGTGCAGCATCTGGCGTTCCACCGACGACAACAACTTCTGCACGCGCTTGTCCGGAATGCCGCGCCACTGCGGGCCGGAGTAGAGCGGATCGCCGACGATCGGGTGTCCGAGGTGCTTCATGTGGACGCGGATCTGATGCGTGCGGCCGGTGCGGAGGCGGCAGCGGACGAGCGAGACGTAGCGCAGCCGTTCCGCGACCTCGTAGTCGGTGATCGCGGCGCGCCCGCCCGCGGCGGTGGCCATCCGCTTGCGATCGCGCGGATCGCGTCCGATCGGCGCGTCGACCGTGCCTCGCTCGCTCGACGGCGTTCCGTACACGAGCGCGACGTACTCCTTTCTCACGCTCTCCGTGTTCCAGCCGGCGGTGAGCTTGCGGTGCGCCTCGTCGTGCTTCGCGATGATCATCACGCCGCTCGTGTCCTTGTCGAGGCGATGCACGATGCCGGGGCGGATCTCGCCGCCGACGCCGCTGAGGTCCTTCACGTGAAACAGCAGCGCATTGACGAGCGTCTGGTCGGGATGGCCGGCCGCCGGATGCACGACCAGCCCCGCGGGCTTGTCGATCACGACCACGTCGGCATCTTCGTACAGCACGGCGAGCGGAAGGTCCTGCGATGAGATGCCCGACGGTGTAGCATCAGGGACTTCGATCTCGAGGCACTGACCGGCCTCGACACGTTGCGAAGGCTTCGTCGCCGGGGCTCCGTCGATGCGAACATGACCTTCCGTGACAAGGTTTGCCAGGAAATTACGCGAGTAGTCAGAGAAGAGCTCGCTCAGGGCGCGATCGAGGCGAAGTCCGTGCTGAGGGTCGCATACGGTCGTGTCGCGGAGGACGCTCACGGGTCCGAAGTATAGGCAGAAAAAAATTGTGACGTTCCCGCGCGAAACTGCGTATAAGTTTAGTGACAACGCCGCGGGTTCGTTTAGAATGCGCTCGCAGCATACGATCCAGCGAAGTCAGACCAAACTTTCATCGGTGTTAGAGGGGAGATTATGTTCATGAGAAAACTCGGTGTCGCGGCGGCCCTGATGCTCTGCGCATTCGGCGCTTCGGCCAGCAATTTCCGCGCGGCTGATCAGGTATACGTTCCGATCGCGGGCCACGCCAGTGGTTCGTCGGGTACGTTTATCACCGACGCGTTCATCGCCAACTTGTCGTCGGACAGCGTCGACGTATCGGTCATCTACGTTCCACTCGGAACCAACGAGGGTGCGAACACGCCGGTTCTCGAAGAGATCCGCAACAAGATCACCCTGCGCGGTCACGAGCGCAAGGAGTTTCTCGATATTTTCGCGAACACCCTCGACAAGCCCACCGGCCTCGGCATGCTGGTCTTCAACGGCTGCAAGACGAACTCGGACTGCGGCCCCGCGACTCAGGACGACGACGGCTTCAGCGAGAACTTCCGCCCGATCAGCGTCGAGACCCGCATTTACCAGATCACCCAGGCCGGCCCGAATCCGCCGACCACGGGCCAGCTTTTCTCGGGTCTCCCCTGGTACAGCTTCATCAGCCAGCTCCAGAACGGGGCCGGCCTCGACAAGGTCTTCATCACCGGCCTGACCCACACCGGCGGCGCCGGCCAGGCGGGCACGTTCCGCGCGAACGTCGGCGTCACGAACGCGTCCGAGTTCTCGAAGACGGAGATCGTCTTCCGTCTTTACCAGGGCACGATGACCGAAGCCGACAAGAAGGGCGAAGCGGTTCGTTCGCTCGGTCCTCTCGGCAATCAGCAGTTCGGTTTCGCGCAGCTCTTCCCGGGAATCACCGGCTCGAACTTCTTCGTGACCATCGAGCAGCGGAACTCCACCCCGGTTCCGACCGGTGTGCCGGACAGCTGCGACCTGGGCTGCCCCGCGTTCTTCGCGTACGGCTCGGTGCTCGACAACATCTCGGGTGACGCGACGACGATGGAAGCGCAGTACCTGAAGGAGATGGATCCGGCCGCGATCGACATCCTCTACCCGGTCGGTTCGGGCAAGGGCCCGCTCCGCCGCCTCGTCCGCCACTGAGTTTCATCGCCATGACTTTTCGTTCCGAGCCGCGTCGTAAGACGCGGCTCTTTTTTTTGGAGTGCGGAGGCAGCGCCTCCGCTTTCGAATGCGCCGCAAGTACGGAACGTGCGCCGTCTTGCCACGTAGTTCGAAAGCGGAGGCGCTGCCTCCGCACTCCAAAGCTCCTCTTGCTGGTCGTATTTCTCGCGCTCCCTCTCTTCGGCGACAACGACGCGGTGAAGAAGGCGCGCGAGGCGTCGGACGCGCGTCCGCAACATCCGACGCTGCTCTATCGCCTCGCCATCGCGCTCGACGCCAACGGTCAGCGTGAGGAAGCGGTTCGCACACTCGATCGCATCGCGACGATGGGCTTCGTCTACCCGGTCGAGAAAGACTTTGCGAACGAACGATACGCCGCGGTGACGAAGCGGTTTGCGTTGAACGCGAAACCGATCGGCACCGCGAAGCGAGAGCTGGCCATCGACCGCCTCGGGCTGATCCCGGAAGGGATGGCGTGGGATGGCAAGCGTTTCTTCGTGAGCAGCGTGCGTACGAAGACGATCTTCGCCGGCGATCGCGAATTCGCCACCGCGCCCTGGGGCGTGTTTGGCATGGTCGCCGATCCGAAGCGCGGCGTGCTGTGGGCGACGACGACCGCGCTTCCGCAAACGGAAGGCTTCAAGGCCGAGGAGAAAGGGAAGTCCGCGCTGCTGCGCATCGATCTGCGCGAAGGGAGGGTTCTCGAGACGCTGCCCGCACCCGATGGCGAGCATCACTTCGGCGACGTGGCGATCGCGCCCGATGGCGAGGTGTACGTGAGCGATAGCGTCTCGCCGGTCATCTTTCGAGTGAAGGGCAACACGCTGGAGCCCTTCGCTCGCGGTCCGTTCCGCTCCCTCCAGGGACTCGCCGTTTCCGGCGCGACGCTTTACGTCGCCGACTACAGCAACGGCATCTTCGCCATCGACCGCCGCACCGGCGACATCCATCCGCTCCGCGTTCCCGCGACGATCTCGCTCCTCGGCATCGACGGTCTCTATGCCGTCGACGCGAACACGCTCATCGGGACGCAAAACGGGACCAATCCTTACCGCATCCTCCGCATCACGCTTGCGCCTGGCGGCCTCGCGGTCTCATCCGCAAAGACGCTGCTGGCCAACAGCCCGCTCATGGGCGATCCGACGCTCGGCTTCGTCGCGAACAACCGCTTTTACTTCAACGGGAACGCGCAATGGGAGCTCTTCGGCGAGGACGGGAAGATTTCCGATCCTTTGAAGCTTTCAGAGGCCGTCGTCCTCTCCGTTCCGTTGCGGTGAAGCAGGAATCCACTCCTCTCGTTACCGCGTTGTAACGGCCGGAAGTGGTGTGTTAGTATTCGACGGCTTTCGAGCAGGTCTTTCGAAAGCGGCCGATCGGCCGCTTTTTTTGTTGTAAGGGCGAAAATTCAGAACAATGAGTGGGTTAGCGGAAAGCGTGGAGCAGCAGATCCAGCGGATCGTCGAGTCCGAAGGGCTGGAGCTCGTCCACATCGACTACCGCCGCCAGGGGAACGGATTTCTGCTGCGCATCGACATCGACAAAGAGGGCGGCGTCAACATCGACGACTGCCAGCTCGTGTCGCAGCAGGTGTCGACCTGGATGGACGTCGAGGACCCGATTCCCGGCGAGTTCGAGTTGCAGGTCTCATCGCCAGGTCTCGATCGAAAGTTGTATAGAACCTCCGATTACGAGAAGTTCACCGGCCGGCTGGTGCGGGTGAAAACGAGCAGGGCCATTCGCGGCCTGCACGTGATCGTGGGGAGGTTGAAGGAGTTCGACGGCAGCACCGTCGTCGTCACCGACCCGGTGATGAAGAAGGACGCGGACTACGCGATTCCTCTGACCGACATCAAAGAAGCGCGTTTGGAAGTGGAAATCTGAGGCGAAGCCGAAGATCTCCATCCTGAAGCGAAGCGAAGGATCTAACGAGCAATGTTCAACGACAAAGACATCAAGGCGCTGGCGTACGAGAAGTCGATCGACGTCGATCGTGTGTACAAGGCGCTCGAAGATGCGCTGGCGACCGCGGCGCGCAAGTTCTACAAGACGCGCGAGCCTCTCGAGGCGGAGCTGGACCGCACCAGCGGAGCCGTGAAGATCTACGCCGTCAAGGAGATCGTCGAGAACGAGGATCAGATCGAAGATCCGCAGGCGCAGTGGACGCTCGCGCAGGTTCACAAGATCAACCCGGAAGCGGAGATCGGCAGCACGATCCGGCTCGACCACATCAGCAAGGAAGTCGTCGACGTGGTGAAGGATCCGAACACGCAGATCCGCACCTACGAGGCGCAGAAGATCGACTCCGAGGTCGAGCAGGGCGACGAGGTGAAGATCCCGCTCACCACGCCTCCCGCGGACCTCGGCCGCATCGCCGCGCAGTCGGCCAAGCAGGTCCTGTATCAGAAGGTCCGCGAGGCCGAGCGCGAGAAGGTCTTCAACGAGTTCAAGGACAAGATGGGCGAGCTCGAGAACGGCTACGTGAAGCGGTTCGAGCGCGGCGACATGATCATCGACCTCAATGGCAAGACCGAGGGCATCATCCCTCGTCACCATCAGTCGCGCGCGGAGCGCTACTCGCAGGGCGATCGCATCAAGGCCGTGATCTCGGACGTGCACACCCAGCCGAAGGGCCCGCAAGTCGTGCTCTCGCGCACCGATCCGCGCCTGCTCATCAAGCTCTTCGAGATGGAAGTACCGGAGATCTACGACGGAACGGTCGTGATCAAGGGCGCGGTGCGCGAGCCGGGCGAGCGCGCGAAGATCGCGGTCATGTCCCGCGAGCGCGACGTCGATCCGGTCGGCGCGTGTGTCGGAATGAAGGGCTCGCGCGTGCAGTCCATCATCCGCGAGCTGCGCGGCGAGAAGATCGACATCATTCCCTGGCACGAGGACATCGTGAACTACGCGCAGAACGCTCTCGCTCCGGCGAAGATTACGCGCGTCTCCGTCACGAGCGACGAACAGGCCCATCGGCCGCACCTCGACGTCATCGTCGACAACGATCAGCTCTCGCTGGCCATCGGCAAGCGAGGACTGAACGTCCGTCTCGCGGCGGAGCTGATCGGCGCGAAGATCGACATCAAGTCCGAGGAAGAAGTGAAGGGCGAGGTCGCCGACGCGCTCTCGGCCATGCTTCAGGAAGCGATGGCCGAGTCGCGCGCGCAAACCGGCGTCCGCGAGATCGAGAACATGCCCGACGAGTGGGCGCAGCTTCTCGAGGACGCGGGCTATGACGATCTCGACTCGGTGATCAACGCGACGGTCGAGGATCTCATCGCGATCGAGGGCGTGGACGAAGAGCTGGCGGGACAGATGATCGAGCTCGCGCGCAAGCACGAGCAGGTCGAAGAAGCCCCGGAAGAAACCGGCGAAGACGAAGAATCAGAAGAATCAGAGGAAGCCTCGGACGAGCAGCAGGCCGAGGCTTCGGTTGAGTGACTTCGGCTGTTAGCTGCTAGCTCCTGCTCCTGGGAATGTCCCTGGGGTCGGAGCTGGCGGCGGAATGCAGTACGAGCTAACAGCTGAGACCCAAGAGCGACGACGAATCCAGGAGATTGAATGGCGGCAGCAAAAATCAAAGTGAGCGACATCGCGAAGAAGATGGGCAAGTCCGAGAAGGACGTCATCTTCCAGTTGCAGTCGCTCGGCGCCGATATCACGGACGCCAGTCAGGTCCTCGAGCCTGAGGTGGTCCAGGCGCTCATCACCGGCAAGAAGCTCGTCGCGCGCGCCAAGAGCGTCATCATGCGCGAGGACAAGCCGACGGTCGAGAAGAAGAAGGAAGCGGTGCGTCCTCCGCGGCCCATCGTGCAGCCGCCCGCGCGCAAGAAGACGGAGGCACCGAAGGAAGAGCCGGTTCCGACACAGCAGCCGCCTGCCGTCATCATCCCGGAATTCGTCGAGGCTGCGGAGGCCGAGGAGCGCGCCGCCAAGGAAGCGCCGCCGGTTCCGGAGAAGCAGCCGAAGATCGCTGCCGAAGCTCCCACCGCGGCCACTCCGGTCGAGGAGCAGCCGCAGACTCCCGCCGAGGTTCATCACACACCGGCTCCTGCCGCGCATCCGCATCGCGCTCCAGCTCCTGTCGATCCCCGCCGCCCTGCCGGTCCGACGGGACCGCGGGCGCGCTCGCCACAATCTCCGCGTCCGAACTACGCCGGACAGCAGACCGTTCCGACGGGTCGTCCGGCGGGTCCCGCTGGTCCGCGCCCCAGCGCTCCGATGAGTGCGCGTCCCGCGGGTCCCGGCATGCAGCAGCAACAACAGCGTCCTGGTGCTCCGATGGGAGCTCGTCCTGCCGGTTCCGGTGCTCCGCGTCCCGCGGGTCCCGGCGGCCAACGTCCGGGCGCTCCGATGGGTACGCGTCCGGCCGGTCCGGGCATGCGTCCCACGACTCCGGGACGTCCGATGGGCGGTCCTCCGCCGTCGATGCCCGGCTCGAACATCATCCGCCGCAAGAAGGAAGGCGATGAACGTCCCGAGGATACGCACGACAAGAAGAAGGCGACGGGCAAGCGCGGTACGAAGACCGTGCGTACCGCGGAGTTCGATCAGGACCTCCTGACGAAGGGACCGTTCTCCGGTACGCAGATCATCAACGACGACATCGGGCCGGACATCGTCCTGCCGGACATCGAAGAAGGACCGAAGCGCGTCTCGACGCGCCGCGACGCGCGCAAGCAGAGCTCCGCGAACGCGAAGGTGCTCGACTTCAAGCGTCCCACCGGACGCGTTGCGCTCACCGAGGGCGTGACCGTGAAGGAGCTCGCCGAGAGACTCGACGTCAAGGCCAATGACCTCATGAAGCACCTCTTCATGAAGAAGGGTCTGATGGCCTCGATCAATCAACCCCTCGGCGGCGAGCTCGCTCTCGAAGTCGCGCGCGAGCTCGGCCTCGAGGCGGAGATCGTCTCCTTCGAAGAAGCAATCGAGATGGTGGCCATGGAGCGCACGGAGGCGAAGGGCACCGTCCCGCGCGGTCCGGTCATCACCGTCATGGGTCACGTCGACCACGGCAAGACCTCGCTCCTCGACGCCATCCGCGAGACCAACGTCGCGGGCGGCGAGGCCGGCGGCATCACGCAGCACATCGGCGCGTATCACGTCGAGAAGCGCGGACGGAAGATCGTCTTCCTCGACACGCCGGGCCATGAGGCCTTCACGATGATGCGCGCACGCGGTGCGAAGGTGACGGACATTGTCGTCCTCGTCGTCGCGGCCGACGACGGCGTCATGCCGCAGACGAAGGAAGCCATCGATCACGCGCGGGCCGCGAAGGTCCCGATGGTCGTGGCCATCAACAAGATCGACAAGCCCAACGCGAACGTCGAGCGCGTGCGCCGCGAGCTCGCGGACGCGAACGTGCTCGTCGAGCAATGGGGCGGCGAAGTGGTCTCCGTCGAGGTGTCCGCGGTCAAGAAACAGGGCATCGACAACTTGCTCGACATGATTCTGCTGACGGCCGACCTGCTCGAGCTGAAGGCGAATCCGGACATGCCCGCGAAGGGCGTCGTGCTCGAGGCGAAGAAGGAAGTCGGTCGCGGCATCGTCGGCACGGTCCTGATCCAGGACGGCACGCTGAAGATCGGCGATCCGTATTTCTCCGGCACGACCTGGGGCCGAGTCCGCGCCATGACCGACGAGCGCGGCAAGCGCATTCAGGAAGCGGGTCCGGCAACTCCCGTGCAGCTCACCGGCTTCGAGGACGTCCCGAACGCCGGCGACGGTCTCGCGGTCGTCGACGACGACACGCAGGCCCGCATGATCGGCCAGCTCCGTCAGGAGAAGGCGCGCGAGGTGGCGCAGTCGAAGTCGGGCCGCGTCTCCCTCGACCAGCTCTTTGCACGCATGCAGCAGGGCGCGGCGAAGGAGCTCAATCTCATCGTCAAGGCCGATGTGCAGGGCTCGGTGGAAGTGCTCAGCGAGACGCTGCGCAAGCTTTCCACGAGCGAGGTGAAGGTCAACGTGATCCACACCTCGGTGGGCGCGATCACGACGAACGATGTCCTGCTCGCGACGGCGTCCGAGGCGATCGTGGTCGGCTTCAACGTGAGGCCGGAGCGCAGCGCGGCGGAGCTCGCGGAGAAGGAAGGCGTCGACGTCCGGCTCTACACCGTCATCTACACGCTGGTCGACGAGATCAAAGGCGCGATGGTCGGGCTGCTCGATCCGAAGTTCCAGGAAGTCTTCCAGGGACGGGCCGAGGTTCGCGACACGTTCAAGGTCCCGAAGATCGGCGTCATCGCCGGCTGCATGGTCACGGACGGGGTCATCCCCCGCACCGCGAGCGTGCGCCTGCTGCGCGACAACCGCGTGATCTACGAAGGCAAGATCGGCTCGCTGCGGCACTTCAAGAACGACGTTTCCGAGGTTCGTCAGGGCTTCGAGTGCGGCATCGGTATCGAGAAGTTCCAGGACGTGAAGGTCGGTGACGTCATCGAAGCATTTAAGGTAGAGAAGATCGAGGCGGCGCTGGCCTGACGAAGTCAGGCCAGCGTCCCGAAGCGCGAAGCGCGAGGGACCTTGATGCTCGTCTGCGTCGCCCTTTTCGAATTGCACATCGAATACGCGCAGTCCCTCAAGGACAAGCGCCAGGTCGTGCGCAGCATCCGCGACCGCCTTCGCAACAACTTTCACGTCTCCGCCAACGAGGTCGCTTTCCACGATCTCCATCAGCGGGCGCGGCTGGCGATCTCCTTCGTCGCCGACCGCAAAGACTCGGCAGACTCATTGCTCGATAGAATCCAGCAGTTCGTCGAAGCGAACAGCAACGCTGTGCTCGCCGGCTGGACGAGCGAGAAGCTCGATTTCGACGAAGAAGCAGACTTATGAAAAAAACAAGACGCACATCCCGAGTGGGCGAGAACGTCCGCGACGCACTCGTTCAGGTCCTTCGCAGCGACGTCCGCGACTTCGACCTGGGCTGGTCCTCGATCAGTGAAGTCGAGGTCAGTCCCGACCTGCACTACGCGCGCGTGTACATCACCGGCCTGAAGGAAGAGGACACGAAGGCAACGGTGGAGGAACTGCGCCGCGTCGCCGGCCAAGTGCGCCATCACCTCAGCAAGCGCATTCATCTGCGCTACTCGCCGGAGCTCGACTTCCGCTACGACGAGACGGCCATGCGCGCGCTGCGCGTGGAGACGATCCTCCGCGAGGTGTTGCCGCCTGAGGATCAGCGCGATGGCGAGGGCAGCGAGGGCGGCGAGGAGTGATTGCTCACTCCTTCACGAACACGTTCTTCCGGTAATAGTCGAGCTCCGCGATCGACTCCTCGATGTCCGCAAGTGCGCGGTGGATCTCCTGCTTCTCCGGCGATTTGTATCTCCCGCCGTACCACTCGGACACCAGCACCTTGATTGAGCTGACGTCGACGACCTTGTAGTGCAGGAAGTCGTGCAGCGCCGGCATGTAGCGCGCGAGGAATCGCTTGTCCTGGCCGATGGAGTTGCCGCAGAGCGGCGCGGTGCGCTTGTAGCAGTACTTCTTCACGAACGCGAGCGTTTGCTCCTCCGCCTCGGCGACGCCGACGCCTTCGCTCCGCACGCGGTCGAGCAGGCCGCTCTTCTTATGAGTGCGCCGGTTCCACGCGTCCATCTTCGCGAGCTTCGCCTCGCTCTGGCGGATGGCCAGCACGGGACCGCGTTCGACGACCTCGAGATCGTAGTTCGTGATGATGGTCGCGATCTCGAGCAGTCCGTCCGTCATCGGATCGAGGCCGGTCATCTCGCAGTCGATCCACACCAGATGTTTCTTGCTTTTCCGGGTCCTGGCCATCGTGGGCGCATTCTATCGGGCGTTCGGCGCTTAGAATTCGTCATCTTGCGCAGATTTGTTTTCGTTGCGGCGCTCCTCGCGCTCGGTTGCGCGGCTCGCGATCGATCGTGCGAGAAGTCCGCCCTCGGCATCGAAGGCGGCGCGAAGCAGGGCGAAGGCGTGCTGATCGCCGAGGTGTTGCCGCGCGGTCCGGCGGACCTCGCGGGCATTCGCCGCGGCGACCTGCTTCTGAGCATCGGCGGACGCAAAGTCCGGTATGCGTGTGAAGTGCCTGCGCTCGTCTTCCAGCGCGACTGTTCGCCGGTCTCCGTGATCGTGAGTCGCGACGGCGCGAGGATCGAGAAGACGATCACGCCGGCGGAGCAGGAGTCGTTGTATCGAAGCGCGTGCGAGGCTCAGGACCCGACGGCGTGTTTTCGCTTGGCGTGGTTTGCGGATGCGACGTACGAAGACGCGTGCGATCGAGGTTCCGGCGAGGCGTGTGCTGCTTACGGATATGTGTTGATGGAGGCGCGCGATGCCGAGGCGGTGGACGTGCTCGAGCGCGCGTGCGATCGCGGCAGCGGCGCGGGGTGTACGCACCTGGGGTATCTGTACGTCACCGGATCGATCGTTCCGAAGAACGACATTCGCGCGCTCGATTTCTACACGCGCGGCTGCAGCTACGGCGATGCCCGCGGATGCTACAACGTGGGTACGCTGCACGATCGGGGTAAGGGCACGTCGGTGAGCGCCACGCGTGCGATGGCGGCGTACGAGCAGGCTTGCGCCGCGGGCATGTCGATGGCCTGCACGGATGCCGGTGTTCTCTATGAGCGCGGGCTCGGCACGATGAAGGATGCGGCGCGTGCGGCGGAGATGTATCGGCGCGGCTGCGAGGGCTCGCCGTGCGAGCCGTCGAACGTCGTTGGCTGCATGAACCTCGGAAGGGCCTATCGCGACGGGATCGGCCTGACCAAGGACCCGGCGCGTGCCGCGGAGATTTTCCGCACGGTCTGCGAGCAGAAGGTCGAAGCGGATGACGAGGAGACCAAGGTCCGGGCGTGCGTTCTGCTCGGTGCGTTCCAGATTTCAGGACTCGGTGTGGCGAAAGATGTCAAAGCAGGACTGGCGCGCTCCGAGGACGGCTGCACGCGCGGCGACGCTCTCGGATGCTTCAACGTCGCGGCCAATCATGCGTGGAGCGAAGACTTCACAAGCGCCGCGAAGTACTACGCCAAGGCATGTGAGGGCGAGGACGCGGAATCCTGCTACGAGCTCGGCGTCCTTTACGACGAGGCGAAGGGCGTCCCGTACGATCCGGTGCGCAGCGCCGCGCTCATCCGCCGCGCATGCGACGGCGGTTTCGCGAAAGCATGTTCGGAGCGGCGCAGCCCCGGGTGAAACGTAGGGCTTCAGCCCGCCTCTGGGTTGCCAGTGACCAGTTGCCAGTGACCAGTTCTGTTTGGCCTGGGCGCAATCGCCCTCGGTGCTCACCGGATGTTGTAGAGGTAAAGCACCGCTGCCCAACCGCTCGGCAACGTCTCGGGCGGAGCCTCCAGCCTGCACCCGTACTCGATCACCATCTCGAGCATGAATCGCGCGTGAAAGAACGCCTCGAGCAAAGGACGCGTCGCCGCATCCCAGTAGGCATTCGTGTCGTTCCGGAACTGCTTTCCCGTTCCCTCATCAATGATGGCGACGAACTGGCGATTCAACTCCACGCCCGGCAGGAGCTCGCGCAGCGCCGCGACGATCTGATTCGTGATCGACTGAACGGCGAACACTTTGAAGCTGCCGTGGTAGTAGCGGTAAATATGGTCTTCGTACTCCGAATGGCTGCGAGCGCGCTGAAGCAGTGATTCAAGCGCCGGCATTCGCTCCTTGATGTTCGACAGGAGCAATTGCTCGGAAGCCGTGTTCATCATCGGCCTCACGGCTTCCGAGGCTTGTGGCGCTGTGCTCCGCGACCATTGGTTCGCCGCGCTGTTCTGAGCCCGGCGAGCTCTCGCTCCACCTCGTGAAGCGGTCGTTGCGGAATCGACGGAACCAGGTCGCGAATCACACCGAGCAAACGTTGTCGTTCGATCTGATCCGTGGCGTCCGACTGATGACGCGGGCTCGACCTGTCGTCGCGTGTGAACGTCACCTTCGGTCCCATTCCAAGAATGCTACGCCGCCCCGTTTTCCCTCACAATGGCCACGCAGCATGACCGCCGCCGACGATCGCTTCTGCTCCAACTGTCGCGAGCTGCTTCCCGACGATGCGACGGAGTGTGCCGCGTGCGGCGTGTACGTGGCGCCCGCGGGTCAGGCCGGCTTGCGCGGCGAAGGCGTACCAGCGCGCCGATGCGCGGCCTTCGGGCGCTGAATCGTACACAGTCACCGGGCGCCGGAAGACGAGTCGCTCCGATTTGGCAAATGTCATTGGCGAACGTATGTTGCCAATGGTGCTCCTATACATTGGCGCGTTTCTGTTTGGCCATTTCATGGGCGCCTGTCTCGGCGCGGGTGCCGGCTCGCTGTTTGGTACCGCCCCGAACGGTGGCTATGTCTTTCGCCTCGTGCGGGGAACGGTGTTCGGGAGCACGACCATCATCGCGGCCCTGACGTTCCTCGGCTGGTTCGCGATGCCGGCGCCCCCGTCGTTTCAACTCGTGCTGGTCGGCAGTTTTCCTGCGCTGGTGCTGCTCAATCGGGTGCAGCTCGCGGCGGCCATTGCCAGAAATCGCGGGAATGCACGCGTCGACCCTCAGTTGCGCGCATTGGCGTGGCCGCGTCTCGTCCAGGATCTGGCAGCGTCAGTCAGCGCTTTGATCACGCTGATCTTCGTGCACATCGTCAATGCCTAATGTCGTGAATTCGTCCGACGTCGAGATCGTCGAGATCACCGCGAAGGAGAGAGTACCGATCGCGGCTGTCCGCTACACACAGCTGTTCTATTCCTTGTTGTTGCTCCTGGCAGCGGCGTTGGCCACCGAGCGAATTCGAGCTGCTGAGCGGCTCGGCGAGCTGTGGGAGCAGGGCGGCCGTCTTGCGGGCGTCGTGTTGCTCTCGTTCGTTTTGCTCGTGGCGGTGGCAGCAACGATATGGGCGCTGTTGTGCGAGCCAGCCGCGCGATACATGCGCCTCACGATCCCGGGGTTCGGTTTGCTGGCAGGAGCGATTTTTCATTGGCTCATCGGGTTGATCTGCCTGATCTTTGCGACCAGCCTCTGGACGCTGGAATCGGTATGGCACTTCGTCATCGGCGGCATGATCGGCGGTACAGGTCTCAAGATATTGCCCGTCGGGTCAAAGTGGTTCGGCCTCGCCAAGCGCCGCATGTATCGGCCGGCGGAAGACTTGTTACGGGACCCGGGCGTCGTGCCCATTCTCTATCTGCGATCGTTCGCCGACGACGCTTTGATCCCAGACGAAGAGCTGATGCGCGATTACGACACCGGGAAGAACTGGAAGTTCTCCTTCTATGCGGACCAGCGCCAGCGAACGTTCGAAGAGATCCTGTGCAACGGCTTGAGCTGGATCGGTACGGTGGTCGCACTCGAACGGGCAGGGACGTCGCTGCCGCCCCTGGGGGCCGCGCGTGCGACTGTGAATGACGAAAACTGGCGGGCCACAGTCGACTTGCTCGTCGGCCGCTGTCAGTTCTCGGTGCTGGTCCCCGGACTGACGCCCGGCCTGCGATGGGAAGTCCAGCACCTTTTCGCGGAAATGAGCGCTAACAAGATTCTGCTGGTCGTTTCGGCGCAGCGGGACCGTGAGCAGCTTTGGGCAGCGTTCGTAAGAGACGTTCGCACGATCCAGCCTGCCGCGCGGTTGCCCGAGACGCTGCCTTACGACGCATTGGCGTTGACATTCACTTTAGATGGAGCTCCGATTGTCTTTACCGGAGAACAAACATCCGAGGCTTACCGGCAGATCGGCGAGTGGTTAATGCGAATCCATTTTCCCTCACAATGACGGGCAGCATGACTGATCGGTTCTGCTCCAATTGTTGCGAGCCGCTTCCTGACGAGGCGACGGAGTGTGCCGCGTGCGGGGTGTACGCGGGTGACTTGTACGACGAGCGGGTGCATCGGCCGAAGACGCGCTTCCGGCTTTTCGCGGTGCTCCTTGTTCTCGCGCTCGGCGCGGGAGGTGCGGCGGTTTGGTGGAACGCTCGACACGCGCTTCCGGAGCGCGGTGTGTCCGCGACCGAGGTGCCGCCTGTTCGGGTCGTGGGCGATCGGCCGGGCGGTGCGCGACGCGGCGCGGGCGCGGTCGTCAACGAGGCCGAAGCCATCCTGCTCGTGCGGCGCCACCTCGTGGCGACCGCTGGAGTCCGCACCGACTGCGTGGCACTCCTCGGACAGGGCTTTCGCGAAGGCGCGTACGTCGTCAACGCCCACGACCGCTGTACCTCGACCCGCCTGGGCCGTTGGCGCGTGAACGGGAAGACCGGCGAAGTCGCTCGCGCCCGGTAGTCCCGTCCAGTTTCGAATCCGTTCAAAAATCCTGTTGACGTCCCGCTGCCGTCGACCTATCTTGTGTTTTGAACGAGTTCAAAACAGGAGGCACATCCATGAAGATCGTCATCCCCGGCGGCACCGGACATCTCGGCACGATCCTGACCAGCGCCTTCCGGCGCCGCGGCGACGAGGTCGTTCTCCTCAGCCGCAACGTCGAAGCGCCGGCACGCATGTGGGACGGACGGACGCTCGGCGACTGGGCGGACGCGCTCGACGGCGCAGACGTGGTCATCAACCTCGCCGGCCGCAGCGTCGACTGCCGCTACGGCCAGAAAGAAAAGGAAGAGATCCTCCGTTCCCGCGTCGATTCCACCCGCGTCGTCGGAGAGGCCATCGCGCGCGCGAAGCATCCGCCGAGACTGTGGTTGCAGGCCAGCACCGCGACGATCTACTCCCACCGCTACGACGCGCCGAACGACGAGCGTACGGGCATCATCGGCGGCAATGAGCCCGACGCGCCGCCGGAGTGGAACTTCAGCATCGACGTCGCAAAGGCCTGGGAACGGGCGCTCGACGAAGCGCGCACTCCGATCACGCGCAAGGTGAAGATGCGCACGGCCATGGTCATGTCCGCGGAGAGCGGCGGAGCGTTCCAGGCACTCCTCCGCCACGTCCGCCTCGGCTTCGGCCGCTTCGGCGACGGGCGGCAGTACATGTCGTGGATCCACGAGCGCGATTTCTTCCGCGCAATCCGTTGGCTGATCGAGAACGACGGCATAGACAACGATGTAGAGGGCGCGGTCAACCTAGCCGCGCCCGAGCCGCTGCCTTGCGAGGAGTTCCTGCGCGAGCTGCGCGAGGCCTGGGGCTCGACGTTGGCTGTGCCGGTGAGCGGCATCGTGCTGCAGATCGGCGCGACGCTCGCCCGCACCGAGCCGGAGCTCGTGCTCAAGAGCCGGCGGGTCATGCCCGGGCGGCTCATGGAGCTCGGTTTCGGGTTCGACTTCACGACGTGGCACGACGCGGCGCGCGATCTCAGCGCGCGCTGGAGAGGCGGCGTCGTGACCGCCGAGCCGCAGTCGTTTCCGCTGTGGTGACGGGCCTGTATGCTTCCGCGTATCGCATGACGATCACGGAACGGAAGCAGACCGCCAAAGCCGACGAGACACGGAACCGCATCCTCGACGCCGCGCTGCGTCTCTTCCGCGAGCGCGGCTTCGCGGAGACGACGATGCGCGACGTCGCGACCGCCGCGGGCGTGGCCACCGGTGCGGCCTACTACTATTTCCGCTCGAAGGAAGAGCTGGTGCTGGCGTTCTACGTACGCACCGATCAGGAGGCGGCCGAGGTCTTCGCGGGCGCGATCGCGTCTTCGAAGGACCTGAAGAAGCGGATGCGCGGATTGATCGAGGCGAAGTTCACGCAGTTCGAGGAGCATCGCGCCTTGCTGACGGCGCTCCTGAAGGCCGGCGTCGATCCGCGCGACCGGCTCTCGCCGTTCGGCGCCGAAACGCGCGACGTGCGCGAGGAGAACATCGAGTGGTACGCGCGCGCCCTCGATGGTTCGGACGTGAAACTGCCGAGAGACCTTGCGCCGCATGTCCCGCGGCTGCTTTGGATGTACCACATGGGCCTGATCTACTTCTGGATCACCGATCCGTCGCCGCGGCAGGAGCGCACGAGGCGCCTGGTCGATGCGACGGTCGATCTCGTCGTGCAACTCCTGAAGGCATCGTCGCTGCCGTTCATGGGTCCATTGCGCAAGCGCGCGTTGAAAGTGCTGGAGGCGATCGAAAGTTAGGAGGAGCGGCGCGGCAGGCACCGCTCCTCGCCGGCTTAGATCTTCTTCGCCGTCTCGATGATCAGCTCTTCGCCGTCCGCTTCGTCGCAGGCCACGACCTTGCCGGTGACCTGCAGCGTCCCGCCGTCCTCGCCGAGTTTGGTGAGCTCGGCCTTGGTCTTGTGACAGACGGTAAAGCTCTTGTCGCTGTTCGCGACGCGGAAGATCGTCGCGTCGCCGACGGTCGAGATGGTTCCGGTCAGCTTCACGGCTTTGGTCTTGTGCGTGTCGCAGCTCTTGCCGTCTCCGGCGAACAGCGACCCCGCGGCGAATACGACGACGAGGATGAGAATCAGTCGTTTCATGGATGTTGCTCCTTTCGGATGTGAATGTAGGACGGCGCCCTCGCGGAGTCTTGTCATTTCGGACAACAATCGACCACGTTGAGTATCATCGCGCCCGCATGATGGACCCGAAAAAATCCGTCGACGGCGTCCTGCTCGTCGACAAGAAGTCCGGCCTGACCTCTCACGACGTCGTTGAGAAGTTCCGCCGCCGCTCGAAGGTCAAGAAGGCGGGCCACACAGGAACGCTCGACCCGCTGGCAACCGGCCTCTTGGTGTTGTGCGTCGGCAAGGCCACGCGTCTGCAGGCGTATCTGATGGGGATGGAGAAGACGTATGAGGGCACGATTCAGTTCGGTTGGGCCACGGACTCGTACGACGCCGCCGGCACGCCGGCAGGGGAGGCCGTCGAGCGAGACGTGAGCGCCGTCGACTTCGAGCCGCACGTCGCCCGCTTTCGCGGCGAGATCGAGCAGATGCCGCCGGCGTTTTCGGCAAAAAAGATCGACGGCGTGCGCGCGTATGAGCTCGCGCGCAAGGGCGCAGAGGTCAAATTGCAGCCGAAGCGGGTGACGGTGTACGAGTTCACGATCCTCGGCGTCGACGGCTCATGTGTGCGCTTCCGCGTGCGCTCTTCGGCCGGCACGTACATGCGCTCGCTGGCCCACGACCTCGGACAGTCGATCGGCGTTCCCGCGCACCTCAAGGAGCTCCGCCGAACCGCGATCGGCAACTTCGCGATCGGTGAGGCGATCTCGTACGACCAGATGGCCGAGGCGACGCCGGAGAAGATCCTTGCCGCGCCGCACTTCCAGTCGCTCGCCGAGATCGATCTCCCGCTCGAGAGGCTCCGCATCGACTGGGCGCAGCAGGGAAAACTGATGCAGGGCCAGGCCGTGATCATGGTCCCGGCGGTCGCGGTGCACAAAGGCGACCTGCTCGCGCTGGGCAACCCGCACGATCAACTCGTCGCGATCGGCGAGGTGGTGAACGTGCTGCGCGAGGGCGGTCCAGTGGAGGTCAGGCCGAAGGTGGTTCTGGCGGGGTGAATTTCTCGAGAGCGGCGATGAGGGGAGGGAGGTCGTTCGTTGCGGTGTCCCACACGACGTCGTAGTTGATGTTGCCGTAGTCGTGCACCAGTCGATGACGCATTCCAATGATCTGCGACCAGGCGACGGACGACAGCGCTGCACGGGTCGCCTCACCCGTTCGACCAGCTGCTTCGCCAATGATCTGGACCAGATGTGCGAGCGCGAGTTGGAGCTTCTCGTCTTCGTTGAACGTTTCGACAGTGACACCCTCGCTCATCGCGACCGCTTTGCGCGCGTACTCCAGCATATCCGCGACATACTTCGCTTCACTTGTCTTCGTCATATTCCGTCACGGCGGTGGCGGCAACCTCGCGTTTCATCCACGTGCTGAGACCGTTGGGGGTCATCAGATCCACCTGGCGGCCGCCCAGGATCTCTGAGAGCTCATTCGGAACGTCCCAGAAGAATTTCATCCCCGGCGTCCGGTCTTTGAACTCCACCAGCACGTCCACATCGCTCTCCGGCCCGAAGTCGTCCCGAACCACCGACCCGAAGAACGCCAGCCGGCGGATGCCCCACTTCCGGCAGAACTCCGCGATCTCCTCGTGGGGAATCGGGATGGCGAGCT
>DASYGV010000021.1:0-6641 GCA_035999335.1 Thermoanaerobaculia bacterium | reverse complement strand
CCTCCCCCCCCCCGCCCCCCCCCCCCCCCCACTCCTAGATCAGCAGATCCGCCAGTCCGGCCATATCGCGCACCTCGTGCGTCGGCGTTGCGCCGCCTTTCTCGTTGTGGCGGTTCACCCATGCGTTCGGAATGCCGAGGGCGTTCGTCGGGGCGATGTCGTGGAAATTGCTTTGCGCGGCGTGCAGCCAGCGTTGATCGCCGATCTTCTCCTTCGCGGTCAGGAAGTGCGCGGGTCCCGGTTTGTAGGAGTGCACCTGCTGTGCGGTGACGATCAGGTCGAGGTCGACGGTGAAGTGACGGCGCGTCGCGGAGAGGAGATCGTCGTCGACATTCGAGAGGATGCCGAGCTTGTAGCCAGCGGCCCGCAGGCGTTCGAGCGCGGGATTCGTGTCGGGGAACGGCTTCCACGACGCGATCGAGCTCACGAGGAAGGTGCCGCGCTCGTCGGCGAGCGGCCATCCGAGGGCGTGGGCGACGCGCGTGGCGGCCTCGGTGAGGACGTCGCGGTAGAAACGATACTGTTCGCGCTCGACCACCGGCTCGATCAGCGCGTACGCGCGCAGCACTTCTTCGCGGTGCAGCTCGACGCCGTCCTCGCGCGCGGCGCGGAGGAACGCGTCGGAGATGCCGCCTTCCCAATCGATCAGCGTTCCGTAGCAATCGAACGTGACGATGTCGTATTTGCGGTCCATATCGTGAGCGATATCACAAAAGCACCGGGCGGGCGATGCTACACACGAGCTCAGTAGTAAGCTGTCCAGGCAATCCCGACATGTCCGAGACCGCACGCAGCCTTCGCACGGCGGAGCGTTTTCTGCTCGCGCCGCCGCTTGCCGCCACTTTCGGCGCGACGGCGGTGGCCGTGTGCGACATCTCCGCGAGAGGCGCGCGGTTCCGGCATGACCGGCCGCTCGAGGCGGGAGCGAAGTCGGTACTGAAGATCGCCAGCGCGGGCGCGCCGGTGACGCTCGAGGCGACGGTGGTCTGGTCGCAGCCGGACACGATGTTCGCCGGCAAGTTCCTGTCGGGCGTCCGGACGTACGGATCTCCGGAGTCGATCGACGCGCTCCTGGCGCACTTGCAGACGTCGAATCGCACCAACCGTATCGAAGAGCTGCGCTCGACGGAGCGTTTCTACGTGGTCCCGTCGCTGGAGGCGATGTTCGGCGGACGTCCGGTGCAGGTCGAAGATCTCTCGGCGCGCGGCGCGCGCATCGAGGCGCCGATCGAGGCGAAGCGCGGTTCCGCTGCGACGCTGCAGTTCGCGGTGTCCTCGGAGATCGAGGTGGTCGTGGCGGCGCAGGTGGTGTGGACGTCGCTGAAGGCGATCACCGGCGCGTCGCGGAAGAGCTATCGCGCCGGGCTGCTGATCGCGGAGAAGTCGGAGCTGATGCGCCTCGCGATCGGACGCCTGTGCGAGTTGAACCGGGCCGCGCTGGACCTGCACTCGCTGCGGTTGAAGCTGAAGATCCTTCGGGCGCGCGCGCGCCAGCTCGCGCCGTCGTATCCGCAGATCGAGTCGGCGGGGATCCCGGCGGAGCAGTACCTGCTCATCCAGGGCGTTCGCGAGGAACTACGTCTCAATCCGGAAGAAGCGATGCACTGGTATCGCCGCGCGCGGCTGATCATCAACGATCCGGCGACGCGCGAGATCGCGCCGCCGATCGCGAATCATCCGGATGCGCTGGCGGTGTGGGAGTACCTCGACCGCTCCATCGACCCGTCGATCGTGAGCCGCGCGTTCGAGCTCAAAGATTGAGCAGGATCGCGAACGTGAGCGCGAGCACGGTGCTGATCGCGATCAGCCAGTAGATCGCGCCGACGGCGAATCCCTTTGCCAGCGTCCATGCGCGCGAGCCGCCGTATACGCGGCGCAAGGCGATGAAGTGGTACGGGATGACGGTGAGGATCAGCACCGCGGCCGCGGGCTTCGGCACGCCGATGCGGTTCACGAGGACGTAGACCGACATCACCAGGAACGCGAAGGCGTGGAAGTGCACGGAGTAGTAGAGGTGCGGGATGTAGAAGCGCTGCTGCTTCCGGTAGAACAACCAGATGATCAGCGCGAAGACGGGCATGAGCCCGAACATCACTTTCGGCAGGTGTTTCAGCACGGCGTTGCCGATGAGGTCCGTGTTCTGCTCGGTCTTGCTCAGTCCTGTGTTCAGACGCCGCTCGAATTCCGTGTCGCCTTTCAACCCGGTCGTTCTCTTCACTTTGATCGCACCATCGAGTCCGCGCGGCAGGATGGCGGCGAGGGTGAAGAAGATCAGGCTGAAGGTGAGATAGACGCGCAACGGCGAGACGTACCGCGCCCGCCGTCCCTCGAGAAACTCGACCGTGAGCTGCCCCGGCTTCAAGACGAGGAGCTTCAGCGTGCGGAGGATCTTTCCGTCGAGGTGCAGGAATTCGTGCGTGGCCTCGTGCACGAAGTCGTGGAGGCCCACGCTCGCGGACGTGGCCTTCTGTCCGCAGGTGTGACAGAACTTGCCGTGCAGGCGCGTGTCGCAGTTGAGGCAGTAGGGAGCGATCTCGTCGTGGCTCACGCGCCGATGACCTCGAAATCCAGCGCGCGCGGACGCAAGGGGCCGTTCACCACAGAGCCACGGAGAGCACAGAGGCTTCGCGGCGGGAACGAGGAATTGCGCCCGGCACGCTGCCCACGTTGCCCGTTCACCATGACCGCTCCTTCTCGCCGCGCAGCCTCTGTGTCCTCGGTGACTCTGTGGTGAATCGTTCTGCGCTTCTCGTTCGATTACGAATATTTCTTGCCGGACCGTTCCCGCTCACGTTCACCGATCAGCCACTCCACGGCACCAGTGCCCGGCAGCGGCTTGCCGGGTTTGAAGTCCTGCAGCCTGAGTGCAGGATCGTGGCGAATCACATGGATGCCTTCGGCCGGCTCGATCACGGCGATCGGGTTTGTGCCGTCGAGGACAGTCACAGTCTGTCCATTCCGCACGTCTTCGAGCCGTTCGCGGAGATGTTCCTCCAACTCTTCCACCGTCACCTGCTTGCTCATGCCTTCAGAATCCCTCGGTCCGCCTCCTCTGTCAACGCGGCCACGTTTCTCTGCATGCCGGCGAGCCGGGCGCGCTTGATGGCGCTCTTGCGGAACAGCGTTGAGAAATCCGACTGCGTGAAGCGGAGGAGATCGGTGATCGGGGTGGCGCGGTATTCATCGCGCGGGATGAACGCGTCGTGCGGTGCGGCCGGCGCGCGGTTCCAGGGGCAGACTTCCTGGCAGATGTCGCAGCCGAAGGCGTTGTGCTCGAGGTGCGACGCGACGTCCGCGTCGAGCGGGCCGCGGTGCTCGATGGTCGCGTAGCTGATGCAGCGCGAGGAGTCGAGCGTGCGGTCGGGGAGGATCGCGTTCGTCGGGCAGGCGTCGACGCAACTGGTGCAGGTGCCGCAGCGGTCGGCGACGGTGGCGGCCGCAATGTCGTTTTCGAGCGACGTCAGCAGCGTACCGATGAAGAAGTACGAGCCGTCGCTCTCGTGAATGAGCATGCCGTTGCGGCCGATCCAGCCGAGACCGGCTTGCGCGGCGTACGCGCGATCGGACAGAGGTCCGGTGTCGACGTAGCGCCAGGTCTTCACACCTGGCAGCGCGGCTTCGAACGCGCGCAGGATGCGGTCGAGGACCTCGTGGTAGTCGTTGCCGAGGGCGTAGCGCGCGATGTGATGACTGAGCGCGCCCTCGACCGCGTGCGGACGCTCCGCGGCGTAGGGCACGAGGATCGACACCACCGAGCGCGCCCACGGAAAACGCTCCGACGGCGCGGAGCGCACGCGAGCGTTCTTCGCGAGGTATCCCATCGTTGCGTGATGTCCACGCTCGATCCAGCGCGCGAACAGCTCCGCGTGCTCGTCCTCGAGATCGCTGGCGCCGAGGTGCAAAACGTCCTCGGCGCGCGCAACGCGCTCGAGATCGGACCACACTTCGGACAGTTTCGTGGGCATGAGAAGAAGCGTTACCCGTTACCCGTTGCCCGTTGTCAGCAGTCCGGGCAACGGGTCACGGGCAACGGGTAACCCGAATGTAAACACGCGCCCCGCGCGCTACATTCGATCGAGAATCGGTCCAATCATTGTCTCCGGCACGCGGATCGTCCCCAGCGTCTGCGCCGTCTTCACGGTGCCGTGATCGTCCGAGCCGCCGGTGACGAACTTGCCGCGGAAGCGGGCGAGGTTCGCGTAGCGCTCGCGGTGGTTCTCGTCGACCTGCGGATGCAGCACCTCGACCGCGTCGATGCCTTCGTCGAGGAGACGGGGAACGAGACGATTGTGATCGGGATAGAGCGTCGGGTGGGCGATCGACGTCACGCCGCCCGCGGAGTGAATCAAGGCCACCGCGTCACGAATCGCGAAGCGCTCTTTATCCACGTAACCCGGCTTGCCGGTGCCGAGGTACTTGTCGAACGCTTCGCTCACCGAGGCGACGTGGCCGGCTTCGACCAGCGCGCGCGCGACGTGCGGACGGCCCATCGCGCCGCCGGCCGCGAGCTGGTCGACGCGCTCCGCGCTGATGTCGATGCCGAGGGTGCGAAGACGCTGGACGATCGCATAGCCGCGGCGATGGCGCGTTTCGCGGAATCCGCGGAGACGCTGCTCGATGCGCTCGTCGAGCGCGTTGAACGCGTAGGCGAGAACGTGGACGTCGACGCCGCCAACCTCGCACGACAGCTCCATCGCCGGGATCAGCGTCACGCCGCGCTCGTCCGCGTAGCTTCGGATCTCGAAGTACGCGGCGAGGTTGTCGTGATCGCTGATCGCGAGGATGTCAAGGCCGTGCTCGAGCGCGACGTCGACGACTTCCTTCGGGGAGCGCGTGCCGTCCGAGTGGTACGTGTGGGTGTGCAGGTCGGCGTAACGCACTCGTTCCGGGATCAGATCGCCTTCGAAGCCTTCTTGAGCTGCTTCGAAGCGGACTTGAGCGCGTCCTTCGCCGCGGAGCGGGCGGCCTTCTTGGCGTTCTTGATTTTCGGCGCCGCCGCTTTCTTCACCTTCTTGGCGACGTCCTTCGCCACGACACTGGCTTTGTCCGCGACGTCGGCCGCAGCGCTCTTCGCCTTCTTCACAACGGCCTTGGTGACTTTCTGCGCCGTCTTCTTGATCTTCTTCGCTTTCAGGGCCACGCGAATACCTCCTTGAGTTGCGTCGATAGTGTAGCGCGGTTACGCCGTCGGAAGTTCCTGCGGCGCGAGCGAGTCCACCACCTTCTGGCACCGTGCACAAAGCCCGCCGTCGTCGCCGACCTCTTCGCGATACTGCCAGCAGCGGCCGCATTTCTTTCCGCGCGCCAGCGTCATCGAGATGCCGACACGGCCGAAGCTCTCGACGTCGGTGAAGTCGCTGACGTTCTCATTCGCGGGGGCGATGTCGACGTGCGAAACGATGAACAGCTTCGCGAGATCGATGCTCGTCGTCACGTTCCCGTGCAGCGTCACGTCGGCTTCGAGCGACTGTCCGATCTGTTTCGCTGCACGCGCGCGCTCGAGCACGGCGAGCACAGCGTCGCGCAGTTGCAGGACGCGCTTCCACTCATCCGCGTCGCTCGACGCGAGCGAAAACGAGAGCTTCGGGATCTCCGTCAGATGCACCGACGCTTCCTTTTCGCCGGGCATTGCTTCGTAGATCTCGTCGGCAGTGAACGAGAGGATCGGCGCGATGACGGTGACCATGCCGCGCAGCATCTCGTGCATCGCCGTCTGCGCGCTGCGGCGCTCCTGCGACGCGGGGGCCTCGCAGTACATCGTGTCCTTCGACGCGTCGAGATAGATCGAGCTCAGGTCGACGGTGCAGAGCTCGAGGATGCGGTGATAGACGGCGTGGAACTCGTACTCCGCGTACGCCTGACGGCAGCGCTCGACGACGCGCGCGGCGCGATCGAGGATCCAGCGGTCGAGCGGCTGAAGGCGATCGAATGCGACGGCGTCCTTCGCGGGATCGAAATCACTCAGGTTCGCGAGCAGGAAACGCGCGGTGTTGCGGATCTTGCGATAGCCGTCGCTCGTGCGCGCGAGGATCTGCGGGCCGAACGGGATGTCGTCGGTGTAATCGCTCACTGAGACCCAGAGGCGGAGGATGTCGGCGCCGCTCTGCTTGATCACGTCCTGCGGCGAGAGTGCGTTGCCGGCCGACTTCGACATCTTGTCGCCGGATTCATTGAGAATGAAGCCGCACGTGACGACCTCGCGGTACGGCGCGCCGCCCTCGATGGCCGTGCCGACGAGCAGCGACGAGTGGAACCAGCCGCGGTGCTGATCGTGGCCTTCGAGGTAGACGTCCGTCGGCCACTCGAGCTCCGGGCGCGATTTCAGTACGGCGATGTGCGAGCAGCCGGAGTCGAACCAGACGTCGAGGATGTCGGTCTCCTTGCGGAACGACGTGCTGCCGCACGTGCACGGCTTGTCATAGAAATCGGAGACCGGCCGCTCGTACCACGAGTCCGCACCCTCGGTGCGGAAGTGCTCCGTCACTTTCGCGAACAGCTCCGGCGAAGTGATCGCCTCGCTGCAGTTCTCGCAATACAACACGGTGATCGGCACACCCCACAGGCGCTGCCGCGAGATGACCCAGTCGGGACGGTTCTCGATCATGCCGTAAATGCGGTCGCGGCCCCAAGCGGGAAACCAC
>DASYGV010000163.1:0-24839 GCA_035999335.1 Thermoanaerobaculia bacterium | reverse complement strand
CGTAAGCATTCACGGCCGTCCTCTTCGGGTCGGAATGGGCTGATTGCAAGGGGGACGACGAAAAAGCAATCAGTGAGGGAGAGAACCGTCCTTGACAATCGCTTTCATAGAACTTGGCCCCTCGACTTCGCTCGGGGCTTTCTGATTCTTCCTTTCCCAAGGAAGCTCCCAGCGCTCGCCTTCTTCGTCGAGCTTCGGCAGCGGCACGGGCTTTCCGAGGCGTTTGAGCTGCTGGAGCTCCCACAGCTTCGCGTACTTCCAGAACGTGTAATAGACGTGCATGCCGACGGAGATCACGCCGCGCGCGCCGTCGAGGAAGCCGAGGTTGAAGACATAGTCTCGGACGAACTTGCCGAACGTGTGGCCGAGGATGCCCCAGACGTTCGTGGTCTTGCCGTCGATGAACATCTGCGCCGCTGACCAGTTCGCGTAGCGGGTCATCTTCGCGATCATGTGGTCGAACGTGCGGATGTAGTAGTGCAGCATCTTGTGCCGCAGATCGACGGTCCGGCCGTCGACGAGCAGATCCGCGTGCACGCGCTTGTTCGGATAACGCGCATGCTCGCGATGGAAGAGGCGCGTCACGCGGTCGCGCTGCAGACCGCTGAAGCGCACTTCCTTGCCGAGCATGAAATTGCGCCGGCCGACGGAGTAAGCCCATACGTCGAGCGGGCCCTCGAGCGTGTGGAGGAGCTCGTCGCGCAGCTCCGGCGTCACGCGCTCGTCGGCGTCGATGACGAAGATCCAGTCGTGCGCCGCGCGATCGATGGCGTAGTTCTTCGTCGATGCGGCGCCGAGGTACTCGCGCTGCTCGATGCGGACGCGGGGGAACTCTTCGCGGACAAGCTCGACCGTGCCGTCCGTGGAGAGTGAATCGACGAGGTAGACCTCGTCCGCCCAATCCACCGTGCGGAGGCACTCCTCGATCTGCTCGATTTCGTTGAGCGTATGAATGATGACGGACACGGAGGGGCGCGGCATCGGCGGCCGGCATTCTAGAATCACCCGTCTTGCGCCACAAACTCATCCTCCGCGAGCTGTCCGTCTTTCTCCTCTTCGCCCTGCTGGCGATTGCGCTGACGTGGCCGCTCACGCTGCACCTTTCGACCGCCGTCTCCGACTTCGGCGATCCGCTGCTGAACGCGTTCATCGTCGACTGGGTCTGCTACGCGCTCACACACGAGCCGCTGTCGCTCTACGACGCGCCGATCTTCCATCCCGGACCCGTCCCGCTCGCGTACAGCGAGAACCTCATTGCCCCTGCGATCCTGGTGCTGCCCGCGTATCTCGCGGGACTGCCGCCGATCGCGGTGTACAACCTCGCCTTTCTCCTCGGATTTGCCCTGTCGGGCTACGGCGCGTACGTGCTCGCGCGCTCAGTGTTGGATCGAACGACGTCGGGCAGTACGATCGGCGCGATCGCGGGCGGGATCTTCTTCGCGTTCTGCGCGTTCAAGTTCGATCACCTCCCGCACGTGCAGATCATCTTCAGCGCGTGGGTCCCGCTGCTGCTCGCGGCGCTGCTCGCGTTCTGGGAGCGGCCGAACTGGCGCCGCGGCGCGCTGCTGACGCTGGCCTGGGTCGCAAACGGACTGACAAACATCTACTTCCTGCTGTTCGTCGCCGTGGCCATCGCGTTCACGGTACTGGTCCTCGCGATCATCCGCCCGCGCGGTTGGCGGTTCTACGCGGCCTTGGCGGCGACGACGATCGCCGCGGTGGTGATTCTCTATCCGTTCCTGAAGCCGTACCGCGACGTGTCGCAGCGCTACCAGTACGTGCGCACCATGGACGAGGTGCGCAACGGATCCGCGAGCTGGAAGAACTGGCTCGTGCCGTCGAGCGGGAGCCGCGCGTACGGAAATGTGCCCGCATTCAGGATGTACGAGCCGGAGAAGCAGCTCTTTCCGGGGCTGATGATCGTGTTTCTCGCGCTGACCGCGATCGCGGCGACTCGCCGTGTGGAGTGCGGAGGCAGCGCCTCCGCTTTCTCATCCGCGCGCGAATCCGAATGCGGTGGCGCTGCCTCCGCACTCCATATCTTCATCTTCGCCGCTCTGGCCCTCGCTTGGGCCACCGCCGTCAGCGATCGCTACGAGCTGAAGTTCTTCGGTCAGCGCATCCTCGCCGCAGACTCCTCGGACATCCCGATGATGGCCGCGATCCTCGCGACGCTGTTCGCGTTCCGCCGCCAGTTGCGTGCGCTCGCCGAGCGCTCGCGCTTCAACGCCGGTGCGTGGATTGCGGCGGTGTGGATCGTCGTCGGGATCCTCGGCTCGTTCGGCTCGAACGCATTCCTCTACACCTTCTTCTACCGCCGCTTCGAGCCGTTCCAGGCGATGCGCGTCGCCGCGCGCTTCGCGATCGTCGCTTACGCCGGACTGGCCGTGTGGGGCGCGCTTGGCGTGGCGGCAGTGCTACGCGAGCGCCGAGGGTGGAAGAAGGTCGCGATCGCGTCGCTCATCCTCGCGCTGATGATCGTCGAGGCCGTGCCGCGCATCCGCTGGGAGTACCTGCCTCGCGAGACGCCGCCGGTGTACCGCTGGCTCGCGAGCACGCGCGTCGGTCCCGTGGTCGAGCTCCCGTTCAGCACCGAGGGCGTCGATTACCGCTATCTGCTCGGCTCGACGACGCATCACGTGAAGCTCGTCAACGGCACGTCAGGCTTCTTCCCCAAAGAATGGTGGAAACTGCGCGATGCCGACTCGCGCGACGCGTTCGACGAGATGCTCGACGGCCTCGAACAGAACGGTACAAAGCTCGTCATCGTGCACGGCGACTTCCTCAGCGGCGAGCGGCACAAGAAGATCGCGGATTGGTTATGGCCGAACCTGGCGAAGGGACGGCTCGCGTTCCTGCGTCGCTTCGACAACGAGATCTTCGGCGACTACGTCTTCGCCATCACCCGCAACCTGCCGGACTGGCCGCGCCTTCGCGCGCCCGAGTTTCCGGATCCCGCGGGCAACCTGCCCTCGCGCAACCTCGCGCGCTTCCTCGACTACCAGCCGACGCACAGCGAGGCGATCATGATCTGGATGGAGATGCCGCGGCCGTACGAGATCGTGAAGGGGCCGCTGCGCGTGCGCGGTTGGACACTTTCACCGCACGGCGTGCGCCGCGTGACGGTCTTCCTCCAGAATGAGAAAGTGCGCTACGACGCACCGCGCGTGGAGCGGCCGGACGTGAAGGCCGCGTACGGGTGGATGTACTTGAACGACAAGCCGGGATTCGACCTCGTCGTGCCCGAGCGTCCGGCGAACATCCGCCGCGACACGAGTCTCATCGTGGAAGTGGAAGACCACGCCGGCCGCGTGCGGCGAGGCAGACATGTCTCATTTGCCTGGGAGAAATCGGATGATGCGTACAAGTAGAGCTCTCGTTGCGGTCGTGCTGTTCGCCGCGTGCGCTCATCAGGCGCCGCCGAAACAGCAAGCGGAACAGACGCGCCGGTACACGGTGCTGATGAGCACGAACACCGCGGGCTCGCAGGTCGTCACGACCCGCCCTGTCGAAACAATGGTCGAGACGACCGTCGACTTCGAGTTCAACGACCGCGGACGCGGACCGAAGACGCACACGGTGATGCGCGTCGACGAGCGCGGCGTGCCGGTGTCGCTCGTCACCACCGGCAACGACTACTACAAGGCGAACATCGAGGAACGCCTCGATACTGACAACAAGGGCACCGACAAGGTCACGTGGAAGAACACCGCGGAATCGGGCGAAGGAAAGCCCGGCCCGTTTTACTCATCGATGTATGGGCCGCCCGAGGAGTCGGCGATGCTCGTGCGGGCGGCGCTGAAGGCGGGCGGGCGGCTCGCGGTGCATCCGGGCGGCGAAGCGTCGATCCGCAAAGTCGGCGAGGAAAACCTCCGCGGAACGCACGTCACCGCGTACGAGGTCGCCGGGCTCGGCTTCACACCGTACGAAGTGTGGCTCGACGACGATCTGAATTTCTTCGGCGACGTGTCGTCGTGGTCGTCGACGATCCGGGAAGGCTTCGAAGCCGACGCCAAGAAACTGATCGACGCAGAGGACGCGCGTGCGAACGCGCGCGGCGCCGAGTTGGCGAAGAAGCACACGATCAATCCCGGTCGCGTGATCGTCGTGAATGCGCGCGTGTTCGATCCGCGCACACTCACGCTGTCGGAGCCGACGACCGTCGTCGCGGAAGGCAATCGCATCGACACGGTTGGTGAGCCGAGTCCGTACAGCGCTGCTGAATTCATCGACGCAAAAGGTGGCGTCCTCCTCCCCGGTCTCTGGGACATGCACGGCCACCTCGGCGACACCGACGGGTTGCTCAACATCGCCGCGGGCGTCACCTCCGCGCGCGACCTCGCCAACGACCCCGACACGATCCTTCGTCTGAAGGAAAAGTTCGACTCGGGCGAGGCGATCGGTCCGCGCCTCGTGCTCGCAGGTCTCGTCGACGGACGGGGACCGTTCCAGGCGCCGATGAACATCTTCGCGGACAACGAAGAGGAGGCGAAGAAGGCGATCGACTTTTACGTCGATCGCAAATACGAGGGACTGAAGATCTACTCGTCGATCAAGCCCGAGCTCGTGCCCTTCCTGACGAAATACGCGCACGAGCGCGGGCTGCGCGTCAGCGGCCACATCCCCGCGGGCATGCGCGCAGAGGACGCGGTGGACGCGGGCTACGACGAGATCCAGCACGTCAATATGTTGATGCTGAACTTCATGCCGGACGTGAAGGAGACACGCACGCCGGCGCGGTTCACCGAGCCCGCGAAACGCGGCGCGGACCTCGACCTGAATTCCGCGGAGGTGCGGGCCTTCATCGAGAAGCTGCGCGCGAAGAACATCGTCGTCGATCCCACGGTGACGACGTTCGAGGCAATCTTCGTCGCGCGCGCGGGCACGATGTCGCCGAGCCACGCGTCGATCGCGCATCGCCTGCCGCCGCAGATGCGGCGCTACCTTCTCACCGGCGGGCTGCCCGTGCCCGAAGGAATGGACGAGCGCTATCGCGCGTCGTTCGCAAAAATGATCGAGATCGTCGGCGCGCTGCACCGCGCGGGCGTGACGATCGTCGCCGGCACGGACGACCTCGCGGGCTTCGCATTGCATCGCGAGCTCGAGCTGTACGTGCAGGCGGGGATTCCGCCCGCGGAAGTGCTGCGCATCGCGACGCTCGTCCCCGCCCAGGTCCTGAAGCGGGAAAAAGACCTCGGCACGATCGAGCCCGGCAAGTTCGCCGACTTCATCCTCGTCGACGGCGACCCGACGAAGAACATCAGCGACATCCGGCGGGTGGTGAGGGTGGTGAAGGACGGGAAGGTGTATGACCCGGTCGCGATTTACAAGGAGCTCGGCGTGAATTAGTCGTCGAGACGTCGAGTCGTCAAGGGGCTTCTCGACGACTCGTCGACTTGGAGACTCGTAGACTAGAGCGTGTAGTTCTTCTCCAGCAGCACCCTTGCCCTCCGATCCCGCAAATTCCGGATCTGCGATTCGATGTCGCGCTCGAACGGGATCTTGCGGTGGCTGGCGTAGACCGGCGCGTCGACGGTGATCTTCTTCAGCTCTTCGCCGAACGTGTTCGGCGAGAGGTGCGCGGTCTCGTCGGCGAGCTGTTGCTGATCGTTCGGAAACGAAGCCTCCGTGATCACCGCGACGACATTCTGCAGTTTGTTCGTCCGCTTCCAGATCTCCGAGGTCGGTCCGGTGTCGCCGGTGAAGACGATCGACTGGCCGTTCATCTCCACCAGGATGCCTGAGGCGGGGATCTGGTGATCGACCGGGACGGCGGTGATGCCGACGTCATTGAAGACGATCCTCTTCCCGTTGGTGAGCGCCCGGTATTGGACAACGGGTTTGTTGTTGGTGGGCGAGACGATCTCGGCAAAGTTCGGCCAGTGGACGCCGTTGAAGACGTCGCGGATGAGCAGCTCCAGCACGTCCTTGGCCGCAAAAACAGTCAGCGGCTGGCTCGGCTGTGAGAACCGGTTCTGGATGAGATGGGGCAGGTCACGGATGTGGTCCGCGTGCGGGTGCGTGATGAAAACCGCCTGAACGCGAGCCTGTTGCGCAAACGAGAGCTTCGAGGTGAGAGTGCCGGCATCCACCGCGAACCAGTCGTCGATCAGGTACCCCGTCAGATTATGTTCTGCATCCGACGCGCCGTACGCGCCGAGCACCTTGAGCCGCATCTCCCGTCCTTCACTCTCTTTGCGATGGGGTCTAGCTACTATTCTTGCAGTGGTCACACGGGTTGTCCAGCGAAGTGACGACGCTCACAATGCCTCGCAGACCGACTTCACCGACTGGCCTCGAGCCGTTCCATCCCGCCGTACGGGAATGGTTTACGACGTCGTTTGCATCGCCGACGCGCGCGCAGCAACTCGGATGGCCGGCCATTGCGCGCGGGGAGTGGACGCTGATTTTCGCTCCTACAGGGAGTGGAAAAACGCTGACCGCTTTCCTCTGGGCGCTCGATCGTTTGATGTTCACGCCGAGGCCCGCAAAAGAGCGTCGCTGCCGCGTGATTTACGTCTCGCCGCTCAAGGCGCTGGCCGTCGACGTCGAGCGCAACCTGCGCGCACCGCTGGTCGGCATCTCGAACGTCGCGCGCGAGCGCGGCGATGAATTCGTCATCCCGGAGATCGCGATCCGCACCGGCGACACGCCGCAATCGGAGCGCGCGCGCTTCGGCCGCGAGCCCGCCGACATCCTGATCACGACCCCCGAATCGCTTTATCTGATGATGACGTCCAACGCCCGCGAAGTGCTGCAGGGCATCGAGACGATCATCGTCGACGAGATTCACGCGCTCGTCCCGAACAAGCGCGGTGCGCACATGGCGCTCTCCCTGGAACGCCTGGCGATGCGATGCCATTCGACGCCTCAGCGCATCGGGCTTTCGGCGACGCAGCGGCCACTGGAAGAGGTGGCGCGATTCATGGGAGGCGTGGCAGTCGTCGAGTCTTCAAGTCGTCGAGTCGTCGAGGCTAATTCCTCGAAGACTCGAAGACTCGAAGACTCGAAGACTCCCGCAGAGCTCCATGACGAATTCACAGATCCAATCACTCCCGAATTTCGACCAGTGACGATCATCGACACCGGCGAAAAGAAAAAGCTCACCCTCAAAGTCGAAGTGCCCGTTGAAGACATGGCCAAGCTCGCAGAGATGGAGATCGGAAGCGGGCCGGCGGCGCTCGGCCCGCGGTCGCCTTCGATCTGGCCGGCCGTACATCCGCGGCTGCTCGAACTGATCAAGGCCCACACATCCACGCTGATCTTCGTCAACTCGCGAAGACTCGCGGAGCGGCTCGCCGGCGCGCTGAACGAGCTCGCGGGAGAGACGCTCGTGCAGGCGCATCACGGATCGATCGCGCGCGCGCAACGCGTGGAGATCGAGGACGCGCTGAAGTCGGGACGACTACCCGCGCTCGTGGCGACGTCCTCGCTCGAGCTGGGCATCGACATGGGCGCCATCGATCTCGTCGTTCAAATCGAAGCACCGCCCTCGATCGCGTCCGGGATGCAGCGCATCGGACGCGCGAGCCATCAGGTCGGCGCGGAATCGAGCGGCATCATCTTCCCGAAGTTCCGCGGCGATCTCGTCGCGTGCGCGGCGGTGGCGGAGTCGATGCACGAAGGGAAGATCGAGCCGACGCGCTATCCGCGCAATCCGCTCGACGTCCTCTCGCAACAGATCGTGGCCATGGTGGCGATGGACGACTATCGCGTCGACGAGCTGTACGCGGCCGTGCGTTCCTCCGCGCCGTTCTCCGAGCTCTCGCGCAACGCATTCGAGGGCGTGCTGGACATGCTCTCCGGTCTCTATCCTTCGGACGAATTCGCGGAACTGCGCCCGCGCCTCACCTGGGACCGCGTCGCGAACACGCTCACCGCGCGTCAGGGCGCGAAGCGCGTAGCCATCACCAGCGGCGGCACAATCCCCGACCGCGGTCTCTACGGCGTCTTCCTTGCCGGCACCGAGAAGAACCAGTCCGCGCGCGTCGGCGAGCTCGATGAGGAAATGGTCTTCGAGGCCGCTCCCGGCGAGACCTTCGTCCTCGGCGCGTCGACGTGGCGCATCGAAGAGATCACGCTCGACAAGGTCATCGTCACGCCCGCACCAGGTCAGCCCGGGAAAATGCCGTTCTGGAAGGCCGACGCCGCGGAGCGCACCGTTCCTTTCGGTCAGGCGATCGGCAAGCTCGTGCGCGAGATCCGCGAGACGCCGCGCGCTGACGCGATCGAACGGCTGACGAAGAAGCACGACCTCGATGCGCTCGCCGCCGAGAACTTCCTGCAGTACCTTGCCGATCAGGAGGAGGCGACCGGCGCGGTGCCGGACGACCGCACGATCGTCATCGAGCGCGTCGTCGACGAGCTCGGCGACTGGCGCGTCTGCGTGCTCTCGCCGTACGGCGGAAAAGTGCACGCGCCGTGGGCGATGGCAGTGACGGCGAAAGTGCGCAACGAGCTGGCCATCGACGTCGAGACGATGTGGAGCGACGACGGCTTCATCGTCCGCTTCCCCGAGACCGACAACCCGCCATCCGCGGACCTCGTGCTGCCCGATCCTGACGAGGTCGAGCAACTCCTCCTGCGCCAGCTCGGCGCGAGCTCGATGTTCGCGGCGAAGTTCCGCGAGGCCGCAGCTCGCGCGCTGCTCCTTCCCCGCAGACGGGTGCAGGGCCGCACGCCGATGTGGCAGCAGCGCAAGCGCGCATATGACCTGTTGCAGGTTGCGTCGCGCTTTGGATCGTTCCCGATCATCCTCGAGACGTATCGCGAATGCCTGCGCGACGTCTTCGACGTACCGGCGCTCGTGGAGCTGACGAAGAAGATCCGCCAGCGCACGATCCGCGTGCACACCGCCGACACGCTCAAGCCGTCCCCGTTCGCGGCGTCGGTGTTGTTCCGCTACGTCGCAAACTTTCTGTACGACGGCGACGCACCGCTTGCGGAACGGCGCGCGCAAGCGCTGGCGATCGATCAGTCGCAGCTTCGCGAGTTGCTCGGCGAGCCGGAGCTGCGCGAGCTGCTCGACCCTGAGGCGCTCGCGCTGACGGAGCTCGAGCTGCAGCATCTCGACGAGCGGCACAAGGCAAAGAACGCCGACGGGATTCACGATCTGCTGCTGCGCCTCGGCGATCTGAGCGCGGATGAGATCGAAGCGCGAGCCGTGGACGGGCTAAAGACCGTCCTCCGTGATCTCGTCAAGCAGCGCCGCATCCTCGAGGTCACCGTCGCGCGCGAGAAGCGCTTCATCGCCGTCGAAGACGCGTCGCGCTATCGCGACGCCCTCGGCACGCCGATTCCGCACGGAGTCGCGGAGCGATACCTGCAGCCCGTCGCCGATGCCGTCGGCGATCTCGTGCTCCGCTTCGCGCGCACGCACGGCCCGTTCACGCCGCAGGACGTCGCCCGCCGCTACGGCCTCGGCGTCGCCGTCGTCACGCTCACGCTCGATCGTTTCGTCGAGCGCGGTCGCCTGATCGAAGGCGAGTTCCGTCCCGAGGGGACGCAGCGGGAGTGGTGCGAGGTGGACGTGCTGCGGGTCATTCGCCGGCGTTCGCTCGCGAAGTTGCGCAAGGAGGCGGAGCCGGTCGACCAGCCGGTGCTCGCACGCCTCTTCACGAACTGGCAAGGCGTCACGCGCAAACGCCGCGGACTCGACGCGCTGCTCGAAGTGATCGAAACGCTGCAGGGTTTCCCGATGGCCGCGTCGATCTTCGAGAGCGAGATCCTCAGCGCGCGCATCGCCGACTACAAGTCTTCGGACCTCGATACCTTGAGCGCCGCCGGCGAGATCGTCTGGGTCGGCGTCGAGCCGCTGGGCGAGCACGACGGACGGATCGCGCTGTATCTGACGGATCACCTGTCGTTGCTTTTGAAAGCGGAGGCGTTGCCTCCGCACTCCATAGTCGATTACCTGCGCTCCCACGGCGCGTCGTTCTTCAATGTCATGCAGGCGGAGCTCGGCGGATTTCCGGCCGAGCTCACGGACGCGCTGTGGGATCTCGTGTGGAAGGGTGTGGTCACGAACGACACGTTCCACGCGCTGCGCGCCTACACGCGGGCGTTGAAAGGACGAGTGCAACCGCGCGCGTCCGGCTTCCGCTCGCGGCGCGTCGCGCCGGCTTCGACGCAGGGACGCTGGTCGCTCGTGCCGAACGCGACCGCCAACGAGACGCAGCGGGCGACCGCGCTCGCGCAGCAACTCCTCTCGCGCTACGGCGTCGTCACGCGCGAGGCGCCTGCACTCGAGAACGTCTTCGGAGGCTTCAGCGCCGTCTATCCGATCCTCAAGGCGATGGAGGACGCGGGGCGGATCCGCCGCGGATACTTCGTCGCGGGACTCGGCGCGACGCAGTTCGCGAACGGCGGCGCGATCGATCTCCTCCGTTCATTGCGCGACGAGCCGGAAACGCCGGACACGGTGATGCTCGCCGCGACCGATCCCGCGAACCCGTACGGAGCGATCGTCCCGTGGCCGGAGTCGCGATGGATGCTGTCGCGCAGCGTCGGCGCGGAAGTGATTCTCGTGAACGGCTGGATGGCCTGTTACGTCTCGCGGGGTGAGAAACAGTTCTATGTCTTCCTCCCCGAGGACGAACCGGTGCGGTCGACGGCCGCGCGGGAGATCGCGAAGACGCTCGCATCGCTCGTGCTGCACGGAGGACGTCGTGCGCTGCTCATCAGCGAGATCAACGAAGAGCCGGCCGCTCGATCCGCGCTCGCGCCGTTCCTCGCCGAGGAAGGATTCGTGGCGACGGGGATGGGCATGCAGATGCGCTCGGCGGTCCGGCATGCCTGAAGGCGACACCATCCATCGCGCCGCGCGCACGCTGAACACGGCGCTCGCCGGGCGGACAGTTACACGATTCGAGACGGCGTTCGCGCAGCTCGCCGGGGTTGACGTAACCGGCCGCGCCGTCGAAGGCGTCGAGGCTGCGGGCAAGCACCTGCTCATGCATTTCTCCGGCGATCTGCATCTGCGCACGCACATGCGCATGAACGGCTCGTGGCACATCTACCGTCCGGGCGAGCGATGGCGGATGCGGCGCAGCGACATGCGCATTTTGCTCGAAACCGACGCGTGGGTTGCGGTCGCGTTCAACGTGCCGGTCGCGGAGTTCCACGACGCGCGTTCGCTCGAGCGCCAGGATGATCTCCTCCATCTCGGACCCGACTTCCTCGGCGAGGACTTCGACTTCGATGAAGCCCGCCGCCGCATCCGCGCAAGTGGCGACAGCGAGATCGCGGATGTGCTCCTCAACCAACGCGTCGTCTCCGGCATCGGCAACGAGTTCAAGAGCGAGGTGCTCTTCATGGCGCGCGTGAGTCCGTTCGCGCGCGTCGATCAGATCAGCGACGAGCAGCTCGACTCGATCCTGAAGAAGGCGCGCAAAGTGATGCTCGCCAACGTCGAGAAGCGCTCGCCGTCGCGCATCACGACTTTCGCGCTCGATCCGCGAATGAAGCACTACGTCTACGCGCGAGGAGGCAAGCCGTGCCTCCGATGCGGAACGCGGATCGAGTACAAGAAACAAGGCGTCAACGCGCGAGGGACGTACTGGTGCCCAAAATGCCAGTGCTGAGTGCTGAGTGCCGAGTGACGCTCCGCGTCGGCCTCGCTTCACGTCGGGCGGGTGTGACTCAGCACTCAGCACCCAGCACTCAGCACTCTATAATCCCCGCCATGCCGATCATCCTCCCGCTCGATTTGACCGCCGCGGAGATCCGCGTCCTTCAGGAGTTCCGTCGTCTCACGACCGACACGCTCCCGCTCGAGACCATCAAGGCGCTCAAGCATCCGACCGGCTCGCCCGGGGAAGCTCCGGCGGCTTCGCTGCTCGGAAAGGGGTTTCTGACCGGTGAAGGCGACACCTTCACGGTCACCCAGAAAGCCAGGGACTTCCTTGCGATCGACGCCAAACCACTATTCGAGGAAACCGGCAATTCGGGTGCGTCGGCCGTTGTGGCCGCCGAAGCCGACAGCGTTTGATGCACAAGATTCGGTGCAGGTTGCAATTCAAGTAAGCTGCCCCTTTTCAGTCACTTACGTGGATTACCCACACTCCATGTTTAGTGGGTCAAACGCTGAATGGAGCGTAACCTCCATTGACTCAGTCACTTAAGGACGGTACACTGACCGCCTGAGGACTGAGATGACGCATGGCGATCAAGCAAAAGCCAAAACAGCCAAAAGCAGCCAAGCCTCAGCGACCCAAAAAAGCAGCACCAAAGCCGGCAGCAAAGCCGTCCAAATCGGCAAAAAAGGCGGCGGTAAAGAAGCCGGCGAAAGCCGCAAAGCCGTCAAAGCCGGCGTCCAAAAAGCCGGCCCCCAAAAAACAAGCGCCAAAAAAACAAGCGCCAAAGCCGCCAGCCAAAAAGAAAGCGCCGCCGCCACCGCCAAAAAAGCAGGCAGCGCCGCCAAAGAAGCCGGCAACAACGGCAAAACCAAAGCCCGCCCCCCAGCCATCGAAGACGCCGGCGGCTTCACCAACCCCACCGTCGCCGTCGCCTTCAAGCGCGCCGTCAAGAAGTATCCCAACGCCTTCCGCAAGCTCACCGACTGACGGAGGCGTTCGCTACCTGACGGTGCAGGACGTCGTCGAGCTGCACAAGGCGGTCAGCGCGGAGTTCGGCGGAAACCAGGCCCATCCCGGCGTCGTGGAATCGCAGTTCGGTCTCGTCAACGCCGTCCAGCGCCCGCAGATCACGACTCTCGGCCGCGAGGCCTATCCCGGCTTCGCCGACAAGGCCGCGGCGTTCATCTTCGCGCTGCTGCAGGCGCGCCCGTTCCGCGGAGGCAATCGTCGCGTTGCCCTGGCGTCGCTGATCGCATTCTGCGAGCTGAACAACAAAGCCGTCGACGCGCGCATCTTCGACGAGAAGACCGCGGAGACGCTCCTCAAACGCGCCACGGCATACCGCGAGATGGGCATCCCGCCCGAGAACGTGTTCCGCGAGCTGAAGGAAACGCTGAACAAGTCGATTGTGGCGGGATAGGACCAATAGGACATGTACGACGAATAGGACCTATACGTCCTATGAGTCCTATTCGTCCTAAAGCGCCGCTTTGAAGATCGCCTTCCCCGCGAACGTCGCGGCGTCGCCGAGCTCCTCTTCGATCCGCAGAAGCTGGTTGTACTTCGCAACGCGATCGCTGCGCGACGCGGATCCCGTCTTGATCTGTCCCGCGTTCGTCCCGACCGCGAGATCCGCGATGGTCGAATCCTCGGTCTCGCCCGAGCGGTGCGAGATCACCGAGCGATAGCCCGCGCGCTTGGCCATCTCGATCGCCTCGAGCGTCTCGGTGAGCGTGCCGATCTGATTCACTTTGATGAGGATCGCGTTCGCGATGCCGCGCTCGATCCCCTTCGCGAAGATCGCAGGATTGGTCACGAAGAGATCGTCGCCAACGAGCTGTGTGCCGCTGCCGAGCACTCCCGTGAGCGAGTCCCAGCCATCCCAGTCGCCCTCGGACATGCCGTCCTCGATCGAGATGATCGGGTACTTCTTCCGCAGCTCGACGTAGTAGTCGACCATGTCGTCGCTCGAGCGGTCGACGCCTTCGAACGCGTAGCCTTTCTTCTTGTCGTAAAACTCCGACGCGGCGACGTCGAGCCCGAGGTAGATCTGGTCCGCCGCGCGGTAACCGGCTTTCTCGATCGCCATCAGGATCAGATCGAGCGCCTCGGCGTTCGACTTCAGATCGGGCGCGAAACCGCCCTCGTCGCCGACCGCGGTGGTGAGCTTGCGGTCGTGGAGAATTTTCTTGAGATGGTGGAAGGTCTCGACGCCCGCGCGCAGCGCTTCGGAGAACGTATCGAAGCCCGCGGGGATGATCATGAACTCCTGGACGTCGAGGTTGTTGTCCGCGTGCGCGCCGCCGTTGATGACGTTCAGCATCGGCACCGGCAGCGTGCGTGCGCCGGCGCCGCCGAGGTAGAGGAAGAGCGGCAGCCCCGCCGCTTCGGCCGCTGCGCGCGCGACGGCGAGCGACACGCCGAGGATCGCGTTCGCCCCGAGGTTCCCTTTGTTCTCGGTGCCGTCCATCTGATTCATCACCAGATCGATCATCACCTGCTCGCGGGCGTCCATCCCCTCGATCTCCTTGGCGATGACGTCGACGTTGTCGACGGCGTGGCTCACGCCCTTGCCGAGGTAGCGGTTCTTCTGGCCGTCGCGAAGCTCGAGCGCCTCGCGCGAACCGGTGGACGCGCCCGAAGGCACGGCCGCGCGTCCGAGGGCTCCGTTGTCGAGCAGACAGTCGACTTCGATCGTGGGATTGCCGCGCGAGTCGAGGATCTCGCGCGCGAAGATTTCGGCGATCTTGAACATAGCGCGGCGGATTGTACTGTCATCCTGAAGCCGCGTAGACGGCGAAGGATCCCCCGCCGACGGAGCGCGTGTCGTGCAGCCGCAGGAGGTCCTTCGCCGTCTGCGCGGCTTCAGGATGACAGCCGCCGCTTGCGTTACTTCGGTCCGACTGCGGTCGGGTGTCCGCCGCTCTTCCACTCGGCCCAGCCGCCCTTCAGCGCGAAGACGTTCTTCACGCCGTGGGCGATGAGGTCGGAGGCAGCGCGGCCGCTCGACTGTTCGGCGCTGCATGCGCAGTATGTGATCACGGTCTTGCGCGGCGGCACTTCGGCAAAGCGTTTGATGAGCTGGCTGCCCGGAATGCTGAGCGCGCCCTTGATGTGACCGAGGACGAATTGCTCGTTCGAACGAACGTCGATCAACACCGCCTGACCATTGAGGTAGAGCTTCTTCGCGTCTTCGATGCTGATCCGGGGAAAGTTCGCGGGATTGTTCGTGCGCGCTCCCGACGCGGCCAGGGGCATTTTCTTCGTGGACGGCGCGGGCTTGTTCGGGACCTTCAACTGCGCGCCGAGCGACAGGCTCAGGGCGAGAAGGACTGCGGTGACGGCGACTTTCCTCATGAACATTCTCCTGGGGCGTGTTTAATTGAGACCTTCGAAAAAGCGGTCCATGCGGGGCACGAAGTAGCGTTTGCGGTCGAGCGAGAACGCGACCGCCACGGCCTTGCCGACGATGCGGCGCCGCTCGATGAATCCGATGAAGCGGCTGTCGTTGCTGTTGTCGCGGTTGTCGCCGAGGACGAAGTAGTTTCCCTCGGGGACGGGGACCGGACCGAACGAGCGAACGGCGGGGATTTCCGGCGTGAGCATGACCTTGTGCATGCGTCCGTAGAGGTCTTCGTCGAGCACGTACGCCGAGCCGTAGTCGTCGGAGCTGACGATCGCGATCGGCGACTGCTTGGCGAGACGGCCGTTCACGAAGAGCTGGTTGTCGCGCATCTCGACCTGATCGCCCGGGACCGCCACGACCCGCTTCACGAGTCGCGTGCCATCGACGGGGCTGAAGAGGACGACGATGTCCCCCCGCTCGGGATTGCCCCACTTCACGATGTTGATCGTGGTGAACGGGACCTTGAGGTCGTAAGCGAGCTTGTTGACGACGACGCGGTCGCCTTCCTGGATGGTGGGCTTCATGGATCCGGTCGGGACGTCGTTCCAATCGGCCAGCGCCGAACGAAGCGAGCTCACGATCAGGATCATGAGAACGAAGATGCGGATCTCTCGAAGGACCTTCTTCTTGTCGATGGCCATGGCTTGTCTACTTTACGCGCGCAGGCCGAAGAACGTTTCGTGACAAGAATCTAGTCCCGCGTTGCTGTCATCCTGAGCCGGCGTAGCGCGGCGAAGGACCCCCTTCGCCCTCGGCAGGAGGTCCTTCGCCGTCTCCGCGGCTCAGGATGACAGTTCTTGGCCTACGCCGCCTTCCCTCCCCCGATCTCCTTCACCTTGCCAAGCAGCTCCGACATCTTCATGCCCGAGAGCGACTCGAACAGCGCCGGCACCTGCGCGGCGATCGCGGCGAGGTCGCCGGTGATGCGGTGCGCGCCGGCGGTGTCGCTGTCTCCGGTCGACACGATGGTGATGCGGTCGACGTTGGCGAGCGGGGCGGCGAGCGCACGGACGACTTCCGGCATCTGGGTCATCAGCTTGTCGACGACCGCGGCCTGGTTCCATTCCAGGTACGCCTCCGCCTTGACGTTCATCGCTTTCGCCTCGGCCTCGCCCTTCTTGAAGATGATCTCCGCCTCGGCCAAACCCTCGGTGCGGACCGACGAGGCGCGGCCCTCGGCCTCGATCATCATGCGCTGGCTCTCGGCGGCCGCGAGCGTTTCGATGCGCATGCGCTCCTCCGCGAGCACGCGCTGCTGATCGGCTTCGGCCTTCTTGATCGCCGCCTCGCGCAGAGCCTCGGCGCGTTTGATGGCGGTGTCGCGATCCGCTTCGGCAGCGGCGATGTCGGCGAGCATCTTGATGCGCGCGATGTCGGGACGGCCCATGTTGGTGATGTACTCGTTGCCGTCCTTCACTTCCTTGATCGTGAACGAGACGACGTCGAGTCCCATCTTGTCCATGTCGTCCGCGCAGGTGGCGCGCATGCGGTCGGCGACCATCTCCGGTTGTTTCACGATCTCTTCAACCGTGAGCTGGCCGATGATGCCGCGCAGATGGCCTTCCATGACTAGGCGGATGAGGCCCTCGCGCTGCGCCGGAGTCTTGGAGAGAAACTGTTCGGCGCCGGTGAGGATCGACTCCTGATCGCTCTTCACCTTGATCTGCGCGACCGCTTCCACGGTCACGGCGACGCCCTGGCGCGTGTAAAGGTCCTGCCGCGGCGCGACGTCGAACGACATCAGCTCGAGCGAGAGCGCCTTCCAGCTATGGATCATCGGGAAGATGAGCGTGCCGCCGCCTTTGATCACGCGCGTACCGCCGACGCCGTAGACGATGAATGCCTCGTTCGGACCGACCTTCCGGTACATCTGGGCCACGAACCCGAGCAGCATCAGAGTGGCCACCACGATGCCGCCTGCCACAACCCACGTCGATAGAGCGAACACGATTCTTTCTCCTTCCGGACGCCGACGGGCTGAAGCCCGTCGCGACGTCCTACGTCAGTTCGTCCCACGTCGCTACGTAGGCGATGCCTTTTTCGTAGCGCGTGACGACGACTTCGGTTCCTTTGGCGATGGCGCGTCCACTGTCGCTGCGCGCGCCGGCGACGCGCCTCGTGCCGGCGTGCGTGAAAACGATCTCGCCCGTGCCGTCGCCTTCGCGGATCGGCACGACGGTCTTGCCGATGACGCCGAGCATCGACAGCGACTGCGCGGTCGACTCGCGGCGTGCGAGCGCGTTGATCACGCTGTTGATCAGCGCGCCGCCGCTGAATCCGATCGCGGCCGCGCCGGTGTAGATCAAAGGCAACGTCCACGGCGTGAGCCGTTCGAGCAGCAGCCCGCCGCCGCCGAACCAGGTGAGGAACGCGGTGATCGCGGCGGCGTTGATCATCGACGTGCGCCGCGACCCGGCGTGCCGTGCGAATCGCGGCAGGTGCAGCGCGCGATGGCCGTGGAACACGTGATCGAAAACGTTCACGTGCTCGAGTCCCGAGACGAATGAGACGACGCTGAGTCCCAGGCCTGCGATGAAGCAGACGACGAAAAGTGTGGTCATTGTTTGTCCTTATGCGCGTCTCTGCTTCCGCTTCGGAGCGGGCGGCGGCGCGAACGCCTCGACGAGGCGATCGAGCAACGAGCGGTTCTCGACGAACGACCCGAGAACGAGAAGGCACTCTCGCGACTGCGGATGCTTCGCGATCTTCAGCAGCGCATCGCTGAGGCGCCGATCGTCCGCGAAATCCTCGGAGCCTTCGATCAGCCAGACATCGAGCTTGTCGTCGAGCTCCCGGCGCGGACGCGGCCGCACCGGCGGCATGTCGTCGAGATCGTCGACGAGATGTCCGGGATGAACTTTGAAGAACCGCGCGAGTAAAAGACGGGTGTTTGCGGTCATATGGGCGCGCGCGCCGCTCTCGAGCTGGGAGAGGTAGGACTGGCTGATCGTGCCGTCCTGCTCCTCGCGGATCGCTTTCACGACCTCTCCCTGGGTCAGCTCGCGGCCCGCTCCGCGCGCGAATCCCTCCATCGTCCGGAGGTGGGCCAGCTTTTCGCCGAGCTTCATTGCAATTAGCAATATATTGCTGAGTGCAATATTTGGCAAGGGGCGTTACAGTAACGCCTTTATGTCCCACCGCCAGTCGGTGCACGACCTCAAGAGCCTGGTCCGCTCCTTCCACTCCCTCATCGCCGTCGAGACGGTCGAGGAAGAGCGCGTCCGCGAGATCGTCGCCGAGGTCGCGGCCGACCTGAAGCTGCCGCTCTTCGAGTGGTCGATCACGACCGGCTTCCGGCGCGGCTACGGCCTCACGATCGGCAATACCCAGGACGCGCTGGCGGTGCTGAAGCACATCGAGGAGATGAGCGGCGACGCGATGTACCTCCTCAAGGACCTGGCGCCGCACCTTTCGAAGCCGGAGGTCGCGCGTGCGCTGCGGGAGCTGACGCAGAAGATGACGCACACGCGCTCGGCCATCGTCATGACCGGCGAGCCGCTCGAGCTGCCGCGCGACCTCGACTCCCTCGCCGTGCGCTTCGACCTCCAGCTTCCCGACGAAGCGGAGCGGCGTCAGGCGGTCCGCCACGTGGTCGACGCGATGAAGGCGCGCCAGTCGGTTCAGGTCGACCTTTCCCGCGACGACGTCCATCGCCTCGTGCAGGCGCTCGCAGGTCTCACGCTCAATCAGACGCGACACGTCGTCGCGCAGGCCATCCTCGAAGACGGAAAGCTCTCGCCGGAGGACATCAAGAGCGTCGTGCATCTCAAAGGCGAGATCATCGAGCGCGGCGGCATCCTCGAGTTCTTTCCCGCGGAAGAGAACCGGTACGAACTGGGCGGCTTCGCGCGGTTGAAGGAATGGCTCACGCACGCGCGCATCGGCTTCGGCCAGGAGGCGCGCGCGGTGAATCTCTCTCCGCCGAAGGGCGTGCTGTTCGTCGGCGTGCAGGGCTGCGGAAAGTCGCTCGCGGCGAAGTTCATCGCCAGGGAATGGCAGCTGCCGCTCCTCAAGCTCGACGCCGGACGGCTGTATGAGAAATACGTCGGCGAGTCGGAGAAGAACTTCCGCCGCGCGACGCAGCTCGCCGAGGCGATGGCGCCGGTGGTGCTGTGGATCGACGAGGTGGAGAAAGCGTTCGCATCCGGCACGTCCGCCGACGCGGACGGCGGACTCTCGCAGCGGCTCTTCGCGTCGTTCCTCACCTGGCTGCAGGAAAAGCGGGACGGCGTGTTCGTCGTCGGCGCGGCGAACGATCTCCAGCGCATGCCGCCCGAGCTTCTGCGGAAGGGACGCTTCGACGAGATCTTCTTCGTCGATCTCCCGACGCGCGAGGAGCGCGAAAACATCTTCGGCATCCATCTCCGTTTCCGGAAACAGGATCCCGCCGCATTCGATCTCCACGCGCTCGCTGATGCGAGCGAGGGCTTCAGCGGCGCGGAGATCGAGCAGGCCGTGATCGCGGCGCTCTACCGCGCGCTGTACGCGAAGCAGCCGCTCACGACCGAGCGCGTGATCGACGCGATGCGCGCGACGGTGCCTTTGTCGGTCGCGCGGCGCGAGGACATCGCGCGCATCCGCGAGTCCGCGCGTGGGCGCTTCACGCCGGTGACGTAACCCGCCGCGCGCCGTCACACGTTCGGATAAACGTTTCGCGCCCACACCGAGTAGTTGGGAGCGAGACGGCACCGAACGCATGACCGCCGTAGTGATCGATGAAATCACCCGCTCCAATTCGCTCGACAGCACCATCCGCGCGGCGCAGGCCGGAGACAGCGCGGCATTCGAGGAGCTCATGGTCCTGACCGAGCGGCGCGTGGCTCAGATCGCATGGGCCATCCTCGGCGACGCGGAGGACGTGAAGGACGCCGTCCAGGAGACCTTCCTCCGCCTCTACCGCTTCCTCGGCCGATACGACGCGAACCGCGACTTCTCCGGCTGGCTCGCGCGCATCACCGTGAACGTCTGCCGCGATACGCTCCACCGCCGCAAGCGCGTGTTCGAGCCGCTTCCCGACATGGAAAGCACCGCACCGCGCGCGGACGATGAGCTCATTCACCAGAGCGAGCTCGCGCTGTTGCGTCGCGCCGTCGATTCGCTCCCGCCGAAGGAGCGCCTCGCGGTGATCCTCCGCGAGGTCGAAGGCATGCGCACGGAGGAAGTCGCCACTGCCCTCGGCATCACCGTCACCACCGTGCGCGTCCAGGTCAGCCGCGCCCGCGCGAAGCTGCGCGCATGGATCGAGAGGCACTCATGAACCTCGACGAGCTCCGCACGCCGCACCCTCTGCGCGACGCCGACTTCGCCGCCATCCGCGCGCGGGTGAAGGCAGAGATCGCGCAGCGCGAAGAGCGTCCGTGGCTGGCGATGCTGCTGCGATTCGCGTTTGTCGCGTCGCTGCTCGTGGTGGCGGTGCCGTACGTGCGCGAACGCACGCCAGAAGTGCCGGTGGTTGCGGCTCGCGTTGAAGCGCCCGTCATCGCGGAGCGCGGAGCGCTGGCGTCCTCGCCGGCTGTCGTGGCGGCGTCCCGCGCCGCCACCCGGGCGGGCGGCGAGGACGCCGCCCGGCCAGCCGGCGAGACGCCGGCGCTCCACTCTGAGGCATCCCGCATCGAGATCATCACCGCCGATCCGACGGTACGGATCATCTGGATCACCCCAAAGGAGAGCTCATGAAAAAACTGATCATCGCCATTCTTCTCGTCGCAAACGCCGCCTTCGCGGAGGACACCTTCAACACCAACAAGGACTACAAAAACAAAGTCTTCACCATCCAGCACCGCGATCCGCGCGTCATCACCGCTGCCGTGAAGCTCCTCGGCAGCGGCTTCAAAGGAGCGGACCTCAGCATGAACGAGGAGCTGCGCACGATCACCGTGCGCGACTTCCCGGAGAACATCGCCGCCATCGAGGAAGCGATCGGACGCCTCGATCGTCCCGCCGCGCCGGCGCCGGACATGGAGCTGAAGATCTCCGTACTGATCGGATCGAAGACGGCGCTCGCGAACGCACAGGCGCCCGACGAGCTCGCGCCGGTCATCAAACAGCTTCAGTCGACGCTGAGCTATCCGCACTACGGCCTGCTGACGACGACCGTACACCGCTCGAAGACCGGCACCGGCATCGAAGGCTCCGGCGTCGCGGAGTCGACGCTCCTCGGCATGAAAGCCGTCGACTCACGCCCGATCTTCTACACGTACAAGCTGCGCGGCGTGACCGTCGGCGAGGAGAAGGTCGACATCGGCAACTTCGAGTTCTCGATGCGCGTGCCGCTCGACCTCGGCGGCGGCTCGATCCAGTACCAGTCGGTCGGCTTCGAGACCCCCGTCGCGGTCAAGCAGGGTGAGAAGGTCGTGATCGGAACGACGACCATGAACGACAAGGCGCTGGTTGTGGTCGTTACGGCGAAGGTGAACTAACCCCTGTCATCCTGAGCGAGCGACAGCGAGTCGAAGGACCTCCTGCCGATAGCACGCGATACGCACAAATCAGGGGATCCTTCGCCGTCTGCGCGGCTTCAGGATGACAGGCTCACTCTTTCCCGTACCCGAAGCACGCGCCGGGCTCGGTCATCGCGCGCTCCAGGCTGCAGCCGCTGCTGCCGCTGCTGTGTTGGAGCGCGTATCCGACGAACTTGGTCATGTCCTTCGTGCCGGTGACGGCGGGCGGCTCGGGATAGCCGGCGACGTACAGATCGAACACCTTCGATTCGTACGTGAGGCGCACGTAGCTGTCGGTGAACTCCACGTTTGCGGACGGGCAGCGCGCACTGGTCGACGACACCGGCAGGTCGGAGGAGAGCAGGAAGCCCTGATCGATCGACTTGTCGTCGTCCGTGTCGACCAGCACCGCGATCCGATTCTGTCCGATGGTTCTCACCACCGCTTCCCCGCTGATCGTCTGCGATTTCGTCGCGGCCAAAGGAAGCGCGACCACCAACAGGACGAGCACCGGGAGGACCACTTTCCGCATGATTACGGACATCCTACTCCGTGATGCGCACAACGACCAGAGTGAGATCGTCCTCGAGATCCCCTCCGCTGTAGGCGCTGGCGGCATCGACAATGGTTTGTTGCAGTTCCGTAGCGGCGAGGTCACGACAATCCGTCACCAGCTCCTCGATGCGCGCCTCTCCGAACATTTCCCCCGACGGGTCCGCCGCTTCGCTCACCCCGTCGGTAAAAAGGACGATGCGGTCGCCAAGCGTGAGCGCGATCTCGCGCTCCTCGTAGGCACCGCGGAAGAGTCGATTGAACGCCGGACCGCCTTCCGCGAGACGCACGATCGTTCCGTCCGCGCGAACGAGGATCGGCGCGTTGTGTCCCGCGTTGCACCAGCGCAGCCGCATCGCGGCGGTGTCGACCGTCCCATAGAAGAAGGTGACGAAACGTCCGCCGGAAAGACTGGAGACCACGACGCGGCGCACGCGCTCACAGAGATCGCGCGGCGAGCTGCTCGCCGACGCACGCACCGCCGCCTGCAGCCCGGACATCAACAGAGCCGCGGGCATCCCCTTGCCGGCCACGTCGCCGATGCAGATCGCGAGCTCGCTCTCGCTCAGCGGAAGGAGATCGTAATAGTCGCCGCCCATGGTGCGCGCCGGCTGCCACACACCGCTGACGTCGATCTTCGCGACGCGTGGCATCTCGCGCGGCAGCAGCGTCTGCTGGATCGCACGCGCCTGCTCGAAGTCCGCCTCCTCGGCCGACATGCGAATGCGGCCGAGCCCGACCGCGAGCTGCTCGGAGACGGAGCGGAAAAAGTCGATGTCCTCGACGTCGTACTCGCCGCCGGAGAGCTTCGGCGCGGCGGCGATGAATCCGCGCGCCGCGATCGGAACGACCAGCACAGCCTCGATGCGCGCAAGCGCGGCCGCCGCATCCTCCGACAGCGTACGGCGCCGCGGATCGAATGGGCGGTCGAGCATCTCCACGAACGTGTGCGGCAGGCGCAGCCGTCCGAGGAGTGAGTCCGCGACGCCGACTTTCGCGACGGCCACGTATTCGTCCTGCCGCTCCGCGAAGATGACCACGGCCCTGTTCTGCAACGCCTGTTGCAGCTTCTCCGCGGCCGAGGTGAGGAACTCGTTCGCGTCATCTGAAGTGCGGCTTTCGTCCGAAATCGCATGCAGCGCCTCGGGATACTCGTACTTGTGGCGAAAGAGATTTCGATCGACGAGGAGTTGCAGCCGGTTGCGCAGAGGCACGAACAGCACCGCGACGACGAGCGTCGAGCCGATGATCATCGTGGTCTGGTTCTCCATCCCGAACGCGTAGACCAGGAACGAGCCGAGTCCGCCGACCAGTCCGAGGTAGACGACGATGATGGCCGTGCTGAGGATCGCGTAGACCACCGTCTTCCGGATGATGAGATCGATGTTCATCAGCCGGTATTTGAGAATCGCGACAGCGAAGGAGATCGGGATCGCGAGGGTGATGAGTGTCGGGGCAATTTGCAGCGCTTCAATGACGCCGCGCCACGCGATCATGTCCGCCTTGTTCACCACGACCCAGGCCATCAGTGCGAGGGTGACGACGATGCAGAGAATCTTGGCGGCGATCGTGATCACCAGTCCCCAGAGCGGCCACGTCACCTGCCGCTTCTCTTCCGCGTTCGCTTCGCGATAGCTGTGGTAGAGCGCGATCAGCGCGAGGATAGGGAACGACCAGAGCACCAGTAACGGGAGCACGATCGCAAGTCCGCCGGCAATTCCGGCCGCGACCTTCGAGATGAACATGCCCAGCCCTTCGGTGAGCCCGAACAGCAGGCCCACGACCGCCAGGGAGACGCGCACCGGACGCATGACGATTGCGCGCTTCACCCCTTCCCGCCTTGCGGCCCAGAGGATGTTCAGCGCCACGAACACACCGAAGAGGGCCGCCGTGTACAAGGTGGGCCTCGAGACCTCGTGGACCGCCGCATCGCTCTGTTCGATCGGGCCCGAGCCGGCCGCGTTGAGAACCACGATCGTGAACAGGAGCATGAGCACGGCCACGAGCGCCGCGGCATAGATCCAGCGCAGGATGATCGGATGGCGATCGAGGATCGCGCGTCGGCGCGGAAAGATCAGTCCGAGGTGAAGGATCAGCGGCGGGTACATGAAGGCCGCGACGGCAAAGAGATAGAACGACGTGATCGGAGGGATCGCGGACGTAACGATTCCCCGCGCGTTGCTCTGTTCGTAGATCGTCGCCGCCGTGCCGAGGATCGCGATCGCGGAGAGCAGCGCGAGCGCGAAGAAGACCGTCGCGCGCGCGTCGTCCGGCGCGCGGGCGATGAGCAGCAGGCCGATCGCGACGAACGTCAGTCCGACCACGAGCGCCACGACGTGGCGCAGGATGAGAACACGGCTGCGCAATGGCGATTCGAAGCGCAGGGGCACGTCGAGCTCCTGCTTGCCGCGGCGGATGCGGTAGACGACGGTCGACCCGCGGCGCGTCTTCGCATCGAGATCCTTCAAGCGCTCGATGTCGTCCCGAGGAATGCCGTTCAGCGAGAGGATCTCGTCGCGATACACCAGGCGGCCGTCCGCGGGGCTGCCGGCGACCGTGAGCATGATCTGGTATGGGCCAATGCCCATCCAGGCAACCTGCCGCTGCGAGGCAGGACCGATGGAGTAGCTCATCCCGCCCCATCCCTGCTCGTGCCAGTGGCGCGCGCGAATGACCATGTAGCCGAGCGCCGCTCCGATCACGAAGACGGTCAGGACCAGAACGACGAGAAAGCGCGTACGCGGGGACATGCGCGTAGACAGTGTACGGTGCGCCGCGACGCCGGTTTTTTCTAGGAGTGCGGTGGCGAGGGCGGGAGGACGGGTGGGAGCCACCGCTCTGGTAGGGCGGGCGTGCGGCGCTCGG
>DASYGV010000045.1:0-12641 GCA_035999335.1 Thermoanaerobaculia bacterium | reverse complement strand
CCCGCGGACTCGAGCTCGATATCGATGAGACTCGCGGTCGAGTCCCGCGGACTCGAGCTCGATATCGAGGAGACTCGCGGTCGAGTCCCGCGGACTCGAGCTCGATATCGGTGAGACTCGCGGTCGAGTCCCGCGGACTCGAGCTCGATATCGATGAGACTCGCGGTCGAGTCCCGCGGACTCGAGCTCGATATCGAGGAGACTCGCGATCGAGTCTCACGGACTCGAGCTCGATATCGGTGGGACTCGCGGTCGAGTCGCCAGTCGCGAGGCCCGTCCGGACGGACGTGCCTTTGGTTTGCATGACAACGGACGCGAAAAGATGCTCGCCGGCGCGCTGTACGACCCGCTCGATCCCGAGCTCGTCGCGGCACGTGGCCGTAAACGCTCCGATAGTTACGCGGCAAACATCGAGAACGACCAGTTGAAATGGAAGAACACGCATTCGCCGAGGTCGAGCTCCCTTTCACGATCGCGGCAGAATCGCCCGCACCCATAGGGCGCCAGGGGGAGCAGGCTCAGCTCCGAGTCCGAGCTCTCATCAACACTCCGGCTATGCCGAGGAACGGGAGTGCGTAGAACGCAAATCCCCGCATTCCGAAGGCCTGTGGACTGCGAATGAACGCCCACCCCCGTTCGGATACCAGATCGGCGAGAAGAAGGTCGGCGGCAGGACTGATCGGTTCCGGGAATGCTGCTCTCACTGCAATGCCGAACGCCAACTGCTCCAACTGCACAAAGAGAAGACCGTACCCCAGCAACCCGATACTCAGCAGGACCACTGTCAGCAATGCGGACAACATGCGCATCTTCGTCCGTCGAGCGAAAGTCCGAGCCCAGTACAGGACAAGAGCAGCCCATGCAACGTAGATCACGGCACTGGACGTGAGTGCCGCCCAGTCCGCGAGTGATTGATACGGGACGGTGAATTCGTCAGAGATCAGCATTCCGCGACTTTCATTTCGGAAGGACGACCTCCACGCCACCAAACCCGCCACCCACCCGCCGCCGCACCGCGTAGCGTGCGTCGTGCACGAGCACGCGCGTCGCCGTTGGCGTGGGCTCGATCTCGTACCACGGGAAGCGCACCCAGGTCAGGAAGCCCTGGATCGTGGGATCGCGCTTCGCGGCTTCCCACTCCGGCGAGGGTGTCGGGACCGGGAGACGCTCCGCCGCGAGCGACATTCCATCGCGGAACGTGAAGCGGCCGAAGCGATAGACGTCGCCCGTGCGCGCGACGAAGTCCCATCGCGTCGGATCGAGCGGATTCGGCGAGGCCATCACCTCGGTCGTTGCCAACTCGCGCGCGATTTGCCGCTCCGCGAATTCGTGGATGACGAGGCGCGCGCCGATGTATGCGAACGCGACGAGCAACGCTGCGGTCGCGATCCATTGCACGCGCGGCTTCCACAGCAGGGCGAGGAACAGGATCACCGCGACGATGCCGACCACCGCGAGGTAGTTCATCGAGCGCTGTCCGACGACGTACGCGAGCAGCAGCGTACACACGGCCAAGATGGCGATCGTCACGCGCGTCGCGCGGCGCGGCGCGAGCCAGCCGATGCCGAGGATGAGCCACAGCCACGGGTCCATGATGAAAACCGAGTCGCCGTAGAACCACGTGCCGTCGAATGGCATCAGCCAGCGCATGCCGTAGTTGTTCAGCCAGTCGAGGAACGGATGCGTGAGGATCGCGAGAGCGGAGAGGGCGAGGAGCCATGCGGGGCGCACCGGCGGGGCGCCGGTGGGACGGCCGGCCGGGCGCCGGCCCCCCAACAGCAATAGCAGAGCGGTCAGCAAGAATGGCAGCACGATCAGTGCGAGCACTCCGTGCGTCCAGCCGCGGCGAAAGCTGAGGGCGAGGTCGTCGTGGCCGGTGAAGTAGAGGATGCCGTCGATGTCCGGCAGGTTCGCGCCGATGACCAGCGCGGCCGTGGCGAGACGCGTGGTGTCGCGCAGGCGCGTGGAGGCGAGGGTAGCGCCGAGGAGCGTGTGCGTGAGCGGGTCCATTACGTCCGTTTCGTCCTTTGATAGTGAAGAGCGGCTTTCATGCGGTTACCGCAGCCGGCCATGCTGCACCAGCGGCGCGTCGCGCTCTTGGTCGCGTCATAGAAGAAGAGCACGCAGTTCGTGCCGCCGCAACGGCGGATGCGCGACGGATCGGCGGAGGAGAGGAACGTCGTAGCGGCGCGCGCGAGCAGGAACCGCGCGTCGGGATCGCGAGGCTCGAATTCGACGGTGAACTTTCCTTCGGCCGCGCGCAACGCGAGCGAGCCGTTGCCGCGGCGAAGCTCCTCGTCGAGGAGGTGAATCGCCGCGCGGCGCGGCGGTTTGCCGTCGGCGAGGGCCCCCGCGATCTCGCGCAGCGCCGCGCGCAGTCGTTTTGCCTCCCGCAACGCGGCAGCGCCCGCGTGCACGCGCCCCAGGCCGGCGTCGTGCAGCCAGCGATCGAGGGCCGCGGCGTCGCCGAGGAGGTCGGCCGGTTCGCCGTCGCGAACGATCTCCGTGTTCAGGAAGTCGAGAGCGACGTCGCCGCCGATGAAGAGGAATTCGTCTCTAACCGTCATTTTCAGTTTTGTCAGTTGACATCGTACGCGTTCCGACCTATAACCATCAACGTTAGAGTTAGACGGTTATAGGAGAACGGAATGACCACCACCACCGGACACGTCGGAATCAACGTCACCAGCCTGGACCGCTCGCACGATTTCTATGCGGACGTCTTCGGCCTCACTCGTATCGGCGGCTCCGAGGATGCCGGCCGCCGCTTCGCCTTCCTCGGCGACGGCGAACGGCTCGTGCTCACCCTCTGGGAACAGAGCGCCGGACGCTTCGACAACAGCGCGCCCGGCCTGCATCACCTCTCGTTCGAGGTGCCGTCGATCGACGACGTCCGCGCGGCCGAGGAGCGTCTGCGGACGCGAGGCGCGACGTTCGCTTACGAAGGAATCGTTCCTCACCGCGAAGGCGCGCAGTCGGGCGGCATCTTCTTCGAAGATCCCGACGGCACGCGCCTCGAGATCTACGCGAAGGACGGAGCGTCTGGAACGGCGCCGAGCGGCGGCACGCCGACGTGCGGGTTCTTCTGATGCGCTATCACGAAGGAGAGCTGGAGATGCAGCGGCGCGCGGGCGTCCGCGAGCTGGCGGATCGCGTGTCGCGAATCATCGCGGCGGAGATTCCGCCGGTGGCGGCGGCGTTCGTCGCCGCGCAGCCATTCGTCATCGCGGCGACGGTCGATGCGTCCGGCGCGCCGACCGCATCGCTCCTCGGCGGCGCACCCGGTTTCGTCACGGCTACGGACGCACGCACGCTGACGATCACGCCGACGTTCGGCCACCGCGTCTTCGATGACGTCGATTCGACCGGAATCATCGGACTCCTGGCCATCGATCTCGCGACGCGCCGGCGGATGCGCGTGAACGGCACGGCCGTGCGTCGCGGCGATTCGATCATCGTGACGACGCGGGAGGTGTACTCGAACTGCCCGCAGTACATCCACCCGCGCGTCTTCGCGCCGGTCGCGCTGCGCGAGGCGTCGCCGGACGTCATCGCCTCGGCGGACACGTTCTTCATCGCGACGAGCCATCTGGGGAGCGGGCATCCTGCCCGCTCGGCTTCGTCAACAGCGTCGGGCAGGATGCCCGACGCGAGCGGGCTGGAAGCCCGCCCCCCATCGGCCGATGCATCCCATCGCGGAGGCCCCGCGGGGTTCGTGCGGGTCGAGTCGCCGACGCGGCTGTCGTGGCCCGACTATCCGGGCAACAACATGTTCAACAGCCTCGGCAACCTGGTCGTGAATCCGCGCTGCGCGCTGCTGTTCGTCGACTTCGATCGCGGCGCGGCGCTGCAGTTGCGCGGACGGGCGGTCGTGCGCGGAGACGCAGAGCGCGTGGTGGTGTTTGAATCAGAGTAGTCCCTTCAACCGTTCGTACCCGGCCCGGCTGATCGGCACGCGCGTCCCGTCCTTGAGCAGCGCCACGCGGCTGTCCTTCGCGTACGGCTCCACGCGCGCGAGGCTCTCGACGTTCACGATGTAGCTGCGGTGCACGCGGATGAAGCGCGTCGGGTCGAGCAGCGCTTCGAGGTCGCCGAGGGTTTGTTGCTTGATGTGCTTCTGGCCGCGTGTGTAGACGTGTACGTAGTCGTCCTGCGCCTCGACGTAGTCGATGCGCTGCACGGGAACGACGTCGATCGTCCCGCCGTCGCGGAAGGCGATCCGCTGCAGCGGCTTGCGCGCGACCGCCGCGGCGCTCGCGGTGTCCGCGGGCACCCCGCGCCGCACCATCTCCTCCGCATGCGCCACCACCTCGGCGAACCGCGCGGCGCTGAACGGCTTGAGCAGGTAGTCGATCGCGTGCACCTGAAACGCGCGGATCGCGTATTCGTCGTACGCGGTCACGAAGACGACGTGCGGCTTGCGGTCCAGCAGCTCGAGCACTTCGAAGCCGTCGAGCTTCGGCATCTGGATGTCGAGGAAGAGCAAATCGGGACGATGTTCGGCGACGGCCTTCACCGCCTCGTAGCCGTTCGCGCACTCCGCGGCGACGACGAACTGCGGGTAGTCCGCGAAGAACTCGCGCAACACCTCGCGCGCGGGAGCCTCGTCGTCGACGATGAGCGCCTTGATCATGGTTTGGCCGTGGAACGCTGGCGTCCTCGCCGGCTGGCCCGCAGGCGTCCCGCGCCTGCGTTCTGCGGGCGGCGAGGACGCCGCCTGGCCAGCCGCCGGGACGGCGGCGTTCCGATTACGGGATCCACAGCGTCACTTTAAAGCTCTCCGGCGCTTCCGCGATCTCCATTCGTCCGTCGAACATCTCCACGCGGCGGCGCGTGTTGGCGAGGCCGATGTTCTCGCCGCGCTGCGACGGGCGGTCGGGATCGCAGTGGTTCTCGACGGCGATGCGCACGCGATCGCCGTCGCGCGCGGCGCTGATCTGCACGACGCCGCCTTCCAGCAGATGCGCGACGCCGTGTTTGACCGCGTTCTCGACGAGCGGCTGCAGCAGCAGCGGCGGCACGCGCGTCGCGCGCACGCTCTCGTCGATGTCCTGCGCGATCTCGAGTCGCGGACCGAAACGAATCCGCTCGATCGCGAGGTAGCTCGACACGAGCTCGAGCTCCTCGGACAACGAGATCGACTCCGCGCCGCCGATGCGCAGGCTCTTGCGCAAATACTCAGCGAGGAGTGTCGTCAGCGTTCGCGCGGACGCGGGGTTCGAGCCGCACAACGAGCTGATGGAGTTGAGGCTGTTGAAGAGGAAGTGCGGATCGAGCTGTGCCTTCAGCGCCTTCAGCTCCGCATCGCGCGCGAGCATCCTGATCGCGAGCTCGCGCTCGAGTCCCGCGAGGAGGTAATGGAGCGCGACGGAGAGGAGGTACAGCAGTGCGCCGGTGACGAAGAGCGCCGCGATGCGCTCGACGCCGACGGTCACGGCGAGCGTCCGCGCCCAAAGGTTGAACGCGATGACCCACAACGCGCTGAGCGCCACAGCCGCGAAGCCGTGTGTGGCGAGGAGCGGCGCGGTTCCTGCGCGCTCCAGCGGCATCGCGCGAACGGGATACCACGCGGCGAGGCAGATGAACGCGTACGCAAGCGTCGGTGGAATCGTCAGCAGGACCGCCGCCCCGACCCCGCTGCGCTCCGGCCGCATGACCAGAAGCGCAAGCAGGATCGCCAGCACGCTCCAGGCGAGCAGGTAAAGGCCGAGCCGGCCGCGTTTGGCGAAGACGGGATGCATGGCAGTCTGGTGCTGAGTGCTGGGTGCTGAGTGCTGAGTCCCACCGCCCTACTCAGCACCCAGCACCCAGCACTCAGCACTCGTTCAGTTCTTCACTTCAATCCCACCCATGATCGCGGTGCCGCGGATCGTCACCGTGGGGCCGAACTCGCCGGTTGGGTGCGTGTTGTCTTCGAAGCCGCCCATGATCGGGAGGACGTTGCCGACCACCCGCCAGTTCGTAGGGACCTTGATCTCGACACCGCCCCACATCGCGAACGCGTCGACGATCACGTCGTCGCCTTCGCGGATCTGCGCGTTGCGCAAGTCGAGCTCCACGCTGCCCATGATGGCATTCACGTCGCCGCCGCGGAACTCCCGCGAGGTGCTCTGGCGTTTCACGCCGGCCATCATCGCGAACGAATGGATGACTGCGTCGGAATCGCCGACCACGTCGGTGGCGCGATTGCGCCGCGTGACCGCTTCCCAGATCACCTTCGCGCCGATCAGCGCGATGCCGAGCGGGATGAGATCGCCGAGATCGAAGTCGATCAGGTTCGCCTCATCGAGGAGAAAGAAGCCGCCGATGGCGATCAGGACGATCGGTCCGAACTTGTTCGCGCGCCGGTCGAGGAGCTTTACCAGGCCGATGACCATGAGGATGATCGGCCACCAGCGCGTGATCGGCTCGGACTCGATGACGTCCATGTTATCGAGCGTCCAGAGCATGCCCAGGGCGAGGATGCCGAAGCCGATGATCAGGCGCGGCGTGATGCGAAAGGGATCGGTGGTAGTGGTGTTCATGACTTTTTCTCCTTCTTCTGTTCCACGCCGAGGAGCGCGTGGAGGATGACGCCGATACCGGCGACGACGACGCCCAGCGGGAACGCGCTGCGGTAGTCGAGGCCGAGGAATTCCTGCGAGCCGGCGAGCATCCAGACGCCGACGGCGATGAGGATGTATCCGCCTCCGCCTCTGCGCGTCCGGATGGCGTCGACCTCGTTCGAGACGCCGAGGACGATCAGGATGACGGGCCAGTAGCGCCAGATCTCCCGCCACTCCCAGAGGTCGATCGCATCGAAGAACGTCAGGACGCCGATGACCAGGAGCGCGATTCCGAACACGAGCTTCCCTGCCGAGATGCGCGATTCCGGCTGCTCGCCGGTTGGGGTTTGAATGTCGTTCATGTTTGCCTCCGCGATGTTCATGCGAGGAAGGTACGGCGAGGATGGGCGCGCGTCTCGCGAGCGTCGGTGAATGGAGGAGGGGGACCGGTGAATGGATCTAGGAGTGCGGTGGCGGGGGGTCGGAGGGTGGAAGCCGCCCAACACCACCTCGCCACCGCACTCCTAGACTTCACATTAGAATCCGCACCGCGCCGAATCATCGGCGGCATTGAGGAGAACACCACATGGAATGGTTGTCCGACCCGCAGGCTTGGGTTGCGCTCTTGACGTTGACGGTCCTCGAGATCGTCCTCGGCATCGACAACGTCATCTTCATCTCCATCCTCGCGGGCAAGCTGCCCGCGGCGCAGCAGAAAAAGGCGCGGAACATCGGTCTCGCGGGGGCGATGATCATGCGCATCCTGCTGCTGCTCTCCCTCGCCTGGATCGTCCGACTCACGGCGCCGCTCTTCACCATCGCCAGCGTCGAGATCTCCGGCCGCGACCTGATCCTTCTCGCGGGCGGCCTGTTCCTCATGGGCAAGGCCACGCATGAAGTGCACGACAAGCTCGAAGGTCCTGAGGGCGAAAAAGTCGTGAAGGGCGCACCGTCGCTGAGGTCAGTGATCGTGCAGATCATGCTCCTCGACATCGTCTTCTCCCTCGACTCCGTCATCACCGCCGTCGGCATGGCCCAGCATCTCGCGGTGATGATCACCGCCGTCGTCATCTCCGTCGGGATCATGCTCTTCGCGGCCGGCCCGATCAGCGCGTTCGTCGATCGCCACCCCACCGTGAAGATGCTCGCCCTCAGCTTCCTTCTGCTCATCGGCATGGCGCTCGTCGCGGAGGGACTCGAGTTCCACATCCCGAAGGGCTACATCTACTTCGCGATGGGGTTTTCGGTCTTCGTGGAGATGCTCAACATCCGGCTCAAAGGGGCGAGCAAACCGGTGAAGCTGCACGACGACTATCACGAGGCGAAATAGCCGGCACCCTCAATTGCGCCGGAGGCGCTCCAGAGGGTAGCCGGTGGCGAGCGCAAAATGCGCCGCCACCGGTGACGATGTCGCGCACAACATTCCGCCCCGGAGGGGTGGCAGAGAAACGTCTACCGCCCCTGCCGGGGCGGGTCTCTCGCGGCCCCCACGTTCCCGGTGGCGGCGCGTTGCGCTCGCCACCGGCTACCCTCTGGAGCGCCTCCGGCGCATGTTCACTCGAGCGAGTAGCCCCAGAGCGAGCGCTTACGCGTGTACACGCGGACGGAGTGATCGTGCTCGCCGGAAACCAGTCGCCGCCCGTCAGGGGAAAAGGCGACGGAGTACACCGGCGACGCGTGAGTGCCGACCGTCGCGCGAAGCTTGCGGCGCTTCACATCCCAAAGAGCGATCATCCTGTCGTCGCCGGCGGAGGCGACCGTCTCGCCGTCAGGCGAAAATGCGACCGACTTCACGCGCGCCGTGTGGCGGCCGAGGATCGCGACGTTGCGCAAAGGACGGACCGACCAGAGCCGCACCACTCCCTCGTCTTCGCCCGTCGCCAGCCACTTCCCATCGGGCGAAAACGCAATCGCGATCAGCGCACCGCTGATCTGCTGTTGTTCGCGCATCCTTCTTCGTTCGACGTCCCACAGGAGAACCCACCCTGCCGGCGTCGCAGCGGCGAACAGGCGTCCATCGCGCGAGAAGACGGCGCCGTAAGGATGATTGAACGTCCAGCCCTCGAAGCTGGCCACCATCCGGCCGTCGGACGTATCGAACAGTCCGCGGAAGTTCGCGATGGAATTTCCGTCGGGCGAAACGGCGACGCAATACGCCGCCATCGGGTTCTGAGGCCGAATGCTCAGACGCGGCTTTCGCCGCGCTACGTCCCAGAGAATGACCGTTCCATCCTGATCTTGCGATGCGAACGTCCCGCCGTCGGCGGAAAACGAGAGCGACATCACGCGCGTGTCATGTCCCGCCAGAACGGCCTGTTTGCGTCCGAGGCTCGAGTCCCAGATCGTCACCGAGCGGTCTTCGCCGGCCGAGGCTATGCTGCGGCCGTCGGGCGAAAACGAGACCGCCCGTACGGCGGCACTGTGCTCGTTCAGATTCGCAACGCGTTCGCGTTCCACGATGTCCCAAACGAGCACCGCACCGTCGCCATGCGTCGAAACGAGCCAGCGCCCATCCGGCGAAAAGGCCACGCTCCATACGATCGCCGAGTGCTCGAAACGCGCGATCTTCGTTTGCGCCGCCGCATCCCAGAGCACGATGTCCTCGGATGCCGAAGCAACGAAACGTCCATCAGGGGAGACCGCGATCGAGCGTCCGTGATCGCGATGCGCTCGATGCCGCGAGAGCAACCGCCACTCCGGCAGAGCGTAGAACGAAACCTCTCCCATCGACGAAACGGTGACGAGGTGATTCCGGCCAGCGGAGAGCGCGAGCCAGTTCGCGCTCATCAGCGGCTCCCGGCCGGAGTCGAGGCCGCCATCTTCGAGATCGAGGGTCGTCAGCGACGTCGAGCTCAGAAGCCGTCGCCCGTCGTCCAAAAACGCGAACGTGCCGTAGGAGCTGGCTCGCGGCCATTGACCGACCTCGTTCCATCGCGCGGTGTTCCAAACGGTGGTCCTGCCCTGAGGCGGGGTCGTGGTCGCTGCCGCGAGCATCCTCGCATCCGGCGAGAACTCGAGCGCACCGATCTCGCCTCCTTCGACGCGGAGAGCTCGCAGCCGTTGAAAGCTCTCCGCATCCCAGATCGTGACCGTGCCGTCGATCGCTCCCGATGCGAACCACCGCCCATTGGGGGAGAACGCGAGATGACGAGCGGGCGCCGGGATCGTAGCCATCCGTTCGCGTCTCGCGAAATCCCAGACGAGGATCTGATCGTCCTCGCCGCAGGTGACGAGGAGACGCCCGTCCGGGGAAAAAACCGCCCGCCTGGCCGCGGCCGTGTGTCCGTCCCGCAGCACGCGTTCCTGCCAAGTCTCATGGACGGAAAGCATCGCGGCGGCGGCGGTGACGACGAGGGCCGCGATCACGACGAGCGCGCTGATCCCAACGAGTCTGCGCGCGGTTCTGCTTTCGAGCCGGCGCTGGAACGCGCGGAGCTCGACGAGCAGCGCGGCGGCCGACGGGTAACGTTCCTCGCGGTTCGGCCGCAGAAGTTTCTGGATGATGCGCTGCAACTCGCGCGGCGGTTCCGCGACCATCTCCCGCATGACCAGACCGAGGGAGTAGAGGTCCGTGCGCGCGTCGAGCGGCTCGCCTCGCACCTGCTCGGGCGACATGTAGCTCGCCGTCCCCAGAACGGCTCCGGGCATGGTCAGGTTCGACGGCGAGATCGAGGCCGGCGTCGATCGTGCCGCCTCGGCCGGTTCTTCGCTCAGCTTGGCGATGCCGAAGTCGAGGACCTTCACCAGCCTGTCGCCGCGGACCATGACGTTTTCGGGTTTGACGTCCCGATGAATGATCCACGCCGTGTGAGCCGCATCGAGCGCCGCCGCAATCTGAATGGCGATGTCCAGCGCGCGGTCGACTTCGAAGGTCCCGCCGTCGAGCAGTGCGCGGAGGGTCGAGCCTTCCACGAGCTCGGTGGCGATGAAGTGTTCGCCTTCCGACCGTACGATCTCGAAGATGGTGATGATGTTCGGGTGGTTGAGGCGCGACGCCGCCAGCGCCTCCTGCTCGAACCGGCGCACGCGCTCCGGGTCCGCGGTGAAGACGAGAGGCAGCGCTTTCAACGCAACGATGCGCTGCAAGGTCTCGTCTCGGGCGCGGTAGACCTCACCCATTCCTCCCGCGCCGATCCGCGCCTCGATCCGATAGTGGCTGATGGTCCGGCCGGTGAGAGTCAGGCCCGCGATAGCAGTCGACTCGAGCAGATCGCCGCCGGCGTCAGCGGCAAGCAACGCTTCGACTTCGAGCGCGAGCTGCTCGTCTCCGTTGCAGGCCTCGCGAAGAAATGCCGCGCGCCGTGCTGGATCGACATCGAGCGCGGCCTGCAGCAGTTCTTCAATCTGGTCCCATCGCGCCTGTTCCATCGCCGGCCTCGAGCGCGCGCAGCAGCCAGAGCCGGGCCGTGCGCCATTCACGCTTCACGATGTCCGCGGAGACGTCGAGCGCGGCGGCGGTCTCCTCGATCGTCAGCCCGCCAAAAAAGCGCATCTCCACGACCCGGGACTTGCGCGGCGCAAACTTCTCCATCCGCTCGAGCGCCTCATCGAGGGCAAGCAGATCGATGTGTCGCTCATGGGACGCAACGTTAGCGTCATCGAGCGCAAGGCACGTGAGCGCTCCGCCGCGTTTCTGAGCCTGGCGCTTGCGGGCCTCGTCGACGAGCACGCGCCGCATCAGTTGCGCGGCCACCGCGAAGAAGTGCACCCGGTCGCGCCACTGCACTCGATTCGATCGAACGAGCCGGAGATAGGCCTCGTTCACCAGTCCCGTCGTCTGCAGTGTTAGTCCTTCGCGCTCGCGATAGAGACATCTCCGCGCGAGCTGGCGCAGTTCGCGATAGACGATCGGCATCAATCGCTCCAGCGCGGACTCGTCTCCTGCCCGCCACTGCTGCAGCAACTGCGTCACGCCTTCTGGAATCGGAGCGTCCATCTTTTTTCGGACACCACCCTCCAATTCGGACTCGCTTCGCGCCTTTGTAGGTGAACAGGTGAAGTCTAACCCCACCTGATGGAGGTCTGATGAAAGTACGTCATCTCTTGCGCATCCTGGTCGCTCTTGCCCTGGCCGCATCGCTCACCGTCAGCGTTTTCGCGGACGACGACGAGGAGAACGACAACAGTTGCTCCCAAACGTCCGACATTGCATCGATTCCGGGCTTGCTTCTGTGGTTCGCGCCCGAGGCCTTGCCGCATGTCGCGGACGGAGCGCCGGTCGGACGCTGGCCCGATTCGAGCGGCAACGATTTCGACGCGGTGCAGTCTTCGGCGTCGCGGAGACCGGTCTACCGATGCAACAGCATCAACGGTCACCCGGCCGTGGACTTCGACGGCATCGACGACGTCCTCAAGCTCACCGGCTCGGCGGTGCTCCAGGACATCTCGCTCTTCATCGTCTATCGCTACCACGCACCGCTGGACCCGGGCTGCCAGAAGACCTATCCGTTCTCGATCGGAGGCGATGCCAACGTCTCCGGAGAGTACTGGGGAATCGAGACCTTGAGCCCTTGCTCCGGGAATTCCGTGGACGTCGCGGACATCTACGCCGGCTTCAGCAACGACGCCCGGGCCACGCACCGCAACATCTCCGCCTCGGGAAAGGTCAAGCAGTTGACTGCAATCAGCACGGGCTTCATTCACGACACGGAAGTGTTCGTGAATGGGAAAGCGGCCATGATGTCCGCCACCGGCTTCTCCGTGGCCTTGAACGTTCCCCTGACCGGTTCTCCCGAATCGAGTTGGAGCGGCATCGGCGGAGGCACCTATCCCGGTGACAACAAGGCCGCGGCGGTGGAGATCGCCGAGGTGATCCTGTTTCAGACGGCACTCGATACTGACGAGCGCCGCAAGGTCGAGAAGTATCTCAAGTCGAAGTATCGGAGCGGAGACTGAACGTAGGCGGGGCTTCAGCCCGAGTCGGCGAAGTAGGCTCATATGGAGTGCGGCGGCAGCGGAGGCTGTCTCAAAAATGTCGACAAGCGCAAGAAATCGATTTTCGCCTAGATGAGTGACTGAGTGCGATGAACACCTGACAGCAGCCCCGACTGAATCATCCGAGCACAAAGCCGGCGCCGAAGCGCGGCGCGCGGGCGC